>NZ_PZJU01000049.1 GCF_003206715.1 Salinicola peritrichatus | reverse complement strand
GATTGTTAAAGAGCGGTGCCGGCGGCTGTTGTCGTCGCCAGCGGATGCGTACTTTACGGACCTCGAAGGCGCTTGGCAAGCCCTATCGCAAGAAAATTTTCGGGTTGTCATCAGGAGGTCATCGACTGGCCGAAGTGGCACCCGTCATACCTGGCGTCAGATAGTCCAAATGTCCATGAATGCCGCCACCGAGGTCGCTTCCAGGCGAGCCTGATCCTGGCACAGCGAGAAGATCCGCTCGCAGCGCCCAGCCGGGAAGCGTGTGGCCAGATTGCGCTGGAACTTCTTCTCCAGCAGAGGAATCCCCTCCGCACGGCGGCGGCGATGACCGATGGGATACTCTACCGCCACCTGGTCGGTATGACTGCCATCCTTGAAGAAGACTTGGATTGCATTGGCGATGGAGCGCTTGTCGGGTTCCAGATACTCACGGGAATAGCGCTCGTTCTCGACGATCTCCATCTTGCCGCGCAGGCTGTCGATGATCGGATGCGCGTGGTGGAACGCGTCCTCATAATGCTCGGCGGTCAGGTCTCCAAACGCCAGCGGCACCGCAATCATGTATTGCAGGCAGTGATCTCGGTCGGCGGGATTGGCCAGTTCGCCTACCTTGGAGATGATGCGAATCGCCGATTCATGCGTGGTCACCACGATGCGTTCGATCTCGTCCAGACGATTGCGAACCTGCGGATGCAGGATCACGGCCGCCTCGGCCGCGGTCTGGGCATGAAACTCCGCCGGGAAGCTGATCTTGAACAGCACGTTTTCCATCACATAGGTGCCGTATGCCTGAGCCACCCGGAACCGACGCTCGGGCACCGGCTTGATCGCCTGGTCCTTGTTGGTCTTGCTGAACAGCACGTCGTAGAAGCCCCATTGCGGCGCCGAAAGCACACCGGGGACGCCCATCTCGCCGCGCATGGCGATATCGGCCAAACGCACCGCCCGAGAGGTGGCATCCCCCGCCGCCCAGCTCTTGCGCGAACCGGCATTGGGCGCATGACGATAGGTGCGCAGACTTTGTCCATCGACGAAGGCGTGGGACAGCGCCGAAAGCAGTCGCTCGCGATCGGCCCCCATCAGCTTGGCGATCACCGCGGTCGAGGCGACCTTGACCAGCACCACGTGATCCAGCCCGACACGATTGAAGGAATTCTCCAATGCCAGTACGCCCTGGATCTCGTGGGCCATGATCATCGCCTCGAGCACATCGCGCATGGTCAGTGGCGGCTCGCCTCGCGCCAGCCGCTGCTGCGAGAGATGATCGGCTACCGCCAGAATGCCGCCGAGATTGTCCGAGGGATGGCCCCACTCCGCCGCCAACCAGGTGTCGTTGTAATCCAGCCAACGGATGATGCAGCCGATGTCCCAAGCCGCCTTGACCGGATCCAGGCGTAGTTGCGTTCCCGGCACCCGTGCGCCATGCGGCACCACCGTGCCTTCGACGATTGGCCCCAGATGCTTGGTGCATTCCGGAAAGCGCAGCGCCAAGAGACCACAGCCCAGGGTATCCATCAGGCAATTGCGGGCGGTATCCAGCGCCTCCTGGCTGTCGACACGATAGCCGAGCACGTAATCCGCGATGGCCTGCAGCTCGGNNATCGGCACCCAATCGCGCTTCTCCGGCCCGACGTAATCCGCACTGGGGCGGATGATGCGGTTGTTGGCGCGTTGCTCGAAAACGTGGGCGCACCAGCCGGTCAGCCGTGAACAGACGAAGATCGGGGTGAACAACTTGGTCGGTATGCCCATGAAGTGATAGGCACTGGCATGGTAGAAATCGGCATTGGGAAACAGCTTCTTCTCGCGCCACATGACCTCGTCGACGCGTTCGGAAACCGTATAGAGATGCGTATCGCCGACATCGTCCGCCAGCCGTTTCGCCCACGCCTTGATGATCGCGTTGCGCGGATCGGACTCACGATAGATGGCATGGCCGAAGCCCATGATCTTGTCCTTGCGCTCGAGCATTTCCAGGATCCGGCGCTCCGCCTCGTCCGGGCTCGACCAGTGGCTGATCATCTCCATCGCCGCCTCGTTGGCACCGCCATGCAGCGGCCCGCGCAACGAGCCGATGGCGCCGGTCACGCAGCTATGCAGATCCGACAGCGTCGAGGCGCACACTCTTGCGGTGAATGTCGAGGCGTTGAACTCATGCTCGGCATAGAGGATCAGCGAGACGTTCATCGCCCGGGCATGCAGATCGGAGGCGGGTTTGCCGTGCAGCAAATGCAGGAAGTGGCCGCCAACCGAGACGTCGTCGGTCTCGGTCTCGATGCGCTCGCCGTAGTGCGAATGCCGATACCAGTAGTTGAGGATCGACGGCATGACGGCCAGCAGGCGATCCGCGTGGCGCTGCTGATCCTCCATGCGCTGCTCGGTCTCCAGGTTGCCGAGCATCGAAGTCCCGGTACGCAGCACGTCCATGGGATGGGCATCCGAAGGGATCTGCTCGAGTACCCGCTTGAGCGGATCGGGCAATCCGCGTGAACGCTTGAGCAACGCGATGTAGTCGTCGAGTTGCTGCTGGTTGGGCAGATCGCCTTTCAACAGCAGGTAGGCGACCTCCTCGAAGCGGGCATTCTCCGCCAGCTCCTGGATGTCATAACCTCGATAGGTCAGCCCGGAACCACTCTTGCCTACCGTGCACAACCCGGTCGTGCCCGCGCTCTGCCCACGCAATCCGGTGCTTTTGGTCATTTCCGCCATGTTGCCTCCCCGCTCAGCTACGCCCTTTCTCGAACAGCGCGTCGAGCTTGCGTTCATAAGCGTGATAGTCGAGAAACTCGTAGAGCTCCTCACGCGTCTGCATCATGTCGACGACATCGCGCTGATGCCCCTTGGCATGAATGTCCTGATAAACCTTGAGCGCCGCGGCGTTCATGGCCCGAAACGCCGACAGCGGATAGAGCACCATCCGGCAGCCGACCTCCGCCAGCTCCTGCTGGGTGAACAGCGGCGTGGCGCCAAACTCGGTGATGTTGGCCAGAATCGGCGCATCGGCGCCCTCGCAGAAGGCGCGATAGTCGTCAAGGGTATGCACCGCCTCGGCGAAGATCGCATCGGCACCGGCGGCGATACAGGCATTGGCGCGCTCGATCGCCGCCTCGAGCCCCTCTTTCTGAAAGGCATCCGTGCGCGCGATCAGGTAGAAATCGTCGTCCAGCCGGGCATCCGCCGCCGCCTTGATGCGATCGACCATCTCCGCCTGGGACACGATCTCCTTGTTGGGCCGGTGACCACAGCGCTTTTGCGCCACCTGATCCTCCAGATGCACGGCCGCCACGCCGGCCCGCCCCATCTCCTTGATGGTCCGGGCGATATTGAAGGCCCCGCCCCAGCCGGTATCGATATCGACCAGCAGCGGCAGTTCGCAGGCGCCGGTGATACGACGCGCATCCTCGGCCACGTCGTTGAGCGTGGTCATTCCCAGGTCGGGCAGGCCGAAGGAGGCGTTGGCCACGCCACCGCCGGAAAGATAGATCGCAGGGTGGCCGACCGTTTGCGCCATCATCGCACTGTAGGCATTGATGGCACCGACGATCGGCAGCGGACGATGGGTCTCGAGTGCTGCGCGGAAACGCGCGCCGGGGCTCGGCTGGCTCATGTTGCGCTCCTGGAAGTTTCGGGTTCGATGGGCTGGGCGTCGTCGGCCTGGCTTTCCAGCGCACGCGCATAACTGGCCGCGACGTTCTCGCGGGATGCGCTGACGTGGCGGCGCATCAACAGCTCGGCGAGTTCGGCGTCCCCCGACTCGATCGCATCGACGATACGATGATGCTCGATGAATGCCTGGTGCGGACGGGTACCACTGGCGCTGAACTGGGTGCGGTAGAGACGCACCAGGTAATAGAGGTCGTCGCACAGGATCGTCATCAGCATGCGATTGTGACTGCCCTGCACGATGCGATAGTGAAAATCGAGATCGCCCTCGCGCTGGTAATAGGCCTCGCCACTGGCGAGATCGTCCTGGCGCTCGTGGACTGCCAACACGTCGCGCAGCCCGGCGATCTCTTCCGGCGTCATGTGCTTGGCCGCCAGACGCGCCGCCATGCTTTCCAAGGCCTCGCGCACGTCGAACAGTTCCAGCAGCTCCTCCATCGACAGCTTGACCACGCGCGCACCGACATGCGGCACCCGCTCGATCAGGCGATAGGTCTCCAGCCGGCGCATCGCCTCGCGCAGGGGGCCGCGCGAGATCCCATAATGGGACGACAGCTCGGGTTCCGTTATGCGCGTGCCCGGCGGCAACTCGCCGCGCACGATCGCACGCTGCAACTGGTGAAAGACACGCTCCGCCAAAGTCCGCACGGCGGGCAATTCAGCGTCATTGTCGAGAGTCGGTGTGACGTAATCGGCCATGGATTGTTAACAATTAAAGGAATATAGGGTCATATTAGGACCGATGCGAAGTCGGAGCAATCAAAAAAGCCCCGCATTCGTCGCACTTTAGTCTAATCTGTAAAAACGCTCGAAACCAAGTTGTCGACAATGGGTTGTCTGCACAAGAAAGGGCTCCATACTGCGCGTTTCGACGCGGCCCGGATCAGGCCCGTCACGGCAAGCGCAGGCCGGCTCGCCTGGGCCAGCCGGATTCGAGGTAAAGACCTCGCTCATCCAGATCGCTCCCGATACACTCGCCACCAAGCATCCACTTCCCGAACGCACCGGCAAGACGAATACCGCCCTGTCGGCGTTTACCCGATTTTGAGATAGGCTGGCATGGCTAACGCGAGACCGTGGCTCGAGATCGTCGAGCTTCCCTACTCACCGAACCCAGCGTCGTATTTCGAACGCCTGCGACATCGCTCCGGGGCAGTCCTGCTCGATAGCGGCCGCCCTGCCGCACCGGGCGGTCGCTTCGACATTCTCTCGAGCGACCCGCTCTATACGCTGACCATCGATTCCGCCGGTACTCGCTGCGAGCCCTTCTTGCCACTGCCCGTCGGTCGTTTCCAGGCGCAACAGGCGCTGCTGGAGCATGCCGTGGCCAATCATCTACCGCGCATCTCATCCGAGCTGACCAAGCGAACCGAGGCCCTCCCCTTTCTCGGCGGACTATTGGGTTACTGGAGCTACACGCTTGCCGATGAGCACGAGCGAGACCTCGGACATCGCCCGCCGCGCCCCGGCCCGGGGCTGCCCCAGGCTCGGCTGGGCATCCATGACTGGGCCTTGGTTCAGGATCATGCCGCCGAGCGAGCGTTCCTGGTCGCTTCGGCCGAGCGGAGAGAGGCCGTCTTGACTTGGCTCGAGGCGGATTCGCCAGCGCCTGACGACGACTTCTCGTTGGCCACGTCCTTCCGGCCCGATTTCGATCGTGCCGGCTATGGCGAGCGCTTCCGGCGTGTCATCGATTATCTGCATGCAGGCGACTGCTATCAGATCAATCTGACCCAGCGCTTCACCGCACGCTATCGAGGTGACCCTTGGCATGCGTACCGCCGTTTGAGACAGGCCACGCCGACGCCGTTCGGCGGTTACCTGGCTCATGGTGACCAGGCGATATTGTCGCTGTCGCCGGAGCGTTTTCTCAGCGCGGTCAATGGCGAGGTCGAGACCCGGCCGATCAAGGGCACCCGTGCTCGCGGCGCGACTGCCGAGGAAGATATCCGACTGGCCCGGGAGCTTCAGCGCAGCGCCAAGGACCGCGCCGAAAACGTGATGATCGTCGACCTGCTGCGCAACGATCTCGGACGCGTCTGCCGCCCCGGCAGTGTTCATGTGCCCCAGTTGTGCGGTCTCGAAAGCTATGCCAACGTGCATCATCTGGTCAGTGTCGTACGCGGCGAGCTGGCAGCGCGGACCAAGCCACTGGAGCTATTGGCCGCCGCCTTTCCCGGCGGGTCGATCACCGGCGCTCCCAAGCGCCGCGCGATGCAGATCATCGACGAACTCGAACCGAGTATCCGAAGCGTCTATTGCGGCAGCCTGGGTTACGTCGACCGTCGCGGCCGACTCGACACTTCTATCGCCATTCGCACCGTGGTGGCGGATGGCGACACCCTGCACATCTGGGGCGGCGGCGGCCTGGTCGCCGATTCAGACGAAGATGCCGAGTACCACGAGACGCTGACCAAGATCGGGCGTCTGATGCGGGCTCTCGAAACGTAACGGCTGGGGCATCGATGATTCCCGATACCAACGCGTTGGATTACCCTGCTCCTTCGTCTTACCAGCTCGAGCGCTCCCGTCATCTTGAAAGCCACGACTTCATCCGCCACCGATATCCGACCACGTAGCACCGTCGACCGTTATCTGGCGCGTCAGCGGCGTCAACGCTGGCTGATCGCCGTGACGACAGTGGCCACGCTGACGACCCTGCTGATCGATATCGCCACTGGGCCGGGGCCTTACCCGCTTTCCGCGGTCCTGCACGCGCTGGTGCTTCCGGGGGAGGTTCCCCGGATACTGCAAGTGGTGGTATGGGATGTCCGGTTACCCGTCGCGCTGATGGCGATCGTGGTCGGTGCCAGCCTGGCCATCGCCGGCGCCGAGATGCAGACCCTGCTCAACAACCCGCTCGCCGACCCGTTCACGTTGGGCATCTCGTCGGCAGCGAGCTTCGGCGCGGCCCTGGCCATCGTGCTCGGTCTCGGAATCGTGCCGCTGGCCGGCACGCTACTGGTCACCGGCAACGCCTTCGCGCTGGCCATGCTCGCCTCGCTGATGATCTGGGGGCTCAGCCGGTTGCGTGGCGTCAGCATTCAAACCATGGTGCTGATGGGCATCGCGATCATGTTCTTCTTCAACGCCCTGTTGGGCGTCTTGCAGTACGTCGCCTCGGCACAATCCCTGCAGCAACTGGTGTTCTGGTCACTGGGCAGCTTGAGTAAAGCAAGCTGGACAAAGGTCGGCCTGGCGATGCTGGCACTGCTGGTGACGCTGCCGGTCTTCGCTCGGTCGCACTGGCGCCTGACCGCGCTGCGCCTGGGCGACGTCCAGGCCAAGGCGATGGGTATCGACGTCGGGCGCCTGCGGCTGCGCATGTTGCTGTGCTGCGCGCTGTTGTCGGCGACGGCGGTGGCGTTCGTCGGCACCATCGGTTTCGTGGGCTTGGTCGGGCCGCATATCGCGCGTCTGCTGGTGGGTGAGGATCAGCGCGTGTTCCTGCCGATGTCGGCACTGACCGGCGCCCTGATCCTGTCGCTGACCTCGATTCTCTCGAAGACCCTGGTCCCCGGCATCCTGTTGCCGGTCGGCATACTTACCGCCCTGATCGGCCTGCCCTTCTTCGTCTCGCTGATCTTGCGCTCACGCAGGGAGCTGTGGGGATGACCCTCACCATCGACCGGCTCGACTGCCGTCTCGGCAATCGCCGAATACTTCACGGCCTGTCAGGGCTCCGGGCCCGCGCGGGAGAGATCACCGCACTGATCGGTCCCAACGGCGCGGGCAAGTCGACGCTGCTCAAGGCGGTTGCCGGCATCGAGAAGGCCAGCGGCGACATCGTCCTCGAGAATCGGGCCATTGGCACTCTATCGATCGAACAGCGTGCCGGCCGGCTTTATTACCTGCCGCAGGAGATCGGCTCGCGTGCCGCGCTCAACGTGTTCGAGGCAGTCTTGTTGGCCCGTAGAACGCAGGTCGCCGAATCCCCGGCCGAGGCCATGGACGCGGTCGACCAGGCGCTCTGCTCCCTGGAGCTGGATTCGCTGGCCGAACGCGAATTGGCGGTATTGTCCGGTGGCCAACGCCAGCGTGTGGCGATCGCCCAGGCGATCGTGCGCCAGCCGCGACTGCTGATGCTCGACGAACCGACCAGCGCGCTCGATCTCCATCATCAACTGCAAGTGCTCGACTATCTGCAACGACTGGCGCGCCGGAAGCAACTCGTCGTGGTGATCGCGATCCATGATCTGAACCTGGCTGCGCGCTTCGCGGACCATATCTGGATCCTGCAGTCCGGCGAGCATATCGCCAGCGGCGCGCCCGGCGAAGTGCTGACGACGGAACGCCTGCGCCAGGTCTACGCCATTACCGCCCATGTCGAGTGGCCGGTCGATGAACCACCGCGCGTGACGCCGCTGGCGGCCATACGCCAGTTGGGCAGTAATAACGGAATCGCTTAAGCAAAATACCATTGTAGATAATTTGGTTATATATCCATCTAACCAAACGGTATTGGTCGTCGATGGGCGAGCGTTGCTAGAGTGGCAGCCATCCCACGCAACGTCGCACGATTGCCATCTGCTTACCGGGCAATCGTCCGCATTAGGAGCCCCGCATGGCGTTCGATCTCGACACGCTCAATCGTGAAATCGGCCACGATCCGTTGGCCATCACCGAGTTCGCCTTGGGTCTGGACCAGAAGGCGATCTGCACCACCAATTTTCGTCCTTTCGAAGCGGTCATCCTGCACCTGGTAACGCGGGTCCGCCCGGACATCCCCATCGTTTGGATGGATAGCGGATACAACACCCCGGCGACCTATCGTTTCGCCGATGAACTGACGCAGCGGCTCGACCTCAACCTGAGCATCTATCATCCGCGTCGTTCGCGCGCTCATCGCGAGTCAGTGGAAGGCCCCACGCCGGACATCGATGATCCGCGCCATGCAGCCTTCACCGAGGAGGTCAAGCTCGAGCCCTTCCGTCGCGCGCTCGCCGAAACCGCGCCGGACGTCTGGTTCACCGCCCTGCGCGCCGAGGACACCCCGGAGCGTTCGCGCATGCAGCCGCTGTCACGCAACGCCGACGGTCTGTTGAAAGTGGCTCCGGTGCTGCACTGGACCGCCAAGCAGATGTACCAGTACCTGCAGCAGCACGATCTGCCCAACAACTTCGACTACTTCGACCCGACCAAGGTGGAAGCCAAGCGCGAGTGCGGCCTGCACCTGCAACACTGAGGGCCACCCGGCAGAACCCAAAGCCCGCTGCAGTTGATGAACTGCGGCGGGCTTTTCGTTGGCATCTCACCAAAGCGCGCTACGCTACAGCACCGGCAGTTCGATGTCCTTGAACAACTCGGCCTCGTGCCGCGGACCTGCCGCCAGCGCTGCCTCGACGGTATCGCGATCGAGATGCGGCGCCATGCGCTTGACGAAGTCGTACATGTAGGTGCGCATGAAGGTGCCGCGGCGAATGCCGATCTTGGTGGTCGAGCTCGCGAACAGGTGCGAGGCATCCACCGCGACGAGGTCGCTGTCGGCAACCGGATCGACCGCCATGTGCGCGACGATACCGACCCCCAGCCCCAACCGCACGTAGGTCTTGATGACGTCGGAATCCGCCGCCGTGAGCACCACATTGGGAGTCAGGTCACGGGACTTGAAGGCGTCGTCGAGCTGGGAACGTCCGGTGAAGCCGAATACGTAGGTCACCAGCGGATGCTCCGCCACGCGCTCCAGGGTCAACTCTCCCGTGGCCAGCGGGTGTCCCTGGGGAACCAGGATACAGCGATTCCAGCGGTAGCACGGTAGCAGGACGAGGTCGTTGAACAGCTCCAGCGACTCTGTACAGATGGCGAAATCCGCCGTGCCTTCGCTGACCATCTGCGCGATCTGCTTGGGCGTGCCCTGCTGCATGTGCAGCGCGACGTCCGGGTATTTCTGTCGGAATTCGCCGATCACGCCGGGCAGGACGTAGCGCGCCTGGGTATGCGTCGTGGCAATGGCCAGGCTGCCCCGGCGCTCGTCGCTGTGCTCCTGCGCGACGTGCTTGATGTCATCGACGGTGCGCAGCACCTTGCCGGCCAGATCGACGATCGCCTCGCCCGCCGGAGTGACCCGGGTCAGATGCTTGCCACTACGCGCAAATATCTCGACGCCCAGTTCGTCTTCCAGGAGACGAATCTGCTTGGAAATTCCGGGTTGCGACGTGAACAAGCTCTGGGCGGTCGCCGACACGTTGAGTTGATGGCGAGTCACCTCCCAGATATAGCGCAACTGCTGGAGCTTCATGTGCGACCTCGTGGCATGTCGATGCGGCAATAACGGCATAAAAAACGGATTAGCCATTACTTTACGCAATAAGTCTCGAGGCGTGAAGTCTCCGCACGCCCCTATGTTGAGGTATGAAAAACCCGGCTTTAATAACCTAGCGCTATCGTTACGATAACCAGTGATATTTGCCACCACCCGGTCCAAGGGCTAACATCGCCCCCATATGCTCGCGAAGAGCGCAATGTCTACAGGAGTACGTCATGTCCAACAATGTCGATGTCACCAATGCGAACTTCGAGCAGGAAGTGCTCAAGGCCGACAAGCCGGTGCTGTTGAAGTTCTGGGCTCCGTGGTGTGGCCCCTGCAAAATGATGGCTCCGGTGGTCGACGAAGTCGCCAGCGAGAAGGCCGATGAACTGAAGGTCGTCAGTGTCAACGTCGACGACGCGCCGGAGATTGCCTCCGAGCACGGCGTGCGCGGCGTGCCGACGGTAATGTTGTTCAAGTCCGGCGCCAAGGTGGCGTCACTGGTCGGCGCACAATCCAAGTCTCAACTGACTCAGTTCATCGAGCAGAACGGCTGAAACCTTCAGCCCGAGACCGGATACGATCGAGCCGCGCTTCTTTGAGCGCGGCTCTTTTCGTCCAGCCTGGCGTTTCATGCAGCCTACCTATTCGAGCTCTTCTTCCAGCTCGTCCAACGCTTTCTGCGTCTTGCGCTGACGCCGCCGCCGACGCTCGGAAGGGCCCAGCATCTTGGCGATCCAGCGGGTTTCGGGGTGGCTGTCGAGGGCGATCTTGAGCGTCATCGTCAACGGTACCGACAGCAGCATTCCCACCGGCCCCAGTATCCAGCCCCAAACCACCAGCGACAAGAACGCCACCAGCGTGGACAGCCCCATGGTCCGCCCCATCACTCGCGGCTCGATCAAATTGCCGAGTATGAAGTTGATCACGAGATAGGCGCCCGACAACATCAGCGCCTTCACCACCCCGCCATCCGGCAGCGCCAGCGTAAGCAGCACCGGCGGCACCGCCGCGATTGCCGACCCGATGTTGGGAATGTAATTTAGGATGAAGGCCAGCGCGCCCCACAGCAGCGCGAACTGTACGTCGAGGATCCAGCACGAAACGGTGACCAGCACGCCAGTGATCAGACTGATGACGGTTTTCACCGCCATGTAGCGCTTGAGGTTGTAGCTGAACTCGGTAACCCGCTCGAGGCTGGGGCCGGGGTTGGTCAGCGCCCTGGCAACCTTCTGGCGAAAATCCAGCGTCTCGAACAGCATGAAATTGACCAGCAGCAATATCACCAGGCTCTGCGAGAGCACCAATCCCAGTCCACTCAGGAAATCCGCCATCCAGCTCTGATCACCCGAGCCGTCGAGCATCTTGGAGAGTTCCTGCGGCGAGATCGACAGCCCCTGGTTGGCCAGCCATTCCAGCAGCGTCAGATAGTGCCCCTGCAACTCTTTCTGCATTTCCGGCCAGCCATCCATGAACATGGTGAAGCTGTTGCCCAGCAAGGTACCGAACAGCGCCAGCAATCCGCCCAGAATCAGCAGCGTGATCAGTACCGCGGCATAGGAGTTGAGGCCTCTACGATGAAGCCAGTGCACCGGCGAGGCGCAGATTACGGCAATGAACAGCGACAGCAGAATGGGAATGATCAAGCTTTCCGCTGCGCGCATACCGGCAATGATGATCGTCAGCGATGCCAACGTCAGCATCAGATGAAAAGGGACGTTTCTGAATGAGGGTTCCTGCCTGGAAGACATGGTCGACCACCTTGTGACACATCCTGTGTGGTTGCGACCTTAACACGATCTCCAGCAGGCTTCGCCGCCTTGGGGGGGGTGCCGATTCATGCACGGCCGCGCCGGAGCCGTCGGAAAAACACTCCCGAACCGGCTCGCGCCAGTCGGGAGCGGGAAATCACAATGCCCGGAATCAACCGTAGCGACCGGTGATGTAATCCTCGGTCCGTGACTCCTTCGGCTGGGTGAAGATCTTGGTGGTATCGTCGCACTCGATCAGGTTGCCCAGATACATGAAGGCGGTGATGTCGGAGATCCGCGCCGCCTGCTGCATGTTGTGCGTGACGATGACGATCGTATAGTCCTTCTTGAGCTCGTTGATCAAGTCTTCGATATAGCCGGTCGAGATCGGATCCAGTGCCGATGTCGGCTCGTCGAGCAGAATCACTTCCGGCTTCACGGCAATCGTGCGAGCGATACACAGACGCTGCTGCTGACCGCCGGACAGCGCCTGCCCACTCTGCTTGAGCTTGTCCTTGACCTCCTCCCACAGTGCCGCCTTGCGCAGCGCCCACTCGACCCGCTCTTCCAGCTCGCGGGCGGACAACTTCTCATAGAGACGAATACCGAAAGCGACATTGTCGAATACCGACATCGGAAACGGCGTCGGTTTCTGGAATACCATGCCGATACGCGAGCGCAGCAGGTTCAGGTCGACACCGGAATCGTAGATATCGTGATCGTCGAGCAGAATCTGGCCCTCGGTATGGATTCCCTCGTAAAGGTCGTGGATGCGGTTGAAACACCGGATCAAGGTCGACTTGCCGCACCCCGAAGGGCCGATGAATGCCGTTACCTGTCGCTCGGGAATCTCCATTGAGATCTGCTTGAGCGCGTGGAACTTGCCGTAGTAGAGGTTCAGATCCTTGACGCGTAACTTGGACGCCGTTCGCGAGCGTGCCGTGGCCTCGGCGGGCTCGGCGTCGCGTTCGGCGTTGAAATGAAGATCGACGGTCATGGCGGTCTCGCAGCTAGAAGTCAGGAACGCTGGCGCGAGAAGTAACGCGCCGCGATGTTGAGGATCAGAATGGCAGCGGTCAGGATCAACGCGCCCCCCCAGGCCAGGGCAACCAGGTCGGGAATGAACGCATTGATCGTCATGTTCTGATAGATGGTCATCGGCAGGTTGGCCATTTCGTCACCCAGCCGGAAGAAGTTCCACTGATTGGAATTGAGCGAGGTGAACAGCAGCGGTGCCGTTTCGCCGCTGATGCGGGCGAAGCCGAGCAGGATCCCGGTGATGATGCCGGCGCGGGCGCCGCTGTAGCAGACGCGAACGATGATCCACCAGCGATGCGCCCCCAACGCCGCCGCGGCTTCTCGCAACGAGTTGGGGATCAGGCGCAGCATGTCCTCGGTGGAACGGATCACTACCGGCACAATGATCACCGTGAGCGACAGCACGCCGGCCCAGCCGGAGAAGTTGCCCATTGGCACGACCACAACGGCGTATATGAACAGACCGATGATGATCGACGGTGCCGACAGCAGGATGTCGTTGATGAAGCGGATCACCTTGGCCATCCATCCCTTGCCACCGTACTCGGCCAGCCAGGTGCCGGCAGCCACACCGATGATGGTTCCCAGCACGGTTGCCACCGAGGTCATCAGAACGGTGCCCCAGATCGCATTGCCCAACCCACCACCGCTCATACGCGTACGTTCAATGAAAATCGATGGCGACAACGCACTCAGGCCCTTGGTTACCAAAGTGAAGAGAATCGCGAACAGAAATAGGAACCCGACCAGCGTGGCGGCGACACACGCCCCCATGACCAGCTGATTGAAAAGCTTGCGACGGCGATAGAGCGAAGTCGTTTGAATATTCATGGTTGGCTTTCCCATCGCATCAGGCATGGCGGCCGGTGCTGTTGCGCAACAGATACCGCGCAATGGCCAGCACGACGAAGGTAATCAGGAACAGAATCAGGCCCAATGCCAGCAGTGCCGAGCGCTGGGTACCGTCGGATTCGGAGAACTGGTTGGCAATCAACGCCGCGATCGAGGTCCCCTGCCCGGTCAAGGTGGTGTTCAGGAACAGGTTGTTGCCGATGACGAAGGTCACCGCCATGGTTTCACCCAGGGCACGCCCCAGCCCTAGCACCACGCCGCCGACCAGTCCCGTCTTGACCGACGGCAGGATGACCTGACTCGCCACCTCCCAGGTGGTACAACCCAGGCCATAGGCGGACTCACGCATCACGGCGGGTACGGTATTGATCACATCACGGCTGACCGCCGTAATGAACGGGATGATCATCACCGCCAGGATGATACCCGCCGTGGCCAGTCCGGTGCCGGCGGGAAAGACAGTGGGGAACCAAGTGCGCAGCAACGGCGCCAGCACTTCCATGCCCCACATGCCGTAGATGATCGAAGGGATTCCCGCCAACAGCTCGATCAATGTACTGAGCGGTTGACGCAAGAACCCGGGGCATCGCTCGGTCAGGAAGATGGCGATACCGAAAGAGACAGGAACCGCTATGACGATGGCAATGAATGACGTCAGCAGGGTCCCGTAGATAGCCGGCAAGGCACCGAAGATCTCGACATTGGCGGCCCAGCGATTCTCGGTGAAGAAATCCAATCCGAAACGTTGAAGTGCCGGCCAACTGGAAGCAATCAACGACGCGATGATCGCCCCGAGCAGCAGTAGCACCGCGAAGGCAAAAACGAACAGCGTGCGCTCGAACAACACGTCAATGCGCGCCTTGCGCTGCAATCGTTTGCGGGTAGCTTCGCTCAAGCGCCCCAAGCCGCTGTCGGTTTGAATCGCGTTGGTGGCCATGTCAATTCCTCGTCGGCTTGCCACAGTACCGTCGTTGCAACGGTATTCAATACAACTCCGCGACGGGAGCGGGAATCCGCTCGCCGTCGCGGCCTGTCATACAGCGATCACTGGTTCCAGACGACTTCGCCGTTCGGACCCTTGATTTCACCCCAGCTGTCGCGAACCATGTCGGCGACGTTTTCCGGCATCGGCACGTAGTCCAACTCCTGCGCCATGTCGTTGCCGTTGGTGTAAGCCCAGTCGAAGAACTCGAGTGCCTGACGGGCAGCGTCCACATCCTGCACTTGCTTGTGCATCAGGATGAAGGAAGCGCCGGTGATCGGCCAGCTTTCGTCACCCGGCTGGTTGGTCAGCACCAGGTACATGCCCGGAGCATTCTGCCAGTCGGCGTTGGCGGCTGCCGCCATGAAGGAATCCATGTTCGGCTCGACAACCTCGCCAGCCTTGTTCTTCAGGTGCACCAGGCTCAGATCGTTCTGAGCGGCGTAGGCGAACTCGACATAACCGATCGCACCGTTGGTGTTGGCGATCTGGCTGGCGACACCGGCGTTGGCCTTGGCGCCGACACCCGTCGGCCAGGCAACCGACTTGCCTTCCCCGACGTTATCGGCGAAGTCCTGGCTGACCTGAGACAGATAGTGCGTGAACAGGAAGTTGGTACCGGAACCTTCGGCCCGATAGACCGGCGTGATCTGCGTGTCCGGAAGATCGGCATCCGGGTTCAGCTCGGCGATGGCCGGATCGTTCCAGCTGGTGATCTTGCCCTGGTAGATGTCGGCCAGAGTCGGACCGTCGAGGTTCAGTGAGCCATCGATACCATCGACATGGAATGCCGCAACCACGCCACCCATGACCATCGGCCACTGCAGCAGGCCATTCTTGTCCAGCTCTTCCTTCTCCATCGGCGCATCGCTGGCACCGAAGGTCACGGTCTTGGCCGTGATCTGCTGGATGCCACCGCCGGAACCGATTGCCTGGTAGTTGAGGCCAATGCCGGACTCGTCCTGATAAGCGTCCGCCCACTGCGAATAGACCGGATACGGGAAGGTCGCGCCGGCACCGGTGATGGCTTCCTGAGCCTGGGCTGCGGCCCCCAGTACCAGAGAACCGGAAATGAGCGTTGCGAAGACATGTTTTAGCATAGCGATATCCTGTTTCCACCGTGAATGCGTGAGCGATAACGACGTTGCGAAGGTTGCCAACACTCTCAGGGCGAGACAGTACGTCAGCCTAATGACAGTTTCATGACACCCGCGTCATCGTTTTGAAAAGACATTCGTCGAATGTCCCGTGCCCCTTTGTGAAAAAACCATCGAACGACCGCCAATTCGGCAAAATCGTCGATGGTTTTTCGAGCCCAACCGTCGAGAATGGCTGTCACCTCCGCAGACACACGGTGACAAGCTTTCATGACAACAGGATGACAATCGTCAAAGCGCGTAACCGCTTGGCGGTTTTGGGTAAGTCCGCTCAGGCCTCGGATTCGCCCAGCGCGATCTCGCCACGCTTGAGCGCGCGTCCGGCCAGAACGCGAACGCCGATATTGCCCAGCAAGGTAGCTCCCAGCATCGTCAGCACCGTCGGCCATGCGCTGGCCAGCTCGAATGCGCCGACCAAGGCCCCGGAGACGGCCCCGCAGGTGAATTGCAGGCAACCTTGCAACGCGGTCGCCGTGGCACTCATGTGCGGAAAATGGTCGAGCATCGACGACATCGCATTAGGGCTGATCAGTCCCTGCATGCCGACGAAGACCACCATCAACGGCGCGACCGTATAGATCGAGTCGAGTCCCGTGGCAACCAGCGCGACCAGCAGTGAGCCGGCGGTCAGTTGCACGCCCAGCCCCAACAGCAGGTTCTGCTGGGGTGTACGGCGCTTGAGTAGCCGGATATTGAGCCGACTCGACGAGGCCATGATCAGGATGTTGGCGCCGAAGACGAACGGATAGAGCGTCGTGGAAAGCCCGTAGTGTTCCATGTAGAGGTAGGGTGAACCGGTAATGAAGGCGAACATGCCAGCAAACGACATCGACACCGCGCCGATATAACCCATTGCCTCGCGATGGCGCAGCACGCTGGCGTAGTTGGCCAGAATTCGACGTGCCGATGGCGCCTGTGGATCGCGACCGTGGGTCTCGGGCAGATGCCGCCCCAGCAGCCACAACACGAAGCCGGCATAGACGGCCAGAAACAGGAAGATCAGCCACCAGTCGGCCAGATGCAGCAAGGCGCTACCGATGGCCGGCGCCACCAGTGGTGCCATCATCAGGATCATCACCATGGTCGACATCACGCGTGCCGCTTCGCGACCGCTGAAGCGATCGCGCACGATGGCTGCGGAATTGACCACGCAGGCACCACCGCCAAGCGCCTGAACGAAGCGCCACCCCCATAGCGTTGCCAGCGAGCCGACCTGGGTGAGTGCCAGGCTGGCGATCATGAAGACCGCGAGCCCCGCCATCAGTACCGGTTTGCGTCCGAAGCGATCGGAGAGCGGGCCGCAGATCAACTGCCCCAGTGCAAACCCGAGCAGGAATACGCTCAACGACAGTTCCGTATGGTGGACGCTGGCGCCAATCGACGCCGCCAGCGACGGCATGGCTGGCAGATAGGCGTCGATCGCCAGTGGCGCCAACGCAGTATTGGCGGCAACCAACAGCGCGAGACGGCTTGCGGTCAAGGTAGTCACGTACGCTCCTTAGGGGGCGTCGACGTTCCAGCGTGGCTGCGCACGAAACGTCAACAACCCCTAGTGACTCGACAACTGCCGGCCGATGCCGGCGTAGAACGGCAACGCCCTGCCAGCATGAGCCGACAAGGCGTCAAGAAACGCCAGCACTGGGCTGGCGCAACGAACTTCAATGCATGACAGATGCGAAGCCGCGGGTTCGGGAGAACTTAATCGATCGGCCCGATTCGAATCGCGGCAGGCCGGCTGGCCGTCAATGCGACGACGAGGCTTTGACGTGCTGGGACTCCAACAGCTCCACCAGCGGCTGAAACTCGTGGCGATTATGGTCGCTCATGTGCATCAGGATCCGATGCGCCTCGAGAATACGCTCTTGAATGCCGCTTTCGTCGGTCTCGACGTGCGGAAGCTCGGCCAGTTCGGCCGGTTCCGTCAGTGGCGCCTCCAGCAACGTAAAATAGCGAGCGAAGCCCATGACGTCTAGCATCCGCCGCACATCGGGATGTTCGGCGACGATGGTCGGGGGATGCTCGAGCCGACCTTGCACCGCCAACGCAACCTTGGCCAGAAAACCCAGCGCCGTGGAATCGACGTTGGTCGCCTCGCGTAGATCGACCATCACCGCGCGCAGGCCGGGCAGCTCCGCCAGCCGCTGCGCTTCCGCGTCGAGCGTTGCGCATAGCGTCAGGCGCACGTCGCCACAAAGCTTGAGCACGAACACGCCCGACTCGAAGGCCGCCTTGATTCGCCCTTCAATCATGGTCGAAACCACTCAGTGTCATCATACTGAGATCATCCGGCAGTTGATCTCCCAGCGTCAGTCCATCCTTCAGGTCCTCGACGCGGGTGCAACGTGTCACGCGACGCTCGAGCTCCTTGAGTCGCGCATCCAGTGAAGCCTCCGGCAGGCACTCCAGAACGCCGTCGGAACAGAACCAGAGCCGAAAATGCTCCGGCAGTGGACAACCGTAGATGGGGTATTCGACATCCGGAAACAACCCCACCGGCGGTCCCTCTCCGCCCAGGTAGGTGCCGCGCTCCTCACTCTGGAGGATGGGCATGGGCAACTGAGCGCCGAGCGCATAGTGCAGAAAATGGCGCTCGTGGTCCAGTACTCCGGCAAAGATCGTGGCGTGCTTGCCGATGCCGGTCTCGATCAACTCGCGGTTGAGTTCGCCCAGCCAGCGCGAGGGAAAGGCCTCCGGCAACAACGTGCGCCACTGGGATATCCAACGGTTGCACAGATACTTGAGCAGTACGGTCACGAATGCCGACGACGCCCCGTGCCCGGCCACGTCGGCGAAATAGAAGAAGCTGTAACGGTCGTCGCAGCGCTGAAAATCGAGAAAATCGCCGGACAGGTAAAGCGAAGGCGCGAACCAATAGTCGCAGCGTACGCCGCGATATGTCTTGCCCTGAGGCGGCAACAGCTTGCGCTGCACATGGCCGCCGGCACGCTGATCCTCGCGCAATATTCCGAGATGCGTCTCGAGACGCTCATTGAGCGCCTCCAGCTCGGCTCGACTTGCTTCATGCGCCCTGGCCAGTCGATCGAGATCCAACCCCCGCACGATGAGACGTCGCAAGATATCGGCATGTTTGAGCGGCTCGACGAGATAATCGATCAACCCGGCATCCACGGCCTTGTGCAGATCGCCGTCACGGCGGCTTTCACTGACGATGATCGTCGGCCGTCCCGCGGTCAGTTTTTCCCAACCATCATGAGACACCGCGCGAACGTGCGCCACGATCAGGTCGCAATCCGGCGGCAGCGCCTCGAGCGACTCGGCGGTGTGCACCACCGCATCGAGGCGGGCGATTTCCCCCACCAGGGTTTCGCGATCCCGTCCCGGCAGGTCGATCACGCCGATCACGGGTACGTCCGGCTGCGTCTTGGACACGGTTTACTCGGCGAAGTCGTCTTCACTATATTCGAAATCATCACCGAAACCGCCACTGGCGAACGGATCCTCTCCGACAACGCCATTGGAGATTTCGAACTGTCGCCGCTGCAGATAGGCGTCGCGGATGAAACTATAGCGATCGCCCTGAATCAGCGACTCCTGATCCAGCAGGCCGGCACGCAGATCGACGTAACGCAGGAAGGTCAGTCCATAGCGCCACTTGTCCTCTTCGACGTAGGTCACCGGATAGGTGTAATGATCCACCGGCAGGCCGCTGGCATCGCGCACCGTGCTCGGACCGAAGATCGGCAACACCAGATAAGGGCCGGAATCGACGCCCCAGACCGCCAGAGTCTGGCCGAAATCCTCTTCGTTCTCGTTCAGTCCCATGCGAGTGGCCGGGTCGAGTATGCCGCCGACCCCCAGCACGGTATTGACCAGAAATCGGCCGGAAGCGACACCGGCATTGCCCCATTCCCACTGCAGCACGCTATTGAAGATGGTGCCGATCTCGCCCAGGTTGGAAAAGAAGTTACCGACACCATCCTGAACCGGGTCGGGGGTCACGGTGTCATAGCCCTGAGCGATGGGTTTGAGCGCGTAGCGATCGAGCGTGTCGTTGAATTGATAGACGCCCCGGTTGAAGCCCTCCCAGGGATCCTGTGGATTGGCATCCTGCGGATGGGTCGCCTCATTCGTCGAAGCGCATCCGCCGAGCGCCGCAGCGACGCAAACGCCGCCCAGCCAATGGATCGATTTCATCAACACGCATTCCCTTTACGCAGTATCACACTGCCCGCACTGTAGCCCGCGCCGAAGGAACACACCACCCCCACCTCGCCTTGCTGCAGGTCATCGCGATGCAGGTGCAGCGCTATGATCGATCCGGCAGAGCTGGTATTGGCGTAGCGATCGAGGATCACCGGCGCTTCCGCTGCGCTGGGTTCACGCCCCAGCACGCGCTTGGCGATCAGGTCGTTCATGTGGCGATTGGCCTGATGCAGCCACAGTCGCCTTACCGATTCTCCCGTCAGCGCCTGGCTTTCGAGATGATCGAGGATCAACTCGGCGACCAGCGGGCAGACCTCCTTGAAGACCTTGCGCCCTTCCTGCACGAACAACTTGTCGGCGGCACCCGCGCCGGTATCCGCCAGGCGGTTGAGAAAGCCGAAGTTGTTGCGGATCGCATTGGAGAACCGCGTCACCAGTCGCGTGCCTAGAACGGTGAAATGCTCACGCTCCCGGGCCAGATGATCGGCCTCGAGCAGGATCGCCGTGCAGGCGTCGCCGAAGATGAAATGACTGTCGCGGTCACGGAAATTGAGATGCGCCGAGCAGATCTCGGGATTGACCACCAGCACCCGCTCGAGGCTACCGGCGCGAATCGCATTGGTGGCCATGTCGATGGCGAAGGTCGCGCTGGAACAGGCCACGTTCATGTCGAAGGCGTAGCCACCGGCGCCCAGTGCGGCCTGCAACTCCACCGAGACCGCCGGATAGGGGCGTTGCAGATTGGAGCAGGCGACGATGATCAGATCGAGCTGATCGGCGCGCACGCCAGCCTTGTCGAGCGCCTGGTGCGCCGCCGCCAGTCCCATTTCGGCCTGCAGCGAGAGTTCGCCGTTGGCACGCTCGGGAATGCGCGGCCGCATGCGCTCGGGGTCGAGGATGCCGCTTGCCTCCATCACATAGCGACTCTCGATACCCGAAGCCTTGAGAATGAAGGCTTCACTGGAGTGGCCCAGCGGCTCACGCTCGCCGCTGGCGATCGCATCGGCATGACGTGCGTTCTCGGCATCGACCCAGGCGTTGAAGCTGGCCACCAGAGCGGCATTGTCGATCGACTCCGGCGGCGTGAACAGGCCCGTCGCGGTAATCACGGCTTGGGTCATGACTGTTTCTCCAGCGGCATCGGCCGCTTCTGATCGTTACGTGCGTTCACCACGAGTGGATGCGCTCCGGCGCGCCTTGCCGGTCACACGCTCTGCCCGGTGATCTCCTGCCAGCGCCGTGCCAGACGTTTCTCGGAAACGCTCTCCAGCGTGCCCAACTGCTGCGCGAACAGCGATACCCGCCACTCCTGCAACCACCAGCCGAACTCGACCAGCGCGGGATCGGCAACGCCCTCGCGCCGAGTCGATTCGAGACGCGAATCCAGCCGCGCCTCCCAAGCCTGGACCTGCTGCATCGCGAGCTGATCGCGGCGGCGATCCCGTGGTGCCTTCTCGAGCCGGATTTCGGCGGCCTGCATATAGCGGGGGTAATGCTTGAGCCAATCCCCGGCATCACGCACGAACCCAGGGTAGACGAGCCGCTGCATCTGCGCCTTGAGATCACTATAGGTCAGCGCCAGGGCCAGGCTGACATTGCCCTTGAGCCCCTTGGTCACCGCCAGATGTCCCTGCAGCGCCTGGTGTAGATCGCGCAGCAGGCTTTCGGCATGAGCGACGAGATCGCCGCGCAAGGTCTCGATTCGGGCATCGAATTCCGCGCGCGAGCGCGGCAGCGGATCTGCCGCCAGCGTCTGGGCGAAGCAGGCATCGATCACATCCTGAGCCAGTTGCTCCCGACTGCCGACCTTGGCGAACAGCAGCGCGCACTGTTTGAGCAGCGGAAGCTCGCGCTGAATGTAGCGCACCGTATCGGGCAAGCGCCGGCGCGCCAGTCGCACGATACCGTCGCGGTGCGCCGCCGCCGCCCGCTCGGCATGGTCGAACCAGGCAATACGCAGCTCGTCGCCTTCCGCCACCAATGCCGGATAGACCTCGACCTGAATCCCGGCCTGGCTGGTGGTACGCGAATCCGGCAACGCCGACTCGGGCAGGTCGTCGAGGGTTTCGGCGTCGTCGCGCTGTTCCCGCGCCATGGCGCGGGCGCCCTCCGCCGCCGCCGCGCTGAAGCGCTCGCGCAAGGCACGCAGGTCCCGTCCCTCGCCCAGGGTCTTGCCCTCGTGGTCGACCACGCGCAGGTTCATGATCAGGTGCGGTTCGAGCTGATCGATGCGCCAGGCGCTCGGATCGAGGCGGATGCCGGTCTTGACGCGCAGGAACTCGCCCAGCGCCTCCTCGACCGGGCGCTCGTCCGGGGTCAACGTCGCCAGCGCGGCGTCCACCCAGTCGGGAATCGGCACCACCTGGCGGCGCAGCGGCTTGGGCAGCGCCTTGAGCAGCGCGATGCACTTCTCGCGCAACAACCCCGGCACCAGCCACGACAGGCGCCCTTCCGGCAGTTGCGCCAGCATCACCGCCGGCACGGTCAGGGTCACGCCATCGTCGCTCGCCCCGGGGGCGAAATGGTAGCTCAAGGGATAGCGCACCCCGTTGTACACCAGCTCGTCCGGGTACTGCTCGACGCTGACCTCGTCGGCCTCCCGCGCCATCAGCGCCGCCTTGTCGAGCTTGAGGATATCCGGCGTCTCGCGCTCGGCCTGCTTGCGCCAGTTCTCGAAGCTGCGTCCGCCGGCGACGTCCGCGGGGATGCGCTCGTCGTAGAACGCGAACAGCGTCTCCTCGTCGACCAGGATGTCGCGCTTGCGCGCCCGGTCCTCCAGATCCTCGACCTCGGCCATCATCGCCCGGTTGTGCTCGAAGAACGGCGCCCGGGTCTGGTAATCGCCCTCCACCAGCGCACGCCGAATGAACAGCTCGCGCGCCTCCGTTGGCGCGACCTTGGCGTAATCGACCCGGCGCCCGCTGACGATCGGCAGCCCGAACAGCGTGACCTGCTCCAGCGCCACGACCTGGGCCCGCTTGCGCTCCCAATGCGGATCGCTGTAGGCACGTTTGATCAGGTGCGCCGCCTGCGGTTCGATCCACTCCGGCTTGATCCGTGCCACGTCGCGGGCATACAGCCGGCTGGTCTCCACCAGCTCGCCCGCCATCACCCACTTGGGCGGCTTGCGGGACAGCCCGGACGACGGATGGATGAGAAAACGGCGATTGCGCGCACCGAGGAACTCGCGGCTCTCCTGCAACTGGCCCAGGTTCGAAAGCAGCCCGGCCAGCAGCGCCTGGTGCAGGCGCTGCGCATCGACCCGCGGCGGCTCGTCCTCGCCCTCGGCCGGGCGCATGGCGCTGGAGAGTTCGAGCTTCATCTCGCGGGTCAGTTGGCGCAGCTGGCGATAGGTGTCGTGCCATTCGCGCAGGCGCAGATAGCTGAGATATTGGTCGCGGCACCAGCGCCGCAACTGGTTGCCGGAGAGCTCTTCGCGAGCGGCCTCGAAGCCCTGCCACAGGTTGAGCCAGGCGACGAAGTCGGAATTCGGGTCGTCCCACTGCTTGTGGCGCTGGTCGGCGGCCTGGCGCTTCTCCGCCGGACGCTCGCGAGGGTCCTGGATCGCCAGCGCGCTGACCACGATCAGCGTCTCGCGCAGGCAGCCGAACTGCTCCCCCGCCAGCACCATGCGCGCCAGGCGCGGATCGATCGGCAGCCGCGCCAGCCGGCGGCCCAGTTGGGTCAAATGTTCGCCGGCGTCGACCGCGCCGAGTTCGAACAACAGCCGGTAGCCATCCCTGACGAAGCGCGCATCCGGCGTATCGACGAAGGGAAATTCCAGCACATCGCCGAGTTTCAGCGACAGCATCGACAAAATCACCGAGGCCAGATTGGTGCGCTGGATCTCCGGTTCGGTGAATTCGGGTCGGGAAAGGAAGTCCTCCTCGCTGTAGAGGCGGATGCAGACACCCTCGGCGACACGCCCGCAGCGTCCCTTACGCTGGTCGGCGCTGGCCTGGCTGACCGGCTCGATCGGCAGCCGCTGCACCTTGGCGCGAAAGCTGTAGCGGCTCATGCGCACCAGTCCGGGGTCGATCACGTAGCGAATGCCCGGCACCGTCAGCGAAGTCTCGGCGACGTTGGTCGCCAGCACGATGCGGCGCCCGGCGTGGGACTGGAATACCCGGTTCTGCTCGGCATTGGAGAGCCGCGCGTAAAGCGGCAGAATCTCGGTGCTCTTGAGCTCGGCCCGGCGCAGGGTATCGGCGGTCTCGCGGATTTCACGCTCGCCGGGCAGAAAGATCAGGATGTCGCGCGGCCCGCTGTACCAGCGCTTCTCGCGCTCGATTCGCTCGATCTCGTCGACGGCGGCCAGAATGCCTTCCTGTAGCGTCAGATCGTCCTCTTCCCGCGTCTCACGCACCAGCGGCCGATAGTGCACCTCCACCGGGTAGGCGCGCCCGGAAACCTCGACCACCGGTGCCGGCCATGTCTCGCCAGCCCGTTCGATGGAAAAGTGTCGCGAGAGGCGCTCGACGTCGATGGTCGCCGAGGTGATGATCACCTTGAGGTCGGGGCGCCGCGCCGTCAGCCGCTTGAGATAGCCGAGCAGGAAGTCGATGTTAAGGCTGCGCTCATGCGCCTCGTCGATGATGATCGCCTCGTAGCGCAGCAGATCGGGATCGTGCTGGGTCTCCGCCAGCAGAATGCCGTCGGTTATCAGCTTGACCAGGGTATCGTCGCTGCTCTGGTCGGTGAAGCGCACCTGATAGCCGACCTGCTCGCCGAGCGGCACCCGCAGCTCTTCCGCCACACGCGACGCCACCGAACGCGCCGCCAGCCGCCGCGGTTGGGTATGGCCGATCATGCCACGGCGACCCAGGCCCAGCTCCAGGCAGAGCTTGGGCAGTTGTGTGGTCTTGCCCGAGCCGGTCTCGCCGGCGACGATGACCACCGGATGTTCGCGCAGCGCTTCGAGAATGCTCTCGCGCTTGGCGGCCACCGGCAGCGATTCGGGATACTCCAGCGTCACCGGCTGGCGTCGCCGGCGCTCGACGATCTCGCTCGAGGCCGCAAGACGCGCCTCGATCTCGCGCAGCGAGCGATCGATCGGCTTGCCCTCCTGTGCCCGCCTGGCCAGACGCGCCAGGCGCTTGCGCTGCTCGAAGGCATCGCGCAGCAGGCAGGCATCGAGACGGCGCTGCAGATCGTTCAGGGCTTGCAGGGATTGAGAAGCAGTGGCGCTCAAGAGATCCTCGATATCGGCAGGATAACGGACGCCACCGAACGGCGGTGGCGAACCCGTCATTGTAACGCCGTCGGCGCCTCAACTCACGCCTGGGGCTTGGAGGCCTTGCTCTCGTCGCGCAACTCCCGCCGCAACACCTTGCCCACGTTGCTCTTCGGCAATTCGTCGCGGAATTCGACGAACTTGGGCACCTTGTAGCCGGTGAGTTCCTTCTTGCACCACTGGCGCAGCGCCTGGGCATCGAGCCCATCGCGGTGTGCGACCACGAACAGCTTGATCGCCTCGCCGGCCTCTTCGTCCGGCACGCCCACGGCGGCGGCCTCGACCACATCGGGGTGGCCGGCGACCACCTCCTCGATTTCGTTGGGATAGACGTTGAAACCGGAGACCAGAATCATGTCCTTCTTGCGATCGACGATCCTCACATAACCATCGTCCTGCACGACGGCCATGTCGCCGGTACGCAGCCAACCGTCGTCGTCCAGCGTATTGGAGGTGTCCTCGGGACGATTCCAGTACCCTTTCATCACCTGCGGTCCCTTGATGCAAAGTTCACCACTCTGGCCACGGGGCAGCGGGCGTCCCTCGTCATCGATCACCCGAACCGAGGTGCCGGGCACCGGCTGGCCAATGGTGCCGATTCTCGGCGCGTCGGGCGGATTGACCAGTGCGATGGGCGAGGTCTCGGTCAACCCGTAGCCCTCGACGATGCCGCAACCGGTCGTCTCCCGCCAGCGTGTGGCCACGACCTGGGTCAATGCCATGCCGCCGGATATCGTCAGCTTGAGTCGGGAAAAATCGAGCGCCTTGAAGTCATCGCGCTGACACAGGGCGTTGAATAACGTATTGAGCCCCACGAAGACGCTAAAGGGCGTCTTGGCCAGCACCTTGACGAAACCGGCGAGGTCCCGTGGGTTGGGAATCAGCACGTTGTGCTGGCCGGTGATCATCGCGAACAGGCAATTCACGGTGAAGGTGTAGATGTGATAGCACGGCAACGGCGCAATGATCGTCTCGGCGCCTTCATCGAGGGTAGTGCCGAGCAGTTGCCGGGTCTGCAGCATGTTGGCGATCAGATTGCGGTGGGTCAGCATCGCCCCCTTGGCCACGCCGGTGGTGCCACCCGTGTACTGCAGCACCGCGGTCTCGTCGCCCCGCCCCGCGGCCACCTCGCTCCGATGCCGGCTGCCGGCCGACAGGGTATGCCGAAAGCCGATCGCCCCGGGCAGCGAGTAGGCCGGCACCATTTTCTTGACGTGGCGTACCGCAAGGTTGATCAGCGGCCGCTTCGGCCAGCCGTGCAGATCGCCCATCTCGGTGACGTAGACGTGGCGAATCTCGGTCTGGTCGAGGATCTTCTCCAGCTTGTAGGCCATGTTGGCCAATATCACGATTGCCTTGGCCCCCGAGTCATGAAACTGGTGGCTCATCTCGCGCTCGGTATAGAGCGGGTTGGTGTTGACTACGACCAGGCCCGCGCGCAGCGCCCCGAAAACCGCGACGGGAAACTGCAGTACATTGGGTAACTGAACGGCGATCCGGTCGCCGGGCTCGAGATCCGTCTCGTGCTGCAGCCAGGCCGCGAAGCGATCGGATAGCCGGTCGATCTCGCGGTAGCTCAAGCTCTGTCCCATGCAGCTGAAGGCCGGCTTGTCGGCGAACCGGCGGCACGCTTCGGTGATGATGTCGTCGACCGACTCGAACGCATCCATCCCCTCCAGCGGCGGCCCCGATTCGACGCCTGCGGTGGCGCTATCGCTCATGGGAACTCCTTGATTCGGCTTGGGTTGTGTTCCCTTATAGCAGGATCGTCCGGCGTCGGCGCTGCCACCAAGGTTGTAGGGCCAGGCGCCGCCCGCACACCGGCTGCGTCCGCCGACTTCTCCGACGGAGCCTATCGAGGGTTCTGTTACAGCGACGGCTCCGAGCGCCGCGCCAGTCGACGCCGCCTGGCCGCGCGCCGCCAGCGCAGCAGCAACCAGAGCAGCAGGATCGCCGCGATCACCAGCCAGGTCACCGGGCGCTGCGCGTAGGACTCGACGTAAGGACGCGCGAATTGCCAACCCTGGTGCGCCTTGTCGACCGCAACATCGGCCATCTGCGAGGGAGTAAGGCCGTCGCTGAAGGCTTCGCTGTCGTCGTTGCTGGCGCTGTCGTCCCGTTCTCGGGACTGGCTGGCGACGCCACGTTCGAGATCCGCTCCACTCAGGTCGACGGCAGCGTCGGGATTGAGCCGCACAATGGGCAGGTCGAAATGCAGCGTGCGGCCGTCGATCTGCGCCTCGGCGGTGATCTCGACCGGCAGGGATTCGTTGGGATCGGTCTGCGGTACTTCGATCGTCCACTCACGTTCGCCGCTCTGGCGCACATCGAGCGGATTGCCGGTCAGGCTCGCGCTAAGCCGAGTGTTGTCGGCGTTGAGGTCGGGATGATTGGCGCGGACCACGATCCGGGTACCGTCCTGGCTGAGCTCGGCGCTCATCGCCGCCACCACGTTGACGGTCTGGACCTGCTGGCGAATCAAACGGTCGCTGCGAGCAATGATCGCCAGGCGCGCGTTACCGAGTTGGTCGGCGCCCGGCAACTCGCCGCGAAAATGTGCTTGCTTCGGCGCCAGCGTCGTCTGCGCCAGGATGCCACCGTCCATATCGCGCAATTCGGCGCGCACGCTCAAACCCGCCGGCAGTTCGTCGGCGGCCAGCGTCTGTCCATCCTCCTCCAGCCAGACGTCCAGCGGCGTGCTGAAGCCCCGGTAGAGCGTGGCCGGCAACGATTGACTGCGTAGCACGATATCGGCATGAATCCCGATCCGGCTGTCGCTGCCGACCTCCCCCTCGATACGCCACTCGCCGGGCATTGGGTTGGGCACGGTGATCAAGTCGTAACGATCGTTGCCCAGCCACTCCACCGAACCGGGATGATCGTCGTGCGAATAGCGTTGACCCTGCGGGCCGACCAGGACGGGAGAGTCGCTACCGGAGGCATGGAACAGCAGCGCATTGAATTCGTCGATATCGTCATCGATGGTGAAGCGCTGCTGGTCGTCGATGGGAATCTGGTCGCCGGGAAGAATGCGGTCGAGCACATCGAGAAAGGCGCGCAACAACTCTTCCGGCGTATTGGCAATGGCCGCCAGCCCGCCGGTCGTCTGTGCCACCTGCTCGAGCAGCGGCAGATCGACGTTGTCGGAGAGCGCGATGGGATGCACGACCACGTTGCGCGATGCCAGGTCCGGTGCCAGTTCCTCGATGATGCGCTGGCGCGACGCCGTGTCGAGACGGGATTTCTCCGCCCCCGACGCCGGCAGGTCGACCATGCCGTCGGTCAGCAGGATAAGATGGCGATCGGGGCTGTCCGGCCCCGCACCGGCCGCCTGACGCAGCGCGCGTTCGATATCGGTGAACTGCTGGTAGTCGGTAAGCTGGGAGGCCAGTCCGCCGGCACGTTCGCGCCATTGGTCATCGACCCCGCCGCTCGGCAGCGGGTTGGCCACCGTCGTGCCGAAAGTCCAGATCGAACTCCGGGCGCTCGGCGGCAGCAGCGTGGCGGCGAAACCCAGGGCACTGGCACGCAGGTTCTGGGGATCGTTCTGTTTCATACTGCCGGACACATCGACCACGATACGTACGTCCGGTGCCGACTGGGCCAATGCCAGGGGCGGGATCAGACAGCCAACCAAGACCAGCAATAACCTCAACGCACGCATTTCTCGCTTCCTTGTCGAAACACATACCACCTTTCAACGCCGCGTCCACCTTTCAACGCCGCGTGGCCGACACGCGGCAGATCGTAAACCGGCTCCAGGGAAACACCGCGTAAGCATTCATACAGTGTCTTTTAACCGACCACCGGCTCACGACGCCCGCCCGGCTTGCGGCGTGAATCACCGCGCTTGGCGGGCGCGGACGACCGCCGCGGTGGTGCCGATCGACCAGGCGGGGTACTGGCACGCTTACCCGCACCACGATCGTCATCGCCGTCATCCCGACGGCGACGCAGCAATCGCCACGCCAGCACGCCCAGGGCCGCCCCAACGGCCGCGCCGACCAGCAGCAGCGGAAATGCACCCGCCACCTGTCCGCCATCTCGCTGCAGCACGCCGACCGCCATCACCACGATGGCCGGGGCCAGCCCCGAGTAGGTCTCCCCGGGCTGCAGCAACGGCAGCGAAAACGGCGCCACCATCCATAGCCCGCCGGCCACGACACCGACCAGGACCAGGCGCGGCAACAGCGGCAGCAAACGCACGCCGAGATAACCGGTCACCAGGACCACCAATGACAACACACCATAACTCAGCCAAAGTTGCGGCAAGGAATCGGAAAACAGCATGGTAAAGGCTCTCGATTCATACGATTTGGGACATGGTACACTCCACACCCCGAAAGCACAGCCGCCCGGCCGAGAGAGGCGCGAAAACGGCGACGTTTCCGCCATGCACGATCGATTCCGGCCCGCCTTCTTCCGTTCGTCTCGACACGCTCCGATTATGCCCTCGACTCAGACCACCGAAGTCTCCCCCGTCACCCATTTCCGTCGTCGTGACGACCCTGAATGGCATTGGCTGGAATCCCGCGACGATCCGCAAGTCAAAGCGTTCCTGCGCGCGGCCAATCGCGAGAGCGACCGCTTCTTCGTGCCGCTTGCGCCGCTCGAAACGGCGCTCTACGAGGGACACCTGGCGCGCCGGGAGCTGGCGGTCACAGGGCTGCCGACGGCACTGGAACGCTTCCGCTACTGGAGCGAGACCGCCGCCGACGCCGATTACCCGCTGTGGTGGCGCCAGGCACTGGAGGGTAGCGAGGCGCCGCAACTGTTGCTGGACCTCGGGGCGCGTTCACGGTCGCACGACTATCTGGAACTCGGCGACCTGGCGATCTCGCCTGACGAACGGTGGCTGGCGTGGACCGAGGATGTCAGCGGCAACGAATACTTCGACCTCTATCTCAAGCGCCTGCCGGATGGCGAGCCGAGGCGTCTGCGCCGACGCCTCGGCCCCGAGCTGGTCTGGGCGGAAGACAACCGCACGCTGTTGTTCACCCGCTACGACGCCACCCAAAGGCCCGCCAGCGTGTGGCGCCTGCGACCCGAAGACGACCGCTGCGGCGAAGTTCTCGAGGAGAACAAAGTCTTCGAGGAGACCGATGCCGAGTTCTGGATCGGCCTGGGCAAGACCCGATCCCGCCAATGGATCGTGCTGGAGACGGCCTCCAAGGATACCGCCGAGTGTCATCTGATCCCGGCCGCCAGCCCCGAGACACCGCCGCGCTGCGTGCGCCCTCGCGAACCCGGTGTCGAATACGCGCTCGAACATCGCAGCAACACCTTTTACGTGTTGCACAATCGCGAAGCGCCGCATTTCCGCCTGGACAGCGCCCCCGTCGAACGGCCCGACGAATGGACGCCGCTGATCGCCCACCGCGACGACGTCACGCTGGAGGGAGTCGATGCCTTCGCCTGGGGGCTGGTCATCAGCGAACGCGATCACAACGAGGCGCAGGTTCATCTGCGCATCCTCGAGTTGGACCAGCAAGTCGGCCCGACCGGAACGCCGGCGGGACGCCGCCTGCCGCTGCCGGAGACGCCGTGCAGCGTGGCGCTCGGCGATACGCCGGATTTCGCCACGCGCAAACTGCGTTTGCGGGAGGAATCCTTCACGCTGCCGGTACGTTGGGTCGAGCACGATCTGGACAGCGGCGAGCAGCGGCTGCTCAAGGCGCAGCCGCTGCATGGCGACTTGCAACCCGAGGACCTGACCTGCCGGCGCCTGTGGGCCCAAGGACACGACGGCGAGCGCATTCCGGTCTCGGTCGTCGCCCGCGCCGATCGTCTCGGCCAGGCGCCGATGCCGACGCTGCTCTACGGCTACGGCGCCTACGGTGAAGTGCTCGATCCGTGGTTTTCGATTGCCCGCCTGGAGCTGCTTTCCCGCGGCATCGCCTTCGCCGTGGCCCACGTTCGCGGCGGCGGCGACCGCGGTGAACCGTGGTATCTGGCCGGCAAGCTCGAACACAAGCAGAACAGCTTCCGCGACTTCCTCGCCGCGCGCCATGCGCTGGTCGAGGAAGGCCTGTCGGATCCGGCGCGTATCGCCGCCTATGGCGCCAGCGCCGGCGGCCTGTTGGTCGGCGCAAGTCTCAATCTCGAACCGCAAGCGTTCTGCGCGGCGGTACTCGACGTCCCCTTCGTCGATGTCCTGCGCACGATGGAAAACCCGGACCTGCCGCTCACCACGGCGGAATATGGCGAGTGGGGCAACCCGAACGAACCGGCGGCGCGGCGGCGCATCCGCGACTACTCGCCGCTCGACAATCTCACCAATCAGCCCTATCCCAGCGTCCTGCTCCAGGGCAGCTGGCACGATTCCCGCGTGCCCTACTGGGAACCGGCCAAGCTCTATGCGCGAATGACCGAGCTGGGCAGCGCTCGCGGGCCGGTGCTGCTGCGCACCGACATGGCCGCCGGGCATGGCGGTGCGTCGGGGAGATTCAAGGCGTGGCGGGATGGCGCCCGGCAGGACGCCTTTATCCTGTGGGCTTTAGAGAGCGGCGGGTTCTAAGCATCTGCTTTACGATCTCGCGAGCTAGAGCCAAACAAGGCGAAAACGCTTGAGGAAGCGGAGTTTACATGGGGTTAAATGAGCATTCCGAAAGTGTTTTCAACGATGTTTGGCCGACGCGCAGCAGATCGTCAATGAGTTCTAGCGGCGATCGTCCAGCGGAATGACCTCGATAATGTGCTCTTCGTAATCGGCGGCGTCGACCTCGGTTTCGCTGACCGCGAAGTGACGCACGCTCATCCGGCGCTCGTGCATGCGCCGGTCGCTGCCGCTACGCAGCGGATGCCAGCTGGCCAGCTTGCGTCCTTCGGCGAGGCGGCGATAGGCGCAACTATGCGGTAGCCAGTGGAAGTCGTGCAGGTTGTCCAGACCGAGTTGGGTGCATTCCGGTACCCGCTGAAAGCGATTGTCGTAGTCGCTGCAGCGGCAACTGCCGATATCGAGCAGGCGGCAGGCCACGTTCAGCGTGGCCACGTCGCCGCTGTCGGGGTCCTCCATCTTCACCAGGCAGCACTTGCCGCAACCGTCGCACAGCGCCTCCCACTCTTCCTGGGTCAGCTCCTCGAGGGCGAAACGTTCCCAGAATCGCTCGCGCATGGCTCAAGCCTCGTCACGGGGAGTGAACAGGTCGAGCAGATAAGCGTCCTTGGCCGGCGGCATCTGCAGATAGAATCCTTGCTCGCGGATCGATGCCATGACCCTGGTCACGTCGACCCGCGCCAGCGGCCGTTCCGGTCGCAGCAGCAGGGTCATCACCGGAATCGGCGTGCCGAAGCGCTGCTTGAGCGCCTCCGGCACCGGCGCCATGCCCTGCCCCTTGTCGAGATAGAGATACATCTCGTCGTGCCGAGGACTCTTGACCACCTGGTACAATACCCTCTCGCACAACAGTCGCGACGTTTCCATCAGGCGAGCGCCTCCTGCTCCGCCAGCGCCCGACGCCAATCTTCGGCCAGGCAGCGCCCGCGCCATCCGCTCGGCAGCGGCAATGTCGTCTGCTTGAGGTGGGCGCAGACCACCGCTTCCATTTCGGCGCGGTTGGCCAGACGCTCCGGCGCGATGCCAAGCGCCTCGGCGTGCGCCTGCACGACTCGCTTCAGGGCTTTCATGCGGCGCTTGAACGGTGGCGCAGTCGGCATCGGCAGTGCCTCCGGCAGTGCCGCCTCATCCCGTTGACGCGCCTCTCGTACCAGCGCCAGCAGGCTGTCGCCTTCGCGCTTGACCAGCGACGGCGTGACGCCATCCACCGCCGCCAGTTCGAAGCGGTTCTTCGGCATGGCCTCGGCGATGGCATACAACAGATTGTCTTTCGCCAGCCAGCCCCGCGGCATGTCGCGCCGGCGCACTTCCTCTTCACGCCACGTGGTCAGCAACCGGTAGGCCTCGATCTGGCGCGGCTTCAAACGCCACAGCTGACGATTGCGCGCATACCAGCGATCGCTGGAGACGGCATTCCGGGCAGCGCCCAGCGCCTGGCACTCCTCCATCAGCCAGGCCTGACGCCCCAGCCGTTCGAGCACTTCGTGCTGCTGTCGCCAGATGATCGGCAGGAACACGACGTCGAGCGCGGCGTAGTCGAGCTGCGTCTGACTCAGCGGGCGTTCGAGCCAGTTCGAACGCGTCTCGTCCTTGGGCAGGTCGACCCCGCAGCGCTCCTGTACCAAGCGGCGATAGCCGATCGCGGGATCGTTACCGAGCAGCGATTCGGCGATCTGGGTATCGACGATCGGCGCGACTTCCACACCGGCCCACATCGACAGCACCTCGAGGTCCTCGCTGCAGGCATGGAGGAGCTTTGTCGGCCCCGCGGCCAGCAAGCGTCGGAAATCGTCGCTGACGTCGACCGCCTGCGGATCGATCAGATGGACGGTGGTTCCGGCGGTGAGCTGGATCAGCGCCGGGATGGGGAAAAAGCTCGATTCACGGAAGAATTCCGTATCCAGCGCCAGCACCTCGGCTGATGACAGCGCGGCACAGGCCGCGGCCAGGCTATCGGGCGTATCGACCCAGTTCAGGCTGTATTCGACTGGGCTATCTTTGACAGGCATGCGGAAAATCCTTCCGGCCACCGGACGTGGCCATCGATATCGGGTACGGGGGAACAGCAAGGGCGACGGATGTCGATCCGGCGTCACTCGCGAGAGAATGGCTGACGCCCCTGAAAGGCGCGGCTGAGCGTACCGCCATCGACATACTCCAACTCGCCTCCCATGGGAACACCATAGGCCAGTCGAGAGACCTTGACCTCCTGCCCGACCAGATGCTCGGCAATATAGTGTGCGGTCGCCTCGCCCTCGATGGTGGGGTTGGTGGCGAGGATGATCTCGCCAACGCCCTGGTTGGCCAGCCGCGCTTCGAGCTGGTCCAGCCCGATATCGTCGGGGCCGATACCATCGAGTGGCGAAAGATGGCCATGGAGCACGAAATAGTGACCGCGATAGCCCCCCGCCTGTTCGATCGCCAGCATGTCCGCCGGCGATTCGACCACACACAGCAGGCTCGAATCGCGGCGTGCGTCCTGGCACACGCCACACAGCGTCTCCTCCGTCAGCGTGCGACAACGTTCACAGTAGCCGACCTCGTCGATCGCGCGGAGCAGCGCCTCGGACAGACGTCGCCCGCCTTCGCGATCCCGTTCGAGCAAGTGCAACGCCATGCGCTGCGCGGTCTTGGGGCCAACCCCGGGCAATACCCGCAGGCTATCCAGTAGCTGTTCTACCAGCGGCGAAAAACTCATCAGAAAGGAAGCTTCATTCCTGGTGGCAGGTTGAGTCCGGAGGAGACCTCTTCCATACGCGCCTTGGACTGGCTTTCGACCTTGCGTGCGGCGTCATTGACGGCAGCCGCCAGCAGATCCTCGAGCAGCTCCTTGTCCTCCTCCATCACCGATGGATCGATCTCGACACGGCTGACGTCGTGGCGGCCGTTCATGGTCACCTTGATCATGCCGGCGCCGGCCTCGCCGGTGACTTCCATCTGCGCGATCTCTTCCTGGACCTTCTGCATCTTTTCCTGCATTTCCTGGGCCTGCTTCATCAGGTTGCCCATGCCACCTTTGAACATGACGTGCTCCTTAGAATGGATGTTCGTTCGAATGGGGTGTCGCTTCCGAATGAGGCTGACGACACTCGACGGTCTCAAGCCCGGCTGGCAGTGACGCTCTCTTCCAACAAGCGGGCGCCGAAACGCGCCTCCAGTTCCTGGACATGCGGGTCACCGCGCAGTGCTTCAACGGCGCGGGCATGGCGTTCGCGCGCCTCACGGTCGCGCTTGGCCTTGGCGGTTTCGAGCCGGCCGTCGAGCGCCGCCACCTCGATATCGACGCGGCGCGCATAGCCAAGCGCTTCCAGCGCCTTGGCGATACGCTCCACGTGCAGCTCCGACAGCATCGCCGACTGGCCGGGATCGAGGGTCAATCGCAGCACTCGGCCATCGTCGCCGGCCACCACGCAGTGGGCGGCCAGGTTGCGTGTCAGACCACCGATGTCGAGGCTATCGAAATGCTCGAGCCACAGCGCATGCGATAGAGAACCTTCGGCGCTGCCAGGGAGTCGATCGGGGCTTTCGCTTTCCGGACTCGGCGCAACCGGCATGGATGCTTGTGGCGTCTCGGGCGAATCGACCGCTTCCTCGGCGGCGCCGGCATCCGGGGAGGCGGCGGACACCGGGGCGTCCGACTCCCACGCCTCTGCGTCGGTAGCGTTGTCGGCCGCTTCCCATCCCTGCGACTGCGAACTCCAGGACTCGGCGGTCCAAGCCGACGCGTCGTCGCCGCCGGACACGGCGGGCGATGCCGGTGCTGCATCGGACTCGAACCCGCGCGCCGGCGTCGCCTGGATGGTTTCGAAGTCCGGCGGCGGCGGCACGGGTTCGACCGTCGAGGGCTGCCGTTCGGGTGCCGGGGGCTTTTCCTGCCCGATCGCTTGCTCCGGCGCAGCCGCCGCCGGCTCGGGCGCCGTCGACCAGGGCGGGCCGTCGTCGGCCGCTGGGTCGCCCGCCTGCGTGACCGGCTCATTTTCAGGTATCGCCGATGGCACGAATCCCCCGCCAGCCGGCGCCTGTCCCGCATCGCCCGCGGAGCCAGACCTAGCGACGCTATCGGCGGCGGTATCCGGCGCGGCGGCAGCGTTGGCCTCGGCCGGCGTCGTCGCAGGCGGTGAACTTTCCTGGCTGCCACGCAACGGCAGCTCGGTCTGCGGCGGCGTGGGCACGCCCTGCGGCCGGAATGCCAGCATGCGCAGCAGCGTCATTTCCAGCGCGGTGCGCGTATCCGGCGCGCTGTCGATATCGCCACGCCCCTGCAGCGCGATCTGATAGTAGAGCTGCACGTCCTCGGCGGTGAAGCGCCCCGCCAGCGCCAGCAGCTGCTCGCGGTCGCCGTGGCCGTTGTCCAGCGCATTGGGCACCATCTGCGCGATCGCCAGCCGGTGCATCAAGCCGGCAAGCTCGTCGAGCACGCCGGCGAAATCGGGGCCCTGCTCGGCCAGCGCCGCGACCTCGGCTAACAGCCGCTCGGCATCCACCTCGGCCAGTGCCTCGGCCAACGCGATCAGGTGGGCATGGTCCAGCGTCCCCAGCATCGCGGCGACATCGTCACGCCGGATCTCGCCCTGGCCGAAAGCGATCGCCTGGTCGGTCAGACTCATGGCGTCGCGCATCGAACCGTCCGCCGCCTTGCCCAGCAGCCACAGCGCCTGGGGTTCGAAGGCGACATTCTCGGCTTCGAGCACACGGGTCAGATGCTCGACCACCCGCTCCGGCGGCATGTTCTTGAGCGTGAACTGCAGGCAGCGCGACAGCACCGTCACCGGCAGTTTCTGCGGATCGGTGGTGGCAAGCAGGAACTTGACGTGGGGCGGCGGCTCTTCCAGCGTCTTCAGCAGCGCGTTGAAGCTGTGAGTCGAGAGCATGTGTACCTCATCGATGAGATACACCTTGAAACGCCCCTGGGTCGGCGCGTATTGCACGTTGTCGAGTAGCTCGCGGGTGTCCTCGACCTTGGTGCGCGAGGCGGCGTCGACCTCGATCAGATCGACGAAGCGGCCGCTGTCGATAGCGCGGCAGGTCTGGCATTCACCGCACGGCTTGGAAGTCACGCCCTGTTCGCAATTCAGGCACTTGGCCAGGATCCGCGCCAGCGTGGTCTTGCCAACGCCACGGGTACCGGTGAACAGATAGGCGTGATGCAGCCGCCCTTGATCGAGCGCATTGACCAGTGCACGGCTGACATGTTCCTGACCGACCAATTCATGGAAGGTACGCGGGCGCCATTTACGGGCCAGAACCTGATAACTCATGCGGCGCGGCACTCCTCGCAAATAGGCTCGCGGCTGAACTTGATCGATGGCTCCCGGCACGCGCTTGGACGAGACGACCGGAGCGGCAAGACCATAATGATCGGACCATTCTAGCAGGGTCGGGAGAAAGGTGACGAGGCAGAAAGCGGCGATCTCGGCCACCCGACGCTGGAATGTAGAGGGGAAAGGCCAAGAAGGTCAGAGATCAGTCTACAATCTCGCGAGCTAGAGCCAAACGAGGCGAAAACACTTGAGAAAGCGGAGTTTACATGGAGTTAAATGAGCATTCCGAAAATGTTTTCAACAAAGTTTTGCCGACGCGCAGCAGATCGTAGACGGGTTCTGAAATGGAGGCGGCCCTCACCAGCCACATCCCGGCACACGCGGCCACCACTACCGTTGCTCCCTTCCGGGCCTGGCGGGGTTTGCGGTTTAGCGTTGCGGGAGGACCGGCAAGGGCCACCATAAACGCGACATGTCATCGTCAGGCGACATATCGGCTTGCCGACAAAGTCCGTGCCATCAAGGCGTTGTCGAGCGAGGCGGCACTATACCAATGTCACCGAAGCCGGGCAACCGGCGTATCGGCAGAAAGACACAAAACGAGAGGTGCGGCGGCAAACGGCCCTGCCGACGTCCAGGCCCCTCACGATGTGCTCGGGAATCCGTCAAATCGGAGGCGAAACCTGCCGGCTCGGCATCAGCAAGACAGGCAGTCGTGCCGAGAAGAGAGTCCCCAAGCAGCACACACCACGCACCATTTTCCGGGAACTAGCTCTTGTCCTTGGTGCCGAAGAACTGCGCGCTGACCTTTTCCGGATCGGGGCCGCCGCGCTCGCCCGTGTCCAGGGCAGAGATGGCCGCCACCTCGTCGGCGGAGAGGCTGAAGTCGAAGATGTCGACGTTCTCGGCGATGCGCGCCGGCTTGACCGACTTGGGAATGGCGGAAACGCCGAGTTCGATGTGCCAGCGCAGCACGATCTGCGCCGGGGTCTTGGCGTACTTCTGCGCCAGCGCGGTGATCACCGGATGGCTCAGCGGCTCCTGCCGCACTTGCTCGCCCTTCCAGTAGCGGCGAATGCTACCGATGGGCGACCAGGCCTGGGTCACGATGCCGCGTTCCGCATCGACCTGGCGCAGTTGCGGCTGCGCGAAGAACGGGTGCAGCTCGATCTGGTTCACCGCTGGCACCACCGTCGCCCGCGCGGCAAGTCGCTCCAGATGGCTCGGACTGAAGTTGCTGACGCCGATGGCGTGCGCACGCCCTTCAGACAGCAGTTTCTCCAGCGCCCGCCAGGCCGCGACGGTGTCGTCGAAGGCGCTGGGAACCGGCCAATGCAGCAGGTACAGGTCCAGGTATTCCAGGCCGAGCAGCGTCAGGCTCTGCTCGAAGGCACGCAGCGCCGCGTCGTAGCCGTAGTCGGTGAACCACAACTTGGTGGTGACGAAGACCTGGCTGCGATCGATGCCACTGCGGCGGATGCCCTCGCCCACTTCGCGCTCGTTGGCATATCTGGCTGCGGTGTCGATCAGGCGATAACCGTCGGCAATGGCCGTAGAGACCGCGCCAGTGGTTTCCTCGGGAGAACTCTGGAAAACGCCGAGCCCCAGAGCTGGCATCTGCACGCCGTTATTCAGGGTATAGGACGGACTTTGACTCATATCTATCGCTCCGAATGTTTGTCTGTGGATCGACAGCCGTTGCATCGATCCCCTCGGGGAGTTCATTTTATTGACGAATCGAGATGCGATATATGCGGAAAAAATCGCAACAGAGTTGACTCCAATTCGTCAGTAGGTGCCCATGAATACGACAGATCCTTTCCGCGGCATCGCCATCTTCCTGCAGGTCGTCCAGGCCGGCAGCTTCACGCACGCGGCCGAACGGCTGGACATGAGCAAATCGGGCGTCGCCAAGAGCATTAGCTGCCTGGAAGACAGACTGGGGATTCAACTGTTCCAACGTACCACACGCCGGCTGAGCCTGACCGACGAAGGCCACCGATTCAGCGATGGTTGCCTGCGGGCCTTGGCGGAGCTGGAAGGCGCGCAGGCACAGATGACGACTCAGCGGCATGAGTTGGCCGGGCGTCTGCGCATCGCTCTGCCGATGGTCTTCGGCCGACGCTGGGTACTGCCAGCGTTGCTGGACATTGCCTCGATGCATCCCAGGCTCGAGCTGGACGTCAACCTGACCGACCGCCATAGCGATCTCGTCGAGGATGGTATCGATCTGGTGATCCGTATCGGACCGCTACAAGACAGCGCCACCCTGGTCGCCAAACCCTTGGGCGTGCAGCAGACGGTACTGGTCGCCCATCCGGACTACTTGACCCGGCACGGCGCGCCACACACCCAGGACGACCTGCAACGGCACGCTTGCATCACCCTCGGCAGCGGCGGACAGGCTCGCCCCTGGTACTTCCGCGATCGCCACGGCCGCAGTCAGCCGCTGGCGGTACGTGGGCGCCTGGGCCTGAATCACAGCGAGGCCATCCTGGACGCGGCGCTGGCCGGGCACGGGATCGCGCTACTACCGGACTGGCTGGTCGCCAAACATTTGAGTTCAGGGCATCTGAAACGTGTGCTGCCCAGGATCAGAACACAGGGATTTCCCATCTATGCGGTGTGGCAGAAGAACCAACACCTGTCGGCCAAGATCCGGCATGTCGTCGACCTGCTCACCGAGCGGTTCGTGCCGAAAGCTCCGTGGGATCAGTAAAGCGTGGTAGATGATCGGAATGCCCGGACACCATACGTTAGGCAGACACCATCTTCTGGTTCCAACTGACGCGTTGGGTTGCCAGGCCGGGGGCCGTGGCCAACTCGTGGAAGAGTACGAAGGTCAAGCCGCCAAAGGGAGGCAAGACAAACCAAGCGCCCGGCCCAATGATCGTCGAAGCGGGAACGGGAATATCGTTGTAGTTGATCGGATCGTAGAACAGGCTCTGCAGGCGATCCCTTTCCTCGGCCTTCCAGTTCACAAAATCACCGTCGTCCCAATTTGCTGAGCAGCTAAGGCAAGCCAGAACACCGCGTAGAGCCCCAGAACAGCGAGCTTAATCTCACCCCGGTCCGCTGCTGCACTGTGCAGCGGTTCCAGTGTTGCTTCAGTTGCTCGGGTAGATAGGCCCAATGTTTCAATCTATTGGCCGTTCGAGAAAATCGGCAGGTCTGAGTATCTCGATCCCATGGAAGGGATGCAGTTCCAGCAGATCCTGATCTCCCGCCAGGAGAAGTTGTGCTTCGCCGTTCAGAGCGACATCGAGGAATTTGTCGTCCTTCGGGTCCCGACACGCGGAGATTCGCTGCGTGATCGGGATGAGTCTGACGATGCCTCCTAGCAATCGCAGGAAGTTTTGCCTGTCGTCGCGGGAAACATAGCGGTCGAACTTGGGCCGGGACAGCACGTCGCTCAATTCTGTCAGCGTCTCCTCGGACAACAGCGCAATACCCCACGTCAAGCCATGATCCACAGCCCTGGCCGCTGGCCCATACGGCACCAACAGACGGCTGATCCAGAGGTTGGTGTCGATCACCAGCTTGCGATCAGTCCTCACTGGAGAGCAATCCTTCCAGCACCTCTTCAGTCATGCCTGTTTCTTGCGCCTTGGCTCCGACGCGGTTGCAGAAGCGCTGGAACTCCGCCACATTCAGATTGACCAGGCGCTCGTATTCATCCATCGACATGACAACCGCCACGTCTCGCCGTTGCCGCTGGATGACGACGGGTTCGTGCCGAGCTGCCTCCAGCACTTCTGCCCAGCCTTGCCGTGCCTCGCTTGCTGACACAGTACGCATACGCGCCTCAATGTACGTTTTGTACGAATTGTACTCATAAACCTGTGACAGCCCTATCCCCTCGAATAGACAGTCTAGAAGCGGTTCCTCCGCGCAGGTCAGGCATGCCCACGCCTTGCGCGGATGAGTATCCGAATGGCCGATATCCCACCTTGATGAGATCCGTGCCCCGATAGCCGCGTGGGCACCAGCTCCGTGCCCGACCTATGCGATCAGCAGCCCGATGGATATCGCATAGACCAGCGCGCCACCAACTTCGGCGCAACCTGCTCTGGCTGCTGTTCACCGACCCGGCGCTGCACGCCCGCATGGATGCCTGGGAAGAACAAGCCCCACTGATGCTGTCGAGTTTCCGCCGCGACTTCGCCCGCGCCACGCAGGAAGCCGACATTCACACACTGGTGGACGAGCTGGAACGGGTGTCGCCGGAGTTCAAGGCATGATGTCGACGGCACGACGTGCATGCGCCCTGCAACGGCGTGCGCAAGCTGGTCATCGACGGCCAGGCCGAGCCGTTCGAACACACCTCGTTGACCCTCGACGGCGACCGCCACCTGCGGCTGGAGGTGTATGCGCGGTGGCAGAATAGCGCCAACCTGGAGCGGTAATCGGAACGGTCGTGGCCCGTGAATATGAAACGTCATGCTGAAAACTGGACAAATAGTGGTTCATATCGCTAATCACCTGCCGGAAGCCGGTTGGAGCGCAGGATCAGCAGCCCCAAGGTTGCCAGTGCCGCCCCAACCCAAAGCAAGGCCACGAACGGCGTTATCGCTGTCAGCAAACCGCCGACCATCGCTCCAGCACCAATGCCAATGTTGAAAGCCGCGACATAGAACGCGGACGCCATGTCCGCATGGTCTGGCACGCTGTCGATGGCCGCGCCCTGCAGGCCGACGACCAGCGCGGCGCTCGATGCTCCCCACAATGCAAGGATGGGCCCCAGTGTTGGCATCCATCCGCCAGCAAAGCCGAAGCACGCCTGGCTCACTGCGATTCCCGCCGTTGCCGCCATCGCCAAACGGATGGCCGGCCAGGATAGCCAACCCGATAGCAACACGCCGAGAGCGCCCGCCATGCCGAACACGAAAAGGAGCGCCGGCATCCACCTGCCCGGCATGCCTGCTGTCTGCTCGAGCAGCGGCACGATGTAGGTATAGGCGCAGAAATGGCCTGCCACGACGATCGTCGTGGCAGCCACGACCCGGCGCAGACGCTGATCGCGCAGAGACGCAATGGGCGGCTGTTCATCCATGCGCCGGGAAGGCACGCCTGGAAGCGCGAGGAGGCCAGCCAGCGACAGCGCCGCTGCCATGGAGGCAAAGCCGGCGAAAGCCCAGCGCCATCCCACCGTCTGCGCGATGAAGGCGCAAAGTGGCACCCCGGCCACGCCCGCCAGCGAGATGCCGGCGAAGACAACGGCCAGCACTTGCGTTCTTGGCATGCGGGGCGCCAGGCGGACGGCGAGGACCGCCAGCATCGCCCAGAAAACGCCGTGCGCGAGCGCCATGAGTACGCGCGAAGCGGCTAACAGTTCATAACTTGGCGCCACCGCACCGAGGCTACCGGCTACGGCTATGGTGCCAAGCAAGGACAGGAACAGGGTCTTGCGATCCCACCGTGCCGTCAGCATCGTCAACGGCGTCGCGGACAACGCTGCGATCCAGGCATAGCCGGTGACGAGACCACCGACGGCCGCTTCCGATATCGACAGGTCATCCTGGATCGCAGGCATGACGCTGATCGGCAGATACTCGCTGGTCTGGGCAACGAAGGCACCTACGGAGAGCAGAACCAAACGCCACATCACCGTTCCTGCGCTCGCGCCTGCTCGCGCAAGAACGGGACGATCAGATTCATGAACGCCTGCGGTTGTTCCATTGGCGCCAGGTGGCCCGTCGGCAGTTCTACATAGCGCGCGGAAGGGATTGCCGCCGCCAATGCCTTCGCGTGCGAGGGCGGTACCATCTGGTCGTGCGTGCAGCCAATGACCAGCGTCGGCGCGGCGATGCGGGCGATACTCTCGGTCACATCGATCGACAGATCCAATTCGACCTGTCGCGCCATGCCCTCCCAATCGGTACCCGTGAGCGTCCCTGCCATCGCTTGCCTGACGCCTTCGGTGCCGAGCACCACCAGCGCGTCCGGGCTGAACCCCGTCAACAGGATCAGGCGGGCCATCGCGTTCCGATCCATGGCGATTAGGTCACGCCACAGCTCGAACTGGAGCTTCTGACGTGGGTCCTTCGAGGAGGCGAAGCCTGCCATCAGAATCAGCGAGCGCACGCACTCAGGGTAATCGCCCGCAATCTTGGCGGCCAGCGCCGCACCGAGCGAGAAACCCAGAAGGTGAAAAGTCTGTGCACCCGCCGCATCGGCGGCTGCAAGAATCTGCCTGGTCAGGTCCTCAGCGGCAAGCGCATGACCATCGTCCGTGGTCGCCCCGGAACCCGAATAGTCGGGCCGGATCAGCGTCCATTCCCGCCCAAGCGGTTCGACGAATGCGCCCCAATTCGATTCCGCATCGCCCCCTGTGCCATGTACCAACACCAGTGGCGACCCGCTTCCATCGACCTTGTACGCAACCCTTGCCTCTTGAAGATCGGCATATGGCATTCGGCAACTCCTTACTGTTCCAACCGTTGCCACATGCTAAAGTCTGACAGCACTGTCAGAGTCAAGGATCAGGACATGCGAATTGGCGAACTCTCGAAACGCACCGGCGTCAGCGTACGCATGCTGCGCTACTACGAGCAGGAGGGGCTGCTGCATCCGCCGCGCAGCGAATCCGGCTACCGCGACTACCGCGAAGCCGAGGTTCAGGCCGCCGGACGCATCCGCATGCTGAGCGCGGCGGGGCTGAAGATCGACACCATCCGCATCCTGCTGCCTTGTATCCTCGACAACCAGCCACGCTTTCATCCCTGCCGGGAAGTCCGAGCCGCCTTGCGGCGGGAAGTCGAGAAGCTGGACGAAAAGCTGCACGACCTGGGCGAGAGCCGGAGAATCGTCGCCGGTTTTCTGGATGGCGTCGATGGCGATCGCACCGGCGCTTGACGGTTCGGAACCAGGAGCGCACCGCGTAAATCACGGTCATCGCCGCGTACCGTGGCGGCGAGTTGCCCCAGCTTCGGTCCGATTACCGGCTTCCACGGCACCAGCGAGAACCCCATGCCGTCATCGAGCATCGCGTAGCGCCCACTGGCGAGCATGACGCTGTGCAGGTAGATCGGCCCGTCCGTGACGGGCCGATGGGCCAGTCCGGTTTCGGCGGCAATGTCCTTGGCGACCTGCGGATGGGCTTTGCCACAATGCCGAACAGGAATCATCGTAAGATACAAAAAAAGATGCCCCGTCAGGCCGATAAAGACCCGACGAGGCATTCGTCGCCACCATCGGTTCCTAGCCAACCTTCTCCTTGGCCGCCTGCATTCGACGTCGCAGGATCGGCCCCACGATCACCGGCAACACCAGTCCGATGATCGCCACCAACCATAGACCGATCGACAGCGGGCTGCTCCACAGGATCGACCAGTCGCCGTCGGAGATCTGCATCGCATGGCGCAGGTTCTTCTCCATCTCCGGCCCCAGCAGCAGTCCGAGAATCACCGGTACCAGCGGAATCTCCAGCTTGCGTAGGATGTACCCGGCAACCCCGAAGGCGATCATGAAGTCAAGATCGAAGGTCGAGTGGCTGATCGAGTAGATGCCCACGAACGCGACCATGGTCACGATCGGCAGCAGATACATCGGTGGTACCGAGAGGATCTTCACGAACACCCCGACCAGTGGGATGTTGAGCAGCAGAAGGATGAAATTACCGACCAGCAGTGCGGCGATCACGCCCCACACCAGTTCGGCGTTCTGGGTGAACATCAGCGGTCCGGGGGTGATGTTGAGCGACACCAGCATTGCCAGCAGCACCGCCGTGGTGCCACTACCCGGCACACCCAGCGTCAGCATCGGCACCAGTGCCCCGCTGGAAGCCCCGTTGTTGCCGGACTCCGGCGCGGCGACACCGCGCGGATCACCCTCGCCGAAATAGCCCTTCTGGCCGACGATCTTCTTCTCCAGCGTGTAGGTGATGAAACTACCCAGTGATGCCCCGGCCCCCGGCAGGACGCCGGCGATGAACCCGAGCACGCCACCGCGGATCGAGGTCGGGAAGATCGACAGGATCTCGCGCCACTTCAGTTTGAGCGGATTGACCTTGATCATCTCGCGGCCCTTGCCTGCTTTCTCCTCGATGAAGAACAGCAGTTCCGACACCGCAAACAGGCCGACGATCGCAATAATGAAATCGACACCCTCGTAAAGCTCCAGCACGCCGAAGGTGTAGCGCTGCGTACCGGTGGAGAGATCGATGCCGACAGTCGCAATGATCAGGCCGATGGCCGCGGCCATCAGCGTCTTCATCGGATTCTTGCCGGTAATGCCACCCAGGGTGGCAAAGGCCAGCACGAACAACGCGAAATATTCCGCCGGACCGAAGGTCAGCGCGAACCGGGCCAGCAGCGGCGCCAGCAGAATCAGGCCGACGGTGGCGATCAAACTGCCCATGAAGGAGGCGATGGCGGAGATTGCCAGTGCCTCGGCGGCCTTGCCGTTGCGCGCCATGGGATAGCCGTCGAGGCAGGTCATCATCGCCGGCTCATCGCCGGGAATATTGAGCAGAATCGACGAGATACGCCCGCCATACATGGCGCCGGCATAGACGGCGGTCAGCATGATCAGCGCGGTTTCCGGCTTGAGCCCGAGGGTGAAGGCGAGCGGGATCAGAATCGCCACGCCATTGGCCGGTCCCAGGCCGGGCAGTGCGCCGATCAGCGTGCCGATGAAACAGCCCATCAGCGCGAACATCAGGTTCTCGGGCTGCAGCGCCACGCCGAAGCCGAGCGCAAGATAGTGAAGCGTTTCCATCAGCTCATCTCCAGCAGGCCGAGCGGCAGCGGCAATTCCAGGCCATAGGTGAACAGCACGAAGACCACGATGCCGCTGATCAAGCCGGTCAGATAGGCACGCAGCGGTTTCGCTCCCATGCGCCAGCACAGCGTGCCGATCGCCAGGGTGGTGGCGATGATGAAACCGAGCGGCTCGAGTAACAGTGCGTAGAGAATCAGCACGACGACCGCAACGCCCAGTTCGACGAAGGTTCGCGCCGCCGGCCAAGGATTGTCCGGGTCGGGTTTGACGATCATGTACAGACTGCAAATGGCCAGCACGACGCCAAGGATCTTGGGAAACGTCTCCGGCCCAACGGCTTCCGATCCCCCGAAGGGGACCGGAAACTGGGTGGCGCCATAGTAGTAGGCAACGGCCACCGCCAACATGACCAGGCCGAAGACGCGGTCATTGAGTTTGCTCATTGAATCAGCCCGATTTCCTGCGACAGTGAATGGATATCCTCGATCTGCTGCTGGACGAAGGCATCGAACTCACCGGATTCCGGATGGAACGGCATCAATCCGTTGCTCTTCATGACCTTCTTCCACTGGTCACTGTTATAGAGCTTGTCCATGGCGTCGACCCAGTATTGCTTGGCGTCGTCGTCGATGTCCGCCGGCATGTAGAAACCACGCCAGTTCGGGCCGACGGCGTCGATCCCTTGCTCCTTGGCGGTCGGGATGTCGGAGAGATCGCCAGGCAGACGCTCATCGGAGAGCACCGCCAGCACACGCAGATCGCCAGACTCCATGAAACCCTGGGCTTCGGAAATGTCGCCGGTAAACGCATCGACGTGACCGCCGATGACCTGGGTCATCGCTTCGCCACCGTTGTTGTAGGAAAGATAGGGGATGCGTGGTAGGTTCTCGACGCCAGCGGCCTTGGCAGCGATCAAGACTTTGAGATGATCCCAGCCGCCATTGGCGCTACCACCAGCGAACTTGACCGCGCGAGGATCGTCCTTCATCGCGTCCATCAGTTCGTTGAGATTGTGGTAGGGCGAATCCTTGGCGACACCGATGATGCCGTAGTCGGCACCGACGGCCCCGATCCAGTTGACCATGTCAGCATCCATGCCGGGGAACTGGTCCTGTGCCAGGCGTGTAGTGGTCGCCGTGGAAGCCGCCACCAGCAGTTGGTCATCACCGGCACGTTTGCTCACGGTATGCGCGAACGCCACCCCGCCACCGGCCCCCGCCATGTTGATGGTCTGAACGCTGGCCGGAACCAAATCCAACTCTTCCAGGACATTACCCACGCTACGGCAGGTAAAATCCCAGCCGCCGCCCGGATCGGAGGGCGCGATACACTCGACTTTGCCGGACGGCTCGAAGGCCATGGCACTCGATGCTGTCAGCGTTAGCGCTGCGGCGGCTACCCATTTCAGCGTCTTGGCGGAAATCATGGGTTTCTCCTTGTTGATCGAAGCAGGATGATCGAAGCTGACACCAACCTTACAGTTTCGTAAGGTAGAACTTTGTTCCTGTGTGCGGAAATTAGGGTTAGCGCCTGTAACGGTCAACGGCCCGAGCGCAAAAGTCGACTAAAGTTCAATGCGCCCGTATCGCTTTCGTTTACAATTCCCTGCCTCGCGATGATTGGAGCCTGCCGCAATGGGAACGAAGCTGCTGCTGGTCGAGGACGACCCCTTGCTGGCCAGTACTCTCACCGAGACGCTGACGCTCGAGAACCAGGTCGTCGAAGGTATCGGCGACGGCGGCGAGGCCGACAGCCGGCTGTCACAGGAACATGGCTATGATCTGATCCTGCTCGATCTCAACCTGCCCACCCGCAGCGGTCTCGACGTGTTGGCCACGCTGCGCGCTCATGATCGCCAAACCCCGGTGCTCATCCTGACCGCCCGCGCGGCGATCGAAGATCGCGTCAGGGGACTCGATTTCGGTGCCGACGACTATCTCGCCAAGCCCTTCGCGCTCGACGAACTGGAAGCCCGTGTGCGGGCGCTGCTGCGCCGGCGCCAGAACGACCGGGACGATCCGCTCTCGCTGGGTTCGCTACGCCTGGACCCACAGCGCCAACGCTTTACCCTGGGCAGCCAAACGCTGTCGCTGCCGCCGCGTGAACACCGCCTGCTGGCGTGCCTGATCCGTTATGCCAACGAGCCGGTCGACAAGGCACGCCTGCTCGACGAAGCCTTCGCCGGCGAAGCGATGGGCGACAACGCCATCGAAGTCTACGTCCATCGCCTGCGCCGGCGGCTGTCGGGCTCCGATGTCGGTTTGCGCACGGTGCGCGGCATTGGTTACCTGCTGGAGGCACAGTGAGCGTTGCGCGACGCCTGCGCCTATCGCATCTGAGCCTCTATCGGCGGCTGATGATCTGGCTGCTCTGTCCGCTGCTGATACTGGTGGCGATCATGCTGCTCCAGGCCTGGTTCGCCTCGCGCGAGGCCGCCGATCGCGCCTTCGACCGCCTGCTCGACGCCGCATCGCTGTCGATCGCCGAACAGGTTCGCTGGCAGCAGAGCCGGCTATGGATGGACCTGCCGCCTTCCGCCCTCGAGATGCTGGCCACCGACGCCCGGGAGCGCGTGTTCTATGCCCTTTACGATGCCCGGGGGCAATTCGTCACCGGCAATCGCTCGCTCCCTTCTCTGCCCCCCGGCGACAGCGGCCAGATGAGCTATGGCGATGTCGACTCCCGGGGCATGTCGGTACGCCTGGGCGTGCTGCGCTCGCGGCTCGAGGGCTGGGATCGCAGCGATCGCTTCGAAGTCCGGGTGGCGCAGACCCGGGAAGGTCGCGAGGCGCTGGCCAACCAGCTGTTCCTGTCCAGCTTCGTCAATATCGCGCTCATCGCCCTGCTCGCCATGGTCGTGGTGCTGCTGTCGGCACGTTTCGCCCTCGAACCGCTGACCCGACTGCGCCGGGCGATCCGTCAACGCGACCCGCGCACCTTGGCCCCGCTCGAGCTGAAGCTGCCGCGGGAACTCGCGGAATTGCGCCAGGCCCTCAACGAGTTGCTGGCACGCATGCGCCGCGTGCGCGCCAACCAGGAGCGCTTCATCGGCGATGCCTCCCACCAGTTGCGCACGCCGCTGGCCGGGCTGTCCGCGCGGGCCGAGCTGGCGCTGCGCCAGGACGACCCCAAGGCCTGGCGCGAAGCGCTCGACACCATGCATGACAGCGCGGCCAAGACCGCACGCCTGGCAGGTCAGCTGCTGTCGCTGACGCGCCTCAACAACCCGGAAGCGACGCCGGCCAGTCAGTCGGTGGATCTGGTCGCCCTCGCCCAGCGCTGCGTGCGCGAGGCGTTTTCCCGCTGCCACCGGCGCGGCATCGACCTGGGCGTGGAAGTGCCCGATGGCAACCTCCGGGTAGCGGCGACGGAGTGGCAACTGGAAGAGGCGCTAAACAATCTGATCGAGAATGCCTCGCTCTATGGCGCCAGCCGAATCACCGTGCGCGTGACCGCCGATCCGCTGTGCCTGATGGTCGAGGACGATGGCCCGGGCATTCCAGAATCCCAGCGCCTGCTGGTACTGCGCCCCTTCCATCGCGGCCAGGAAAGCGGCTCGGGCACCGGTCTCGGCCTGGCCATCGTCGATGGCATCGCCCGCGCCCACGATATTCGACTGAGTCTTCATGACACCCATCCCGATCATCCCGAGCGTCCCGGCCTATGCATCGTTCTGACGTTTCCCTCCGGCGGCTGAAAATGCCGCGTGCCGCTGGCACACTTGGCTTCGCGCTGTGGTCGCTGATCACGGGGCTACTGGCACTGATGCCGGTCGGCGCGAGCGCGACCACGCTGCATTTCGGGGCCCAGGGTGACACTGCACGCCCACTGAGCATTTACGGTGTGCTCGATCCGCCGCAGATGCGTCCGCTACTCGAGGACTTCCATCGTCGCAATCCGGATATCGCGATCGACTATCACAACCTCGAAACCCTCGCGCTGCATACCCGGGTGCTGCAGGAGCGCGACGCACCGCAAGCGGACGTGATCATGTCACCGGCCATGCCATGGCAGTACCAGTTGGCCAACGAAGGGCTCTCCGCGGGGGTGGATTCCGTGGCCGCCGAAGCCTGGCCGAGTTGGGCACGCTGGCGCCATGAACTCTTCGGCGTCACCTTCGAGCCGATCGTGATGGTCTACCGTCGTGATCTGGCCGAACGAATGGCGCCGCCGCAAAGCCACGCCGACCTGCTCGCCCGGTTGAACGACCATTCCGACACACTGCACGGCCGTGTAGTCACCTACGATCCCCGCTTGAGCGGTGCCGGCTATACCTATGCCATCGAGGATGCACGCATCTCGGCACGCTATTGGGATCTGGTCGAGGCGCTGGGGCGCAGCGACGCCGCCCTGGAGACCACGACACAGGCGATGCTCGAAGGGCTCAGCGACGGACGCTACTGGATCGGCTACAACCTGATCGGCTCTTATGTGCAGAATTACGTTGCCACCCACCCGGAACTCGTCATGGTGGTACCGCAGGATTACGCGTTGGTTCTCCAGCGCCTGGTCATGATGATGCGCAACGCCCCGCATCCGGACACCGCCGCACGCTTCATCGACTATCTGCTGAGCAGCGCGGCGCAAACGTTGCTGGCCACCCGGACAACGCTCGGTGCCGTGCACCCACGGGTCGACGGCGAAGGGACCGCCCAGGCGCTGCGAGCGCGCCTGGGCGATGCCATCCGTCCGGTCGAGATCGGCCCCGGGTTGCTGGCGACCCTGGACACGCTCAAGCGCCAGACCTTGCTCGAACAGTGGCAACAGGCGTTCGAGAACCGCGCAACCTTTTCCGACGGCCCGCTGGGTGATCCCGCACCTCTGCCGGCTCCCTTGCCCGCTTCGCCACAGGAACCTTCGAACCCATGAAACGCCTCGACCAACTGGTCGCCGCGCATGTGCGCTCGCGCACGCGCGCCCAACGCCTGATTCGCCAGGGTTATGTCCGTATCCGCGACGGCGAACGCTGGCGAGTCGCCAGCAAACCGGGAGAGAAACTGCCGGAAACGATCGAGCTCGATATCACCGAGGCGCCCGAGGAGCGCTACGTGTCCCGCGCCGGACTCAAGCTCGAGGCAATGCTCAGCGCACTGGAACGTCGTCTCGATGGGCGGGTCGTACTCGATATCGGACAATCCACCGGCGGTTTCACCGACTGCGCCCTGCGCTTCGGCGCCCGGCGAGTCATCGGCATCGAGGTGGGCCACGATCAGCTGGATGCGTCACTGCGCAAGGATGAGCGGGTCTGTTGTCTGGAAGGCGTGAACGCGCGCCAGCTGCCATATGCGCGATTCCAGGCGCTCACGCCCGACGGCATCGACGCGGTGGTGATGGATGTCTCGTTCATTTCGCAGACGCTGATTCTGCCCGAGATCGCCCGGCTGCTGCGTCCCGGCGGCGAGCTGTTTTCGCTGGTCAAGCCGCAGTTCGAGGTCGGCCCCGGCAAGGTCGATGCTCGCGGCATCGTCCGCGACAGCGCGCTCTACGACACCGTCGCCGACACGCTGCGGCAGACCTGCCAGTCGCTCGGCCTCGAAATCGACCACTGGCAGGAAAGCCCGATCCAGGGCGGCGACGGCAATCGCGAATTTCTGCTCCACGCGATCAGGCATTGAGTCGCTTTTTACAGCGCCCCGAAGCCGGCGCAAGGGCCGGTCAACGCCCGGCGTCTCCGCCACCGTCGCCGTCCGGCCCGGCGCCGCCCACGTCGCTGTCGCCCAGATGGCCGTCATCGCCGCTGCGGGCCTCGCGCGCGGACGGCGTACCCAACTCCACCGACCGGCCCGTCGACCGTTGCACCCGCGCCGACTGACCACTGTCGTTGTGCAGCCAGACATCCATCTGGTTGAACGCCACCCGAATGCCGTGTTCGCGGAACAACTGGTCCAGGCGGCGATTGATCTCGTCGCTGGCGTAGAGCCGGTCGAGCAGATCGTTGACGAAAATGCGCAGCTCGAAATTGAACGCCGTCGGGCCATAGCTGATGCAGAACACTTGCGGCTCGGGGTCGCGAAGCACGCGTCGATTTTCGTCGGCCGCCTGGCGTAGCAAGCGGTGGACCTCGTCGAGGTCGGAGCCGTGGGCGACGCCATAGGTCAACACCACCCGCGTCACATTGTCCGACAGCGACCAGTTGATCAGTTGATCGGTGACGAAGGTCTTGTTGGGGATGATGATCTCCTTGCGGTCGAAGTCGGTCACCGTGGTGGCACGGATACGGATCCGGCTGACCGAGCCGTGGAGCTGGCCCAGCGTGATGGTGTCGCCGATGCGCATCGGGCGCTCGAACAGGATGATCAGACCGGAGATGAAGTTGGCGAAGATCTCCTGCAGACCGAAGCCCAGCCCCACGCCGAGGGCCGCCACCAGCCATTGCAGCTTGTCCCACGACACCCCGAGCGTCCCCAGCGATACCACGATCCCGGTGCCGATGATGGTGTAGGAGAGCAGCGAAGAGATGGCGTAGGCACTGCCCTGCTTGAGCTTGAGCCGGGAGAGCACCATGACCTCGAGCAGGCCCGGCAGGTTGCGTGCCATCACCAGGGTCAGCGCCACGGTCACCAACGCAATGAGGACGTCGGCGATGGTGATCGGATCGAGGGTCATCGCCTCGCCCTGACCATGTTCGATCTCCCAGACGCTGACGTGATCGAGATACGAGAACACCTCGAGCAGGTCCGACCAGATCAGATAGAAGGTAAAGGTGAAGCCGATGAACAGAATCAGCTTGGACAGTCTCAGCGATTGCTGATTGACCTGCTCCATGTCGAGCGGCGGTTCCTCGATGACTTCGAGCCCGCCCTCGGCGCCCTCCTGAATCTGGGCTCGCCGACGCGCCACCGCACGCCGGTAGGCCAGCCGACGCTGAGCCACGGCGAGACCGCGAACCACAGTCGCCTCGACCAGAATCCACAGCCCGAACACGTATAGCGAGTTGATGAAGCGTCCGATCAGGCGCAACGCCGCGTACTCGTAGCCCAGCGCAATCAATCCGCCGAGGATCAGCGGCACCAGCGCCAGTCCGAGTCCCAGCAACAAACGAAACAGCTTGAGGCCGAAATAGGGAACATGCGCCAGGATCAGACGCACCAGAATCCAGCTCATCGCCAGCAGGCCCGCCAGCAACAGCAACATCGACAGCGGCCGGCTGGAGAGTTCGGCCTGGCTCCCCGGCGAGACACCGCTGATCAGGATGACCGGGATCAATGCAATACCGAGCCAGAACAGCAGCCGGCGCAACCGCGCCACATAGCCCATGGACCAGTGAAAATGGCGCGTCGCCACGCCATCCGGGACCAACAGCCGACGCGCCCAGCCCAGCACGCCCCAGGCCAGCGCCAATCGCAGCAGGGTGTCGCCGAACCGTTCGGCGAAATCGCCCTCTCCCAACCGCAGCAGACCGCCCACCACCGCCAGCAGTAGCGGCCCATGCGCCGCCAGCAGCGCATTGTAGAAAATCGCCCGCGGCGTGTGCATCTGGGTGTCGCGCTTGAGACGACCGATCTGCTCGTGCAGGTTGAGCAGCCGGACCTTGATCCGGCGCCTCAACAGCAGCAGCACCACCGGAATCAGGAGCCCCGGAATGACAGCCAGAGCGCGCAGGTCGGGCACCCGCCATAGACTCATCACGGCCCGCTGCCACGCACCGTCGCTGACCTGGTGCGCCAGGTTGACGGGCACGTCGCGCCACCAGCTCAGCGTCAGCGGCCGGGCACTGGCGACCCAGAACAGCTGCTCCTCGATGGCCGCGCGCAGCGACGTCGTGATCTCCGCCAGCTGCTCCTGATTGAGATGCAGATCGATCGCCACGGTCAGCAGGTTGCCGTACTCCTTGTCGAGCTGTTCGAGGATCTCGCTGCGCGACTGGAACAGCTTGACCAGCGCATCGACCAGCGACGGCGTCACCGCGATGTCGGTGTCGGCCAGGCTCTTCTCGGCGAGTTCGCGCGGATGACTCAGGGCGTCGCGCTGATCCACCAGATCGAACTGGCTCAGTCGCGTCTGGGCGATCTCTTCCTGCAGGCCTCCCAGCGTATCGAGTTCCGGCAGCGAACGGCGCTGCTCATTGAGAATTCGCGAGAACAGCGGGCTGCCGCGAACGGCCTCGATCTGCTCATCCAGGGTGCGTTTGATCTGGCGCACCTGGTCGAGTTGCGAGCGGGTATCGATCGCCTGACGAATCAGAACGTTGGTGCGGTCGGTGACTTCCAGCAAGCGGTCGCTCAACTCGCGATTGGTTTGCTGGATGTCGCGCAGCACCGGGTGCTCGGCAAGCGTCTCGGCGTCCTCCTTGCTGATGTCGGCGACGGCGCGCTCCGACTCAGCGCGCCGGGCGCGGTCGAGCGCCGCCTGCAGCGCATCGAGCTGGGCCTCTTCCATCGCCACCTGGCGCGCCAGCAAGTCGCGCCGCTGGACGTTGAGCTCACGCAGTTGGGTGTTGTTCGCCAACTCGCGACGATGGTATTCGGCCTGCAGTTCGGCCAACGCCAGCTCTAGCTGGTAGCGCGCCTGCTCGGGATCGAAGGTCGCGCTGTCGTCCTCGCTGGGAGATTGCAACCGGGAGCGGGCCTGCTCGGCCCGTGTCATGGCGTCGGCCATGGCCGACTGCGCGCGCTCCGGAAGCGTCTCGGCGCTGATCAGGCGGGCGTTGACGGAAGCGAGCTGATTCTGCAACGTCTCCAGCTGATCGAGCGACTCGCTGGTGCGCTTGGCCAGCGTCTCGACCGAGAGCCGGTCGAGGGCATCGGCTTCGGGAGGATGCTCGTCACTCAGCGCCGCCAGCTGGCGCTCGAGCTCGCGAATCTGCTGCGGAGCCTGCTGCACGTTGCGTTCGAGCGCCTGCAGGTCCTTGCGGGTCGCCTCGAGCGTGTCCATCGTCTGTAGCGCGATCCTGAGTTGCTCGAGATCGGACTGCTGTTGCTCATCGGGCGAATCGATCTGCTCGAGCTTCTCCTGCTCGGCCTGAAGCGTGCCGCGGCTGGGGAGTTCGTCCTGCGACTGCGCCAGTGCCAGGGCGCTTGTCATCAGTATGCACAATGCCAATGCAGGGAAAATGATACGCTGAGCCACTTTGCCAAGGGTCGTGCCGAGGACCACATCATTCAATGATTGCAACACCCCGCGAAATCGTGGACCTTGCTGCCCGAAAGGCGTTTCCCCGGCCGGGTAATCCGACATGCAGACTCCTCGTTACTGTATCCATCCACACGGCTGCTGCCTTTCGGAGCGGCGCGATTCCCTATCGGCTTCGGAGTTTACCGCCGGAGCGAACGGATTCCGAGTTGTCGCCTATCGGCCGGCTCAGGCATCCGCCGACGCCTTGGCCTCAGTTTGATTTAATCCGACGACATGCTAGAAATCGTCGCTAACTCATCGGAAACCTGTCGCACCGAGTCCGACCCGGTTTCCCACTACAGGATCATTCCGACAGGATAGTCTTATGACGCCAACTCGTTCGCTGCGCTATATCGGCCTTTCACTGCTTGGAATGTTCACCATACCCGTGGCAACCGCGCAGTCGACCACTGACGATAACGATCCCGTACAGAAGGCGAACGAGCAGGCGGAAGTGCGTCGCGATCTCGAAGCGGAGACGGTGGAGAATCCTCTCGCCATCACTGCCTATCGTCGCAATTACCTCATGCCGTGGACCTACAATACCGATCCGGACGAAGCCGACTTCCGTGAAATCTCCTCGGAAGGCGATGTCGACAATGCCGAGATGAAATTCCAGATCAGCTTCAAGGTGAAGCTGATCGAGGACATCTTCGGCGACAATGGCGATCTCTTTTTTGCCTACACCCAGCGCAGCTGGTGGCAGGCCTACAATTCGGAAGCCTCCTCGCCCTTCCGCGAGACCAACTATGAACCGGAAGCCTTCGTCAGTTTCGACAACAACCGGACGCTGTGGGGCTGGATCAACACCATCAACCGGGTCGGCTTCGCGCATCAATCCAACGGCCGCTCGGATCCGCTGTCACGCAGCTGGAACCGGATATATGCCGAGTCGATCTTTCAGCGTGGAGACTGGGCGTTCAGCATCATGCCGCACTGGCGCATTCCGGAAAACGATGAAGACGACGACAACCCCGATCTGGAAAATTACATCGGCTATGGCGATCTGACCTTGGTGCGCGCATTCGGTGACCAGGAAGTCTCGTTGATGGTACGCGGCAATCCGGGCAAGGCCCATTACGGCGGTCAGCTCGACTACTCCTTTCCGCTGTTCGGCAAGGTCCGCGGTTATGTGCAGTATTACAAGGGCTATGGCGAAAGCCTGATCGATTACGACCACGACGTTCAGCGCATCGGGCTGGGCTTCAGCATCAACACCTTTCTCGCCGGCATTCCCGGCACGCGTTGATCCCTGCAGATAGCCTGTCTATGCTGATTCATGTTAATTGACTGTCAAAGGAAGACACCATGACCATGCAACCCGTCGGTGACAATCACTCCGAGCGCGAGCGCGAAGCCTCGACCGAGCAGCTCAAGGAAGACCTTCGCAACCTGTCGCATACGGTGGAGGAGCTGATTCAAGCCACTGCGGACGACTCCCGCGGCAATGTCGCAGAGATGCGCAAGCGAGCCCAGCAGCGTCTGCAGGCGACACGGGAGCGCTTCGAAGCGCGCGGTGAAAAGCTCTATGCCAGCGCCAGGGAGCAGATGGATGCCACCGACCGCTATGTACATGAAAACCCGTGGGCCAGTATCGGCATCGGTGCGGCTGTCGGCGTCGTGTTGGGGCTGCTGCTGGGGCGTCGTTGATGGCGGGGCCGGCGGAAAATGTGATCAACGCCGCGCGGCGCCTGATCGCCAATCTCATTGCCAGCGGCGAGACGCGTTTGCGTCTCGCCGTGGTGGAATGGGAAGCGGAACGCGACCGCATGCTGACGCTGCTGCTGCTGGCCGGCGCAGGGCTGATCATGCTCTCCTTCGCCGTCGGCATGTTGTTGTTGCTGATCGTGGTGGTGTATTGGGAGCAGCACCGTCTCCAGGCGATTGCCATCTGCTCGGGGATCCTGTTCGTGGTATCGGCCATTCTGCTGCTGGCAGCCAAGCGCATCGCCAAGCGCCGCAAACTGATGGCCGCCACGCTGCATCATCTCGAGCGTGATCGCCAGGCCCTGGAGCCGTCCCATGACTGAGCGCAGCCGCCAACAGCAGATCGACGACCTCGAAGACGAGATCCTGCAGCAGCGTCTGGACATGACGGCGGCGATGCGGGAGTGGCGCGAGGCCACGGCCCCGATCGACGCGGGATGGAACAAGCTGATGCAGTGGCGCATTCCATTGATGGCCGTCGGCGGCCTCTTCGCTATGCGCGGCGCGCGCAAGCCGCGTTCGACCGGGCGCTGGCTCAAGCGCGCCCTCACCGGCCTGATGATGGTCAACCGCGGGAAAGCGCTCTATCGCGCGATGCGCGGGCGCTGATCTTCGCACAGGCCACCGATCGGTGGCCTGTGCTCGATGGCGAACTTCATTTGCCGGACGCAGCCGTGGGAACTTTACAGATCTTTTACCAACCGCAGCGAATCATAGATCGCCGCATGCGTGTTTCTATGAGAAATCGCATCGCCGACTCTGAATAACTGAAACTTGCCGTCCGGGTTGGTATCGAGCGATTGCGGGCTGCCGACGATCAGGTTGTCGTAGTCGACCGCGCCCAGATTGCTCGATAACGGCTTCAGCTCTTCGTAGAGGTCCGCCATGGGCAGAGTGCCGAAGTTCACGATCACTTGATCGACTCGCCGTTCCTTCTCGACCTGGGTGTAGTCGCTGCTGACTGAGGCCACCAGATCGTTACCATCGCGGCGAATGCCCTTTAACCGGAAGGTGGGCGTGAAGGTAACGTCTCGCACCTGCAGAGAGCGCATGTACGGCACCAGATTCATGGCCATGACTTCCGACGCCAGCGTCCGGTCAGCGGTCATGTACTCGACCTTCCCGCCCGCCTTGGCGACGATTTCCGCCGCCTGCAGTGCGGTATGATCGCCGGCGTCATCGTAAACGAGCACGTTGCTGCCCGGTTTAGCGTGACCGGAGAGAATATCCCAGCCCGTCACCGCCAGTTCGTTGCCTTCCGCCAGCGCCTGCTCGTTGGGCAGGCCGCCGGTCGCCACGATGACGACATCCGGCGATTCCGCGAGCACCTCGTCCTGTTCCGCGAAGACATTGAAATGGAAGGTAACGCCCATCTTCTGGCAGCGCTCGTAACGCCAGTCGACGATACCCATCATTTCACGACGACGTTCGCTCTGTGCCGTCAGGCGAATCTGGCCACCGGGCGCGTCGGCGGCTTCGAATACGACCACTTCGTGTCCGCGCTCGGCCGCCACTCGCGCCGCTTCCAGGCCGCCAGGCCCGGTGCCGATCACCACGACTTTCCGCCGGGTGTCGGCCGGTACAATGGTATGCGGCATGGTGGTCTCGCGGCCGGTCGCCGCGTTGTGGATGCAGTAGGCCGCCCCGCCCTGGTAGATGCGGTCGAGACAGTAGTTGGCACCGACACAGGGGCGAATTTCCTCTTCGCGCCCCTCCATGACCCTCTTCATCAGGTGCGGGTCGGCCATATGGGCACGCGTCATGCCGATCATGTCCACCTTGCCGGAGGCGATCGCGTGACGCGCCGTGGCGACATCCTGAATCTTGGCGCCGTGGAAGGTGGGAAAGTCGACTTCGCGCTTGATCTCGCCGGCGAAATCCAGATGCGGCGCACTGGGCATGCCCTGGATCGGAATGACATCCGTCAGGCCCGGGTCGGTATCGATATGTCCCTTCACGACGTTGAGGAAATCCACCAGGCCGCTGTCCTTCAGCCGGTGCGATATCTCCATGCCATCGCGCGCGTCGAAGCCTCCCGGCAGGCATTCGTCGCCGGTGTAGCGCACGCCCAGCAGGAACCTCTCGCCGACCCGCTCGCGGATGCTCGCCAGCACCTCGAAGGTAAAGCGCAGCCGATTTTCCAGACTGCCGCCGTAAGGCCCGTCGAGTTCATTGGTCAGCGGCGACCAGAACTGATCCATCAGATGCCCATAGGCCTGGATCTCGAGTCCATCCAGGCCGGCGGCATGCATGCGCTCGGCGGCATCGGTGTAATCCCGGATCAGGCGCTCGATATCCCAGAGTTCCGCCTTCTTGGGGTAGGCGCGGTGGGCGGCCTCACGGTGATTCGAAGCCGAAATGACCGGCAACCAATCCGCTTTGTCCCAGCGGGTGCGGCGCCCCAGGTGTGTCAGCTGGATCATGACCGCCGTGCCGTGCTCATGACAGGCTTCGGTCAGCTCACGCATCCACGGCACCACCTCGTCCTTGTAGGCGAGAATGTTGTTGAAGACCGGTGGGCTGTCCTTGGAGACCGATGCGGAGCCCGCAGTCATGGTCAACGCCACGCCGGCCTTGGCACGCTCGACATGATAGGCCCGGTACAGCGCCTTGGGCATGCCGTCTTCCGGGTAGGCAGGTTCGTGCGAGGTAAGCATGACCCGATTTTTCAGCGTCAGGTGCTTGAGTTGCAGGGGCTGCAACAACGGATCGTTTTTCACGGTGAGACTCCCTTGTTGTTTTAGTGTTGACTCAAGCTAGCCTTCGCTGTACATCCTTGTCAATAAACATGACATCGATGTACAGAACGACGACAAGGCTTCCTGATATCATCCGCGTCGTGCCCAATGACTTAGAGAGAACTGCGTGAAAAATGACCATTCCAATATCAACCGGATGGCCTGGATCGATGCGGCATACGACCTGCTGATTAGCGCGGGTATCAGCGCGGTCAAGATCGTGCCGCTGGCCAAGAAGCTGGGGACGTCGCGCACCAGTTTCTACTGGTTGTTCAAGGACCGTGAAGAGGTGCTTGCAGCTCTACTGGAGCGCTGGGAAAGCCAGAATACCAACGCCTTGGTCCTGCAGACCGAAAAGTATGCTTCATCGATTGTTGAGGCCACACTGAATGTCTTCGACTGCTGGTTTGACTCCTCCCTTTTCGACTCGGAGTTCGAGTACGCCATTAGAAGTTGGAGCCTGCAGGATAGCGCGGTGGCCGAGCGGGTTCGCCGCGCCGATGAACGGCGCCTCGAAGCGCTAAGGGCGATGTTCATCCGTTACGGTTACGACATCCTGGAGGCTGACACTCGCGCCAGAACCGTCTATCTGCTTCAGATCGGCTACATCTCGATGCATACCCAGGAGACCAAGGACACCCGGATCAGCCGGGTTGCACAGTACGTCGATATATTCACCGGGCAACCTTGCACCCCCGCTGACCTGGAGCGTTTCGCCTCACGGCACGCGGCCAGTTCTCTTCCGAAGAACTGGCCGCTGCTCAACAGGAGATGACGAATGAAACAGGCTCCGCTGCTCGGCATCCTGGGTGGTCATAGCCCGTAGCCGCTTTTACAGCCCCTGAATCCGGCGCAAGTCCGTAGCTCAAACAGCCTGGCCGCAAGCCACGCCCGATGCCCAGGCCCATTGGAAGTTGAAACCGCCCAACTGGCCGGTGACATCCAATACTTCCCCGATGAAACGAAGCTGTGGCAACGCATTGACGGCAAACGTCTTCGAAGAAATTGCCGCCGTATCGACACCGCCCATGGTGACTTCGGCGGTACGCCAGCCCTCGGTGCCCGCCGGCTTGAACCGCCAGGCCTTCAGCACGGCTTCGATCGCGGCGATGTCCGAATTCGACAACTCGGCCAAGGGGCGATCCCGCCATTCCTGCCAGGTCATCAGCGCCTGAGCCAGCCGCTTGGGCAGATTCTCGCCCAGCCAGGTTGCCAGCCGCCGTTTGGGCGAAGCGCGGCGTAATGCCGTCAGCGTCTCGCCAACCGAGACCGCGGGCAGCCAGTCGATCTCCACCGCCATGCCCGGCTGCCAGTGACTGGAAGCCTGCAGCATCGCCGGTCCCGAGAGCCCCCGGTGGGTGAACAGCAGCGGCTCACGGTAGTGGCCATCGCCGCAGCTCACCGCCACCGGACAAGACAGCCCCGACAGCTCCGCCAGCGCCGCCTTCCATCGGGAGGTCACCGTAAACGGCACCAGCGCAGCGCGGGTCTCGGTCACCGCCAGCCCAAACTGGCGGGCCAGATCATAACCGAAGCCACTGGCGCCAAGGGTCGGGATCGACAATCCACCGCTGGCGACCACCACAACGCCGGCTTCGAGCCGACCGTCGGCCGTCGCCAATTGCATGCTCTCGCCCAACCGCTTGACGCCTGTCACCGGTGTGGAGAGCGAAACCTCCACACCGGCCCATTCACACTCCGTCAGCAGCATGGCGACGATCTCTTTGGCAGAGTGAGCGCAAAACAACTGCCCGGGCGCCTTCTCGACGTAATCGATCCCATGGCGTTCGACCAACTCGACGAAATGCTGGGGTGTATAACGCTTCAGGGCCGAGATCGCGAAGCGGGGATTGCCGGAAAAGAAGTGTGCGGGCGAAGTCGCCAGGTTAGTGAAATTGCAGCGGCCGCCGCCGGACATCAGGATCTTCTTCCCGGCTTTATTGGCATGATCGATGACGTGTACCCGTAGGCCGCGGTAGCCAGCGGTGAGCGCGCACATCAAGCCAGCCGCGCCGGCGCCGATAATAACGACGTCGTAGGTTTTCATGTCCGCCTCGACCCAGCCTTGGAAAGTGGCCGGGCATTCTAACAGAGCCGTTTATCCAGACGGTCTTTTCATTCATCCAACGTTCAGGTAGTAACGAATAGCCGGAGCCAACCCACCGTGACGCTGCCAAGACGCCAACTCGACCATGACAATGAAATCGGCCACCCGCTTATCGTTCACGATTCGGCTGCGACACTGCCTATCGGCGACAATCCGACTGGGTCTGTGCGTCCTCTCCCTGCTGCTGGGCGATGGCACCGCCGCAACCGCCCAGGAAGCCGCCCCCATTGCCGTCATTGGCGCCAGCGTCAAGCAATCGACATGGCAGGATCCGGTCGAGGCACTGGGAACGCTGCGGGCGGATGAGAGCGTCACGCTCTCGTCGACGCTGACCGCCACCATCGACGCCATCAATTTCGAAGACGGCGCCACGGTCGAGGCGGGCCAGTGGCTGATCCAACTCGACGACGATCAGGCCCAGGCGGAGCTACGCGCGGCCCAGGCGTTGCTCGGTCAGCGTCAGAGCGCGCTCGACCGGGCCCAGCAACTCCAGGACAGGAATCTCGGCGTGCGCGCCACGCTCGAGGACAACGCGGCGCTGGTCAAGCAAAGCGAGGCCGAGATCGACGCCATTCGGGCCAGTATCGCCGATCATCGCCTCACGGCGCCCTTTGCCGGCACCGTCGGCCTTCGCGAGATCAGCGTCGGCGCATTGGTCACCCCCGGCACCGAGCTGGTCACGCTCGACAAGCTCGACACGATGAAGCTCGACTTCACGGTACCGGCGACGCTGCTTTCCGTGCTGCATCCCGGCCTGACACTCAGCGCCACCACACCCAGCTACCCCGGCGAGACCTTCCGCGCCGAGGTCGCCACGCTGGGTACCCGCATCGATCCGGTGTCGCGCAGCCTGGTGGTACGCGCCAACCTCGACAATGCCGATGGCAGGCTGCTGTCGGGCATGTTGATGGAGGTACAGTTGAATCGACCGCCGCGCCATGCCCTGACGGTTCCGGAGAGCGCCCTGGTGCCCGATGGCGAGCGCCAGACGGTATGGCTGATCGAAGGCGACGAACCCGCTCGCGTGACCCAGCGCGAAGTGACGATAGGCGAGCGTCGCGAAGGCGAGGTCGAAGTCACGCAGGGGCTCGCCAGCGGCGACCGCATCGTCACCCACGGCACGCTCAAGGTTCGCGAGGGCGACACCGTCGAGCTGATCACCGAGAACGTCGGCGAAGGAGACATCGAAGGCGTTCTCGAGCGCCAGCGCAAAGCCACCCAGTCCCAGGCGGATGACTGATGCGGATTTCCGACCTTTCCATTCGCCGTCCGGTCTTCGCCACGGTCGTCTCGCTGCTGCTGATCGCTTTCGGCCTGCTCGCCATGGAGCGCCTGCCATTGCAGGAATACCCGGCGATCGATCCGCCGATCGTCAGCATCGAGACCAACTATCCGGGCGCCTCCGCCAACGTGGTCGAGACGCGCATCACCCAGTTGCTGGAGGACCGCATCGCCGGCATCGAAGGTATCGTCTCGATCGAGTCGAGCAGCGCCGACGGCGAATCGGAAATCGATGTCGAATTCTCGCTGGACCGCGACATCGACGGCGCCGCCAACGATATTCGCGACCGCATTTCGTCGGTGGCCGACAACTTGCCCGATCAGGCGGAGCCGCCGGAGATCGAGAAGAGCGATAGCAGCGACGATGTCATCATCTGGCTGTCGCTCTCCGGCGAGGGCTATACCATTCCCGAACTCACCGACTACGCCAACCGCTATCTGGTCGACCGCTTCTCGACCCAAAATGGCGTGGCCCGGGTCCGACTCAGCGGCGGCAAGGAGTATGCCATGCGGGTCTGGCTCGACCGCAACGCGCTGGCCGCGCGGCAACTGACCGTGGATGACGTCGCCGATGCCCTGGAGTCCGAGAACGTCGAGCTCCCGGCCGGTTTTCTGGAGTCCCGCGACCGCCAGTTCACGCTGCGCCTGCCACGCAGCTTCACCACCGCCGAAGACTTCCGGAACCTGGTCATCGCCCGCGGCAGCGACGGCTATCTGGTAAGACTCGCCGATGTCGCGCGAGTCGAAGTGGGCTCGGTGGAAGAGCGCTCGCTCTATCGCGGCAACGAAGTGCCCATGGTCGGCTTGGGCATGATCAAGCAGTCGACCGCCAGCGTGCTCGAAGTGGCCAATGGCGCCAAGGCGGAGATGGCGAGGCTGCAGTCGACGCTGCCCGACGGCATGCGGCTCTCGCTCAACTTCGACTCGTCGGTGTTCGTCTCCGGTGCGCTTCACGAAGTGGTATCGACGCTGTTCATCGCCATGGCGCTGGTGGTGATGGTGATCTTTCTGTTCCTCGGCAACTTCCGCACAACCCTGGTGCCGGCGGTGACGGTCCCCATTTCGCTGATCGGCACCTTCATCTTTCTGGCGCTGTTCGGTTTCACCCTCAATCTGCTGACCCTGCTGGCCCTGGTGCTGGCGATCGGGCTGGTGGTGGACGACGCCATCGTGGTGATCGAGAACGTCCACCGGCGCATGGTGGTCCATGCAGAGACGCCACTGGTCGCCGCCTTTCGCGGTACCCGGCAGATCGGTTTCGCCGTCATCGCCACGACCCTGGTACTGATCACCGTCTTCATCCCGCTGAGCTTGTTGCAGGGCGACATCGGGCGGCTGTTTTCCGAGTTCGCGCTGACGCTCGCTGCCGCGGTCGGTCTGTCGTGCCTCGTCGCCCTGTCGCTGGCCCCGATGCTGTGCTCCAAGCTGCTCAGCGCCCGAATGCACGAAAGCCGGATCAGCCATGGCGTGCACTGGCTGCTGGACCGATCCCAGGCGATCTATCGGCGCTGCCTGCTCGGCGCACTGCGCTGGCGCTGGGCCGTCGTCGGCCTGTTCGCGGCCATGCTGGCGCTGACCGCGTGGCTGTTCCAGCAGTTGCCCAACGAGTACACGCCCCAGGAGGATCGCGGCGCTTTCTTCGTGCTGATCGAGGGGCCGCCCGGTGCCACCTTCCGCTATATGCAGGATTACTACGACGAGATCGAAGCTCGCCTGATGACGCTGGTCGATGCCGGCGACATCAAGCAGGTCTCGATTCGAGGACCGCGCGGCTTCGGCAACGTCGAGAACTTCAACGACGGCATGGCCGTCGTCACCCTCAACGACTGGGGCGAGCGGCGCTCGGCCTGGGACATCATGGCCGATGTCAGGCGCGAGCTCTCGGACCTCCCCGGCGTGACCGCCACGCCGGTGATGCGCCAGGGCTTCGGCGGGCGGGTGGAGAAGCCGATCCAGTTCGTCATCGGCGGCAGCACCTACGAACAGCTGGTCGACTGGCGCGATCGCATGCTGACGCGCATTCGCGATGATGGCGATATCGGGCTCGAGGCCGTCGACAGCGACTACAAGGAGACGCAGCCACAGCTGCGCATCGAGATCGACTACAATCGCGCCGCCACGCTCGGCGTCACCGTCAGCACGATCGGCAATACCCTGGAGACACTGTTCGGTGGCCGCAATGTCACCACCTATGTCGACGAAGGCGAGGAGTACGACGTAGTCCTGGAAGGCGAGCGCGAGCGTCAGCGCAGCCCGAGCGCCTTGGACAACGTCCAGGTGCGCTCCGCCACCAGCGGGGCCTTGATTCCACTGGCAAGCCTGGTCTCGATCTCGGAATTCGCCGGCGCCAGCGAACTCAACCGCTTCAATCGAATGCGCGCGATCACGCTGGAGGCCAATCTCGCCGACGGCGTCGCAATCGGCGATGCCCTCGCCTACCTGCAGCGGATTGCCGACGAGGAACTCCCCAGCGAAGCGGTCATCGACTACAAGGGACCGTCGCGGGACTACCAGGAAGCCAGTGGCGCCACGACCTTTCTATTGCTCCTCGGCTTCGTCGTGGTGTTCCTGGTGCTGGCGGCCCAGTTCGAGAGCTTCGTGCATCCGTTGGTGATCATGCTGACGGTACCGCTGGCGATCAGCGGCGCCCTGCTCGGCCTCTGGGCCAGCGGACAGTCGCTCAACATCTACAGCCAGGTAGGCCTGGTCATGCTGGTCGGCCTCGCCGCCAAGAACGGGATACTGATCGTCGAATTCGCCAACCAGTTGCGCGACGAGGGCCATGACTTCCATACGGCGCTGGTCGACGCAGCCGTCACCCGGCTACGTCCGATACTGATGACCACGGTCACCACCATGGCGGGTGCCGTACCGTTGATCCTAGCGTTCGGTCCCGGCGCGGAGTCGCGCGTGGTGATCGGCACCGTGATCTTCTGCGGCGTCGCCATGGCGACGCTACTGACGCTATTCATCGTGCCGGTGGCCTACGATCTCATTGCCCGGCGCACCGGCTCTCCCGGTGACGTGAGCCGCCGCCTCGAGCATGAAATACGCCATAGCGACAACGCTGACGATGCGGCTCGCGAGTAACGGGAATACGGCTACACTGAAGAAATGACCTTCACCACGTCGAAGCCAATACAGGAGTGTGTGCCGTGAGTCTTTTTCATCGCGATGACAAGGAACCTCAGGTCAACCGCATCGACGAGGACATGGCGGCCGCGGCGGATGCCGGCAGCCGCTTGAGCGATGACGCCCCGGCCATTCCGTCCTCTTCCATGGAAGAACCGTTGGAGGAGAGCATCGATGAGCCGCCGGCGTACGCGACCCGCTACCTGGCACAGACGGATGACTGGGCCGCGCGCTCGCGCCGGCGCCTGAACGACCAGATCGCCGATACTTGCGAAAGCTGCGACGCTTTCGTACAACGCAAGCCATGGCAGAGCGTCGGTATCGCGGCGCTCGGCGGCGCCTTCCTGACGCTATTGCTGAGACGCCGTTGACACGCCATGTTGTCACCATCCATCTCGTTCAACACCATCACCTCGATTAAGGATGATCCATGAGCCGAAACTATCGAGACGACGCCCGTCATTATTATCGGGATGCCAAACGCCGTGGCAGCCGGAGCTTCAAGCGCGCACGCCAGCGCGCCGACGATGTCGGTCAGGATCTGGTGGAACAGGCCGAGGAAGCGTGGCGCGAAACCGATGACTACGTCCACCGTAATGCCTGGAGCGGCATGGGTATTGCCGCGTTGGCCGGATTTGCCATTGGCTTTCTCGTCGGCCGGCGTTGATATCGCTCCCACGCACGACATCGGCCCCGCCATCGAGCGGGGCCGATGTCGTATAGCGTTGTGCTAGAGAGAATCGCTTCGGTAAGCGTCATACGCGGACGGCAATTAGCTCGGATCGCGGTCGCTACCCAGTTGGCCTCCCCTGGCCCAGTCTTCCTTCGAGGTTTCCTGGAAGAAGATCTGCACCGAATCCGGCGCCGCGCCATAGGCCTCGACGAAGGCATCGGTTACCTTCTCGGCGAGAAGGCGCTTCTGTTCGAGGCTGCGCGGAAATTGCTGAATGGTGACGATAGGCATGGAAGCACTCGCTACGGTGTGTGGGATGGAATGGCGGCCTGTTCGCCGAGAACTTCCCGCAAGCGCCGCATTGATTGGGCATCGCTGCTGTCCGGCCAGAGCCAGATGCGGCGGCCATCGATCTCGATGGCCGAAAGCTGCGGCGCCAGCCGCACCAGACGGCACGTCACGCCACGCCAGGTTCCGGCGTCTTCGGCAACTTCCCAGATTGCATGTTCGTTCTCGAAGCGACAGCGAAGATGCCAACGCCTGGGCGTCGCTCTGTGCTGCAACACGACCAGCACAAGGGTCGAGCAGACCAGGGCCACGGCGACCAGGAAGCTGACGAAGAACGCCGCATAGGCCGCCAGCCCGAAGGCGACGACCATCTGCGCGACGCAGGCCAGGCTAGAGCGCCTGACGACGACTGCGATCAGTGGTTTCGGCATGCTCGACGATCATCTTGACGATGCGACGCAATTCCGGATCCTCGGGCCACTCGCGACGCATCAGCCAGACGAATAGATCCTGATCCTCGCCGGCGATCAATTCGCGATAGCGAGCCTGATCCTCGACCGACAACTGGTCGTAACGGGCCTCGAGAAACGGCACCAGCAGCAGGTCCAGCTCCCACATCCCGCGACGGGAATGCCAGTAAAGACGTTTGCGCGCGATGGCTTCGTTGTCGGACACGGGCTTTCCTCGATTGGGGGCGTTGCGCGGCATTATAACCAAGGCGCTGAGCGGCCACTATTCACAATCCGCCTTCATCCGGCTAATGCGTTGTTTTCTCGAAAGTTGCGAAGTATGCTGAATCGACAACAACTGAGGTCGGACGTCAATTGCAGCGTCCCTCACCGCCAGGCTCTCGCCTCACGGAGAATGTCGATGACCAAGTCTGAACTGATCGAGCAGATTGCCACCCGCCGTCCCGAATTGTCGGCGAAAGAGGTCGAAGCTGCGGTGCGTGTCATTCTTGACGACATCACCAATGCGCTGGCCGGGGGCGGACGCGTGGAAATACGGGGCTTCGGCAGCTTTTCGCTGCACTTTCGCGAACCCCGTACCGGTCGCAATCCCAAAACCGGCGATCCCGTCGACCTCGACGGCAAGTACGTGCCGCATTTCAAGCCGGGAAAGGAGTTGCGCGAACAGGTCAATGCCAGCCGTGCGCTGGGTTATTGACCCCTCAGTCACCGTGCCTGGCGATCGTCGTTGGGCACACCGTCGGTAGGAACGGCTGAGGGAGTCGCCACCACGGTCCATCATCGGGAATTGCTATGCGCTGGTTAAAAGGCGTCATCCTCGCCATTATCTTGATCGTCGTGCTGCTACTCGGCATTTTGTTCGCAGTCAACAACCAGCAGCCGCTGCCATTGGATCTGATCTGGGTTGAACTGCCGCCCGCCTCGCTCTCCTTATGGCTGTTGGTAGCCCTCGCCTGTGGCGTGATTCTGGGCATGCTGGCCATGACCGGCATGTACTTGCGCCTGCGCACGCTGCTCACTCGTGCCCAGCGACACAATCAGCAACAGCGCAAGGAACTCGATCGTCTGCGGACGCAGGAGTTCAAGGAAAGCACCTGATATGACCGATGTTCTGCTACTGGCCTTGCTGGTGGCAGCCATCGCCATCGGCTGGTGGCTGGGACGCTGGGAGGGAAGCCGCCGCCGTACGCGCACTCACGGCGTTCCGGGCTCACTGCCTCGCGACTATTTCGTCGGCCTCAATTATCTGCTCAATGAGCAACCCGACCGAGCCATCGAGACTTTTACGCAAGCGCTCGAGGTCAACAGCGATACGGTGGAAACTCATATCGCGCTGGGCAATCTCTATCGTTCCCGCGGAGAGGCCGATCGCGCCGTTCGCATTCATCAGAACTTGCTGGCGCGCCCGGCACTGACCGCCGCCCAGAGCGGTCAGGTCCAACTCGAGCTGTCCCGAGACTTTCTCAACCTGGGATTGCTGGATCGTGCCGAGCGGCTGCTGCTGTCGCTGCAGAAAGCCAACGTCGACGATACGCAGAAATTGGCGGCAAAACGGCTATTGGTCGATCTGTTCCAGCGCGAGAAGGAGTGGGCTCGGGCTCTCGAAGTCGCCCAGCCGCACTTGGTTCGCCAGGATCCGGACATGCGCCGCGCCGCCGCCCACTGGCACTGCGAAATGGCGCTCATGCACCGCCGCAATGCGAGTCCATCGCTGGCACGCAAGGCACTGCGCCAAGCCCTTCACATCGATGAGCAGTGCGTCCGTGCCAACTGGATTCTTGGCCAGCTCGAATGGGACATTGGCCAGTATCGCGATGCGGCCCGCTACTGGGAGCGCATCCCGGAACAGGACGGGAGTTTCACCACGATCGTTCTCGAGCCCCTGCGCAACGCCTATCGGCTACTCGACGACGAGGCCGGTTGGTGGCAGTTTCTCGAAACGCAGCTTCAGCAAAATCCCCAAACCACCGTCGTCATCATGGCGGCGGATACGCTGAAACGACGCCAAGGCGCGGAGATCGCCTGCGCGTTCGTCAGCGATCAGCTGCGCGAGCATCCTAGCCTGCGCGGCGTCGACTACCTGATGGATCTCTATCTCGAAGACAGCGATCCCGGGGAGCGCGATCGCCTGGAACTGCTCAAGCAGCATACCCATCAGCTATTGAGCGTACGCCCTCGCTACCGCTGTCAGCGCTGCGGTTTCGGCGCCGAGCAGCTACATTGGCAGTGCCCCCGCTGCCACAGTTGGGGCACCAGCAAGCCGATCACCGGCCTCGAGGGCGAATGAGTCGCGCGCCTACTCGTCACGTCCCTGGGCAAGTGAATGTTCGATGGCCGCCAGCGCCGCCATCGGTTCCGGTGCCTGAGTCACCGCCCGCCCGACGACCAGATGGGTGCTGCCGGCGGCCATGGCGGCTTCGGGCGTCATCACCCGATGCTGATCGCCGACATCGGCCGCCGCCGGACGGATCCCAGGCGTCACCTTGAGAAAGGCATCCCCGCACAGTTCGCGTAGCCGAGCGCTCTCTCTCGCCGAGCACACCACGCCATCGAGTCCGCTCTCCTGGGTCAGGCGCGCCAGGCGCTCGACCTGGGTTGCGGCATTCGCGGCGACGCCGGTTTCCTGGAGCGCCGCATCCGACATGCTGGTCAGTACCGTCACTGCGATCAGATGGGTTTTCAGGCCGAGCTTGGCGAGGCGCTCGACGCTCGCCTCCATCATCCGCCGCCCCCCCGCAGCGTGGACGTTGACCATCCATACCCCTTGGTCGGCGGCCGCCTCGACGGCGCCGGCCACCGTGTTGGGAATGTCGTGGAATTTCAGATCGAGGAAGACCTCGAAGCCGCGACGATGCATTGCCTCGATCGCTGCTGGCCCCACTCGGGTAAACAGCTCCTTGCCGATCTTGACGCGACAACGGGTCGGATCCAGCGCATCGGCCAGCGCCAGTGCCGAGGACAGGTCGGCATAATCGAGAGCGATGATGAGCGGCGAGCGAGTGGCGGCCATGAGATGTCTCCGAGGTCGAGTTCGCGCCGGAGTATACCGAAGTTGTTCACACGACGGAGTCTTCGCCGGGGAAAATGCGTTCACGGCTATTGTAAGCTTTTTCCTACAATAATCGTCGCGTTTTTTCCAATCAACAGGGCGACTGACCCGCCGATAAAGATGCTGGAGGCCGAACAAGTCAACTCGGTCAAAAAACTCGACTCGTTGAGGAAACATCCATGCGCAGTATCATTCAAACAATCGCACTGCTCTCGATTCTGTTGATCACCCTGCCCGCCGTCGCCCAGGATCCGGTCAATATCAATAGCGCCTCGGCAGAAGAACTGACAACACTTCCTGGCATTGGCGAAGTGAAGGCGCAAGCGATCATCGACGACCGGGAGGCCAACGGACCCTATGCCAGCGTCGAAGACCTCACCCGTGTTGACGGCATCGGCGAGACCACCGTCGCCAACCTGGGCGATGACGCTACGTTGTAAACCAGCGCCCCGAAGTCGAAACCGGCTTCGGGGTAGCTGCTTGTAATCCCGTAAAACGTCTCCATCTTGCCTAGTCAGGCAGAGTGAACTATGGAGACGTCATGCCCCTGCTTTTTCTGCTGGCCCTATTCACGATCGCGGACTTCGCCATGCTGTTTGCGATCGGTGCCAAGATCGGCCTGCTAGCGACCCTGGTCTGGATGGTCGTCAGCGCCGCCTTCGGTCTGCACCTCATCCGCCGTGAAAGTTTCCTCACCTTGCAGCGTGCCCGCGAACGCTTGGCCCTTGGAGAGATTCCCTCCGACGAACTGATGGCCGGCGCTTCGTTCGTACTCGCTGGCGTGTTGTTGATGGCACCCGGTTTTCTCTCGGACATCGTTGGGCTATTGTGCCTGCTCCCGGGCAGCGGCCAGTTGATGCGTCGCTGGTTTGGTAATGGCTCTAAATCTCGTGTTTACGACGCTCGCGTCGCCGGCGAAGGCGCCGGGTGGCAGAGCAACCAACGCACCGCGGAACGCGCATCAACGGGTCATCAGCGTGGTCGTGGTGGCGACTCGCCTATCGAGGGCGATTATCTGGGCAAGGACGACAGCTACCGCCACTGAAAGTTGCTGGAGCGATTTTTAGCGCCGCGCAGCGGCGGCCGACAGCGATCCATCATGGATGGAAAATATAAAAAAAATTTTTCGCTAACCCCTTGAAACCGGCCCTCACGACCCAATCAAGGCAGCAGCGATAGCTTTAGGCCATCAGGCCCATTAACCGGAAGGCTTTAGCCTTCGCCCCTTGAGCCTCGCTCATGAGGGGAACGTGCATTTGCAACATGCAACCATCAGGAGAACGTGAGCAATGAAAATCCGTCCCTTGCACGATCGCGTCATCGTACGTCGCAAAGAAGAAGAGCAGAAAACTGCCGGCGGCATCGTGCTTCCGGGCAACGCCCAGGAAAAGCCGACTCGCGGTGAAGTCTTGGCAGTGGGCAACGGCCGAATCCTCGACAGCGGCGAAGTGCGCGCCTTGGATGTCAAGGTCGGCGATACCGTCATCTTCAAGGAAGGCTTCGGCGTCGAGAAGCAGAAAGTCGACGGCGAAGAGGTCCTGATCATGAGCGAGAGCGACATCCTGGCCGTCGTCGAAGGCTGAGTCGCTTAAGTACGCACAGATCCATCACGTTTCCACGCATTAGATTAGGAAGATCGGACAATGGCAGCTAAACAAGTCAAGTTCTCTGATGATGCCCGCAAGCGCATGGCGCGCGGTGTTAACGTTCTCGCCGATGCCGTCAAGGCGACTCTGGGGCCGAAGGGCCGCAACGTCGTTCTCGAAAAGTCCTTCGGTTCACCGACCGTAACCAAGGACGGCGTATCCGTCGCCAAGGAAATCGAACTGAAGGACAAGTTCGAAAACATGGGCGCGCAAATGGTCAAGGAAGTCGCATCCAAGACTTCCGACGCCGCCGGTGACGGCACCACTACCGCTACCGTTCTGGCACAGTCCATCGTCAACGAAGGCCTGAAAGGCGTTGCCGCCGGCATGAACCCGATGGATCTGAAGCGCGGCATCGATAAGGCCGTCGCCGAAGCCGTCAAGCATATCCAGGCCCTTTCCGTACCGTGCACCGACTCCAAGGCTATCGCGCAGGTCGGCACCATCTCCGCCAACGGCGACGCACGCATCGGTGAAATCATCGCCGAAGCGATGGAGAAAGTCGGCAAGGAAGGCGTCATCACCGTCGACGAAGGTCGCGGTTTCGAAGACGAACTGGAAGTCGTCGAAGGCATGCAGTTCGATCGCGGCTACCTGTCTCCTTACTTCGTCACCAACCAGGACACCATGGCGGTCGAACTCGAAGACCCCTACCTGCTGCTGGTCGACAAGAAGGTCTCCAACATTCGCGAACTGCTGCCGGTGCTGGAAGCCGTCGCGAAAGCCGGCAAGCCGCTGGTGATCATCGCCGAAGACATCGAAGGCGAAGCGCTGGCGACCCTGGTCGTCAACAACATGCGCGGTATCGTCAAGGTCGCGTCCGCCAAGGCGCCTGGCTTCGGTGACCGCCGCAAGGCCATGCTGCAGGATATCGCCATCCTCACCGGCGGTACCGTGATCTCCGAAGAGGTCGGTCTGACCCTCGAGCAGGCCAACCTGGACCACCTGGGAAGCGCCAAGCGCGTCACCATGTCCAAGGAAAACACCACCATCATCGATGGTGCCGGCGTCGAGTCCGACATCGAAGCGCGCGTCAACCAGATCCGCGCCCAGATCGAAGAGACCTCTTCCGACTACGACCGCGAGAAGCTGCAGGAGCGCGTCGCCAAACTGGCCGGCGGCGTGGCCGTCATCCGTGTCGGTGCTGCCACCGAAGTCGAGATGAAGGAGAAGAAGGCCCGCGTCGAAGATGCGCTGCATTCTACCCGTGCAGCCGTCGAAGAAGGCGTCGTCCCCGGCGGCGGCACCGCTCTGGTCCGCGTGCTGACCATGGTCAGCGGTCTGACCGGCGACAACGAAGATCAGACCCACGGTATCGCCATCGCGCTGCGTGCCATGGAATCTCCGTTGCGCCAGATCGTCACCAACGCCGGTGAAGAGGCTTCGGTCATCATCAACCGCGTGAAGGAAGGCGAAGGCAACTTCGGCTACAACGCGCAGACCGGCGAGTACGGCGATCTGTTCGAAATGGGCGTGCTCGATCCGGCCAAGGTGACCCGTACTGCGCTGCAGTCCGCCGCTTCCGTGGGTGGCCTGATGATCACCACCGAAGCGATGGTCGCCGAGGATCCGGAAGAGAAACCGGCTGGCGGCGCTCCGGACATGGGTGGCATGGGCGGCATGGGCGGTATGATGTGATAGCCCCCGCCATCACCTGATTTTTTTCAGACTATCGAAAGGTTCAGGTATCATGGAAAGCCCCGCCATTGGCGGGGCTTTTTTTGTGATCGTCACGATGGTCACCGCCGCCGCGCGGCGACAAAATCGTTCCGGACGATTGATTGTTTGCATCTGGATGGCATCGCTTCCAGGCTTTTTCATTTCTGCTACAGGCGACGCTCACCGTCATGACCGTTACCATCCGCCCCGCCGAACGCCCTGATGCTCCTTTGTTGCTCGATTTCATTCAGCAACTGGCCGACTACGAGAAGGCCAGCGACCAGGTCGAGGCCACATTAGCCGACATTCATCAGACACTCTTTGCCGATCGCCCTCAGGTACATGCCCTGATCGCCGAACAGGCAGGCAAGCCGGTCGGTTTTGCCGCCTATTTCTTCAATTACTCGACCTGGCTGGGTCGCCATGGCATCTATCTCGAGGATCTGTTCGTCGAGCCTCAAGCTCGCGGTGCCGGTGCCGGCCTGGCCCTGCTGCGCGGCGTGGCCAGAGTCGCCATTGCCAAGGGTTGCCGACGCGTCGATTGGCAGGTGCTCGACTGGAACCAGCCGGCGATCGATTTCTATCGTTCGCTCGGCGCCCGGCATCAGGAGACCTGGCTACCCTATCGATTGGAGGGCGAGGCGCTCGAGCGCTTCGCCGGGGAGAGTTGAGCATGCTGGATCGACTTCGTATTGTGCTGGTCCAGACCTTTCATCCCGGCAACATTGGCGCCAGCGCCCGGGCAATGAAAACCATGGGCTTGAGCGATCTGGTACTGGTATCGCCACGCCGGTTTCCCGATGAGGAGGCGACACGCCTCGCCGCAGGGGCCAGCGATCTCGTCGAGAACTGTCGCGTCGTGGACTCGCTGCCCGACGCAATCGGCGATTGTGTCCAGGTGATCGGCGCCAGCGCCCGCCTGCGCAGCCTGCCGCTGCCCTGCTATCACGCTCCCGATGTCATGCTCCGGGAGGCATGGAAACGCCTGCCCGACGGCCCGGTAGCAATCGTCTTCGGCCGTGAGCGCTACGGCCTCACCAACGAGGAGATCGGCCACTGCACCCATCAGTTGCAGATTCCGGCCAATCCCGAATATGGCGTGCTCAATCTCTCCCAAGCCGTCCAGATCGTGGCTTACGAGGCGTTCCGACAATCTCGTCGGCCCCTGGAGCCAATGCCCAGGGCAAGCGCGCCCTATCCGACCGTCGAACAGCTCGAGCATTTCTATGCGCACCTGCACCGTGCGCTCGACAGCGCCGGTTTCCTGACCCAACCGCATGCCAAGACCGAAGCCCACCTGCGCGCCCTGTTCGCCCGCGCCGAACCCAGCCGCAAGGAGTTATCGATTCTACGTGGCGTACTCAACGCCCTGAAAAACCCAGACTTGGAAACCCAAAGGCACGACGGCTAGTTCCGCGAGCCAGACCCGAGACGGTTTGACCTCGAAGCGGTTTTGACAAAGCACAGCGCAGGAAAGAGAATGGGAATCTCTCTCATCAAAGGAGTCGAGACCGGTGACTTCGGAGCGCTCGCAACTCTATTACACCTGCGTTTTTCTACACGTCTCTTTTCAGGCCGTGCAGAACTCGATCCCCACTGTCTCACCCACCGCGACCAGTCCCTGCTGGCTGGATGCACGGATGCTGAAAATGCTGCTGCGTGAGCTCAAGCGCTGCCGGCAGGTCGCTTCGCCTTTCGCCGATGTCCACGCCGCGCTCGATACCGCCACCTACCATTGCGGCCTGCTCATGGCGCAATGTCCGGGAGCATTGGATTGCCAGCTCTGCCACTATCATCTGGAAGCGATCATTCTGCCGTTGCGCGAGGCCGTCGCACGGCTGTCCGGGCATGAGCCCGCCACGGCACCTCCCAGCTCGGCGGGCCGGCGCTTGAGAAACTGGTTCAGACGTTGAATTTCCTTCGCTGATGCCGGGAACGATCAACGTCATATTTCATATCAGAAGGTAGATGGATATAAAAAAACAACGCCCGGAGGCGCTGTTTTTCATAGGGAGAAGAAGATCTTATAGAATCAGATCACTCTTGGCCCATCTGCTGCTTGATCAGATCACCAATGGTGGTCGGACCGCTGGTCTCGACTTCCTGCTCGCGCAGCTTGTTCAGGTTGCGGCGCGTATCGCCCTGCTCCTTGGCCTTGATGGAGAGGTTGATGGCACGGCTCTTGCGATCGACGTTGACGATCTTGGCTTCGACGCTATCGCCTTCGTTCAGCACGTTACGCGCGTCTTCGACACGGTCGGCACTGATTTCGGAGGCCTTGAGCACGCCGATGACATCGGTCGCCAGCTCGACGTGAGCTTCCTTGGCGTCGACTTCGACGACGCGACCGGTAACGATCGAACCCTTGTCGTTGACCGCCAGGAACTCGGAAACCGGGTCGGTTTCGAGCTGCTTGATACCCAGCGAGATACGCTCGCGCTCGGGGTCGATCGACAGGATGACGGCTTCCGCTTCGTCGCCCTTCTTGAACTGGCGCACGGCCTCTTCGCCGGTTTCGCTCCAGGAGATGTCCGAGAGGTGAACCAGTCCGTCGATGCCGCCTTCCAGACCGATGAAGATACCGAAATCAGTGATCGACTTGATGGTGCCGGAAACGCGATCGCCCTTGTTGTAGCGTGCGCTGAAGTCTTCCCACGGGTTGGTGGTGCACTGCTTGATACCCAGGGAGATACGACGACGCTCTTCGTCGATGTCGAGAACCATGACTTCGACTTCGTCACCGACCTGAACCACCTTGGACGGATGGATATTCTTGTTGGTCCAGTCCATTTCGGAGACGTGAACCAGACCTTCGACACCCTCTTCCAGCTCGGCGAAGCAGCCGTAGTCGGTCAGATTGGTAACGCGGGCCTTGACCTTGGTGCCTTCCGGATAACGGTCGACGATGTTGACCCACGGGTCTTCGCCCAACTGCTTCAGGCCCAGAGAGACGCGGTTGCGCTCGCGGTCGAACTTGAGCACCTTGACGTTGATCTCGTCGCCAACGGCCACGATCTCGCTCGGATGCTTGATGCGCTTCCAGGCCATGTCGGTGATGTGCAGCAGGCCGTCGACGCCACCGAGGTCGACGAAGGCACCGTAGTCGGTCAGGTTCTTGACGATACCGTTGATCTGCTGGCCTTCCTGCAGGGTGGCGAGCAGCGCTTCACGCTCGGCGCTGTTCTCGGCTTCGAGCACGGCACGACGGGAAACGACGACGTTGTTGCGCTTCGGATCGAGCTTGATGACCTTGAAGTCGAGTTCTTTGTGCTCCAGGTGCGCGGTATCGCGAACCGGGCGCACGTCGACCAGGGAGCCCGGCAGGAAGGCACGAATGGAGGAAACGTCGACGGTAAAGCCGCCCTTGACCTTGCCGTTGATCACGCCCTTGACGATCTCGTCCTTCTCGAAGGCCGCTTCCAGTTCCTTCCACGCTTCGGCGCGCTTGGCCTTCTCGCGTGACAGGCGGGTTTCGCCGAAACCATCTTCGACGGCCTCCAGCGCGACCTTGACTTCGTCACCGACCGCGATGGTCATTTCACCGTTATCGTCGCGGAACTGCGCCGCGGGGATCTGCCCTTCGGACTTCAGGCCGGCGTTGACGGTAATCCAGTCGCCTTCGATGTCGACCACGGTTGCCATGACGATGGCACCGGGCTCCATGTTGATGTCCTGGAGAGATTGTTCAAACAGTTCAGCAAAGCTTTCGCTCATGTGATTCCTACGTGATCAACGTTGATGACGGTCGGACCGCCTTCCTCCGCACCACCAGCGAGTGCGGGCCTTATCGACATATCCCTGGGGATGTTGGCGCTGGTTCGACCTGCAACGACTAGCCAGTCGGGTCATCGCACGTCATGACATCTTGCCAGGGGCCCCGGGAGCGGAAGTGTGTCGTCGGCCAGTGCCGTGAACCGGGCCTCAGGCCAGGTTGCGCTCGGCGAGCAGCGTTTCGATACGCTCCACGACTTCCGGTATATCCAACTGCGTGGTGTCCAGCTCGATGGCATCTTCAGCCGGTTTGAGCGGGGCCACGGCACGCTGCATATCGCGCGCATCGCGCGCTTGGATTTCTTCCAAAAGGGTCGAAAGTCTAGCATCTTCGCCCCCTTGACGCAATTGTAGCTGCCGACGCTTCGCCCGTTCCTCGGCCGAGGCGGTCAGATAGATCTTGAGCGGCGCCTCGGGGAAGACGACCGTTCCCATGTCGCGGCCATCGGCGACCAGGCCCGGCGAGCGGCAGAAGTCGCGCTGGCGCTGCAGCAACGCATCGCGTACCGGCGGTAGCGCCGCCACCTGGGAAGCGGCGTTGCCGACCGCCTCGCGACGAATCGCGGCGGTCACGTCATCGCCCTCGAGCAGGATGCGCGCCGTGCCGTCGTCGACCGCGAACACCACGTCCAGCGTCTGCGCCTGCTTCGAGAGCGCCTCGGCATCGTCGATCGCCACGCCCTTGCGCAACGCCGCCAGTGCCGTCAGCCGATAGAGTGCGCCGGAATCCAGCAGGTGCCAACCGAGACGTTCGGCGATCATCCGGCTGATGGTGCCCTTGCCGGCCCCACCGGGGCCATCGATGGTCAGAATCGGCGCTGTCCGGCTCATATCGAGGTCTCCATCAGCTCGAGCCCCACCTTGTTGGCCAGCGCGACAAAACCCGGGAAGGATGTCGCCACGTTGGCGCAGTCATCGATCACGATCGGCTCGCGTGCGCGCAGCGCCGCCACCGCGAAGGCCATGGCGATACGGTGATCGCCCAGACTATCGACCTGACCGCCCGCATAGCTCGTGGCACGATTCTGTGTATCGTTCGGTTCGCCGCCACCGCGCCCCACCACATCGATACCGTCGTCGTAGACGGTAGTCTCGACGCCGAGCACGCTCAGGCCATCGGCCATCGCCTGGATGCGGTCGGACTCCTTGACCCGCAGCTCCTCCGCCCCGCGCAGACGCGTCGTGCCCTCGGCGTTGGCGGCGGCGACGAACAATACCGGGAATTCATCGATCGCCAGCGGTACCTGGTCGATGGGAATGTCGATGCCCTTGAGCGGCGCGTAACGGATGTGCAGATCGGCGACCGGTTCTCCACCGACTTCGCGCGAATTCTCCAAGCGCAGATCGGCCCCCATCGCCTTGAGGATATTGATCACGCCGATGCGCGTCGGGTTGACGCCGACATGCTCCAGCACCAGGTCCGAGCCCGGCGTGATCGCCGCGGCGACCAGGAAGAAGGCGGCCGAGGAGATATCGGAGGGCACGTCGATCGGCGCGCTGGTCAACTTGCCGCCGCCCCGCAGGCGTGCCACGTCGCCGTCGCGCTCGACCGCGTAGCCGAAGCCGTTGAGCATGCGCTCGGTATGGTCGCGGGTCGGCGCCGGCTCGCGAACACGGGTTTCACCTTCGGCGTAGAGCCCGGCCAACAACAGGCAGGACTTGACCTGAGCGCTGGCCATCGGCATGTCGTAGTCGATGCCCTTGAGCTTCTGGCCGCCATGCATCCTGAGCGGCGGACGTCCGCCCTCGGCGGTGTCGATCCTCGCGCCCATCAATCTCAGCGGATCGGCCACCCGCGCCATGGGCCGCTTGGTCAACGACGCGTCGCCGGTCAGTTCGGTATCGAACGCCTGCCCCGCCAGCAGGCCGGCGAACAACCGCATCGCCGTCCCGGAATTACCCACGTAAAGCGGTCCAGCCGGCTTCTTCAGTCCATGCAAGCCGACGCCATGGATCGTCACCCGGCCCTGGTACGGGCCCTCGATCGCCACGCCCATGTCGCGAAACGCCTGCAGTGTCGCCAGACTGTCCTCGCCCTCGAGAAAGCCCTTGACCTCAGTAACGCCGTCGGCAAGCGCGCCGAGCATGATCGAGCGATGCGAGATGGACTTGTCGCCGGGCACGCGAATCCGGCCACTGACCGAACCGCCGGGCGATACCCGGTACTGAACCTGTCGTGCTTCCATGGTTTGATAACTCGTCTGATTCAACAACGTTTCGAAATAGTGTCGCGCGTGGCTGGCACGATCGAAAGTCCCCAGCATGGCGTCGCTATCGCCCTTCGCCACCGCAGCCCGCAGCCGCGCCAGCCCGTTTTCGAAATCATCCAACGCCGCCAGCAGTGCATCGCGATTGGCGGTGAAGATGTCACGCCACATCACCGGATCGCTGCCGGCGATGCGGGTGAAATCGCGAAAACCGCCAGCGGCGTAGCGAAAGATCTCCAGGCGTTCGTCCTGACGCGCCAGTGTGTCGACCAGCGAGAACGCCAGCAGATGCGGCAGATGACTGGTACGCGCCAGCACCTGATCGTGACGATCCACCGGCATCTCGAGCACTTCCGCGCCGCAGCGCTGCCAGAGCGCCCGCACCCGGCCGAGTGCGCCAGGGTCGGTATCAGCCTCGGGGGTGAGAATGACCTTATGATGACGGAAAAGCGCCGGATTGGCGGCAGCCACGCCGCTCTTTTCGGAGCCGGCGATCGGATGGCCGGGCACGAAATTCGCCGGCATGCGCCCGAAGGCCGCACGCGCCGCGTCGCAGACCACGCGCTTGGTGCTGCCCACATCGGTCAGGACGCGTTCGCCGACCAACGGCGCCAACTGCTTGAGCACCGGCTCCATTGCCAGCACCGGCACCGCCAGCACGACGACATCGCTGCGCTCGACCAGCGGTGCCATCTCGCGGCCCCCTTCGTCGATCAGCCCCATTTCGAGGCCGGTGGCGATCTCGTCGGCGTCGCGGTCGCACCCCAGGATGCGCCCGCCGTAGCCACCGGCCTTGAGCGCGGCGGCCAACGAGCCGCCGATCATGCCGAGCCCGACGATCAACAGGGTCGAATCCCGATCCGGGTTCTGGCTCACTCCCATCTCAGAGCACACCCACCGGATAGGAGCCCAGCACCTTCATGTCGGAGGCGTGCCCGCGGACCTCTTCGAGCACGCTGGCGATCTCCGGCTGGTCGATGTGGCCCTTGAAGTCGATGAAGAACACGTAGTTCCAGGCACCGGTGCGCGACGGACGCGTCTCGAGACGCGTCAGGTCGATGTGATGACGATGAAACGGCTCGAGCAGATCGTGCAGCACCCCGGGCTGATTGCGCATGGCAACCACGATCGAGGTCTTGTCGGTACCCGATGGCGGCACCGATTCGTTGCCGATGATCAGAAAGCGCGTCGAGTTGTCGGGGCGGTCCTCGATCTTCTCCGCCACGCGGTCGAGTCCGTAGAGCTGGGCCGCCATGTCGCCGGCGATGGCGGCGCTGTGCCACTCGGTCTTGACCAGTCGCGCCGCCTCGGCGTTGGAGGAGACCGCCACCCGCTCGGCGTGCGGATAGTGGGCGTCGAGCCACTTGCGACACTGGGCGAAGGATTGCGGATGCGAGTAGATCCGCGAAATCTTGTCCTGGCGCGTGATGTGGGAAATCAGCAGGTGATGATGGATACGCAGTACCACCTCGCCGCTGATGTGCAGCCCCGAGTCCATGAACGAATCGAGGGTATGATTGACCACGCCCTCGGTGGAATTCTCCACCGGCACCACGCCATAGTTGACCGCGCCCGCCTCGACTTCGCGGAAGACTTCGTCGATCGCGGCCATCGGCAGGCTGATCGCGCTATGGCCGAAATGCTTGAGCGCCGCCTGTTGCGTGAAGGTTCCTTCCGGGCCGAGATAGGCCACCTTGATCGGCTTCTCCAGCGCCAGGCAGGCCGACATGATCTCGCGGAACAGCCGCGCCACTTCTTCGCTGTGGAGCGGCCCGGGGTTGTTCTCCATCACCCGGCGCAACACTTGGGCCTCGCGTTCCGGGCGATAGAAGACGGCATTCGGATCGTCGGCCGTCTTGACATGGGCAACCTGCTGCGCGCAGTCGGCGCGTTCGCTGATCAGGCGCAGCAGTTCGCTGTCGATGGTATCGATGCGTTGACGCAGGGCGGCGAGATCCTGCGGCGGCTTGGAAGTATCACTCATGAGCGTTTCCTGGCTGCATGATGGCCGGCGCCACGCTTAGCCGCGACGGCGCTCGAAGTCTTGCATGAAAGTGATCAGGGCCTGCACGTCGGCCTCGCTGACCGCGTTGTAAAGGCTCGCGCGCATACCGCCGACGCTGCGATGCCCCTTGAGGTTGAGCAGCCCCGCCGATTCCGCCTCGTCGAGGAAGGTCGCATTGAGCGACTCGTCGGCCAGCGTGAACGGCACGTTCATGATCGAACGGTTGGCCGGCTCGATCGGATTGGCATAGAAGTCGCTCGAGTCGATCGCGGCGTAGAGCGCCTCGCACTTGCGCCGGTTGATCGCTTCCATCTCCGCCAGCCCGCCGATGTCGTGCTTGAGCCACTCGAACACCAGCCCTGCCAGATACCAGGCGTAGGTCGGCGGTGTGTTGATCATCGAGTCGTTGTCGGCGTAAACCTTCCAGCCCAGCAACGAAGGGGTTTGCGGCATCGCGCGATCGAGCAGGTCGTCGCGCACGATGACCACGGTGATGCCCGCCGGACCGATGTTCTTCTGCGCGCCGGCATAGATCACGCCATAGCGGCTGACATCCAGCGGCGTCGACAGGATCGACGACGACATGTCGCACACCAGAGGTACGTCGGCTTCGGGAACACGTACTTCCGGAACACGTACTTCCGGAACATAGTCGTAGGCCAGGCCGCCGATGGTCTCGTTGTGGCAGTAATGGAGGTAGGCGGCATCGTCGGAAAGCGAGACTTCGTCCGGACGCGGCACGTGGACGTAGCCGCTGTCGCGCGTGGAACCCGCAATGTGCGCGTTAGCCAAAGGAGAATCGACAGTAGCCAGATGCTGCGCTTCCTTGATCGCCTTGGTCGACCAGATGCCGGTATCCAGATAGTTGGGCGTACCGCCGTTGCCCAGCAGATTGAGCGGCACGCAGGCGAACTGCATGGTGGCGCCGCCCTGCATGAACAACACGCGGTAGTTATCGGGAATCGCCAGCAACTCGCGCAGATCCTGCTCGGCCTTGGCGGCGATCGCCTCGAACGTTGGACTGCGGTGACTCATTTCCATCACCGACAGGCCGCGCCCCTGATAGTCGAGCAGTTCCTCGCGGGCGCGCTCCAGAACCGCCGTCGGCATCGCCGCCGGACCGGCACAGAAGTTGTGCAGACGTGTCATTGTCAGGATTTCCTATGAACTTCCCAAAAGCACGCCCCGGAGAGTTTCCGGGGCGTTGCCATCTCACTCGCGATCATCGCCGGCCCCACCGGCGTCGTCTTCCTCGGTCGCGCCCGGCGGTGGCGTGTCAGTCGCGTCCTCTAGCGTGGCGTCGCCCTCCAGCACCTCTTCGTCCTGAGGCTCGTCGACGCGTACGGTCTTGACCAGGCGTTCGCCCTCGCCGGTACGGATCAAGGTCACGCCCTGGGTATTGCGCGAGCTGATCGAGACTTCGGAAACACGCGTACGCACCAGCGTACCGCGATCGGTGATCAGCATCATTTCGTCACTGCCGCGCACCTGCATCGCCGCTACCAACGCGCCGTTGCGAGCGGTGGTCTGCATCGCGATCACGCCCTGACCACCGCGGCCGCGGATCGGGAACTCCTCGAGCCGGGTACGCTTGCCGTAACCGTTCTCGGAGGCGGTCAGAATATAGATCTGCTCGTCACCCTCGTTGGCGCCTTCGGTGTCCTCGGTATCGTTGTCGGCATCGGCGTCGATGGTCTGGCTCTGGGGAATGATCAGACTGATCACCTCGGCCCCTTCGAGCAGGCGCATGCCACGCACACCGCGAGCGGTGCGGCCCATCGGGCGTACGTCGCTCTCCTCGAAGCGGATCGCCTTGCCGTTCGAGGAGAGCAGCATGACGTGATCGCTACCGGAAGTGATCGCCGCACCGATCAGGCGGTCGCCCTCGTCGAGATCCAGCGCGATCAGGCCGACGCTGCGCGGCCGCGAGAACTGGTCCAGCGTGGTACGTTTGACGGTGCCCTTGGCGGTGGCGAAGAAGATGTAGCTGTCCGGGTTGTACTCACGCACTGGCAGGATGGCATTGATCGATTCGCCGCTGTCCAGCGGCAGCAGGTTGACCAGCGGCTTGCCGCGCGAACCCCGGCTGGCGTTGGGCATCTCGTAGGTCTTGAGCCAGTAGACCTTGCCGCGGTTGGAGAACAGCAGCATGGTGTCGTGGGTCGAGGCCACCACCAGATGCTCGATCACGTCCTCGTCTTTCATGCTGGTCGCCGACTTGCCGCGTCCGCCGCGCTTCTGCGCCTGGTAGTCGGAGATCGGCTGGGTCTTGGCATAGCCGCCGCGCGAGAGCGTGACCACCATGTCCTCCTCGGCGATCAGGTCCTCCATGGTCAGATCGAGGCGGCTGGTGTGGATCTCGGTGCGACGCGCGTCGCCGTACTGGTCGCGGATCGCTTCCAGCTCTTCACGGATCACCTCGAGCAGGCGATCGGGCGAAGCGAGGATGTGGTTGAGTTCGGCGATCTTCTCGAGAATGCTCAGATACTCGTCGAGCAGCTTCTCGGTCTCGAGCCCGGTCAAACGGTGCAGACGCAGTTCGAGGATCGCCTGCGCCTGGGCCGGCGACAAGCGATACATAGCGCGATCGTCGGTGAGACCGTAGCCTTCCTCGAGGTCCTCCGGCTTGCACGAGGTCGCGCCGGCGCGCTCGAGCATGCCTGTGACCTGGCCTGGCTGCCAGTCGCGGGCAATCAGCTTCTCCTTCGCCTCGGCGGCGTTGGGCGAGGCCTTGATCAGCTCGATCACCTCGTCGATGTTGGAGATCGCGACCGCCAGGCCTTCCAGGATATGACCGCGCTCGCGGGCCTTCTTGAGTTCGAACAGGGTGCGCCGGGTGACCACCTCGCGGCGATGGCGGACGAAGGCTTCGAGCAGTTCCTTGAGGTTGAGCGTCTTGGGCTGGCCGTCGTCGAGGGCGACGATATTGATGCCGAACACGTTCTCCAACTGCGTCTGGGCGAACAGATTGTTGACCACCACGTCGCCGGACTCGCCACGCTTGATCTCGATCACCACGCGCAGGCCTTCCTTGTCGGACTCGTCGCGCAGTTCGGCGATGCCCTCGATACGCTTTTCCTTGACCAGCTCGGCGATCTTCTCGATCAAGCGCGCCTTATTGACCTGGTAAGGCAGCTCGGTGATGACGATATGGTCGCGCCCGCTCTTCTTGTCGAACTCGACGGTGTGCTTGGCCCGTACGTAGATGCGTCCGCGACCGGTGCGATAGGCTTCGAGAATACCGGCGCGACCGTTGATGATGCCGGCGGTCGGGAAGTCGGGGCCCGGGATGTACTCCATCAGGTCGTCGACCGACAGGGTGTAATCCTCGATCAGTGCCAGACAGCCGTTGATCACCTCGACCATGTTGTGCGGCGGGATGTTGGTCGCCATGCCGACGGCGATACCGGAGGCCCCGTTGATCAACAGGTTCGGCACCTTGGTCGGCAGCACCTCGGGAATCCGTTCGGTGCCGTCGTAGTTGTCGACCCAATCGACGGTGTCCTTCTCGAGATCGGCCAGCAGCTCATGCGAGAGGCGCGCCATGCGCACCTCGGTGTAACGCATGGCAGCGGCATTGTCGCCGTCGATGGAACCGAAGTTGCCCTGGCCGTCGACCAGCACATGGCGCATCGAAAAGTGCTGCGCCATGCGCACGATGGTGTCGTAGACCGCGCTGTCACCGTGGGGGTGATATTTACCGATCACGTCGCCGACCACGCGGGCCGACTTCTTGTACGGCTTGTTCCAGTCGTTGCCGAGCTCGTGCATGGCATAGAGCACACGACGATGGACCGGTTTCAGACCATCGCGGACGTCAGGCAACGCACGTCCGATGATGACGCTCATGGCATAGTCCAGGTAGGACTGCTTGAGCTCATCCTCGATGTTGACTGGCAGAATTTCTCTGGCGATATCACCCATGGGTCGTCAAATCCTTTGCACCGCTGCCATGACCCAAAGCGGCCACGGCAACGTTAATAAAGCCCGACAACGTGGCTGCCTGATGCAGCCGCGCAATCACGGGATCATACCATTTCAGGGCTTCCAAAGGCAGGCATTGACGCGCTTTGAATGGGTTTTCTACGCCGCGTCGGGGTCTTCCACCACCAGCGGCGCCAGGCGTTCATGCCACTCGCCTGCCAACGGGATCACCTGGCCGCTTTTCTGGTCGAGCAGCACGAAGGTCAGCGAGGCCGCCACGACCCGCTCGCCGCTGGCGCGGTGAGTGACGCGATGGCCGACCACACCGCTGCGACCGCCGAGGCGGGTCAGATAGGTCTCGATATCGAGATCGTCATTCACTACCGCCGCGCGGCGGTAGTCGATGTTGAGATTGACCACGACAAAGGCCGCGCCCTGGGCCAGCCCGGAGGCGAACTCGGCATGGTCGTCGAAATAGGCCCAGCGCCCCTCCTCCAGGAACTCCAGGTAGCGGGCATGATTGACGTGGCCGTATCCATCCAGGTGAAAGCCACGAACGCGAATCTGGGTCAGAGTGATGCGCGAATCCATGAAAACCTCCGATCAAGCGTGAAGTCATAGACCGCGAGCCGCGAAGGCGAGCATCGGCCGGCATATGAAATCCACAATCCCTTCGCCCGAAGCCCGAAGCCCGAAGCCCGAAGCCCGAAGCCCGAAGCCCGTCAAAAACATACGCTCGTTTGAAACAATCACGCAACTATCGATGGTCGACCTCGGTGGTAACGCCTGGGTCGTTTCGCCATAATGTGCCTCCTTTCAAACGGAACGGGCGTATGTGGTTCAAGCATTGTCATCTTTACCGCTGCCATGACGTCGAGGTCCTCCCGCTCGAGGATCTGGAAATCGCGTTGGCAGAATTTGCGTTTCGCCCCGTCTCTCCGCGCGAGGCCAAGCGCGTCGGCTGGAGTGCCCCGGCCGGTCGTCGCAGCGAACGACGCGTGCATGAAATCCAGGGCCACCGGCTGCTGTCGATGCTGCGCCAGGAGCGCCTGCTGCCCGCCGCCGTGGTCAATGAAGAGGTCAACGAGCGTCGCGAGGCGCGCGAGCAGGCCGAGGGCCAGCCATTGTCGCGTCGCGAACGTCAACTGCTAAAGGAGCAGGTGCTCGAGGAGCTGCTGCCGCAGGCGTTCACCCGCACGCAGCGCGTGGAACTATGGTGGGATACCCGCAATCGTCTGATCGGCATCAACGCCTCGAGCCGCAAGCGCGCCGAAGAAGTCCTGGACCTGCTGCGCCAATCGCTGGGCTCGCTCAAGGTCACGCCGCTGGCGACACGCACACCACCGGCGCGCGGCATGACGCAATGGTTGAGCGACCCGGCCAGCCGCCCCGCCAGCCTGCTGCTCGGCGACCAGGTAGAACTGCGCGCCGCCGAGGACGAGGGCGTACTGCGCGCCCGCCAGGTCGATCTCGACAGCGAGGAAATCCAGTCGCTGCTCGAGGGCGGCCGCCAGGCCAGTCGTTTGAGCCTCGGCAGCGAAGGACAGCTGCGTACCGTGCTCCATGACGATCTGGCACTCAAGTCGCTGCAATTCGACGACGCCCTGCTGGACGAAGCCAGTCAGAGCGATGATGGCGACGACCCGGTCGTACGCCTGGAAACGGACTTCGCGCTCATGTCGCAAACGCTGGCCACCTTCATCGCACAACTGATCGACTGGCTGGGCGGCGAGGCCGACCCGTCAGTGCCGACACCATGACGCCCCGTTCCGTGACCGACGACAGCTCAGCACCCGTGAATTCCAATAACGCAGAAGCGGCGATCGATCTCGACCGCTTCGCCGACATTCGCCCGTATCACGACGACGAAGTCGCGACCGTGCTCGCCAGGCTGGCCCACGACAGCGAACTGCTCAACGCCATCACGCGCTACCGCCTGCCGCGCCTGGCCCGTCTCGCCCCGCCGCTGGCCCGCGCCATCGCCAGTTTCCGGCTGCAGCGCGAAATGCGCGGCGTCGCCACGATCAGAGACTTCCAGCTACGTATCGCCGACTACATGGCACACATGATCAGCCGGACGACGCAGGGCTTCAGCGTCGAGGGCCTGGACCGGCTGTCGCCCAACGAAGCGTATCTGTTCATCGGCAACCATCGCGATATCGCCCTCGATCCGGCCTTCGTCAATTACGCGCTCTATGTCAAAGGCCACGACACCGTGCGTATCGCCATCGGCGACAACCTGCTGCAGAAGCCCTTCGTCACCGACCTGATGCGCCTCAACAAGAGCTTCATCGTGCCCCGCTCGGTGAAGGGCAAGCGGGCCATGCTCGCGGCTTACCAGTCGCTGTCGGGCTATATTCGCCACTCGATCACCGACGACAACCACTCGGTGTGGCTGGCTCAGCGCGAAGGCCGCGCCAAGGACGGGGTCGACCGTACCGACAGCGCCATCGTCAAGATGCTGTGCATGGCACGCCGGATCGAGGAGGGCGACAGCGACATCGGCAACGCCGTACGCGAACTCAAGATCGTGCCGGTTTCGATCAGCTACGAGTACGATCCCTGCGCCATCAACAAGGCGCGGGAACTGCACGCCAGGGAAACCGACGGCAGTTATCAGAAGGTCGAGTTCGAGGATATTCTTTCCATCGTCGCCGGCATCACCGGCGACAAGGGGCGCGTCAAGCTGGTCTTCGGTACGCCTTTGAGCGCAGCGCCCGAAAGCGCGGCGTTCGACACGCCCGATGCGGTGGCCAACGAAATCGATCGCCAGGTACTCGAGAACTACCCCCTCTTTCCCAGCCATCAGCTCGCGCTGGCCGAGACCGGGCTGGCACCGGATCTGGTCGATCTTGCCGCAGTGACGCCGGAAGATCGTGAGCGCTTCCAGGCACGCCTGGCCGAGGTTCCCGAAGGCCTGCAGCACTGGTGGCTGATGCAGTATGCCAACCCCATCCTCAATCGTGCCGGAAGAGCCCAGCCCCGCGACGATTGAGCAATACGCAAGCCTCGCCTGCTTCATTGGCCTCGCCGATGGCTCCATCGGCATTCCTCCCGCCCATTGCCTCTCCGGGTCGGCTTGCCGACTCGGGGGACTGGCGCCGTGAACAATGTTTCCTTAAAATAAACTTAAATATAGTATGCTAATTAGTTTGTTTATAATTTTCCGGTATTGTCATGGACTCACTACCCCTACTCGAGAATCCGCAGGGCGTCGTGACAGGCAACTTCGCCAATCCCCTGTCACCGCCCGTCACCCTGCAGCACGGCCACGGTCTGCTCAAAGCGGATGTCCTACTCACCATCCATGCCGGCGAGCCCGTCATCTGCAAGGATTATCAACGCTATGCCGGCACCTGGCTGGCCCTGCCGGCGCGTCTGTTGCTGCGACACGAGGCAAGCATTCTGAAGCGGCTGCATCATTGGCCCCACGCCCCGCGTGTGATCGGCCAGCTAGGCAAGCTCACATTGTTGCTGGAATACATTCCCGGCGAGATGCTCAGCGAAGCGGCGAATCCCGCCAACCCAGTCTATTTTGCCCAGTTGATGGCGGCACTGGCCTCGCTCCACGGCGCCTCGATCGTGCATAACGACATACGTGGTTCCAACGTGATACTGAGCCGTGGCCGGGTAGTGCTGATCGATTTCGCCTCGGCGTTTTACCTCCCCGGCGGCCGCTTGCTGCGCTTTCTGCTGCGCCCGATGCGGCGCAGCGATCTCGCCGGCGGGCTCAAGTTCAAGACCCGGCTGACCGGAGAGGCGCTGACACCTGAGGAAATCCGCCTGCGACGCAAGCCGGCTTGGCAGCAGTCGCTACAGCGCACCTGGAAGCGACGTCTGTTGCCACGCCTGAAGCGACGCCTGGCCTCGATGCCCGAGCGCAAGGATTCATGACGCAATGCGCTTAGAGGGTGTTTACAAAATAGGCGAACGAAGGCAAGACAAGGCGAAATCGAACGAAAAAGCGGAGTTTACACGGGGTAAATGAGCATTTTGAGGATGATTGACTCGCTTCGCTCTCCCTACGGGCCAGCCTCCGGCTGTTGTCTCCGCGGAGCTCCGACTCAACGCCGTATTGCCAAGTGCAGCCCTTTTGTAAATACCCTCTTACTTGCGCCAGAAGAACGGCATAAGTAACAACAACACAGTCAGGATCTCCAGACGCCCCATCAGCATGCCGACACATAGCAGCCACTTGGCGGCGGCCGGCAGACTGAGGAAGTTGCCGGCCGGACCGATAGTCTCGCCGAGGCCGGGCCCGACGTTGGCCAATGCGGTGGCCGCGCCGGTAATGGCGGTGACCATGTCGAGTCCCATCGCGGCCAGCGCCAATGCCAGTACCGCAAACGTCAGGAAGAAGAAGAACGAGAAAGCGATGACCGCCCGCACCACCTCGTCATTGAGCGGCCGGCCGTTATAGCGCTGAGCGAAGACACCGCTGGGATGGACCAGATAGCGCAGCTGGTTGAGCAACATCAACCCGCCGATCTGGAAGCGGAAGATCTTCATCCCGCCGCTGGTCGAACCGCTACAACCACCGATGAAGGTAATGAAGAAGAAAGTCGTCACCGCCAGCGGGCCCCACAGACTGTAATCCTCGCTGGAATAGCCGGTGGTGGTGACCACCGAAATCACGTTGAACGCCACCGCCGTCAGCGCCGCGAACGGTACCTCGCCGAAAGCCAGCATGCGGTAGAGCGTCAATACGCCGATCACGATGGCCAACACCATGACCAGGCCGCGCACCTGCTGGTCCTGCCACAGCGCACCGCGACTGTCGCGTACCAGGCGGATGTAGAGCACGAACGGCAACGCCCCGGCAAGCATGAACAGGCACCCGAGCCACAGAATCACCGGCCGATCCCGATAGATGCCGAAGGAGGCGTCATAGTTGGCGAAGCCACCGGTGGAGACAGAGCTCATGGCATGGACGATCGCGTCCAACGTGCCCATGCCGGCAAGCCGGTAGCACAAGATCGCGGCCAGCGTGAAGCCGAGATAGATCACCGTCGACGCCTTGGCGATCCCGCCCGCCCGGGGCAGCACCTTATCCGACCAGTCCGAGGATTCGGTCTGGAACAGGCGCATTCCCCCCACCTTCAAAAACGGCAGAATGGCGATCGCCATGACGATGATGCCGATGCCGCCCAGCCACTGCATCAGTCCACGCCACAGCTTGAGCCCGTCGGAAAGCAGTTCGATCTTCGTCAGCACCGTGGAGCCGGTGGTGGTGATTGCCGAGACCGATTCGAATACCGCGTCGGTGAACGAAAGCTGCGGCGCGCCGAGAATCAGCGGCAGGCTGGCGAAGGCGCTGATCGACACCCAGCTCAAGGTGGTAAGCACGAACATGTCCCGGGTCTTCAGCTCGACCGGTGTACGCCAGGTCCAGACCAGCAACCCCACCGAGACCGTTGCCACCAACGCCAGCGATTTGAGAAACGCCCACAGATCGGGGTCGCTCTCCAGCCCCAACAGCACGATCGGCGGAATCATGAACGCCGCCAGCACGACCAGCAACAGCGCCAGAACTTTGAGAATCGGTTTGGCGTCCAGCAAAGTCTCTCTCCCTTTCGCGCCCATCCGGCGCCCCTTTCCCTTCGAAGCGAGAGAGGCGACGAGGGGCGATCATAGGCCAATCGCGAGCCCGAGGACACCACCAGCGCGTCTCAACGCTTGCCTCGGGCGCGCCACGCCCGCCCTGTGATATCGTGGCGCCAATATCTCGCCGCGCCGACGGCTAGCAACGAGAGCGGCGAGGCCGAGAACGCGATCCGTCTATGAAAAGCAGGAGAGTCACATGAGTTCCGCTTCGGAAATGCAGAAGGTCCGCGTAATTCAGGAACTGCGCGCCTTCATCAAGAAACTGCTGCAGGAGCCCGGCATTCTGGAAACCTCGCTGGCCATCGCCAAGCACCATTCGGACGGCAGCAACGACCCCAGGGCCTGGGCGGCGATCGCCAACGAGATCTCCGCCACCACCAGCGTGCATATCCCCGAAGATCCGGCCGAGCATTCGGATGCGGACAAGCTGTTTCTGGAGGTACTGCGGGAGGTCGTGGGGGAAGAGAAGGCGCTTTATTAAGCGGTAAGCTTTAAGCTGTAAGTTATAAGAAGGAAGAGAGAAGGAAGAGAGAAGAAAGAGAAAGGCCGGCGAGTGCCGGCCCGAGAAATTTATTCAGTACCGTTGTTCGTTGAGTCACAGCCTTTTGGCGTGTAATCGTCGAGAATATCGGTCGAACAGCTCCAGTTACCATCGCCGTCGCGCGAATAGGTTATGACCTTGTTTTGCAGATCGGGGCTCACCCCAGCGGCTTTGTAAGTAAATTTCAGAGTCGCCTCGCCATCTTCACCCACTACGCCGGATTCTGGTGTTCGTGAGATCGTGCCAAGACTATTTGCGTCATCTTTAATTCCGAGCGTACCAGTTCCTGATTCGTCGTTAAACGTCAGCTCATTGCCGCTTAGAATCGCGTTCTCGGCGCTAGTTTGAATTCCTCTGAGCGTAGCCAGCCCCGAAGCAGCTTCTGAACGCGCTACGTAGGCCTGATACTGCGGGATCGCAATCGCGGCGAGGATGCCGATGATGGCGACGACGATCATCAGTTCGATCAGGGTGAAGCCGCCCTGCCGGTATGCCTGGTAATGAGATTTCTGCTGTTGCATGGATGTTCCCTGCCTTGCCGATGTTGAGCCGGCCGTCATGGCGCCGCTTGCCAGTCCGTCCGAATGCCTTCCCCTCTGCGCACCGTCTTCGTCAGCGTTGATTCCGGTACGAATAGATACGCATAGTTACCTTATATTACACTCCACGTGACTTATCGGCAGCTGCGGAAGGTCCCTTAAGAAAAAATCGCACTCGCCGATAGCCAGGGTATGCGCGCCGACGGTGCGGCGTTCATTTCTATCACCAGGCGGTAGCCCTCGATGCCGGAAGCCATGACCCAGCGGGCGCAGAGCGGCCTTGCCCAGCGCTTTATCGATCATCACCTGATCACTGCCGAGGCGTGCGATCGGGCGTTGAAGGATGCCGCCGAGGCGCAGCAGACCCTGATCGAGTTCCTGGTCCGCAACGGCCGGGTCGATGCTCGCGAGGCGGGGGTGCTCGCCGCCCGCGAATATGGCTTGCCCTTCCTCGACCTCCAGCATGTCGACTGGGACAAACTGCCGATCATCGAACCGGTGGCCGACAAGGTCATTCGCCGCTTTCAGGTCCTGCCGCTGGCCCGCGACGACCGCCGCCTCACCGTAGCGATCGCCTTTCCCTCGACCCTGGCCAAACTCGATGAGCTGCAGTTCACCACCGGACTGACGATCGAGGGCGTATTGGTCGCTTTCGATCAGTTGGAGCGGGCGCTGATCAAACGCTACCAGCGTCAGGAAACCTCCGGCATGCTGGAGGCACTGGACGAAGCCAGCGATGCGGTGACGCTGGATACCAGCGAGATCGATCTCGAGCGTGAGGCGGCGGCGTTCGACAATCGTGCCGAGAATGACGAACCGATCGTGCGCTTCGTCAACAAGATCCTGCGCGACGCCATTCACCGCGGCGCTTCCGACGTTCACTTCGAGCCCTACGAATCGAGCTACCGGGTTCGCTTCCGCATCGACGGCATGCTCCTGGAGATTGCGCGCCCGCCGCTCAACCTGCGCACCCGGCTGGCGGCGCGGCTCAAGGTCATGGCACGCCTCGATATCTCCGAACGTCGCCTGCCGCAGGATGGCTCGATGAAGCTTCGCCTCGATGCCAAGCGCGCCGTCGATTTTCGCGTCAGCACCCTGCCGACGGTCTTCGGCGAGAAGATCGTGCTGCGACTGCTGGATGCCCAGAGCGCCAGCTGGGGTATCGACGCGCTGGGTTTCACGCCGGATCAACGCAAGCTGTTCGAGGCGGTGCTGGCCGAACCCCAGGGCATGATTCTGGTCACCGGCCCCACCGGTAGCGGCAAGACGGTCACGCTCTATACCGGCATCAACCTGCTCAATACCGAAGAGCGCAACATCTCCACCGCCGAGGATCCGGTCGAACTCAAGATGCCCGGTATCAACCAGGTCAACGTGCAGCCACGCATCGGCCTGGATTTCGCCAGCGCCCTGCGCGCCTTTCTGCGCCAGGACCCGGATGTGGTGATGGTCGGCGAGATCCGCGATCTGGAAACCGCCGAGATCGCGGTGAAGGCGGCCCAGACCGGCCACCTGGTGCTGTCGACGCTGCACACCAATTCGGCCGCCGAAACCCTGACACGCCTGCGCAACATGGGCGTCGCCAGCTTCAATGTCGCCAGTTCCGTGTCGCTGATCATCGCCCAGCGACTGGCGCGCCTGCTCTGCCCTCGCTGCAAGACGCCGGCGGAAATTCCCGACGAGGTGCTGCTGCAGGAAGGCGTTTCCCGCGAGCGCCTGGCCGAGGCCACGCTCTACCGCGCCGTTGGCTGCGATCACTGCACCCTCGGCTACAAGGGGCGCATCGGCATCTATGAAGTGGTACCCGTGAGCGATGCCATGAGCCAGTTGATCATGAACGGCAGCCACGCCCTGGAACTCGCCCGGCTGGCCCGCGAAGAGGGCTACCCCGGCTTGCGTCAGAGCGGCATCGACAAGGTGCTTCAAGGCCTGACCAATCTCGAGGAGATCAACCGGGTCACCACGGATTGATGTGCGGTCGTGCAGAGGCCGATGAGATAACACCGCACCGACGCCCGCCGAACTTCCAGGAAATACTATGGCTACCACGCTCAAGCCACCCAAGCGTCTCGTCATGCACCGCTGGCACTGGCGCGGCAAGAATCTTCGCGGCGAGATGGTCAGCGGCGAGCTGATCGCCGGCGACATCGGCGAGGTTCGCCAGGAGCTTGCCCGGCAGAAGATCATCGTCAAGCGCATTAGCCGCAAGTCCGGCCTGTTCGGCCTCGGGCGCATCCGCTCCCGCGACGTGACCCTATTCGCCCGCCAGCTGGCGACGATGATCCGTGCCGGCGTCCCGTTGTTGCAGGGCTGCAAGGTGGTCGGCGAGACGCTCAAGAATCCGGCCATGCGCAACCTTGTCGAAACCCTCGCCAACGACATCAGCGCCGGAGCGAGTTTCTCGGAAGCGCTGGCCAAGCATCCGACGAGGTTCGATCGGATGTTCGTCAACATGGTGGCGGCCGGCGAACAGTCCGGTGCGCTGGACAAGATGCTGGAGCGCGTCGCCAGCTATCGCGAGAAGGTCGAAACCCTCAAGGGACGGGTCAAGAAAGCGCTCTATTATCCCGCCGCCGTCATCCTGGTGGGCCTGGGAGTGACTGCGCTACTGCTGGTCAAGGTCGTGCCCCAGTTCGAAAGTCTGTTCGCGGGCTTCGGCGCTGAATTGCCGGCGTTCACGCGTTTCACCATTCATCTCTCCGAACTGACCCAGGCTTACTGGTGGCAGGCGATCCTGGCGGTGGCGCTGCTCGTGTTCGGCATGCGTCAGGCGGCGGCTCGCTCGCCGGGCTTCGCATACCGCCTGCATCAGTTGATGCTCAAGCTGCCAGTGCTCGGCAATATCGTCGACAAGGGATCGATCGCACGCTTCTCGCGCACCCTGGCGACCACCTTCAATGCCGGCATCCCGCTGGTGGAAGCGCTCGAAACCGCCGCCGGAGCCACCGGCAATCGGGTGCATCAACGCGCGATCGCCGCCGTTCGCGAAGACGTGGATAGCGGTCAGCAGCTCAATTTCGCCATGCGACGTACCAAGGTCTTCCCACTCATGGCGGTGCAGATGGTCAGCATCGGCGAGGAGTCCGGCGAACTCGACGTCATGCTCGACAAGGTCGCTGAATTTTATGAGGAGGAGGTCGACAATCAGGTCGATGCGCTCACCTCGCTGCTGGAGCCATTCATCATCGTGGTATTGGGCGTGATGGTGGGAGGGCTGGTGGCGTCGATGTATTTGCCGATCTTCCAGATGGGCTCCGCGATCTGAAGAACGAAGGGTAGAGAACCGCGGCTACGCCGCTAGAAGAAGGAAGAACGGTGCTTCGCACCTTGAAGATATGAGAAAATTTCTTCCCTCTTACGTCTTCCTTCTTATCTCTTCCCTCTTCATTCTTACCCCTTTCTTCTTGTCACGCTCTTCTTGCCCCTGGAGTTCGTCTTGTCCGCTCTGTCCCCTTCGATTATTTGGCCATTGGCGTTCGTATTCGGCGCGGTGCTGGGCAGTTTTCTCAATGTGGTCATCGTGCGGCTGCCGGTGATGCTGATGCAACGTTGGCGAGCGGAAGCACGGGCGGCGCTGGAACTGGAAGCGGAGCCGCAGCCCCGCTACAACCTGGCGACGCCGCGATCCCACTGCCCGGCCTGTGGCAATTTCATTGCCTGGCATGACAACGTTCCGCTGGTCGGATGGCTGAAGCGCCGTGGTCGCTGCGCGGCGTGCGGAACGCCCATCAGCGTTCAGTACCCGCTCGTCGAACTGGTCTCGGCGCTGCTGGCCGTCGCCGTGATCGCGCTACATGGAGCGGGCTGGCAGAGCCTGTGGCTGATCGGCGCCTGTCTGACCTTGTTGGCGTTGGCGGTCATCGACTGGCGCACGCAATTGTTGCCGGACGCGCTGACGTTACCGCTGCTATGGGCGGGCCTGCTCTATCAGTGGTTGTTCGAACCGCTGATGCTCGAAAGCGCCGTGCTCGGCGCCATTGCCGGCTATGTATCGCTGTGGACGGTCTACTGGCTGTTCAAGTTGACCACCGGCAAGGAAGGCATGGGCTATGGTGATTTCAAGTTGATGGCCGCGCTCGGCGCTTGGCTCGGCTGGCAGAATCTACCGTTGTTGCTGCTGCTTTCCGCCGGCGTCGGTGCAATCGTAGGCATCGTTCTGGTAGCCTTGCGGCGCCACGCACGCGATCAGCCGATGCCGTTCGGTCCCTACATTGCGCTGGCTGGCTGGGTCGCCCTGTTGGTCGGCAAGCCGTTGATGGCAAGCTATCAGGCGCTGCTTCTCGGAGGATGGTGATGAATGCACGGATACCCGGCAAGGACAGCGCGCTCGTCATCGGCGTGACCGGCGGCATCGGTTCCGGCAAGAGCGCCGTCGCCGAGGCCTTCGGCGAACTCGGCATCGATTGGGTCGATGCCGATCACCTTGCCCGCGAAGTGGTCATGCCCGGGGAACCGGCACTCGCCGCCATCGCCGAGCGCTACGGCCCCTCGATACTGCAGCCCGACGGCACACTCGATCGCCGCGCGCTGCGTTCGCGCATTTTCGACGACGCCGCCGAGCGCCGCTGGCTGGAGGCAGAAACCCACCCGCGCATTCGCCAGCGCCTCGAGCAACGCCTCGCGCGCCTACGGCGGACGGGTGCGCCCTACTGCCTGCTGGTGTCACCGCTGTTGATCGAATCGGGACAGCACGAACTGGTCGACCGGATTCTGGTGGTGGACGTCCCCGAAGCCGTTCAGATCCAGCGCACCCTGGCACGCGATGGCGTGGAGCATCGTCAGGTCGAGGCGATCATCGAAGCGCAGAGTCCGCGGGCGCGCCGCCTTGCAGCGGCGGATGACGTCATCGACAATAGTGGCAACAGGCAAAGCCTGCACGATCAGGTCGCCCGACTGGACGCCTTCTACCGCCAGTTGGCCTCATCACCGAACCGACACGATACGCCACCATGAACCGAGGCAAGGATCAATGCAACGACCGGGACGACGTACTGACCGTGCGTTGTCCTCAGTGCCAGACGCCGATCGCCTGGACCACCGACAACCCCTATCGCCCGTTCTGTTCGAAGCGCTGCAAGCTGCTCGATCTCGGCGCCTGGGCCGACGGCTCGCACCGCATTCCGGGCGAGCCTCACATGGACGAAACCGAGCTCGACGAACTCATCGACCGTCTCGAACGGGGACAGGAATAACGGAAGAAGGAAGAGATAAGGACGAAGAAATAAGAAGGAAGGAGTAAGAGAGAAGTGAAACTATGCGTTTATCTTCTATCTTAAGGCGCGTAGCGCCGTACTTCCTTCTTCTAGCCGCAAAGCGGCGCTTAACCCTTATCTCTCCGGGCGAAGCCCGGTGGCTCAGGCATCATCGCGCCAAAAATCCCGGATCGAGGCGATTCCCTGGGCGCCGACAGCGCGGGCCTGGTTGGCGTGGTAACGCGTCATGCCACCGAGGGCGAACACCGGCATCGCGGCGGTCTCGACCATCTGCTGAAAATCGTGCCAGCCGATGGTCACCGCATCCGGGTGCGATGGCGTCGGCGCCAGCGGTGATAGCGTGACGAAGTCGCAATCGATACGTCCGGCCTGCGCCAGCTGCGCGTCGTCATGGGTGGAGGCGCCCAGCCACTTGTGGCTCGGAATCGGCCGCCGCTTGAGTTCCATCAAGCGGGCACTGGTGAGATGGATGCCGTCGGCGTCGACACGATCCAGCCAGGCCGGGTCGGCATTGAGCAACAGCTTGGCCGAATAACGATGGCACAGGGCCAGCGTCTTCTCGGCCCGAGCCTGGTAGGCTGCCTCGTCGAGGGTCTTTGCCCGCAGCTGCACCAGGCGGATGCGATCCTCCTTCAGTGCGCGCTCGAGCCGCTGCAGGAAAACCGCGTCGTCCGGCTCCTCGGCGGTAATCAGGTATTCCTGCGGTAGCGCCACCGCACGCAGGATCGGCAGGTTGGCCGCCGGGAACGGATAGTTCGGCAGGTCGTCCACTTCGACCCAACGCACTGGCTGCCCTTCGCGGCCGTAAGGGTCGCCTTCGTAATCGTGCACTTGCCAAACGTCCAGCAGAATGTGCTTGTCGGGATATTCGTGGTGCACGCGGATCAATGGCTGAGCGCGCCGAATCTGAATGCCCAGCTCCTCGCCCAGCTCCCGCTTGAGCGCTTCGAAGCCGGTTTCATAAGGCGCCAGCTTGCCGCCGGGAAACTCCCATAGACCGCCCTGGTCAACGGTAGCCGGTCGTCTGGCGATCAGCACCCGCCCATCGCCGCGAATGACGGCGGCGGCCGCTACGTGGACCCGTCTCTTGATCATCTTGCTATGTCTCTCGCACCATTTGGGTGTTGCTCGCTGGGGTATTGACTGCCGTTACGGCGTCAACTGCGGTAATCCGCGTTGATCGATACGTAATCGTGGGACAGATCCGATGTCCAGATCGTGGCGGCTTCCTCGCCGCGGCCAAGCTGAATGCGGATGGTGATCTCGTCTTGCGCCATCACCCGGCTGCCGGCCTCTTCGGTGTAGCTCCCAGCACGGCCGCCCTGTTCGACCAGGCGCACGTCACCCAGGTCGATGACGATGCGATCGACATCCAGGTCATCGACCGGCGCCCGGCCAACCGCCGCCAGAATTCGCCCCCAGTTGGCATCGGAGGCATAGAGCGCGGTCTTGACCAACGGCGAATGAGCGACGGTAAACGCCACCGCCCGCGCCTCGATGACGCTGGCCGCCTGCTCGACCTGCAGCGTGACGAACTTGGTGGCGCCTTCGGCGTCGCGAATGATCGCCTGCGCCAACTCGGTGAGCACTTCGGTCAGCGCTTCGCAAAAGCGCCGTTCGTCATCGGCGGATACTACCGCCGGACCTCGTCCGGTGGCAATCAGGGTACAGGCATCGTTGGTGGAGGTATCGGAATCCACCGTGATCGAATTGAACGAGACCTGGACCGCCTCGCGCAACCATTGGGTGAGCCGTGCCGGTTCGACAGCGGCGTCGCAGGCGACGAAACCCAGCATGGTGGCCATATTGGGATGGATCATGCCCGACCCCTTGCTGATGCCGTTGATCGTCACCCGGCCACTGCTCAGCTCGACCTGCCGCGATGCGCCCTTGATACGCGTATCGGTGGTCATGATCCCTTCGGCTGCCGCCGCCCAGTTATCGGCATCCAGCGACTCCAGCGCATGCGGTAGACCCGCGGCGATGCGCTCGACCGGCAACGGCTCGCCGATGACACCGGTCGAGAACGGCAGCACCTGGTGCGAGACGACACCGGCCAGGTCGGCCAGCGCGGTGCAGCAGCTCTCGGCGTCCTCGATACCGCGCGCGCCGGTACCGGCATTGGCGTTACCGGTATTGATCAGGAGATAACGCGGCGTGGCGTGTTCGAGATGCGCCTTGGCAACATGAACGGGGGCGGCGCAAAACGCATTGCGCGTGAATGTCGCCGCCACCGCGGCGCCCTCCGGCACCTCGATGATCACCAGGTCGCGACGCTCGGGTTTCTTGATGCCCGCCATCGCCGTTCCCAAGCGCACACCGTCGATCGCCGGCATACGGGGAAATATTGACTGCCCTACAGCCATCTCGTCTCTCCTCGAGGGCACGCGGTGCTCGTGCCCGGCCTTGTCAGTTCAGCTTGCCGTGGCACTGCTTGTATTTCTTGCCGGAGCCGCAGGGGCACGGATCGTTGCGACCGACCTTCGGTCCTTCACGACGTACCGGCTGGGCACTGTCGTCCCCGTTCTCACTGCCAGCAGCGGGCGCCTCACCTTCGGCCGTCTGCCGGGCGGCGGCGACCGCGCCTTCATGGACCGACTGGCTGGTCGCCTTTTCACGCTCCAGCGCTTCGCGGCGCTGACGCTCGAGCTCTTCGACCTCTTCCTGGCGGCGTACCTGGACGTGGCTCAGGATACGCGTCACGTCGTGCTTGATGTTGTACAAAAGCGACTGGAACAGCTCGAAGGCCTCGCGCTTGTACTCCTGCTTCGGGTTCTTCTGCGCATAGCCGCGCAGATGGATGCCCCGGCGCAGGTGATCCATCGACTGCAGATGTTCCTTCCAACGGGTGTCCAGCACCTGCAGCATGACCTGCTTCTCGAAGCGACGCATCATGTCCTGGCCGATCGCCTCGACCTTGGCCAGGTACTGACCGCGATGCTGATCCTGCAGACGCTGGCGCAGCAGCTCCTCGTTGAAATGCTCGTCTTCCTCGGCCCACTGCACCACCGGCACATCGAGGTTGAATTCCTGTTTGAGCTGATCCTGCAGCCCGGCCAGTTCCCACTGCTCCGGCAGGCTCTGCGGCGGCACGTATTCGGAGATCGTCTGGTCGAGCACTTCATCGCGGATGCTGGCGATGTTGTCGGAAATGTCGTCGGCGCTGAGGATCTCGTCGCGCTGGTCGTAGATCACCCGGCGCTGGTCGTTGGCGACGTCGTCGTATTCGAGCAGTTGCTTGCGAATATCGAAGTTACGCCCCTCGACTTTCTTCTGGGCGCGTTCGACCGCATTCGACACCATCTTGTGCTCGATCGCCTCGCCACGTTCGAGCCCCAGCGCCCCCATCAGCCGCTGCACCCGTTCGGAGCCGAACAGACGCATCAGGTTGTCTTCCAGCGACAGGAAGAAACGCGTCGAGCCCGGATCGCCCTGACGCCCCGCGCGGCCCCGCAACTGATTGTCGATGCGCCGTGACTCGTGACGTTCCGAGCCGATCACATGCAGGCCACCGGCTTCGAGCACGGCGTCGTGGCGCTTCTGCCAGTCCGCCTTGATCGCCGCGATCTGTTCCTCGCTGGGATTTTCCAGCTTGGCGACCTCGGCCTCCCAGTTGCCGCCGAGCAGGATGTCGGTACCACGACCGGCCATGTTGGTGGCGATGGTCACCGCTCCCGGGCGCCCGGCCTGGGCGATGATCTCCGCTTCGCTGTCATGCTGCTTGGCGTTGAGCACATTGTGCGGGATCTTCTGCGCCTGCATCAGTTTGGAGAGGTACTCCGAGTTTTCGATCGAGGCGGTGCCCACCAGCACCGGGCGGTTGGCCTCGCGCTGGGTCTTGACGTCCTCGATGATCGCCTCGAACTTCTCCTCCGCCGTCATGTAGACCAGGTCGTTGAGATCCTGGCGCGCCAAAGGGCGGTTGGTGGGGATCACCAATACGTCGAGGCCGTAGATGTGATTGAACTCGAAGGCTTCGGTGTCGGCGGTGCCGGTCATGCCCGCGAGCTTTTCGTAGAGGCGGAAATAGTTCTGGAAAGTGGTGGAGGCCAGCGTCTGGCTCTCGCGCTGGATCGGCACGCCTTCCTTGGCTTCCACCGCCTGGTGCAGGCCTTCCGACCAGCGACGGCCGGGCATGGTGCGTCCGGTGTGCTCGTCGACGATCACCACGTTGCCGTCGGAGACGATGTAGTCGACGTCACGATGATAGAGGCAGCGCGCCCGCAGCGCCGAATGGATATGTTGCAACAATCCTAGGTTCTGGACCGCATAGAGCGAATCATCGCCCTTCAGCAGCCCCGCCTCGCGCATCAGTTGTTCGACCTTCTGGTGGCCTTCCTCGGTCAGTTCGACCTGCTTCTGCTTCTCGTCGATGAGGAAATCGCCGGTGCTCGGATCCTCTTCATCGGTGCACTGTACGAGCTGCTTGGAGAGCGCCTGGATGGTGCGGTATAGCTCGACGTTCTCTTCCACCGGGCCGGAGATGATCAGCGGCGTACGCGCCTCGTCGATCAGGATCGAGTCGACCTCGTCGATGATCGCGTAGTAGAGCGGGCGCTGGACCTTGTCCTGCAGCGAGAATGCCATGTTGTCGCGCAGATAGTCGAAGCCGTACTCGTTGTTGGTGCCGTAGGTGATGTCGCAGGCGTAGGCCTGGCGCTTCTCTTCGTTGGGCTGGCCGGACGCGATCACGCCGACGCTCATGCCGAGAAACTCATACAGCGGGCGCATCCAATTGGCGTCACGGCTGGCCAGGTAGTCATTGACCGTGACCACATGCACGCCCTTGCCGAGCAGCGCGTTGAAATAGACCGCCAGGGTACCGACGAGCGTCTTGCCTTCGCCGGTCTTCATTTCGGCGATACGCCCTTCGTGCAGCGCCATACCGCCGATCAGCTGGACGTCGAAATGGCGCATGCCCAGCACACGCTTGCTCGCCTCGCGCACGACGGCGAAAGCTTCCGGCAGCAACGCGTCATGCTTCTCGCCGTCGGCAAGCCGCTGACGGAATTCCGCCGTCTTGGCGGCCAGCGCCGCGTCATCCAGTGCTGCGATGCTCTCTTCCAGGCCGTTGATCACCGCGACCTGCTTGTGCATGCGTTTGACGTCACGGTCGTTCTTGGAACCGACCAGTTTGCGTACCAATACGTTCAACATGATGATTTTCCTGCATGATCCTGTGACAGCGTGGCGATCGACAAGGATGCCCGCCATCGGTGACTTGAAACGCCGAGCAAGAATCAGACAGAAACTGGCGGTCCGCGACGAGAGAACGCATCGAGCGCCGCGCTGGCCACCACGACCGGTGCGGTGTATGCCGCGAACGAGGCCAGCGGCATGACCGCGCGTGGCTGGGGATGCGTCGTGGGAGCGCGAGCCATGCGGCGGGATTCGGCGCGGATGGCCTCCGGCGCCATAAGGTAGACCTGGGTCAGGCGTTCGGCGAGACGCATGGCCTCGGCATGCACGAGACCGGCGGGCAGCAGGCAGCCGACCAGCACGCTGGCCAGCCACCAATGGGCTCGCTGCCGGGGACGCCAGACGTTAGCGCGATGGCCGGACTGCGAATGGGCCGATGTCATGCTGTCGACGAACTCCGCGTCGTGATAGGTTTAGCGGGTCATTTCCCACTGTGTGCAGGCCGATGAGTATAAAGGCTAAGCGTTTTCGCGCCCAGTCCGTTTCCCACCTGCTCGACCAACCGGGGGGCCTGGGCGACGTGATGCGGATGGCGACGCTGATCGAGCGTGCCCAGCGTCACCTTCGCCGCCACCTGCCGGCCGAGATTGCGGAGCACGTCTACGTTGGCGGCTATCGCAACGGCGTGCTGACGCTGATCACCGACCGTGCGGCCTGGCTCACCTGGCTGCGCTACGAGCAGCCCCGCCTGCTCGAGCTGCTGCATCAGTTGCCAGGCTTCGAGGCGGTAATGAAGTTCTCGCTCAAGGTCCGGCCGATTCGACCGCTCAAGGCCAAGCCGCGGCAGACGCGTCGAATGACGCCGGCTGGCGCCGAGGCGTTGTCTCACTGCGCCGAGGGTCTCGATGACTCTCCACTCAAACGCGCCCTGACCCGCCTGGCCTCGCACGCGCGAACGGACAATCGCGACTCTTGAGAACCGCCAGCCGAGCCGGCAACCGTCCTACCTTCAACCGGCTCTAAATGCGACGACGCCGATCCGGGGCGGGATCGGCGTCGTCAGTTGACATTCAATCGCTTGGACGATGGGTTCAAGCCATGGCGGGTGCCGCATAAGAGATCGGAGCAGCCTGCGTCGCTTCTTCGAAGGTCACGATTTCATAAGCTTCGGGATGCGCCAGCAATTCACGACAGAGCTGATTGTTGAGGCCATGACCCGACTTGTAGCCCTTGAACTCGCCAATCAAACTATGGCCGAGCTGGTACAGATCGCCAATGGCGTCCAGCATCTTGTGCTTGACGAATTCATCATCGTAGCGCAGACCGTCCTGGTTCACGATACGGTAATCATCGACGACAATCGCATTGTCGAGACTACCGCCAAGCGCCAGATTCTGTGAGCGCAGGAATTCCAGATCCCGCATGAAACCGAAGGTGCGAGCACGAGACACCTCCTTGACGAAGGAGGTCGTCGAGAAATCGACGCTGGCAGTCTGCTTCTGCTGTTCGAAAACGGGATGATCGAAGTCGATCGCGAAGCTGACCTTGAAGCCGTTATGCGGCAGAAACGCCGCCTGCTTGCCATCATCGTTGACGCTCACTTCGCGCTTGATGCGAATGAACTGCTTCGCTGTCGCCTGCTCGGCGATACCTGCCGACTGAATCAGAAAGACGAACGGGCCGGCGCTGCCGTCCATGATCGGCACTTCCGGTGCGCTCAGCTCGACGTAGACGTTATCGATGCCCAAACCGGCGAAAGCCGACATCAAATGCTCGACCGTGGCGACCTTGACGCCATCTTTGGACAGCGCGGTGCAAAGGTTGGTGTCGGTGACGCTTTCAGCATGGGCCGGAATGTGCACCACCGGGTCGAGATCGGTACGCACGAACACGATGCCGGTATTGGGCAGCGCAGGACGCAGCGTCAGATACACTTTCTCTCCGGAGTGGAGCCCCACGCCAGTGGCGCGGATCGTGTTCTGCAACGTTCGTTGTTTGATCATGGCATCGACCTGACAGTCAAATAGTTTGGAAACGGTGTTCACTATAACACCAAACAACCGTTCCGCCAAACAGTCCGACGTTACAGAATGATGGCAGGCAGACTAAAAACCTATCAATCCGCCTGACGACGCAAGAATGCCGGGATGTCCAGATAATCATCCATGTCCGAGGTCTTGCGCTTCTCCTGCTGCGATTTTTTCGCAGCCGCTTCCTGCTCGGCACGCGCGGCTTGCTGACGCATCACCGCCGGCTGCTGGAGCTTGCGATAATCGGTCGTCTCCGGGCGAGAGGCAACGCTTTCGCGCGGAACCGCCTTCTCTTTCTGGGCATCCAGCCCCGCAGCAACGACGGTGACTCGCAGCTCGTCGGACATTTCCATGTCGATGGAAGTCCCCACCACGATGGTGGCGTCCTGGGAGGCGAATTCCTGAACCGTCGCCCCCACGTCGTTGAACTCACCGATGGAGAGATCCGGGCCAGCCGTGATATTGACCAGAATACCACGCGCCCCGTGCAGATCGATGTCTTCGAGCAACGGGCTGCGAATGGCCTTCTCTGCGGCTTCGCGAGCGCGATTCTCACCGGTCGCAGCGCCGGTTCCCATCATTGCCATGCCCATTTCCGACATCACCGTACGCACGTCGGCGAAGTCGACGTTGATGATGCCCGGACTGGTGATCAGCTCGGCAATGCCTTGCACGGCACCTAACAGCACATCGTTGGCAGCGCTGAAAGCGGTCAACAGGCTGGCGTTCTTGCCCAGTACCGAAAGCAGCTTCTCGTTAGGAATGGTGATCAGCGAGTCGACGTATTCGGACAGCGCCTTCATGCCCTCTTCCGCCGCGCGCATCCGCTTGGGCCCCTCGAACGGGAACGGACGAGTGACGACGGCGACAGTCAGGATGCCCAGTTCCTTGGCTACCTGGGCGACGACGGGCGCGCCACCGGTACCGGTACCGCCACCCATGCCGGCGGTAATGAAGATCATGTCCGCGCCTTGCAGCATTTCGGCGATGCGCTCGCGATCTTCCATCGCCGCCTGACGGCCGACATCGGGATTCGCCCCGGCGCCCAGCCCCTTGGTGATCTCGCCACCCAGTTGAAGAACGGTCTTGGCCGCCACGCGCTTGAGCGCCTGGGCATCGGTGTTGGCGCAGATGAATTCGACGCCTTCGATGTTACTCTCGACCATGTGGTTGACGGCGTTGCCGCCGCCGCCGCCGACACCGATGACTTTGATGACTGCACTACTAGAAGGTGCATTATCTACTAGTTCGAACATTGCCCCGTCTCCAAGACCGCTTGCGGCCTGTCAGAAATTTCCTTTAAACCAGCCTTTGAGTCGCTCCAGCGTCGAAACCTCGTCCCTGGTTGCGCGCCGGGGAAAAGAGTCTTCCCGTTGAGGCTGGGCTGATGCTGCGCGAGAGTGCTTGGCGTCCTTCATTCCGTAGAGTAGCAAACCTACCCCCGTCGAATAAATCGGGTTACGCACTACATCCGCCAAGCCGCGAACATTGTATGGGCAGGCGACGCGAACCGGCATGTGGAATATCTCCTCCGCCAGCTCCACGACCCCCTCCATGCGGGACGTGCCGCCCGTCAGTACGACCCCGGCCGCCACCAGGTCCTCGTAGCCACTGCGGCGCAATTCTTCGCGCACCAGAGTGAAGAGTTCCTCGTAACGGGGTTCTACCACTTCCGCCAACGCCTGGCGGGAGAGATCCCGCGCCGGCCGATCGCCGACGCTCGGAACCTTGATCATTTCATCGCTGCTCGCCAGTTGCGTCAGCGCACAGGCGTACTTGACCTTGATGTCTTCGGCATACTGGGTCGGCGTGCGTAGCGCCATGGCGATATCGTTGGTCACCTGATCACCGGCAATCGGGATCACTGCCGTGTGGCGAATCGCCCCCTCGGTGAACACGGCAATATCCGTCGTGCCACCACCAATATCGACCATGCAGACGCCCAGTTCACGCTCATCCTCGGTCAATACCGCGTGACTGGAAGCGAGTTGTTCGAGGATGATGTCGTCGACCTCCAGGCCGCAACGCCGCACACACTTCTCGATGTTCTGGACGGCGTTCATCGCCGCCGTCACCAGGTGCACTCGTGCCTCCAGACGTACACCGGACATACCCAGGGGCTCGCGAATGCCTTCCTGGGTGTCGATCGCGAACTCCTGCGGTATGACGTGGAGGACGCGCTGGCCTTCGGAGATGGCGCGGGCACGGGCGGAATCGATGACACGCTCGATATCGGCCTGCCCGACTTCACGCTCCTTGATCGCCACGACACCATCGGAATTCATGGAGCTGATGTGGCTGCCGGCAATGCCGACATACACCGAATGAATGTCGCAGCCGGCCATCAGCTCGGCCTCTTCCACGGCACGCTGAATCGATTGAACGGTTGATTCGATATTGATCACGACACCCTTCTTCATACCACGCGAAGGATGTGAACCAATCCCGGCGATTTCCAACCCACCATCGTCAGTGGGTTGCCCCACGATGGCGACCACCTTGGATGTTCCGATATCCAGCCCGACCACCATATTGGAAGCGTTGGATTGTCCTGCCATAGGTCGGGGTCGCTCCTCAAACTTCACCGATAAAATCCGATAAAAAAGGGCCAATAAAGACTCGCGCTTATTATAGGAACAAGACAGCCTTTTTCACCAGCCTATTGTTGAGACAAAAGTCACATTAAGCGCTTTTTCTTTAAAAGGGAAATGGGAATCGAGTCGAAGGGTTTTTAGGTCGTGAGTGTTGCGAGTCGGCAACGTCACTCTTGGTCGATTCATCCGGCCTCGGAAATCGCACCAGCAACATTCAAGTCGGCCCTAGACGATGAGCATACGTAAGTCGACTGCGAGGCCACTCGCGGGCTTGCGATGAGTCTCGCACTTCCGTGAACGAATCACTCTTTCCCCGAGGCGGCTGCCGTTTCGCCATGCCAGGCGACCGAAACCCCGTTCGGATAACGCAAGTCGATGTAGCGCATCTGCGACGCTTGTTCCCCCAACTGTCGCCGCCATGCCGCAATAAAGCGTGCCAGTCGTGCGTCCAGATCGGTTCGTCCCAGAATCACCCAGACACCGTCATTGATCTGAAAGCGCCATGCACCGCGAGGTTCCAATCGCAGCTGCGTGATCGTAAGGCCCAGGTCCGAAAGTGTCTGGCGCAGAGAATCGTAGTAGGCCAAAACCTCGTGACCGCTACCTTCCGGCCCCCCCAGATCCGGCAAGCGGCGACCAAAATCGCTGACCGGTCCCGGTAGAAACGGCTGGCCACGGCTGTTCAGCAGGGCATCATCGTTCCATCGCGCGACAGGGTCCTGCTCATAGAGTTCGAAGCGCAGCGCATTGGGCCATTCCCGTGACACCTTGACCTCGCGCAGCCATTGTATGTGGCGAGCCTGATCACGCAGTGACGGAAGATCCAGCGACAACCAGGTATGACCTCTTACCAGCGGCGCCAGTTCCCGCTGCAGATAGCTGGCACTGACGTAATTCAGGTCGCCACTGATGGAGACGCGCGCGATCGGTTTATCCAGCCACAGCCACAGGGCCCTGCCGCCGGCGCCGAGGAGCGCAACGATCATGAGCAGGCCGAGGAGCGTTCCACGTGCGCTGGAATTCATGACACACCATCCTGTCGTCTCACCGCGCTCAAAGCGTCACCTCATCGAGATCGAGCCCACTTTTCGCCAGCCGTAGGGCGATACTGCCGACGTCACCGGCTCCCTGCGTGATGAGAATGTCGCCAGGATGCAACACGCGTGACAGCATCTCCGGTAGCGCAGCCTTCTCCTCGACGAACAGCGGGTCGACCTGTCCGCGTTGACGAATCGATCCCGCCAGCGTCTTGCCTTCCGCGCCCGGTATCGGTGCCTCGCCGGCACTGTAGACGTCCAGCAGCAGTAAAGTATCGACACTGGAAAGCACGCGAACGAAGTCCTCGTACAGATCGCGCGTACGGGTGTAGCGGTGAGGCTGGTAGACCATCACCAACCGCCGCTCGGGCCATCCCCCGCGTACGGCACGAATGACCATCTCGACTTCGCGGGGGTGATGGCCGTAGTCGTCGACCAACATGACTTCGCCGCCGGACTTGAGCGGGTAATCGCCATGTACCTGGAAGCGCCGGCCCACGCCGCCGAAGGTCGCGAGCCCCCTGACGATGTCGTCATCGGAGATGCCGGCGTCGGTGGCCACGGCAATAGCTGCCAGCGCGTTGAGCGCATTGTGCGCGCCGGGCATCGACAACCGGATATCCAGGTCTTCAAAACCCTCCGGCCGTTCGGCAACGAAACGAATCTCGCCCGCCTGCTGGCGAAACTTCCGCACCCGGTAGTCGGCATCATCGCTGAAGCCGTACGTCACGAAATGACGCTGCACCTGGGGCAGCAATTCGCGCACGTTGTCGTCGTCGAGGCACAACACTGCCCGCCCATAGAAAGGCAGATTGTGCAGGAATTCGACGAAGGTCGTCTTCAGTCGCGAGAAGTCGCCATCGTAGGTCGCCATGTGGTCGGCATCGATATTGGTGACGATCGCCGTCATCGGCTGTAGGTGCAGGAAAGAAGCATCGGATTCGTCGGCCTCGGCGACCAGGAAATCCCCCGCTCCCAGGCGGGCATTGGTACCGGCACTGGTCAATTTACCGCCGATCACGAAGGTAGGATCGAGCCCCGCCTCGGCGAACAGCGTCGACAACAGGCTCGTGGTGGTGGTCTTGCCGTGCGTCCCGGCAACCGCAATGCCATGACGGAAGCGCATCAATTCCGCGAGCATCTCCGCCCGGCGCACCACCGGTATCCGATGTTCTCGCGCCCATCGAAGTTCCGGATTCGCCGGATCGACGGCCGTCGACACCACGACCACATCGGCCCCCTCGGCATTATGGGAAGCGTGGCCGATCGCCACGCGGATACCGCAGTCACGCAGATGGTGAGTGACTGCCGATTCACGGAGATCACTTCCGCTGACTTCGTAGCCTTCGTTGGCGAGGACTTCGGCGATACCGCACATCCCGGCTCCGCCGATACCGACGAAATGAATGCCCCGAATGCGCCGCATGCCGAGGTGCGACGGCGTCGGGCGCGTTTGAATGCTATCGCTCAAAACCGATCTCCATGCAGCCGTCGACCAAGCGCTCGACGGCATCCAGATGGGCCACCCGACGCGCCTGAACGGCCATGTGCGCGAGCACGTCGGGGCGCAGTAGTGACTCGAGCGCCACCGTGAGTCGCTCCGGGGTGAGCTCGGCCTGCTGTATCAATTCCGCGCCACCGGCCTCGACCAGATGACGCGCGTTGTGCGTCTGGTGATCGTCGACCGCGTGCGGGAACGGCACCAGCAGCGACGGCTTGGCCGCCGCGGTCAACTCCGCGATGGTCAAGGCACCGGCCCGGCAGACGATGACATCCGCCCAATCGTACGCCTCGGCCATGTCGTCGATAAAGGCGCTGACATCGGCCTCGACAGCGGCCGCGCGATAGGCCTCGCGCGTGGTGTCATCCTTGTCCCGCCCGGCCTGATGGCGCACCCGGGGCCGCCGCGCGGGATCCAATTGTGCCAACGCCAGCGGCAACTTTTCGTTGAGCGATTGCGCACCGAGGGAGCCGCCGAGCACCAGCAACTGCAAGGGCCGATCGCGCATCTGCTGCGCGCTCTTCGGATGCTCTCCCAGAGCGGCGATATCGTCACGCACCGGGTTGCCGACGACCTCGGCCCTGCCTCCGGGAAAGGCTCCCGGAAAAGCGGCGTAGACCCGCGTCGCCAGCCGCGCCAGCGAACGATTGGTCAGGCCAGCGATAGCGTTCTGTTCGTGCACGATCAGCGGCTTGCCGCTCAAACGGGCAGCGAGGCCGCCCGGCCCGCTGGCGAAACCGCCCAGACCGACGACCAACTGCGGTTCGAAGCGCCGGATCACCCGATGCGATTGCCAGATGGCGCGGCTCAGACGCCACGGCACCGCCAGCCAACCGGCGAGACCGTTGCCCCGCAGCCCCGACACGTCGATGCGGTGCAACGGGATGCCCGCGGCCGGCACCAGCCGGTTTTCGATGCCACGAGGGCTACCGAGCCATTCGACTTCGACACCGCGCTCGCCCAACGCCTTGGCCAGGGACAGCGCCGGTACCACGTGACCGCCGGTACCACCGGCCATGATCAACACCCGTCGGGATCGACTCACGATGCAGCCTCCGCCGGCTCGGGCCTGGCCGTTGGCGCCGAGCGTCGCTGGCGCCGCCGCACTTCGGCGTCGACGCGAAACAGGATGGCGACCATGATGCCGCTAATGACCAGGCTCGAGCCGCCGTAACTCAACAGCGGCAGCGTCAACCCCTTGGTCGGCAGCATGCCGGCGCTGACCGAGATGTTGATGAAGGCCTGGGCACCGATGACCAGCGCAATGCCGTAACAGAGATAGGCAGCGAACGGAATGCCGGCCAGCTCGGCCTTGCGCCCGATGCGGAAGGCGCGAAAGACCAGCAGCGCAAACAGCAGGATCACGCCGACCGCGCCGAAGAGTCCCAATTCCTCGGCCAATACCGCGAACACGAAGTCGGTATGCGCCTCCGGCAGGTAAAAGAGCTTCTGCACGCTATTGCCGAGGCCAAGACCGAACCAGTGGCCACGCCCGAAGGCGATCAGCGCCTGCGTCAGCTGATAGCCGGTGTTGTACTGGTCGGCCCAGGGATTGGCGAAGCTGGTGATACGCTGCAGGCGGTAGGGCTCGGCCACCGCGAGCATCACGGCACCGGAACCGACGATGACCAGGATCAACAAAAAACGCCACAGCGGTGCGCCCGACAGCAGCAGCATGCCCATCACGCAGCCGGTCAGTACCACCACCGCACCATAGTCCGGCTCGAGGATCAGCAGGAAGCCGATCAATGCCATCACCGCCAATGGCCGCAGAAAGGCGCCCCAGGTCCGGCGCACTTCCGGCAGGTAGCGCTCGAGATAGCCGGCGATATAGACGATCAGAAACAGCTTGGCGACTTCGGATGCCTGAACGTTGACGATTCCGAGCGGAATCCAGCGTCGACTGCCGTTGATCTCGCGACCGACGAACAGCACCACGAACAGCAGCAGCAAACCGACGATCAGCAGCATCGGCCCCTTTTCGCGCCACCAGTCCAGCGGTAGCCGTACCGTCACCAGGGCGATGCCGATCGAGGCAAGCACGAAAACGCCATGACGAATGCTGAAATAGTACGGATTGCCGGTGAGGCTCGCGGCGATCTCGGTCGATGCCGAGGTCACCATGACCCAACCGATCAGCATCAACGACAGCGCCGACAGCAGCAGCCAGCCATCGAAAGCCTGGTATCGCGTGGTAAATCTCTCTTCTAGCGCCTTCAGCATGCGGCTTCCTGCCCTTGCTCGAGGATCTCGCGAAAGGTCTCTCCGCGAACCAGATAATTCGGAAATTGATCGAGACTGGCACAGGCCGGCGACAACAGCACGCAGTCGCCCGGCCGGGCGATCGACGCCGCTCGCCGCATCGCCTGCTGGAGCGTGTCGACGCGTCGGGTCGGAACCCTGGCGGCGAGCGCGTCCACCAGTTGGTCGGCATCCCGGCCAAAGACGATGGCCTCCCGCGCATGGCGCGACAGCGGCTCGGCCAACGGAGAGAAGTCGGCCCCTTTGCCTACGCCCCCGCCCAGCCAGATCAGGCGCCCGCTCAGCGTCTCGCCAAGACCGGCGATGGCCGCCAGCGTCGCGCCGACGTTGGTCCCCTTGGAGTCGTTGATCCAGCGCACGCCATTGCGCTCCGCGACGATCTCGCCGCGATGCGGGAGTCCCGGAAAACGCGCAAGCACCCGGCGTATCGCCGACCAGGGCAACCCCATGACATCGGCGATGGCGGCTGCCGCCAGCGCATTGGCCTGATTGTGACGACCGGCCAGGCGCAATTCGGCGACCGGCATCAGCCCCTGATCGCCGCGACACAACCAGGCCTCGCGATCGGCGGAGACGGCAGCGATGCCCCACTCGTCCGGTGCCGGCGCGCGGGTGGTGAAGCGCGTGAGCAGCGGTGCAGGCTCCTCGGGACCAAAACCCTCATGCCCAAAATTTCCGGGCCAAGTCGCCGTATCCTCGGCATTCACCACGGCGTGCTCGGCGCCAGCGAAGATGCGCGCCTTGGCAAGCCGATAGCTCTCCATGTCGCCGTGGCGGTCGAGGTGGTCGGCCGATAGATTGAGGAAGGCGGCACAGGTCGCGCCCAGATGCTCGATAGTCTCGAGCTGGAAACTCGAAAGCTCCAGCACGAACAGCTCGGCGTCGGGCTTGTCGAGCAACAGATCCAGTGCCGCGTCACCCAGATTGCCACCGACCGCGACCTTGCGGCCCGCTTCCCGGGCTATTTCCCCCACCAGCGTGGTCACCGTGGATTTGGCGTTCGACCCGGTGATGGCGACGAGGGGCGCACGGCAGTATCGGGCGAAGAGCGCGATCTCCCCGACTACCCGGTGGCGCATCGGCAGGAGACCCGCGCGCTCGAGATCGATGCCGGGGCTGACGACGATCTCCGCGAACGACTCGAGATCCAGCGCCGCCAGCGTGCCGAGATGCAGTTCGACCCCGGAGTAGCGTTGACGAAACGCCTCCACGCCGGGAGGTTCGGCGCGAGTGTCCGCCATCACGAAGGACTCGCCCCGCGCGGACAGGAAACGGGCGATGGCCCGGCCGGAAATGCCCAGCCCGACCACCAGCCGGCGACCGACCGGCGCCTCGTCGTCGCAACGCGCCACATCCGTGGCAGTCATGCTGTTTCCCGAACGTCTTTCATCCATGACGTTAGCGCAGTTTGAGTGTCGCCAGCCCCAGCAGGACCAGCATCACGGTGACGATCCAGAAACGCACGATGACGCGGGGTTCGGGCCATCCCTTGAGCTCGAAATGGTGATGCAGCGGCGCCATGCGAAAGATTCGCCGCCCGGTGAGCTTGTAGGAACCGACCTGCAGGATGACCGACACCGTCTCCATCACGAACACCCCGCCCATGATGAACAGCACGATCTCCTGACGCACGATCACCGCCACCACGCCCAGCGCCGCGCCCAGGGCCAGCGCGCCGACATCGCCCATGAACACCTGGGCGGGATAGGTGTTGAACCACAGAAAACCGAGACCGGCCCCGGCGATGGTGCCGCAGAACACCGCCAATTCGCCCGCCCCCGGCACTTCGGGGATATGCAGATAGTTGGCGAACACCGCGTTCCCGCTGGCATAGGCGAACACCGCCAGCCCCATCGATACCAGTACGGTCGGCATGATCGCCAGCCCATCCAGACCGTCGGTGAGATTGACCGCATTGGAGCTGCCGACGATCACCAGGTAACTGAGCACGATATAGAACGCCCCCAGCGGAATCACCACGTCCTTGAACAGCGGCACGATCAGGCTGATCTCGACCGGACTCGCGGCGGTGAAATAGAGCACCAGCGACACACCGAGCCCGATCACCGACTGCCAGAAGTACTTCCAGCGCGCCGGCAGACCACGTGGGTTCTTCTCGACCACCTTGCGGAAGTCGTCGACCCAGCCGATCGCCCCGAAGCCCAGCGTCACCACCAGCACCAGCCACACGTAGTGGTTGGTCAGATCGCCCCACAGCAAGGTACTGACCGCAATCGAGATCAGGATCATCGCCCCGCCCATGGTCGGCGTTCCCGCCTTGGAGAGATGCGATTGCGGGCCATCGTCGCGAACCGCCTGGCCGATCTGGCGCTCGACCAGCCGGCGGATCATTTGCGGCCCCATCCACAGGCTCAGAAACAGCGCCGTCAACGTTCCCAGGATCACCCGCAGGGTCAGATATCCGAAGACGTTGAAAGCGCTTTGAAAATGCGTCAGCAGTTCAGCCAGGAAAAGCAGCATGAGTCAGTTTCACCTTGAAGCATCAGCACGCAGCGCGGCGACGAGTCGCTCCATACCGGCGCTGCGTGATCCCTTGACCAGCACGCTGGCCCGGGAAGGAAGCTGGTCGCGGGCGAAACGCTCGAGCGCCGCCCAGTCGTCGAAATGGCGGCCTTCGTCGCCGAAGGCCTCGGCCGCGGCCCGTGCGGCGTCACCGTGCGTGCCCAGAAAATCGATGCCGAGCGCGCGCGCCATACGCCCGACCTCGGCGTGCAGTCGCTCGGCGTCGCTCCCCAACTCGCCCATGGGCCCGAGGAAACACCAGCGCGGCGCCGGCATTGTCGCCAGCACTTCCAACGCCGAGCGCATCGCGCCGGGATTGGCATTGTAAGTGTCGTCGATCAGGCGGCTATCGCGAATGCCGGCCAGTACCTGCATGCGCCCGGCCAGCGCCTGAACGGCTTCGAGCCCGGCGACGATTTCCGCGGGCGTGAAGCCGAGCGCATGGGTTGCCGCCGCCGCCGCCAACGCATTGCGCACGTTGTGTCGCCCGATCAGCGCAAGCGCCACTCGCACCGAGGTTTCGCCGGGCAGCGACAGCGTGAAAGCATAACGTCCACCGCTGTCGCAGGCCAGATCGCCGGCGGTCACGCTGGCCGGCGTCTCGATGGCGAAATCGACGACCCGGCTACGTCCCGCCAACGTCCGCCAGACCGGAAAATAGCGCTCTTCCCGATCGAGTACGGCACAACCGTCGGTGGGCAGGCCGGCGAGGATTTCGCCCTTGGCCTGGGCGATCTGCCCCATGCCGCCGAACTCGCCGACGTGGGCACCGGTGACGTTGGTGATGATCGCGACCTGGGGCTTGGCCAGCGCCGTGGTCCAGGCGATCTCTCCCAAGTGGTTGGCGCCCAGCTCGATCGCCGCGTAGCGCTGGCTCGACGTCAGTTCCAGCAGCGTCAGCGGCGCGCCGATGTCGTTGTTGAGATTGCCGCGGGTCGCCAGCGTCGGTGCCCGTTGCGACAGAATCGACGCTAACAGCTCCTTGACCGTGGTCTTGCCGCTGTTGCCGGTCACCGCCACCAGTTGCCCATGCCACGCCAGACGGTGCGCGCGAGCCAGCAGCCCCAGCGCCAGGCGCGTATCGGGCACCACGATCTGCGCCAGCGGATCCTGCAGCGGACGCGATACCACGGCCCCAACGGCGCCCTTTTCACGCGCCTGGGCAATGAAGTCATGAGCATCGAAACGCTCGCCCGCGAGCGCCACCAACAGATCCCCGGCTTGCAGGCTCCGGGTATCGGTGACGATCCGGGAAGCCCGGGCATCGGGGCCATTCAGGGAACCGCCGAGGCGCGCGGCGATCGCGCTCAATGTTTCGTTCATGCCGACGCTCCCCGATCGCGGCCGGTTCGTTCACGACAAGCCCGGGCGGCCACCGCGAGATCGCTGAACGGATATCGCACGCCGGCGATCTCCTGATAATCCTCGTGCCCCTTGCCGGCGATCAGCACGATGTCGTCCGCGCCGGCCTGGGCGATGACCCGTTCGATCGCCTCGCGCCGGCCGTCGATCGACCAGGCGCGCTCCCGTGCCGCCGGCGTCAATCCGGCCAGGATCTGATCACGAATCTCCGCGGCGTCTTCGCCGCGCGGGTTGTCGTCGGTGATCACGACCCGGTCGGCGAGCCTTTCGGCCACGGCGGCCATCAGCGGACGCTTGCCGCTATCGCGATCGCCGCCACAGCCGAACACGCACCAGAGCTGGCCACCGGCTCGTGCCGGCAGATGCTCGCGCAGGGCCGACAGCGCATTGTCCAGCGCATCCGGCGTGTGGGCGTAGTCGATGACCACCACGGGCGTCGAGTCGCCAGCTTCCCTGGACAGGCGCTGCATACGCCCCGGCACCGGCTGCAGGCGCGCCGCCGCCGGCCAGAGTTCGGCGAGCGAATATCCGAGACCGTAGAGGGTGGTCATCGCCAGCAGTGCGTTGTCGAGATTGAAGCGCCCCATCAGCGGCAGCTCCAGTATGTGCTCGTCCTCGGGCGACGCAATGACCGCTCTCACTCCCCCGGGCAGCGCCTCGCAAGCGATCACGCGGAGCGTCGTGGCTTCCCCGGCGCCGGTGGCCAGCACCCGCACGCCTTCGGGAAGCCCCGCCAGCATCAGCCGGGCCAAGGGGTCGTCGCCATTGACCACGGCCAGTTGCAGGCCCGCGCGGCGGAACAGCCTGGCCTTGGCCGCAGCGTAGGCGGCCATGCTGCCGTGGTAATCCAGATGGTCGCGACTCAGGTTGGTAAACACTGCCACCTGGACACGGCTGTCGCCCAGGCGCTCCTGCTCCAGGGCATGGGATGACACTTCCATGGCGACGGTGCCGACCGACACCCGCGCCATCTCTCCCAGCATCCGCTGCAGTTCCAGCGGACCGGGCGTGGTCTGCAACGCCGGACTCAATTCGCCGGGACGGCCATAACCGAGCGTCCCGATCACGCCTGCCGGCTGACCCAACGACTCCAGCAACGCGGCGATATAGTGAGTCACCGAGCTCTTGCCGTTGGTACCGGTGACACCGATCAACCTCATCGATTCGGGCACCGCGAACAGCGCCCGCCCCAGCTCGGCGAGTCTTGTCACGAGCCCCGATAGCGCAATGATGCGATCATCACGCTTCCACGCGGCATCCAGCCCCTGTGCTTCGCAGAGCACACCGGCGGCACCGGCTTCCAGCGCCTGGACGATATAGTCGCGACCGTCGACATGCACGCCGGGAACGGCGAGAAACAGCTCTCCCTGTCGCAGGTTGCGACTGTCGAGCGCGAGCCCTATCTCGGCCGCGTCGTCGAACCACGCCTGCAGCCGTGCCGCGTCCAGCTGTTCGGGCCAGCCGGCCGCCAATGCGTCCACCAAGCGTGAAGTGTCGACTTTCATGGCGATGTCTCCTCCACCGGCTGGTCCGGCGGCACATCGAGCAGCCGCAGGGCGCTGCCGACGACCCTACTGAACACCGGCGCCGCCACCAGGCCGCCGTAATAATCGCCCTTCTTGGGATTGTCGATCATCACCACGGTGACGATGCGTGGGTCCGACGCCGGCGCGATACCCGCGAATAGTCCGCGATACTCGGTTTCCTGATATCCCTGGCTGGTCACCTTGCGCACCGTCCCGGTCTTGCCGGCGATGCGGTAGCCGGGAACCATCGCCAGGTGGCCGCCGGCATTGGGCTTGACGATCTGCTCCAGCATCTCCAGCAGTTCATGCGCGACCTTGGGCGACATCACCTGCTCGCTGTCCGGCTGGCCGTCGACCTTGAGCAGCGACGGCGGCAGCCGGCGACCATCGTTGGCGATCGCCGTATAGGCGCTGGCCAGCTGCAGCGGCGTCACCGCGATGCCATAACCGTAAGCCATGGCGGCCTGGGAACTGCGTGCGAGGTTGGCCAATGACGGCAGGCTGCCGCCGTTCTCGCCCGGAAACCCCGTTCCCGGCGACTGCCCCAGGCCCAGCTCGCGATAGCGATTCCAGATGGTGTCCTTGGGCAGTTTGAGTGCGATATGCGACATGCCGATGTTCGAAGAGTGCAGCAAGATCCCGGCGGGCGTGAGTTTACCGTAGTTGCGGAAGTCACGAATGGTATAGCCATCGACCACCATCCAGCCGGGCGATGTATCGATGATCGTGTCCGGGGTTATCTCGCCGCTGGCCAACGCCGCCGACATCGCCAGCGGCTTCATCACCGAGCCCGGCTCGATGGCATCGGTAATCGCCTGATTGCGCAATCCGCGTACGTCGACATCGGAACGATTGTTGGGGTTGTAGGAGGGCAGATTGGCCATCGCCAGCACTTCGCCGGTACGCGCGTCCAGCATCACCAGCGAGCCGCCGTCGGCATCGTTCTCGCGAACCCCGGCGGCCAGCTCGCGATAGGCCATGTACTGCAGGCGCAGGTCGATCGACAGCGTCAGATCGCCGCCCGGCTTGGCTGCCTCGATCAGGTGCAGGTCGCGCACCAGCCGCCCCTTACGATCCTGGAGCACGCGGCGCTTGCCGGGCTGGCCGGTGAGGTAGCGATTGTAGGCGAGCTCGAGACCTTCCTGGCCCTGATCGTCGACATTGGTGACGCCGACCAGCTGGGCCGCGACCTCTCCCGCCGGGTAGTAGCGCTTGTATTCGTCGCGCGCATAGACCCCCGCCATCTGCAGGTCGAGCACCGGCTTGGCCTCGGCGGGCGTCAGCTGGCGCCGGAGGTACATGAACTCGTGCTTCGAGTAGCGCTCGATACGCTCGCGCAATTGCTGCGGATTCACTTTCAGCGCCTGCGCCAACAGCGTCTGCTGAATCGGATCCTGCGGCAACTCCTGCGGATTGGCCCACAGCGTGACCACCGGCGTGGAAATCGCCAGCGGATCGCCGTTGCGATCGCTGATCATGCCGCGATGGGCACCGATCGTCTCGACCCGCAGCGTGCGCGCATCCCCCTGGTTCTGCAAAAAGCTGCGATCGATCACCTGCAGATAGACGACGCGACCGACCAGCGCCGACAACGCGACCAGAATGATCAACAGCATGAACCAGTAGCGACCGGCTCCCAGTGGCGCATCCGGCGCCCGTGTCTTGGGCGTCGCCGAGCGGCGCGATGCACTCATGGACGGATCACCTTGACTTCGTCGACGCTCGGTACGCGCATGTCCAGACGCTGGCTGGCGAGCGACTCGATCCGAGCCGGCGACGACCAGGTGCTCTCTTCGAGCAGCAGACGCCCCCACTCCGTCTGCAAGGCGTCGCGCTGGTTCTCGAGCTTCTGTAGACGAGCGTACTGCAGGCGGGTCAGGTGGGACGTGCTGATGATCGCCAAGGCGGTGATCAGGATGGCAACCACCAGGATACTCAACAGGAACGAACGCGAGCCCGCACGGCGGGCAAATGGCCAGTCGCCGATTCCCAGCGGACTGCGTCTTCCTTGAACGGCCATGTGACTCCTTTACACCAACTTCTCGGCGATGCGCATCACCGCGCTACGCGCGCGGGGATTGGCATCGACTTCGCTCGCACCGGGGCGCAGCGCCTTGCCCACCGGCTTGAGCCGCTTGTTGAGCTGATCCTCGCGTATCGGCATGCCCCGGGGCAAGTGAGTGTCGCCGCGAGACTGATCGCGGATGAAACGCTTGACCAGCCGATCCTCCAGCGAGTGGAAGCTGATCACCACCAGCCTGCCACCGGGAGCCAGGGCATTCAGTGCAGCGGTCAACGCTCGCTCGAGCTGGCCGAGTTCGTCGTTGAGATGGATGCGAATGGCCTGAAACACTCGTGTCGCCGGATGCTTGCCTTTTTCCCACGCGGGATGCGCGGCCTTGACGATCTCGGCGAACGGATGGGTATGGGTAATCGGCGCTTCGCGCCGGGCAGCGACGATGGCCCGGGCGATGCGCTTGGCGAAGCGTTCCTCGCCATAGGTCTTGAACACCCGCGCCATCTCCTGCTCGTCGCTGCGCGCGAGCCATTCGGCGGCGCTGATGCCCGAAGCGGGATCCATGCGCATGTCCAGCGGGCCGTTGCGAAGAAAGCTGAAACCGCGCTCGGGGTCATCCAGTTGCGGTGACGAAACGCCGACATCGAGAAGCACGCCGTCGAGCCGTCCCTCGAGCCCTTCGGCAGCCGCGTGGCGGTCGAGTTCGGCGAACACGCCGCGGCGGATGATAAAGCGCGGGTCGTCGATCTGGGCGGCGGCCTCGAGCGCCGCCGGGTCGCGGTCGATGGCCAACAATCGCCCGCTGGCGTCCAGACGCTGAAGGATCGCGCGCGAATGACCGCCGCGACCGAAGGTGCCGTCGAGATAGGCGCCCGCCGGCGACTGCACCAGGGCGTCCACGGCACCGTCGAGCAGAACGCTGGTGTGGCGGAAGTCCGGTAGACCGGCCGTACCGCTTGCGGGTGCCTGTGGAGCGTTGTCGCGGTGCAGCATGGGGTTCTCGGTTACGGACGGCGAAAAATCGAAGAGGGAGTCGGCCGATAAGCCGGGTTCTGTCGAGGACAGTCATTCATCTAGGAGACGCGTCACCGCGCCTCTCGAGCAACCTACCCGGATCCAGCGCGGGCCGCGCCAAAGGATCCCTATTTGGTCTTGCTCCAGGTGGGGTTTACCGTGCCACGCTCTGTTGCCAGGCGCGCGGTGCGCTCTTACCGCACCCTTTCACCCTTACCGGCAGCGAATCGCTGCTTAGGCGGTCTACTCTCTGTTGCACTGGCCGTCGGCTTGCGCCGCCCAGGCGTTACCTGGCACCTTGCCCTGTGGAGCCCGGACTTTCCTCCCCCGGACTGGCCGGCGGCGACTGTCTGGCCGACTCCCAAGCGCGCAAGAATACCAGCCCCCCGAGGCCCTCTCAAGGCTGCCGTGGTGCGTTGCCCGATTGATTGTCGAGCCCCTCGAAAGCGTCGCCCGACGGCGACAATTTCCGGCTCGAATGCGCCCGTTCAGTCTGGCTCGCCATCCGCCTTGAGCCGCAGCGCGAGTTGATACCACTGTTTGCGGCGCCCGCCCAGCATCCGGGTCGCCACGGCCGCAGCGCTCTTCACCGCCACCCCTTCGTCGAGCAGCGCCTGGATCAGCGCCTCTCCCTCACTGTCATCCGTCGTCGTATCGGCCGGCGGCGCTCCTGCCAGCATCACCACGAACTCGCCGCGCGCCTGGTCGGGATCGGCCTCCATCCGCTGCAACAATTCCGCCGCCGTGCCGTCCAGCAGGGTCTCGAACGTCTTGGTCAGCTCCCGCGCCAACACCACCTGGCGCTCGCCCAGGGTCTGTTCGATGTCGCCGAGCAGATCGCGAATGCGATGCGGCGACTCATAGAAGACGCGCGTCTCTGCGCGCATGGCTCCCATCTCCAGCTGACGCCGGCGCGAGGCCGACTTGGCGGGCAGAAACCCCTCGAAGGTGAAACGATCGGTGGGCAGACCCGCCACGCTGAGTGCGGCAATCAGCGCACTAGGGCCGGGAACCGGCACCACCCGGCAGCCGGCACGCCGCAACTCCCGCACCAGCACGAAGCCGGGATCGGAAATCAGCGGCGTCCCCGCATCGCTGACCAGGGCTAGTTGGCCCCCGGCCTCGAGCCGCTCGCGCAGACGCGCAACCCGCGCCGCTTCGTTATGTTCGTGCAGCGAAATCAATGGACGCTCGATACCGAGGTGCTGGAGCAGCCGCAGCGTGTGGCGGGTATCTTCCGCGGCGATGGCATCCACTTGCGCGAGCGTGCGCGCCGCCCGGGCGCTCATGTCTTCGAGATTCCCAATCGGCGTAGCGACCACGTACAATACGCCTTCCTTTGTCTCGCTCATTCGATACCATCCCGGATAGAGGTGCATTCAGACATTACGCCTGCCGAGCAGGCGCCACTTGTCAGTTCAAGGAACCGTCCAAAGGGATTGGACTGTCGGCCGACGACACCGCCGACTCTCATGGCTCGTCCGGCGGAACAAGGAACGGGGCCAGCCATGTCGATCACCGCGATCGGCCGCAAGACCGCCAGGCCTCTCAACACGTAAAGGGAAAGACACTATGCGTTACGCGCTGCGGCGATTTCTCCTGCCATTGATGGCAACACTGATTCTGGCAGGCTGTGCCGGCCAGGGCATGATGCAGAGCATCACCGGCCCGAGCGCCGAGGAGCTGCTCGAGCAAGCCAACCAGCAGAGCGGACAGCAGGCTGCGGCGACCCGTCTCGAAGCGGCCGACATGCTAGCACGCCAGAGCGACTCGGCGCAGGCACTGCAGATCGCCGGGCAGATCGACAGCGCTCAGCTCGACGCCTCCCAGCGGGTGCGCTGGGCCATGGTGCTTTCCGATGCGGGGCTCGCCGAGGAGGATGGCTGGAGCGTCATCCGCGCCACCGACATCCTGAACAGCACGACCCCCATCGCCCAGGACGACGCCCAGACGCTACGCTACCGTCGCGGCATCGCTCTGAACATGATCGGAGAACCCGAGGCGGCGTCGCGCCTGCTGATCGGTCTGCAGCGCGACAATGCGCCCTATGAGCTCAACGACGAGATCTGGAAGCCGCTGTCGCGCCTGAGCCCCACCGCGCTCGATGCCCTGGCCGCCATCAGCGACGACCCGATCACTCAGGGCTGGGTCGATCTGGCCCGGCTCTATCGTACCAGCGGCGGCGACGTCTCCGGCCTCTTCGACCGCCTGGATCAGTGGCGCAGCCGTTATCCGGACCACCCCGCCAATCGCCGCCTGCCCCAGGACCTGACGGCGCTGCGCCAGGTCGAGGGCAACGAGATCGACCAGATCGCGGTGTTGCTGCCGGAGAGCGGACCGCTGGCCAGCATCGCTTCGGCCATCCGTCAAGGGCTCGAAACCCGCGCTGACGACGCCAGGGCGCAAGGCGAGAACACGCCGCGGCTGACGTTCATCGACTCCAGCCAGCAGAACATCGACGCGCTGTACGCCCAGGCGACGATGAGCGGCGCCCAGGCGGTCATCGGCCCCCTGGACAAGGACAAGGTGAGCGAGCTGGAAAGCCGGGACAACGTCCCCCTGCCGACACTGGCGCTGAATTATGGCGAGCATTCGCGCAACAACGCCACCAACCTGTTCCAGTACGGACTGTCCGCCGAGGACGAGGCCCGCCAGGTCGCGCATCGCGCCCATCTCGACGGCCATCGCCGCGCCGGCATCATGGTGCCCGACAACGAATGGGGCTCGCGCATCCTGGCCGCTTTCCGCAAACGCTGGGAGGACGAAGGCGGCCGTGTCGCCTCGGTGGTCAGCTACGACCCTTCGGGTTCCGTGGCGAGCGCCGTACGCAACCTGCTCAACAGCGATCCTTCGAGCATGGACATGCTGTTTCTGCTCGCGCTACCCACTTACGCCCGGCAAGTGCCACCCACGCTGGATTTCTACTACGCCGCGGATCTGCCGATCTACGCAACGTCGCACCTTTACGAAGGCACGCCGCAACCGCGAGCCGACCATGACCTCAACGACGTCCAGTTCGTCGATATCCCGTGGATGATCCCCGACGCCGCCGTCGGCGGTGTCGACGCCCTGCCTTTCGTTTCCACCTACCGCCAACTGGTAGGCCAGGACGATCCGGGGCTACTCAAGCTGAACGCCATGGGCGTCGATGCGTTCGAACTCGCCCGCCGCCTGCCGTTGATCCAGGCACTGCCCAATACCCAGGTTTTCGGTGCCACCGGCAATCTGCAAGCACGCGATGACGGACGCATCCAGCGCACGCTGCCCTGGGCGCAGTTCCAGTCGGGGATTCCGCAGCCGCTGTTGATCGCACCGGCATCCCCCTCCGATGCCAGCGGATCGCCTGCCGATCTCGATGAACCGTCAACGGACACTGACACGACGGCCTCCGGCCAGGAACTCAACGGCGCGGCGCTGGATGACGGTGACAGCGTGCACGGCAACGACGATGGCAATTCGCTCTAATCCCCGCCAGCGCGGTCAGCTGGTCGAGCAGGCTACCGCTCGCTGGCTGGCTGAGCGCGGCTTGACGCTGGTGGCCAGCAATCGGCACGCCAAGGGCGGCGAGATCGACCTGATCATGCGCGATGGAGAGACACTGGTGTTCGTCGAGGTGCGTCATCGCCAGCGCCAGGACTACGGCCATCCGCTGGAAACCGTCACCGCCGCCAAGCAGCGACGCATCATCAAGGCGGCGCGTTTTTATCTACACACGCAGCGGCTATCATGTCCCTGCCGCTTCGACGTCGTCGGCGTGACCGGCAGCCACTCCGAACTCGAATTCGACTGGATTCGCGCCGCCTTCGACGCCTATTGATCCCGAACAGGTCGCCCATGGATTTTCAAGCACGCATACTCGACCACTTCAACGCCAGCATCGACACCAAGACCTACGCCAGCGAGGTCCTGCCCCCGTTCATCGAAGTCGCCAGCCAGATGATGGTTCAGTGCCTGGTCAGCGAGGGCAAGATTCTCGCCTGCGGCAACGGTGGCAGCGCCGGCGACAGCCAGCACTTCTCTTCCGAGCTGCTCAATCGTTTCGAACGCGAACGCCCCAGTCTGCCGGCGCTGGCGCTGACCACCGACACCTCGACGCTGACCTCGATCGCCAACGACTACAGCTACAACGATGTCTTCTCCAAGCAGATTCGGGCCCTCGGCCAGCCCGGGGACATCCTGCTGGCGATCTCCACCAGCGGCAATTCGGCCAATGTCGTCCAGGCGATCCAGGCCGCCCACGATCGAGAAATGAGCGTAGTCGCCCTGACCGGCCGCGATGGCGGCGACATGGCCTCGCTACTCGGTCAGGAAGATTGCGAGATCCGTGTCCCCGCGACGTCCACGGCACGCATTCAGGAAGTTCATCTCTTGGTCATTCACTGTTTATGTGATCTGATCGACCAACAGCTTTTTGGCAGCAACGAGTGAGCCTTATGAAGAAGACCCTGATCGTTTCCTCCTGCCTGATCGCCCTGCTCACATTGGGCGGCTGCGCCAGCAACGGTTCACAGGAAAACTACGCCGAGCGCACCCCGGGGGCGAAAGTCGAGGACAGTACCATTCAGAAAAAGATCTACCAGGATCTGACAGCAGCGGATGCCCGCTATGGTGATGCCCATGTCAACGTCGACAGTTATAACAGCAACGTGCTGCTGACCGGCCAGGTTCCTAGCGACGAACTGAAGCAGCGTGCCGGCGAGATCGCCCGTAACGTGCGCAGCGTACGCCAAGTGCATAACGAACTGACGGTCTCGGCCAATACGCCGATCAGCCAACGCATGACCGACACCTGGATCACCGGCCGCATCAAGGCCAATCTGGCCGCCAACGAAAACGTGGACGCCAACCTGATCCGCGTGATCACCGAAAATGGCACCGTCTATCTGATGGGCATGGTCACCCAGGAGCAAGCCAGCGAAGTGGTCGGCGCCGCATCCGGCGTGGGCGGCGTACAGCGTATCGTCAAGGTATTCGAATACCTGAACTGAGGACGACCCATTTCCAGGCATTGAAAAAGCCGCCGCCGGAAGATTTCCGACGGCGGCTGTTTAGCCACTTGGCAATGCGCTCTATTTGACGATGCGCAGCGAGGGCTTGCCTTTCTCAGGCCGGCCCGATGACTCGCCATCCTTGTCGGCGGCGGGCTCGGCAGGCGCTTCGTCCGACCGCCCCTCGATACCTTCCAGCGACGGGCGCTCTTCGCCTTCCAACGCCGCCTCCTCTTCGCTGGAGTAAGCGGGCATGACCGGCTCCTGACCAAACACCATGCCGACCCCGTTCTCACGGGCATAGATGGCGATCAGAGCGTCGGTCGGTACGACTACCTGCATCGGCTGACCGCTGAAACGCGCGCCGAAGGTGATGGCGGCATTGTCGATGGCCAGGTCGCGAACGGCAGCCGGTGCGATATTCAATACGATCTGGCCGTTCTGCACGAACTGCTGCGGAACCCTGACGCCCGCCTTCCCGGCGTCGACGACGATGTAAGGCGTCTGGTCGTTATCGAGCAACCACTCGTACAGGGCTCTTGCCAGATAGGGACGGCTCGTCAGCATTGTCATCTCCCCTCGGGCAGCTTACGACGAATGCCGTATCAGCTACGCATCTCACGTTCGGATTCGGACAGCGACACCTTGAATGCATCGCGCGCAAAGACACGCTCCATGTAACTCATGAGCGGCTTGACCTGCTTCTCGGGCAATTCCACGCCCAGTATCGGCAAACGCCAAAGGATCGGCGCGATACAACAGTCGACCAGCGTAAACTCTTCGCTCATGAAGTACGGCATGTCCTCGAAGATCGGCGAAATGCCCGTCAGGCTCTCGCGCAACTCCTTGCGTGCCTTGTCGGCGTCTTTCTTGGCACCCTGCTGGATCTGCTCGACCAGCGGACACCACTCGCGCTCGATGCGATGCATCCATAGACGGCTCTGGGCCCGCGCGACCGGATATACCGGAAGCAGCGGCGGATGCGGGAAACGCTCATCGAGATACTCCATCATGACCTTGGACTCGTAGAGCACCAGGTCGCGATCAAGCAACGTGGGGACGCTGTTGTACGGATTCAAGTCGGCCAATTCGGCATTGTGCTCGTCGGCCGAGACATCCAGGATATCGACGGCCACGCCCTTCTCGGCCAGCACGATTCTCACGCGATGACTGAAATGGTCATCGCTGCCGGAGTAGAAGGTCATCGACGATCGCTTGGCCACTACACCCATGAAACTTTCCTCGCATTGATTCAACAGCCAATGATAACACGTCAGGCAACTGGCCAGGGCGAACACCACCGATCGTGAAGAGACCGATGCCCATGGCGCCACTTCCAACAGCAAAAACGCCCGACTGTGGGAAGTCGGGCGTCGAGCGCGGAAGCGATCCCGAAAGGATCAGCGCTTGGAGAACTGCGGGCGACGGCGGGCTTTGCGCAGGCCCACTTTCTTACGCTCGACCTCGCGCGCATCGCGGGTCACGTAGCCGGCAGCGCGCAGCGGCTTGCGCAGCTCTTCGTTGTAGTCCATCAGCGCACGGGTGATGCCGTGACGAATGGCGCCGGCCTGAGCGGAACCGCCGCCACCCTTGACGGTGACATAGACGTCGAACTGCTCGGTGGTTTCGGTCAGTTCGAGCGGCTGACGCACGACCATCTGCGCGGTCACGCGGCCGAAATATTCGCCCAGCTCACGGTCGTTGACGGAGATCTTGCCGGTGCCCGGCTTGAGAAACACGCGAGCGGTGGAGGTCTTGCGACGCCCGGTGCCGTAGTACTGTTGTGCCATAGCGGTCTACCCTCAGATGTTCAGTTCTTGCGGCTGCTGCGCGGCGTGCGGATGCTCGGTACCGGCATACACCTTGAGCTTGGTGTACATGGCGCGACCCAGCGGTCCTTTCGGCAGCATGCCCTTGACGGCGGTCTCGATCACACGTTCCGGCGCATGGTCGATCAGCTTCTCGAACGACATGGAACGCAGACCGCCCGGGTAACCGGTATGACGGTAATAATTCTTGGCTTGCGCCTTGTTGCCGGTGACACGCACTTTCTCGGCATTGACGACGACGATGTAATCGCCGGTGTCGACATGCGGGGTGTATTCCGGCTTGTGTTTGCCACGCAGGCGACGAGCGATTTCCGTCGCCAGACGACCGAGCGTCTTGCCCGATGCATCGACGACATACCAGTCGCGCTGCACGGTTTGCGGCTTGGCACTGAACGTCTTCATGAGTGTTTCACCAAATAAGCGTATTTGGGCGTCGAAGCGAAGCGCTTCTCGGCCATCCCTATTTTTCTTGGGTTACCCGCTTCGCCAGCCAGCCAGTGATTACGGCTTCCCAAGGGGTAACGGAACAAAGAGCGCGCATTGTACACGAGCCGATCAAGGGGCGAAAGCCCCATGCGCTTTCCGCCCCATCTGCTCAAGGCTTGTGTGGCAGCGCCAGATAATCGCGAGACTGCATCTCCTGCAAGCGCGACAAGGTACGTTCGAACTCGAAGCTCAGATTACCGCCCGAATAGAGCGACTCGACTTCGGTTTCCGCCGATAGCAGCAACTTGACGGCGCGATCGTAGAACTCGTCGACCATGCTGATGAAGCGCCTTGCCTGGTCGTCGGTCGCGGCGCCCAGGCGCGGCACGTTCGACACCAGCACGGTGTGGAACTCCCGCGACAGCTCGATGTAGTCATTCTGGCTACGCGGACCGTCGCAGAGCATCTTGAAGTCGAACCAGACCACGCCCTCGTGCAGCCGACGCGCGGTCAGCTCGCGATGGTTGATCGTCAGCCTGACGTTCTCGCGGCCTTCGCTTCCGGCCACCGAACGAAAGCTCTTTTCCAGTAGCCTTTCGGCCTCTTCATCCAGCGGTGAGTGGAAGATCTCGACCTGCTCCAGCGCACGCAGACGATAGTCGACGCCGGAATCGACATTGACCACCTCGCAGTGGCGCTTGATCAGATCGATCGCCGGCAGGAACCGCGCACGCTGCAGGCCATCCTTGTAGAGCTCGTCCGGCACGATGTTGGAAGTCGCCACCAGTACCACGCCCTGGGCGAACAGTGCCTCCATCAGGTTGCCCAGAATCATCGCATCGGTGATGTCCTTGACGTAGAACTCATCGAAGCAGATGACACGCGCCTCGCGGGCGAACTGGGCGGCGATCTGCGTCAGTGGATTCTTCTCGCCCTTGTGGGCATCCAGCTCACGGTGCACGCGCTGCATGAAGCGGTTGAAGTGCGTGCGCATCTTGCGCTCGAACGGCAGCGACTCATAAAAGACATCGACCAGATAGGTCTTGCCGCGGCCGACACCGCCCCAGAAGTAGAGCCCCATGACCTGTGGCCGGGCCGGCGCGGCGGGCGCGACCACCTTGCGCTTGCCGAACAGCCCCGCCACCTTGGACAGCTTGGACTCGCCGGTCGAAGCCGACGGCTTCGGCGCCGGCGTGCGCTGCAGGTCGTCGTAAAGACGCTGCAGGTGTTTGACGGCATTCTCCTGGGCGGCGTCATAACTGAAATCCTCGCGCTCGAGATCGGCGCGGTAGCGCGTCATCGGGGTCATGGCGCCATTCATCGCACCAGGGGCGGACGTCGCGGAGCGAGGAGAATTCATGTCGGTGTCGTGACCTCGGGTCGAAACATGTGGCGGGGATTATACCGTTCGACGAAAGTCTTGACAGTGCCTAGCACGCGCGGAAGGTTTGACCCGGTCACCAAGCGGGTCGATATAATGGCCCTGTACCGATCTACAGGACTGGTCGTGCCGGGGCACGACGACAAGGAGCGCATTGTGAACGAAAGCAATATCGATTGGATTCTGGCCATCGCCTGCTTCCTGGCGGGCATCGGTATCGGCGCCCTTTGCTATCATCTGCTGAATGCCAATGTGGCGCGTAATCAGAAAGTTCGGCAGCGGCTGGCCGAAACCGAGCTGGAATTGAATCAGGTCAAGGATGCGCTGAACGATCATTTCGCCAAGGCGGCCGACCTGGCATCGAGTATTCAGCGTCAGAGTCATGAGCTCGAACATCATTTGGCTCAAGGCGCGGATCGCCTGGTCGACGATCTGCAACTCAAGCGTCGCCTGCATGGCAACAATGACGAAGACGCCGAGGAAATCGATGTACCCCAGGTCCCTCGGGATTACGCCGACGGCAACCAGGGAACGCTGGCCGAGGACTATGGTATTCGTAAACGCAAGGACGAACAGGAAAGCGTGACGCCACCGCCCCGCTACTGATCCACCAGCCAGTCAGCCCCGCCGGCCTGCAAGTTCGACGATTTGCGGCCGGCGGTATTCATTTCAAGCCGGGTTGTCGATGTCGACGAACTGATGCTCGACGCCCAGACGTTCGACCAGCCACTCCCCCAGAGCCCGAATACCGTCGCGTTCGGTGGCATGGTGACCCGCCGCGATATAGGTCACGCCCATTTCCCGCGCCATGTGTGTGGTGCGCTCGGAAATCTCGCCGGAGATGAACGCATCGGCGCCCGCCTCGGCCGCCAACGGCAGCATGTCCTGCGCGCCGCCGGTACACCAGGCGATCTTGCCCAGTTCGCGCTGATGCCCCTCGATCAACGTCGGCCGCCGCCCCAGTGCCGACTCGACCCGCGCCGCCAGCGCCCGACTGTCGATCGCTTCGTCTGGCGAGCCCATCCACAACAGCCCCTGCCCCAACTCACCGTCGAGACAGCGCTCGACCTCGAGCCCCAGGCGCCGTCCGAGACAAGCGTTGTTGCCGAGCGCGGCGTGCGCATCCAGCGGCAGGTGATAGGCAAGCAGGTTCAGGTCGTGCTTGAGCAGCGTGGCGAAGCGCTTCCGTTTCATGCCGGTAACGCTCACCGGCTCGTTCTTCCAGAAATAGCCATGATGGACCAACAGCGCATCCGCACCCCACTCCACGGCCTCGTCGAGCAACGCCTGACAGGCCGTCACTCCGGTCATGATGCGGCCGACCGTCTCTCTCCCCTCGACCTGCAAGCCATTGACCGTGTAGTCCTTGAATGCGTCGATGCGCAGCTCGGTGTCGATCGTGCGTTGAAGCGTGTGCCGCGAAATCATCTCGCCTCCAGCGAACCGTGTCGTTGAATGTTACACTGGCGCCCCGCGCCAAACGGCCTTAGTTTAAGGATTCCGCGCATGCGCCGTCACCTTGCCGCTTATTTCTGGCCCATCCTCTGCGGCATTCTGCTTGCCATCGTGCTGTTATACGCCTTTCCGTCGTTGCTCGGCCGCGATGGCAGCGAGCAACCAGCCTCTCGTCCCGGCAACAACGGCACCACCACGGCGTCCATCGATGCCCCGCCCGAGCGTGAAGCCCCCGAAGTCGTCGATGCGCCGACGCTCGATCGGCAGGAAGGTCCGGTCAGTTATTCCCAGGCCGTCAACCGCGCGGCCCCGGCGGTCGTCAACGTCTACTCCTCGCGCATCGTCGACATCAACCAGCATCCGCTGATGTCGGACCCGTTCTTCCGCCAGTTCTATGGCAAGAACATGCCCCAGCGTCAGCGCATGCTGTCGAGCCTGGGCTCGGGCGTCATCGTCAGCGAGGACGGTTATATCCTGACCAACAATCATGTCATCAACGATGCCGACCAGATCCAGGTCGCCCTGCGTGACGGCCGCGAGGCCATCGCTCAGGTGATCGGCACCGACCCCGAGAGCGATCTGGCAGTGCTCAAGATCGACATGGACGACATCCCGGTGATCAAGCTCAGCAATTCCGAGGATGTCGCCATCGGCGACGTCACCCTGGCGATCGGCAATCCATTCGGGGTCGGCCAGACCGTGACCATGGGGATCATCAGCGCGACGGGGCGCGACCATCTCGGGCTCAATGCCTACGAGGACTTCATCCAGACCGACGCCGCCATCAACCCCGGCAACTCGGGCGGCGCGCTGGTCGACGCCAACGGCTCGCTGATCGGCATCAATACCGCCATTTTTTCCCGCTCGGGCGGCTCCCAGGGCATCGGTTTCGCCATTCCCGCCAACCTGGCGCGCAGCATCCTCAACGACATCGTCACGCATGGCCGCGTCATCCGCGGCTGGCTGGGCATCGACGCCCAGCAGATGACGCCCGATCTGGCGGCGTCTTTCGGACTCAAGACGTTGAGCGGCGTCATCGTCGCCAATGTGGTGAGCGGCGGGCCGGGCGACGATGCCGGGCTGCGCCCGGGCGACATCCTGCTGGCGATCGATGGCAAGCCGATTCTCGACCCGCGCGACACCATGGTCGACATCGCCGAGATAACCCCGGGCACGCGCTTGCCGCTGACCATCGTGCGGGGCGGAGAGAAGCGCGAGGTCACGTTGACCGTGGGCGAGCGCCCGGAACCGCGTGGCAGCAATGCCGCCCAGACGCCGGACGGCACCACGCCGCCACGCGACAGCGAAAATGGCACCAGCCAGGGCGGTAACGATACGAATGGCAGCGGCGGCGCGAATGGCAGCGATGACGGCACCGGCACCGCCCCGTAGCGCCCATCAACGAGATCGCCGCCCGAGGGCGGCGATGATGGTATGGAAGTGACGAAACCGGCGCTCAGCGCTTGAGCCGGTTCTCGGCCGAGCGTGCGTGGGCGGTCAGCGACTCGCCCCGTGCCAGTACCGCGGCAGTCCGCCCCAGCACATCGGCGCCCTCCGGCGAGCACTGGATCAGTGAAGAGCGCTTCTGGAAGTCGTAGACGCCCAGCGGCGAAGAGAAACGCGCGGTACCGGAGGTCGGCAGCACATGATTGGGGCCGGCACAATAATCCCCCAGAACTTCCGCTGTGTAGCGGCCCATGAAGATGGCGCCGGCGTGACGTACCGCCTGCGCCATCTCCTCGGGAGCCTCCACCGACAGTTCCAGATGCTCGGGAGCGATACGGTCGACCAGCGCGACCGCCTGTTCGCGCCCTTCGCACAGGATCAACGCCCCGCGCCGCGACAGCGATTCGCGAATGATCGCCTCGCGCTCCATGCTCGGCAGCAGACGCTCGATGGCTTGCGCCACGGCTTCCAGGTGTTCGGCGTCCCAGGTCACCAGGATCGCCTGGGCATCCTCGTCGTGCTCGGCCTGGGAGAACAGATCCATCGCCAGCCACTCGGGGTCGGTGCCACCATCGGAAACGACCAGAATCTCCGAAGGCCCGGCGATCATGTCGATCCCGACCTGGCCGAACACCGCACGCTTGGCGGTCGCTACATAGATGTTGCCCGGCCCGACGATCTTGTCGACCCGAGGCACGCTCCCGGTGCCGTAGGCCAGCGCCGCAATCGCCTGGGCACCGCCGACGGTGAACACCCGCTCGACGCCGGAGAGATGCGCCGCCGCCAGTACCAGCTCGTTGACCACACCATCGGGCGTCGGCACCACCATGATGATTTCACGCACCCCGGCCACATCGGCGGGAATGGCGTTCATCAATACCGATGAAGGGTAAGCGGCCTTGCCGCCGGGCACGTAGATGCCGACACGCTCGATCGGCGTCACTTTCTGCCCCAGCACGGTACCGTCGGCTTCCTCGTACTGCCACGAGCTCGGCTTCTGTCGTTCATGGTAGGCACGGATACGCTGGGCGGCGTGCTCGAGCGCCACGCGCTGTTCCTGCGGCAGACCGTCGAATGCCGCCTGGAGACGCCCGGCGGTCAGCGTCAGCGCTTCGACGTCGTCGGCGCTCAACCGGTCAAAGCGGTTGGTGTACTCGACCAGGGCGGCATCGCCACGCTGCCGGATAGCGGCGATGATCTCGTCGACGCGGGCCACAACCTGCTGATCGGAAACGCCCTCCCAGGCCAGCAGCGTCTCCAGGCGTGTATCGAAATCGGCATCCCGCGTCGTCAGGCGGGCAATGGTTGACGTTTGGCTCATCTGGCTACTCTCTTTAAAGACTGCCGGCTCTGCAATCTGCCGATCGGACTCAAGCGCTTTCGCGACGCTTACTGACGGCCCCGCGCAGGCGCTCGATCAACGGTTTCAAATGCGCGTGCTTCATCGTCATCGATGCCTTGTTGACCACCAGCCGGGTAGTGATGTTCTCGATCAGCTCGCGCGGCTCCATGCCGTTGGCACGCAGGGTATTGCCGGTGTCGACGATATCGACGATCTCATCGGCCAGATTCATCAGCGGCGCCAGCTCCATTGCCCCGTAGAGCTTGATCACTTCGGCCTGAATGCCCTGCTCGGCATAGTAGCGCCGCGCCACGTTGACGAACTTGGTCGCCACGCGGCGCTTGGCGCGGGCCGGCTGGGCACCGACGATGCCCGCGGTCATCAAGCGACAGCGTGAAATCTCGAGATCGAGCGGTTCGTAGAGCCCCTCGGCGCCGTGCTCGAGCAGCACATCCTTTCCGGCGACACCGAGGTCGGCCGCACCCAACTGCACATAGGTGGGCACGTCGACGGCACGAATCACCACCAGCTTGACGTTGGCCAGGTTGGTATCGAACAGCAGCTTGCGGCTCTTGCCGAAATCGTCCGCCGGCACGATGCCGGCATCCGCCAGCAACGGTAGCGTCCCCTCGAGAATACGCCCTTTGGAAAGCGCGAGAATCAATTGATCACTCATGGTCATCGTTACCTAAATCGTCGCCTGGAATCTGTTTACGATCTCGCGAGCTAGAGCCAAACGAGGCGGAAACACTTGAGGAAAGGACCGGGCTCGCGTACGAGTTTACATGGGGCTAAATGAGCATTCCGAAAGTGTTTTCAACAATGTTTGGCCGACGCGCAGCAGATCGTAGACAGGTTCTTAGCCCGGCACGCGCCGAATACGTGCACCCAGCAGTTGCAATTTCTCTTCGATGCACTCGTAGCCGCGGTCGATATGATAGATGCGGTCGACCAGGGTCTCTCCCTGAGCGATCATGCCGGCGACCACCAGGCTGGCCGAGGCGCGCAGATCGGTCGCCATCACCGGCGCTCCGGACAGGCGCTCGACGCCGGTGACCACCGCCGTGTTGCCTTCTAGCGCGATATGCGCCCCCATCCGGTTGAGTTCCTGCACGTGCATGAAGCGGTTTTCGAAGATGGTTTCGACCACCGTGCCGGTTCCCTCGGCGACCGCATTCAGCGCCACGAACTGCGCCTGCATGTCGGTCGGGAATGCCGGATACGGCGCCGTGCGCACGTTGACCGCCCTGGGCCGGCGCCCTTGCATGTCGAGCTCGATCCAGCCGTCACCGCTGGTGATCGTGGCCCCGGCTTCCTCCAGCTTGCTGAGCACGGCTTCCATGATGTCGGCGCGCGCATTGCGAACCCGGACGCGGCCGCCGGTGGCCGCCGCCGCGACCAGGAAGGTCCCGGTCTCGATGCGGTCCGGCATCACGTCGTAGTGGCAACCGTGCAGACGTTCGACGCCTTCGATGGTGATGGTGTCGGTGCCATGACCGCGAATGTCGGCGCCCATGGCGATCAGGCATTCGGCGAGATCGACCACCTCCGGCTCGCGGGCGGCATTCTCGAGCACCGTGGTGCCTTCCGCCAGGGTCGCCGCCATCAGCAGGTTTTCGGTGCCGGTCACGGTGACGGTATCGAAGAAGATGGTCGCGCCTTTCAGGCGATCGTCGACACGGGCACGGATGTAGCCGCCCTCGACCCGAATATCGGCGCCCATCGCCTCCAGCCCACGGATATGCAGATCCACCGGGCGCGAGCCGATGGCGCAGCCGCCAGGCAGCGAGACATCGGCGGCACCGAAGTGAGCCAGCAGCGGCCCGAGCACCAGAATCGAAGCACGCATCTTCTTGACCAGCTCGTAGGGTGCGTGGCTGTCGCGCACCTGGGAGCCGTCGATCTGTATGCTCATCTTCTCGCCCATCACCGGCTCGATGCCCATGCGCCCGAGCAGCTCGAGGGTGGTGGTAATATCCTGCAGGTGCGGCAGGTTGCCGATGGTGACGGGCTCCTCGGCGAGTAATGTTGCGGCTAGAATCGGTAGCGCGGAGTTCTTGGCGCCGCTGGCCCAGACCTCGCCGTCGAGTGGCCCGTTACCGGTGATGATCAGCTTGTCCATGAAGGTTCGCTATACAATCGAATAGAGAGGGTCGCGCGGGCGAGCACGAGCCGGCGCGATCGGAATCCCTCGGAGGATGCCGAGAAACGTGGCGAGCGACGCCCAGGCAAGGCGAAATTCGTCGAACAAGCGCAGTTTACAAGCAGTAAATGAGCATTGTGAGGCGAATTTGAACGCAGCATGGGCTAGCGCAGCCGTTTCTCAGTGTTCTCCCACGTTCTCCGGGGCACTCCGCCACTGTGCCGGCGTAAAGGTCTTGATGCTGATGGCATGCAGCGCGCCGGAGGCGATCTCCGCGGCAAGCGCGCCGTAGATCAACTGCTGGCTCTTGACCTTGCTCAAGCCATCGAAGACTTCGCCCACGGCGATCACCTGAAAGTTGCAGCCTTCGCCCTGGATATGAAATTCGCAGCCGTCGATTCGTTCCTCGAGGCGGCTTTTGACGTCGCTGGGTTGCATGTCAATCGGCTCCCTTATGACTGCTGCGCCGGATGCGCAGGGAAAGCGCCACATGGTAGCGGAAAGCGCCCTATCTTGGCGATGTCGCCGGCATGCAAAAACGTCGCAAGCCGGCGATCGAGAGGCGAGAACGCCTTGGCGGGTCTAGCGGGAAGAATCCGCCAGTTCGCTGCAGGTGGTTTCCTTGGCCGGTAGCAGCGGTGCGAGCTCGGTGATGTCCATCAGCCGCTGCAACGGCGGCGATAGCGAGACGCGCTGCAGACGCAGCGAATGTTTCTGGACGCTGCGCACCCATACCAGCAATACGCTGAGCACGGCACTACTGGCGATCCTGACCTCGGTCAGATCGAACGAGACTTCGGTCTCGGCGCCTTGATCCGCCAGCCAGTGCCGGCCCGCCCGAGCGAGCGGTCCGGCACTGTCGAAGTCCGCCTCGCCGCGGATCGTCAACACGTGATCGTCGACGATCTCGAGCGTGGCATCTTCACGCTGGAGCAATATAGTCACGCGTCGCCGCCCTGCTCGAGCTCTTCGGTGCCGACTTGCGGCGCCCAGTTGTCGATGACCGCATCAATGTCGCGGTCGTGGTCACGCATCGACTGATCGAACTGATTGCGGAAGGTCAGACCGAGGTTGATGCCATTGACGATGACATTGACCACTTTCCACTGGCCATCGCTCTGGCGCAGCGTGAAATTGACCGGATAGGTCTTGCCGTCGGTGGAGACGACTTCCATCGGCACGGAGGCCTGATCCTCGTAGCGGCCGGCGCTCTCGCTATCCAAGACACGCAGCGTCTGGTAGTCGAAGGTCACCAATCCTTTGGCATAGGTATCGATCAGGGTCTTGCGGAAGACATCGACGAAGCGCGTACGCTGCTCCGGCGTCGCCCCCCGGAAATAGCGCCCCATCACACTGGCGCCGATATAACGGAAATCGGCCACCTTTTCCATATTGCTATCGACAAGCTGCGCCAGTTCGCCCTCGTGCTGGGCGTAGTAATCCTTCTTGCCTTCGAGTTCCGACATCAACGAATCGACGCTCTGTCGGATCACCTCGGTCGGTGTCTGCTGCGCTTGCGCCGTAGTGGCGAACGTAGTGGCAAAAAAGGCGAGGAATGCCGCCAGCAACAGGATAGCCGCGCCCAGCCCATCCTGGCGGTAACGCTTGAAGGTCGTTTTCATCACTGACTCCTTGTCTTCGATCACTTGGCCATGTTCGACACGAACTGCTGGATGAGCTCCTCCAGCACCAGCGCCTGCTGGGTGTCGTGGATGACGTCGCCATCATGCAGCATATCCGGAGATCCGCCGACGGTCAGGCCGATGTACTGCTCTCCCAGCAGCCCGGAAGTCAGGATCGCCGCCGTGGTATCGTCGGACAGCTTGCCGTCGTATTCCGCGTCCAGCTGCATGGTGACCTTGGCATCGAACCATTTGGGGTCGAGCTCGATGTCGGTGACCCTGCCGACGCGCACGCCGGACATGGTGACCTTGGCTTGTGGCCGCAGACCGCCGATGTTGGCGAAGTTGGCGGTCAGGGTGAAAGTGTCGTTGGGTACGCCGACGCCGAGACCACTGACCCGCAGCCCGAGAAAGACCAGGCCCAGGATGCCCGCCAGCATGAAAATGCCGACACCCAGTTCGAGTACGCTGTTGCGCTTCATCCCAAATCTCCAAACATCAATGCGGTAAGCACGAAGTCGAGCCCCAATACCGCCAGCGAGGCATACACCACCGTGCGAGTGGTCGCGCGCGAAATCCCTTCCGAGGTGGGAATCAGGTCGTAGCCCTGGAACACCGCGATCCAGGTGACGACCAGCCCGAACACCAGACTCTTGACCATGCCGTTGAGCACATCGTCGACGAAATCGACGCTGTCCTGCATGTTGCTCCAGTACGAACCCTCGTAGACGCCGAGCCAGTCCACGCCGACCAGATAGCCGCCCCAGATCCCGACCACGCCGAAGATCACGGTCAGGATCGGCAACGAAACGAAGCCGGCCCACAGGCGTGGAGCGACGATACGGCGCAGCGGATCGACGCCGATCATTTCCATGCTGGTCAACTGCTCCGTCGCCTTCATCAGGCCGATCTCGGCCGTGAGCGCCGAGCCGGCGCGCCCGGCAAACAGCAGCGCGGCGACCACCGGCGCCAGCTCCCGCACCAGCGACAGCGCCACCATCTGCCCCAGCGCCTCATCGGCGCCGAAGCCCACCAGAATGGTATACCCCTGCAGCGCCAGCACCATGCCGATGAACAGCCCCGATACCAACACGATCGCCACCGACATCACGCCGACGAAGTGCATCTGCCGCACCCAAAGATAGAAGCCTTCGCGCGAGGGCAGGCAGAAGATGGACTGCACCAGGAAGAGCCCGGCACGGCCAATGGCACTCAGCGTGTCGAGCGTGGCGCGGCCGAGCAAGGCAATATGATCGATCATGAGAACTGCCCCGCCGGCGCCAGAATGTCGTCAAAGAAATCCGGCGCCGGATAGTGAAACGGCACCGGCCCGTCAGGCTCGCCATGCACGAACTGCTTGACGTGGGCGTCGTCGTCGACATCGAGCGTCTGCGGCGTGCCATGGGCCATGACCTTGCCATCGGCGATGATGTAGACGTAGTCGGCGATCGACAGCGTCTCCTTGATGTCGTGGGAGACCACGATCGCGGTCAGCCCAAGCGCCTGGTTGACCTTCTTGATCAACTGCACCAGCACGCCCATCGAGATCGGGTCCTGACCGACGAAAGGTTCGTCGTAGAGCACCAGATCGGGATCCAGCGCCACCGCGCGCGCCAACGCCACCCGCCGCGCCATGCCGCCGGAAAGCTCGGAAGGCATCAGGTGGCGCGCGCCACGCAGGCCGACCGCCTGCAGCTTCATCAGCACGATGTCGCGAATCATCGCGTTCGGCAGTTCAGTATGCACGCGCAACGGGAACGCCACATTCTCGAACACATCCAGATCCGAGAACAGCGCGCCGCTTTGGAACAGCATGCCCATGCGCCGACGCAACTTGAACAGCGAGCGCCGCGACAGTTTGTGAACGTCCTGGCCATCGATCAGGATCTGCCCTTGATCAGGCACCAGCTGTCCGCCGATAAGCTTCAACAACGTGGTCTTGCCGGTGCCGCTCGGCCCCATGATGGCGGTTATCTTGCCAAGCGGAATCTGCAGATCGACACCGCGGAATATCTCTGTATTGCCGCGGGAAAAATGCAGATTCTCGACCTCGACCATGATCGGGTCATCCATGCGCCATCCACCACTCTGATCCGATAGATTATCGAACATTGTATCCTAACCTTGCCGACAGCGACCAGCCGACACGCTGTCGCCACCGCTCGGCAACGACCGGTAGCCACTACGACAGAAGACGAAACACAGTGCGATCAAAGGTATACTCGTCCGCATTGTGAAAAAGTGGCGTTGCCCACCGACCTCCTTCAGGCCGCCGCCCTACCGTTCAGGGAAACCCGGACCCACGACATGAGCGATTCAGACATTCTCGATTTTCGCGCCAGCGCCAGACGCACCTTGACCCTCGAGCAGCAAGCCATCTTTGAGCTGATCGACAAGCTCGACGCCAGTTTCGACCACGCCTGTCGACTGCTGTTCGATTGCCGCGGGCGAATCATCGTCACCGGCATGGGCAAGTCGGGCCATATCGCGCGCAAGATGGCGGCGACCTTCGCTAGTACCGGCTCGCCGGCTTTCTACGTCCATCCTGGCGAGGCCAGCCACGGCGACCTCGGCATGATCACCGGCGAAGACGTGGTGGTGGCGCTGTCGAACTCCGGCGAGACCCAGGAGATCACCGGCCTGCTACCGCTGTTCAAGCGCCTCGGATCGCCCTTGGTCAGTCTCACCGGACGCCCTCACTCCACGCTGGCGCGCTACAGCGACGTGCATATCGACGTCGGCGTTTCGCGTGAAGCTTGCCCGCACGATCTGGCGCCCACCTCTTCGACCACCGCCGCCCTGGCGATGGGCGACGCGCTGGCGCTGGCGCTGCTCGAGGCACGCGGTTTCAGCGCCGAGGACTTTGCGCTCTCCCATCCGGGAGGCACCCTGGGCAAGCGCCTGCTGCTGCGCGTCGCCGACCTGATGCACGGCGGCGAGCGCCTGCCCAGCGTGCCCGCCGGCAGCCCACTGCGCGAGGCACTGCTGGAGATGACCCGCAAAGGCATGGGCTTTACCTGCGTGGTCGATGAACGGGGCAGGCTCATCGGTGTCTATACCGACGGCGACTTGCGCCGGACCCTGGATCAGCGCGGCGATTTCGCCATGCTGCGCGTCGACGACGTCATGACCCGCGGCGGCAAGACCGTCTCCCCGGAGATGCTGGCCGCCGAAGCGGTACGGATCATGGAAGACAACCGGATCACCGCCCTGGCCGTGGTCGAGGACGGTTATCCCATCGGCGCGCTACATATGCATGATCTGCTCAGAAGCGGTGTCATCTGATGGCCGTCGTCAACCGTCCAAAGGAGAGCGTGTGAGCCTTCAATCCCCCTGGTGGCGTCGACTCGGTCTGACCGTCCTGCTGTTGCTGCTGGGCGGCGGTCTCGCCTATCTCGATCAGCTCGGCGAACGCCAGCCCGAGCCCGTCCCTAGCGATCCGGCGGGCGAACCGGATTACTACCTGGAGGACGCCAGCATGACCCGTTTCGACCAGCAGGGCCGCGCCTATCAGCGGCTCGACACGCCACGCCTGGTGCATACGCCGGCGGACGACATCATCCGTGCCCAGGCGCCTCACGGCTATTTGATCGACGACCGACAGCGCCAATGGCAGGTGACCAGCGACACGGGGGTAATGGATCGCAGCGGCGAGCAGTTGACCCTGGAGGGCAATGCGCGCCTGATACAACCGGAGCAGGCGTGGAGCCTGGAAACGCAGACACTGCATTACGATAATCGCGAAGCCCATGCCTGGAGTGACACGCCCGCCGTGTTGCGTCAGCATGACCAGCGCATGCGTGGTGATCACTTCGATGCCTGGATCAACGAAGACCGTATGCGCCTGACCGACAACGTGCAGGGGCACCTGCCACAGCAACCCCAATCACAGCAATCCCAGTCACAGCAATCTGAGGATCAAGGATCATGAGGCGAGAACTCGGCCAACTCCTGGTGCTTACCGCGCTGGGCTTCACCAGCCTTCCGACCATGGCACTGGAAAGCGATGCCAGCGCGCCGATCGAGATCGCCGCCGATCAGTTCGAGCTCGACGACCGCCAGGGCACTGCCGTCTACACCGGCAATGTCGACATGCAACAAGGCAGCATGAAACTGAAGGCTGCACGCGTCGACATCCAGCGGGGTAACAACGGCGAGGTCAACCAGGTCACCGCCAAAGGTGGGGGCGGAGAGCGCGCCTACCTCGAACAGAAACCGGCGCCCGACGAAGCGATCGTCAAGGGCTGGGGCAACACCGTCGTCTATCACGCCGCCGAGCGCCGCGTGGAACTCGTGGGCCATGCCGAGTTGCATCAGGCCGGCGACACCTTCGACGGCGCCTACGTCGAATATTATCTCGAATCCCGCCGCATCAATGCGCGCTCCAGCACCGATGGCACCGGCGATGGCCGCGTGCGCATGACGCTGACGCCGCGTCAGCAAGAGCAGCCGGACCAACAACAGCAATAGTCGCGCGACCTCGAAAGGAAGGCATCGATGAGAACGCTAACGGCCGCCAATCTGGCCAAGAGCTACAAGGGGCGTCGCGTCGTCCATGATTTCAGCCTGACCCTGCGCCAGGGCAGCATCGTCGGCCTGCTGGGCCCCAACGGCGCCGGCAAGACCACCTCGTTCTACATGATCGTCGGCCTGGTGAAAGCCGACGCCGGCAGCGTGCATATCGACGAGCGCGACCTCAGCCGCGCGCCGATGCACGAGCGCGCACGCGCCGGGATCGGTTACCTGCCCCAGGAGGCCTCGATCTTCCGCAAGCTCAGCGTCGCCGACAACATCATGGCGATTCTGGAGACGCGCAAGGACCTCGACCGCGCCGGCCGCCGTGAGCGTCTCGAGCAGCTGCTCAACGACTTCCACGTCGATCATATCCGCGACAATCTCGGCATGTCGCTCTCCGGCGGCGAACGTCGGCGCGTCGAGATCGCCCGGGCCTTGGCGACAGAACCGGCCTTCGTGCTGCTCGACGAACCGTTCGCCGGGGTCGACCCGATCTCCGTCGGCGATATCAAGAGCATCATCCGCCAGTTGCGCGATCGTGAAATCGGCGTGTTGATCACCGACCACAACGTGCGCGAGACCCTGGACATCTGCGACAACGCCTACATCGTCGGCGACGGCCAGATCATTGCAGAAGGCCGCCCGGAGGCGATTCTGGACAATCAACGGGTGCGCGATGTCTACCTCGGGCACGAATTCCGTTTATAATCCTTCTGTCCGGAGCGGCACGGCGGTCCCGGGCCTCTCCCTCCCGCACGTACCGGCATTACCTCTCGCTAAAGCTTGTGGCATGTTTCTTGCATAAACTTATCGCACAAAGCATTGCAAGTCGTCGACGCAATCAGTAACGTGATCTCTCCTTGTTGATTGTGACGCCCGCTTTCCATGTCCATGAAACCTTCGCTGCAACTCAGAGTCGGCACACAGTTGACGATGACGCCTCAACTTCAGCAGGCGATCCAGTTGTTGCAGTTGTCGACGCTCGATCTACGTCAGGAAATCCAACAGGCGCTCGAAGCCAACCCCATGCTCGAGCTGGAAGAACCGTACGCCGAACAGGACGTCGTCGAGGCTCCGGAGGACGATTGGGCGAGCGACATTCCCGAGGAACTCGCCCTCGACAGCGACTGGAGCGACACCTATCAGGATGCCGGCGGCGGTAGCGAGGAAGCGCCCGACTTCGAACGCAACGCAGCCGGTACCAGCCTGCACGATCACCTGCTTTGGCAGTTGGCGATGGGACAGTTCGACGAGCGTGAGCGGGCCTTGGGCGAGTGCCTGATCGATGCCATCAACGATGACGGCTATCTCGTCGGCCCATTGGACGAACTCGCCGCCAGCCTGCGCGAACAACGTGGCGACAGCGTCAGCACGGCCGATCTCGAGCACGTACTGATGCGGCTGCAGCAGTTCGACCCCACCGGTGTCGGCGCCCGTGATCTGCGCGAATGCCTGCTGCTGCAACTCGGCAGTCTCGACGACGACACGCCGCTGCTGCCGCAGGCCAAACGTCTGGTGCGCCAGTTTTTGGAGGCATTGGCAGGCAACGACCGGCGTCTGCTCAAGCGTCGCCTGCGCCTGGAAGACAGCGAACTCGATACCGTCATCGCGTTGATCCGCACACTCGACCCGCGCCCGGGCCAGGCTTTCGACAATAGCCGCCATGACTACGTGATCCCGGACCTGGTCGCCAAGCTCACCCGTGACGGCTGGCGTATCGAGCTCAACGCCGAGGCCCTGCCCCGGCTGCGCATCCAACCCGACTATGCGGCATTGATCAAACGCGCCGACAAGAGCGACGACAACACCTTCCTGCGCCAGCATCTGCAGGAGGCGCGCTGGCTGCTCAAGAGCCTGTCCAGTCGCAACGACACCCTGCTGCGCGTCGGCCGCGAGATCATGTCGCGGCAGGTCGCCTTCCTGGAGCGCGGCGAGGAGGCGATGAAACCGCTGATCCTGGCCGACATCGCGCGCAGCGTCGACATGCACGAATCGACGATCTCGCGGGTGACCACCCAGAAGTTCATTCATACCCCGCGTGGCGTGTTCGAGCTCAAATACTTCTTCTCGAGCCAGGTCGGCGGCCAGCGCGGCGACGGTGACAGCTATTCGAGCACCGCCATTCGTGCCCGGCTGAAAAAGCTGATCGGCGAGGAGTCGCCGCGCAAACCGCTATCCGACAGCAAGCTGGTGGAGCTGCTGGCGCAATCCGACATCTGCGTGGCCAGACGCACCGTAGCCAAGTATCGTGAGGCCATGGGCATTCCGTCATCCAGCGAGCGCAAGCGTCTATCTTGATGCCGCCGTCAGACCCTTACAATCGTTTCCCGATCGGTTGCGATGCCTTTGCAGAACCCGGAAAAGGGTTACAATCAAAGGTGCCATTTGCCGCAACAGGAGTGCGCCATGCAAGTGAACGTCACAGGCCATCATGTAGAACTGACTGACGCCCTTCGAGACTATGTCGACGAGAAACTCACGCGTCTGGAGCGTCACTACGACAACATCACTACCGTTCAGGTCATCCTGAGTATCGAAAAGGAGCGTCAGCAGGCAGCCTGTACCTTGCATGCGGCAGGCGGTGATCTACACGCCGAAGCCAGTGACAACGACATGTACGCGGCCATCGATGCGCTGGCCGACAAACTCGACCGCCAACTGGTCAAACACAAAGAGAAGGCACAAGCCCGCGCCCAAGGCGCCGGCGCCCGTTAACGCCTGATGATGACATTGGAAACCATTCTGCCCCCCGAGCGCACCCTTTACGGGGTCACGGGGGGCAGTAAAAAACGCCTGCTGGAATTCTTCAGCACCTTCATCGCCCAAAACACTCCCAGCCTGGATAGCCAGGAAGTCTTCAGCCGCTTGATCGGCCGCGAGCGCCTGGGCAGCACCGGCATCGGCAACGGCGTGGCCATCCCCCATGCGCGCAGCCCTCACTGCAAGGTGCCGGTCGCCGGCTTCATGCGGCTCGAGGACGCGATCGACTTCGACGCGATCGATGGCGATCCGGTGGACCTGGTATTCGTGCTGCTGGTGCCGGAAGAGGCCGACGATGCCCATCTGTCGCTGCTGGCCGAAGTCGCCGGCATCATGAACCAGAGCAGCGTGCGTCAGCAGCTGCGCCAGGCCGACTCCCAGCGCGCTCTGTACGATGCCCTGATCGACGCCATCCGCCACCATCGGGACAGCGAAGACGGCTAACCAGGACGGACAAGCCATGCAACTCGTCATCATCAGCGGCCGCTCCGGTTCAGGCAAGTCCATCGCCCTGCAGGCGCTGGAGGATCTCGGCTACTATGCCATCGACAACTTGCCGGCCAATCTGCTGGCGCCGCTGATCGACGAACTGGGCAGCGCGCCGCCCTCCCGGTCCAACGTGGCCGTGAGTATCGACGCCCGCAACCTCCCCGAATCGCTGGAACGCTTCCCGCTGCTGCTGGAAGCGGTCCGCGAGCGCGGCATCGACGTTCAGGTGGTCTACCTCACCGCCGATGCCAAGATTCTGCTGGAGCGCTACTCGGCGACGCGGCGTCGCCACCCGCTGACGCGGGGCAACGACATGACGCTGGCCGAGGCCATCGACCACGAGCAGGAGTATCTGGCGCCGATTCGCCGCGTGGCCGATCTGGTCATCGATACCCGTGGCCTGTCGGTCCACGATCTGCGTGGACGTATCGCGGAACAGGTGGCCAAGCACACCGGCGGCCGGCTGACCCTGACCTTCGAATCGTTCGGCTTCAAACGTGGCGTACCGCTGGATGCCGACATGGTGTTCGATGTGCGTTGCCTGCCCAACCCGTTCTGGGATCCCGAACTGCGCGGTTTCGACGGCCGCGACGCCAAGATCGTCGAATTCCTCGAAGCCTACCCGGACGTCCATGCCATGGCCGGCGATATCCATGCCTGGCTGAGCCGCTGGCTACCGGCCTATCTCGACAGCCGTCGCAGCTACCTGACCGTCGCGGTCGGCTGCACGGGTGGTCACCATCGCTCCGTCTATCTGATCGAGCGTCTGGCGCGGCACTTCCATCACGAAGGCGTCGACATTCGGCTTCGCCACCGCGAACTCGGCATCCACACTGCGCTGCTACAAGATACCCAGACGCGAGACAGCAATGCCGACGCGTGAACTTCGCCTGACCAATCGCCGTGGCCTGCATGCCCGGGCTGCTACCAAACTCGTTCAGTGCTGCCATCCCTTTCAGGCCCGGGTCTCGGTTCGGCACGGTGACCGCGAGGCCGATGCCGCCAATATCATGTCGCTGCTGATGCTGGCCGCACCGTGCGGCACACCGCTGACGATCGTCACCGAGGGCGAGGAAGCGGAGTCTGCGATGGAGGCGGTCGTCGCGCTTTTCGAGGCTCGCTTCCACGAGGACGAATGAGCACCGCCTATTCGTGAACAGCGTTTTCAATCCTCGTCATTCGCCTCGACGATGGTAGAATGCGAACCCTACCGCCAGTCGTTCAAGGATGACGTTCAGGATGAGCCATAATCCCGAAAGGCTGCAGCCCCGGCTGGCCAAACTCAACGAAGCCCTCGAAAGCGGCGCCCTGGATCAGGCTCGGCGCATGCTCAATCGTGGCCTGGCCCCGGTGGACGTCGCCCATCTGCTGGAATCGACGCCGCCGAAAGAGCGCGAAATCCTGTGGGGTCTGCTCGACCCCGAACTGCACGGCGATGTGCTGCAGTATCTGGGCGACGACGTCCAGATCGAGTTCCTCAACCGCATGGATGCGGAGCAGCTACTGACGGCCACCGAAGGTCTCGACGTCGACGATCTCGCCGACCTGCTGCAACAGCTGCCGAACACGGTCATCCAGGAAGTCCTCCAGTCGATGGAGGCACAGGAGCGCCAGCGGGTCGAAGAGGTGCTCTCCTACCCGGAGGACACCGCCGGCGGCCTGATGAACCCGGATGCCATCACCATCCGCCCGGATATCACCCTCGATGTGGTGATGCGCTATCTGCGCCGTCACGAACGCCTGCCGGACGCCACCGATACCCTGCTGGTGGTCACCCGCCGCGATGAACTGATCGGCATCCTGCCGATCAATCGGCTGCTGGTGTCGGACCTGTCGATGCTGGTGCGCGAGGTGATGGAGACCAGTTTCCACTCGATCCAGGCCACCGCCTCGGATAGCGATGTCGCCAACTTGTTCCAGAAGCATGACCTGATCTCGGCTCCCGTGGTCAGCGTCGACGGCAAGTTGCTCGGGCGTATCACCATCGACGACGTCGTCGACGTCATTCGAGAAGACGCCGAACATCAGGTCATGAGCATGGCCGGTCTCGACGAGGACGAAGACACCTTCGCCCCGGCGCTGCGGACCAGCCGTCGCCGGGCGGTATGGCTCGGCATCAACCTGGTGGCCGCTACCATCGTCTCGCTGGCGATCGGCGTGTTCGAGGACACCATTCAGCAGATCACCGCGCTGGCCGTGCTGATGCCGATCGTCTCGAGCATGGGCGGTATCGCCGGCTCCCAGACCCTGACCGTGCTGATCCGCGGCATCGCGCTGGGGCATGTATCCGGCGCCAACGTACGCTGGCTGGTAGTACGTGAACTGCTCGTCGGCATGACCAACGGCCTGATCTGGGCCGTGGTGGTAGGCGCCATGTCGATACTCCGTTTCGACGACATCCGCCTTGGCGAAATCATTGCCATGGCGATGGTCATCAACCTGACCATCGCCACGCTCGCGGGAACCGTCATTCCCGTACTGCTGAAAAAACTCAAGATCGATCCCGCGCTTTCCGGCGGCGTGCTGCTGACGACGATTACCGATGTGGTGGGGTTCGTCGCCTTTCTGGGGCTGGCGACCACGCTCTATCTCTAAGCTCTGTCTGAAAAATCGACGAGCGATGGCCAGACAAGGCAAAAAGCGGCGAAAAAGCGGAGTTTACGAGGGTGGTAAATGAGCATTTTATTCGCTTCGCTCACCCTTCGGGCCGCCCTGCGGGCGTTCTGACCAGAGGTCAGTGAGCCGATTTTTAACGCAGTATGGGCGAGCGCAGGCATTTTTCAGGCAAAGCGTAGGAGGGGAAGATGAATTTCCATACACGCAAGTGGATCAAGCCCGAAGACCTCAATCCCAACGGCTCGTTGTTCGGCGGCAGCCTGCTGCGCTGGATCGACGAGGAGGCGGCAATCTACGCCATCATCCAGCTCGGCAATGCCAAGGTGGTCACCAAGTACATCTCGGAGATCAATTTCGTCTCCAGCGCGCGTCAGGGCGACATCATCGAACTGGG
>NZ_PZJU01000048.1 GCF_003206715.1 Salinicola peritrichatus | reverse complement strand
GTTGATGAGGAGATCACCCTGCTCGACGCGGTACTTCTCGGTAGAGGGGCCGAACTGGCGCTCGATCGCCAGTTTGAACTGCTCGAACAACGACTGCTTGGCGGCTTCCCACTGCGCCTCCTTCTTGGCCATCAAGGCCAACAGGCGGTCGTTTTCTGCCTCAGCGGCAGCCAGCTTGCGTTGCAGCTGGTCGACCGTATCGGCGGTGTGGGAAGGGGGGGAGGTCATGCGACTATTTTACCGGATCGCGCCTCTCAAGGGGAGTGCGAAGACTACCCAACCGATTGAAAATTCAAGGCCTTGTGCGGCTGCATGGCGCTGATGTCGTAGCCATCGAGTAGCCAGTTCAGTTCCTGTCCGGAGAGGCTGAGCGTGTCGCCGTCCAGACGTGCTGGCCATTTGAAGCGCTCCTTTTCCAGCCGCTTGTACCAGACCACGAAGCCGTTGCGTTCCCAGAACAGGATCTTCACCTTGTCGCGCTGGCGATTGCCGAACACGAACACCGCCTCCTCGAAGGGGTTGAGCTCCATCGCTTCCTGTACCAGCAGGGCCAGCCCATCGATCTGCTTACGCATGTCGACCGGCTCGCGGCACAGATAGACCCGCAGCCCGGCATCCGGCCGAATCATCGGATCACCACCACGGTGACGAAACGCGCCGGTCGATGACGCGGCGGCACCGGGATACCTTGTACCACTAGACGCTGTTCCCACGTCAGCAGCTCCGCCAAATCCAGGCGCTGCTCCTTGGCATACTCGCTCAACGGTAATTGCCGGGACGAGGCATGGAACAGGTGGCCCAACCAGTAGGCCTGCGTCGAGGTCAGTTCGTTCATGGCATCCTCCAATGATCAGAGGACACCAGTGTGGCCGGCACCAGTCAGTTCAAGAAGATGGGGTTAATGGAGCGCTTACGCTTCGCCCGGATTGGCGACAGGGTTCGGCATTTCGCGAATGTTCAGCGGGGAACCGAGATTTTCTAGTACGGCAGCTTTCATCGTATCCTCCTGTTCGGTAACTACACCCGCAGTATGCGAGTCTGCCAGCCAAGCATTCAGAGATAGCACTATCCTGGGATGGCCCACTCCCAGGATGAGGGGGCCCGATGCCGTGTAAAGAAGACGTGCGCCATGAGATAGGCAACCTGTTGCGATCGCGCCGGGAGCGCCTCACGCCCGCAATGGTGAATCTGCCGGATGGCGGCCGAAGACGTACGCCGGGGTTGAGACGCGAGGAGGTTGCTCAACTGGCGAACATCAGCGTCGATTGGTATATCCGTCTGGAGCAGGGCCGTGGAACCACCCCCTCGGCAGCGACCATCAAGGCTCTGGCCGAAGCGTTACGACTCGATGCAGCAGAGACCCGGCACCTCCAGGCATTGGCCCAGAGTGCGGAGCAGCCACGATTCTCGCGGGAAGTCGTACCCGAGACCTTGCTTCGAATGCTCGACGATATGGAGCAACCGAGCTATCTCACCGGTCAGCGTTGGGATTTGCTGGCATGGAACTCGGCAGCCGACGACATTTTCGACTTCACGGCGCTATCGGTCGAGCGGCGAAACATCCTGCTCTACATGTTTATCGAACCCGCCGCCAGATCGCTATTCGGCAATACTTGGGAACGCGAAGCCCAGCGAATGCTGGCCCAGTTCCGCGCCATCTACGACTTCTGGTCGGCCGACCCCGCCTTCATCGAACTCCTGTCCCGATTGCAGCGGGATAGCGCGGAATTCGACCAGTGGTGGACTACTCACGATATACGCCACCCCCGTGCCGGCCATAAACACCTGTCTCATCCGATCCATGGCGAGTTGCACTTCGCATATGCCAACTTCCAGTCAAATGATGACCCGGCGATCAAGCTATCGATCTACACTCGCATCGCCTCCTGATGCGGCAGGCCATCGTATCGAACTGCCCGGCGGATACCACCCAACCGGGAACGCCGCCTCTTCACTGCCGCGGATCGTCGCCACCGATCAGGTCAAGCCCCGACAGAATGCGATAGGCGGCCTCGACCCGGGCATCGTTGGGGTAGTTGCGATTGGCCAGCATCACCAACCCGGTCTGCTGGCCGGGCAGCATCACGACGTAGGCGCCGAAGCCGTTGGTGGAACCGGTCTTGTTGATCCAGACGTCCTCTCGCGGCGCCTGTGGAGGATCGATGGGTTTCGCAACATTGGATTTCAGGATCATCTCGTAGCCGTTGCCCGCCAGAAGCGTATCGAGCGCGACCGGCAAGGGATACTGCTCCCAGATCAGATCCTGGGTCATGTCACCGACCCGGTAATGTCCCTCGCGGGTCACGTCGATCGCCTGCTGCGGATCGTCGTCGAGCGCCAGCAGCCCCAGATTGGCCTGCGCCAGTCGTGCCAGGTCCGCGGCCGTGGTCTTGATGCCGTAGGCCTCGTCGTCGAGCACGCCCGGTGCCACGCGAATCGGCTGACCGTCCTTGTCTTCGCCCATCGCGTAGTTCGGCATCTGTGCGTCGGGAACGTCATACCAAGTCTGTCGCATGTCCAGCGCATCGAACACGCGGGCACGCATCGCCGTCACGAAGTCTCTGTCGAGGCTGGCCGAGGCTTCCAGGCCCAGCAGGCCGATCCCGAGATTGGAATAGGTGCGGCTCTCGCCGATCGGCTCGCTCGGCTGCCATTGGCGGTACCACGCCATCAACGATTCTCGATCCGTTACCTCATCGGGCACGAACAGCGGTAGCCCGCCGGCCGTATGGGTGCCGAGATTGAGGCCGGTGACATCGTCGAAGGCGCTACCCTCGAGTTCGGGCAGATAGCGGCTGACCGGCGCCTCGAGATCGAGTTTGCCCTCGACGGAGGCCAGGGCAGCCAGCGTCGCAGTGAAAGTCTTGCTGAGGGACCCGATCTCGAACAGCGTGTCATCGTCGACCGGCGTACCCGACTCGCGGTCGGCGAGGCCATAATTGGCGATCAGCGTGCCCGCCGGGCTTACCACGGCAACGGCCATGCCGGGAATGTCCTGCTCCCGCAACAGCGATTCGACGATGGGGTCGAGAACCTGGCGAGTCTCGTTGCTCTCGTCCTGCGCCAGCACGGCACTCGCTCCGCTCAGTACCCCCAGTGATACGCCCAGCATTCCCCACAAACCCAGCACCGATCCTTTCATCACGCGTCCTATTCCATGGCAGATGAGCCAACGTTCCAGAGCCGACATCATGCGGGAAAAAGCCAGGCGCCGGAACCATAGCCTCAGAGCAACGCGAGAGGATCGACAATCGGCGCGTCGACGAGCGTCGGAGACGAAAACGCCGACTCGAGACGATCCCGAGTCGGCGTGCTGTCCCCCGCTACATCACCTTGTCGAGCGTGATCGGCAGGTCGCGGACGCGCTTGCCGCAGGCGTTGTAGATGGCGTTGGCCACCGCCGCGCCAACGCCTGTGATGCCGATCTCGCCAATGCCGTGGGCGCCCATGGGCGTGTGCGGATCGGGAATATCGGTCCACATCACCTCGATCTCCGGCACGTCCATCTGCACCGGCACGTGATAGTCGGCAAGGCTCGGATTCATGATCCGACCACTGCGCGAGTCGAACAGCGTCTCCTCCATCAGTGCCAGGCCGAGCCCCATGATCATGCCACCACGGAACTGGCTGGCCGCCGTCTTGGCGTTGAGGATGCGCCCACAGTCGAATGAGCCCAGCAGCCGGCGCACGCGAATCTCACCGGTCACCTCGCTGACGCCGACCTCGCAGAAGATCGTGCCGAAGGAGTGCATCGACCAGTTCGCCAACTCCTCCGAATCGGCGGCATCGGCTTCCGCGACCAACTCGGCACGCTCGGCCCGCGCCAGAATCTGGCGATAAGTCTCGAAGCGCGAGTCATCGCCCACCACACCAAGCCCTTCATCTCGACACTCGACCTGGGCCGGTGATAATCCCGCCAGCGGCGAGTCGGCATCGACGAGACCGAGCAACTCGTCGACCAGCGCCCGCTGCGCGGCAATCACCGCGCCGCCGATGGCTGCGGTCTGCTGCGATCCCCCGGCCAGCACGCGGCCCGTCAGCAACGAGTCTCCGTAACGGAAGCGGATGCGCTCGACCGGCAACCCCAGCCTCGCGGCGGCAACCTGCGTCTGCACCGTCGCCGTACCCATACCCATTTCGTGGGCCGCGATGGCGACCGTCGCGCCTTCGGCGTCGAGCGTGATACGCGCCGCCGCACCGGGCATGCGCATGTAAGGATAGGTCGCGGTGGCACAGCCCAGGCCGATTCGCCACTCGCCCTCTCGCCGGCTGCCCGGTTGGGACGCGCGTTCGCTCCAGCCGAAACGCTCCGCGCCGGCCCGAGCCGCTTCGAGCAGATGGCGGGACGAAAACGGCAGTCCGCTGGTGGGATCGCGCTCGGGTTCGTTGCGTTTTCTGAGTTCGATCGGGTCCATGCCAAGCTGCTCGGCCAGTTCGTCCAACGCGCTCTCCAGCGCGAAGGTGCCGACGGATTCTCCCGGTGCGCGCATGAAAGTGTTGGCGAGCATATGCATATCCGCCACTTCGATCGCGAGCCGGATATTATCCGCGCCATACAGACACTTGGTCGCCTGGGTGAAGGGCTCGGGCAAGTTGTTGTGCCGCGTCATCGCCGCGATACCGGAGTGGATCAGCGCGGTGAGCCGTCCCTGATCGTCCGCCCCCAGCGCCACCCGCTGCTCGGTGCAGGCGCGCCCGCCGACGACGCGATAGACACCCTTGCGCGTCAGCGACATGCGCACCGGGCGACCCGCAAGCTTCGCCGCCGCAGCAGCCAGTATCTGGTGCTGCCACAGCGTCTTGCCGCCGAAGCCGCCGCCGACGAAAGGTGAGGTGATGTGAATCCGGGATGCGTCGATGCCGAACACCTCGGCGAGCGATGCCACGGCCAGATCGACGCACTGGGAGGCGTCATGGATTCGCAACGTCTCGTTGCCCCCCTCTCCTTCCCACGCCAGCGTCACCGCGTGGGGCTCGATGGCGTTGTGATTGTGGCGAGGTGTGGTGTAGGTCGCATCGATCCGGTGCGTCGCCGTCTCGAATGCCGCATCGGCGTCGCCCACGCGGATCTCGGCCGGGCCGCCGAGCACGTTGTCCGGCTCATGGGCCTGGGTCTTCGCCATCTCGAAGTCGGTCATCGCCGACTCGGTCGCATACGCCACGTGGATGCTTTCGGCAGCCGCGTCGGCCTGTTCCTGGGTCTCGGCCAGCACCAGCGCCACCGGCTGGCCGTTCCAGTGCACGCGCTCGTTCTGCATCACCGGGTGATCGTCGCCGGCAGCGCCGTCGGGCGAGCGCAGGAAGACCGGCGGCGTGTTGAGTCGCGGTGCGTTCTCGTGGGTCATCACCAGCGCCACGCCTTCCATCGACTCGGCCACGCGCGTGTCGATGCCGACGATACGGCCGTTGGCGATGGTGCTGTAGGCCAGCGCAGCGTAGAGCATGCCGTCGAAGCGGAACTCACCGGCGAAACGCGCGCCGCCGGTGACCTTCTGGGCACCGTCGATGCGAGAGAGCGGCGCACCGATCCCTTGCCGGCCCGACTCGCCAAGCGGGTCCGGGCGGCCATCCGGTCGCCAGTAGTCGCCGGAGAGTGCCACGCCCGGTTGCTTGTCTTCGAGCGTCTTGCCTGTGAAAGGACTCATGACTCACCTCCCTTGCGGGCATCCACGATGCGCTGCGACAGCTCCGCGATCATCACCCGCCGCGCCAGTTCGATCTTGAAGGCGTTACCCGATAGCGGCTCGGCCACCGCCAGCTCGGCATCGGCGGCGGCGGCGAGCGTTTCCTCGGTCGCCGGTTGGCCACGCAAGACGGCCTCCGCCTGCCAGGCACGCCACGGTTTAGTCGCCACACCGCCCAGCGCCAGACGCACGTCAGCGATCGTCTCGTCTTCCGTATTGCTATCGAGTTCGACCATCGAGGCTACCGAGACCAGCGCGAAGGCGTAACTGGCACGGTCGCGTACCTTGCGATACTCGGAACGCACCGCCATCGGCAGCGGCGGCAACTCGACGGCGGTAATCAGCTCTTCCGGCCGCAGTTCGGTTTCGAGTTCCGGGCGCTCGCCCGGTTCGCGGTGCAGGTCGTTGAACGCCAGCTCACGCTCGCCTTCGGGGCCGAGCAGATGCACGCGGGCATCCAGCGCCGCCAGCGCCACGCACATGTCCGATGGATGCGTGGCGACGCAGGATGACGAGGCACCTAGGATCGCGTGGTAACGATTGAACCCCTCGCGCGCATCACAGCCGGCACCCGGTTCGCGCTTGTTGCAGCTAGCGGCGACATCGTAGAAGTAGGCGCAACGGGTGCGCTGCAACAGGTTGCCGCCGACGGTCGCCATGTTGCGGATCTGGGCACTGGCACCGGTCAATATCGCTCGCGACAACAGCGGATAGCGCAGGCGCACGCGAGCATCGCCAGCCACAGCGGCATTGGTGACGCCGGCGCCGATCATCAGCCCGCCGGCATCGGTCTCGTCGATATCCCGAGAGAGCGCGGTGACGTCGATCAGCATCTCGGGGCGCTCGACGGTCTCGCGCATCAGATCGACCAGGTTGGTGCCGCCGCCGAGATACTTGGCACCGTCACGGCGCACGGCTTGCTCGACCGCCTGCCCGCTGTCGACGGCCTGGTGATAATCGAAGGCTCTCATCGCCGTACCTCCCGTCCCAGTGAGTCGGCAACCGCCGCGACGATGCCGTTGTAGGCGCCGCAACGACAGAGGTTGCCGCTCATGCGTTCACGCAGCTCGTCGTGGCTCGGCTCGATGTCCGACGCCACGAGATCCTTCGTCACGGCGCTCGGCAGGCCGCGTTCGAACTCCTCGGCCAAACCGACGGCCGAGCAGATCTGTCCAGGCGTGCAGTAGCCGCACTGGAAGCCGTCGTGCTCGACGAACGCCGCCTGGATCGGATGCAGCGCATCGCCCTCGGCGAGTCCCTCCACGGTCATGATATCGCGTCCCTGGACCTGCACCGCCAGCGCCAGGCAGGCGTTGATGCGCTGGCCATCGAGCAGCACGGTACAGGCGCCACAAGCGCCCTGGTTGCAGCCCTTCTTGGTGCCGCTGAGTTGAAAGTGCTCGCGAAGAAGATCGAGCAGTGATGTCCGGAAATCCACTTCGGCCTCCCGAACATGGCCGTTGATCGTCCATTTCATATCAAGCCTCGGGTCACGGTTGGATTGTCGTTGCGGCGTGTCTTCGCACGCTTTCTAAAGCGTAGTTGCCCTCTTCATGCCTCGTGCCAACGTTCGCAAGCAGGAAGCATCGCCCTCCTCGCCCTCGCCACCCAGGCGCGCCGGAGCCGGCGCCAACTGCACACGCTCATAGAGAATGGGAGTCCCACTCAGCAGTGCGAAGAGCCCGGAATCGGCATGTTCGTCGCGATCGCTACCATACGGCTGCAATTCGATGATGCCGGGAGCCGACGCGCTCGTGAGCAGCGGCAGGCAGGCGACGATCGGCGCCAGTCGATCGAATCGATAAGGCTGCGTGAATCGCTGCCAGGGAGATCCATCGTGGAAGCCATCGAAACATGCGCGGCTGCCGAGGATGAGATTGTCGAGGCGCCCGTAACGGGCAGCGATACCATCCACCGCACGCTGCAGGGCACCGGGCCCCGCAAGCGGTAGAGGCTGAACGGCGGGAGCACCGGCAAAGTACGAGCGAGCCTTTTCCAGGTAGACATCGGACTCGGCGCTCGTATCGAACGGGGTCTCCAGCAACAACGTGTCGGCTTCCTCCACCAAAGTCTGGACGAAGCCCGACTCCGCGTCGCCGTCGAGCCCGAGAATCAGAAAGATACGCGGATTCGACCTCATGCAGAGTCTCCGGTGAGTCAAGCGGATCGCCATCTGGCGCCACTGCTGGAAACCCTAGTATTCTCCACTATCCTACAAAATCCTCGGATTTATCCTACGTTTGGCAAACACAGGCTAAGCAACCAGGCATGAGCACAGCCGACTCCGTATCGCCCTCGCTCGGCGAATTCCTGCGCGCCAAGCGCGCTGCCATCACCCCCGAGATGGCGGACCTCCCGCCCGGGCGGAGGCGGCGCACGCCGGGGCTGCGCCGGGAGGAGGTCGCCACCCGCGCCAGTATGGGTGCGGCCTGGTATACCGCGCTGGAGCAGGGACGCGACGTACAACCATCCGATCAGGCGCTGGCGTGCCTGGCCCGTGCCCTGCTGCTGAACGAGACCGAGCGCGAACATCTCTATGCCCTGGCCGGGCGACCGGCACCGCCTCGCGCCATCGATAACGGCTCGCCGGTCAATCCAATCCTGCAGCGCCTACTGGACAGGATGGAGCCAGATCCGGCTTACGTGATGGATGCCTACTGGGAGGTGGTCGCCCGGAACGCCGCCGCCGCACGGCTTTTCAGTATCGAGCGGCCAGGAGACAGACATCCCCGCAACAAGCTCTGGTGGATGTTCACGCATAAACGCGTGGAAACCCAGAGGCCGACTGGTTGAAATCCGCCCGTACCCTGGTCTCGATCTTCCGCAGCCAGGCCACGCGCTACACCGACGACCCGCGCATGCGCCAATTGATAGACGACCTGCTCGAAGCCAGCAGCGTCTTCCGCGAGCTGTGGGCGGAACAGGACGTACTGGACCTGAGCAGCGGGCGCAAGGCGATGCGCCTGCCGGATGGCAGCAGCCGGGAGTTCGATTACCTGCCGCTACGCATTCCCGACCTGCCCGGCGCTTGCCTGATGATCTATCTGGGAGTGGCGTGAGGCGGGTACACAATAATACCAGCAGCGGAAGCGCGAGCCTGACGTCACGGATGTTCGCGTTACACGGGGCGTCGCCTGACATGTACGACGCCAGGTCCGGCCCCAATTCAGGCAGCCATCATCGGCTGTCCCTTGGCGCGGCCGCGTCGCGTCTGAACCAGTTCGACCAACAGAAACAGCACCAGCACGATCGCCAACACGATCACCGAGGCCGCAGCGATCATCGGTGTCGCCTGGAGCAGAATGCTGTCCCACATCTGCCGCGGCAGGGTCGTCTTGATGCCGCCGCCGATGAACAGTGCCACGGTCAGCTCCTCGAACGACTGCAGAAAACCGGTAAAGAAACCCGCCGCCAGACCGCCCCCCACCAGTGGCAACATGACATGGCGCAGCGTCTGCAGACGCCCCGCTCCCAGGGTGTGGGCAACGTCATCGAATCCGTGGCCCAGGAAGTGGCGCCGTTCGGCATCGAATTCACCCTGGCCGAGCCCGGCCCGACCGCTACCAATTTCGGCGCCGGCCTGATCAGCCCGCCGCCAATGGCAGTTTACGACCACACGCCCGCAGGTGAGATTCGCCAAGCGCTGGCCAATGAGAATGTCGAGGATTTCGGTATTTTCAGCAACGGAGACAAAGTGGCCCGGGCGATGATCGACAGCGTCGACCTTTCACCTGCGCCCAAGCGCCAGGTCTACGGCTCGAACGCCTTGCGGCGGATCGAAGAAGTCTATCGCGGCCGCCTCGACCGATATCGATACTCGTAACCCGTAACCGATGCCCACAGCGCCCCAAAGCCGGCCTCCGTAGCCTGTAGTTCAGTAGACCACATTGCGGATGAATCTCAGCAGCGCCGGGCCATCGTTGCGATAGCGGTAGGGCCGGTCGCTGGGGCGGACATGAAAGTCGCCGGCTTCGATCACGATTTCGCGCTCTCCCAGCACCAGGGTGAGCGTGCCTTCGATCACCACCAGCATCTCATGCCAGCCGGCATTGTCGGCCGCGGATGCGTAGCTCTCCCCTGGGGCCAGCGACCAGGACCACAGTTCGACCTCCTGCCGCGCCGGCTTGCTTGCCAGCAGCCGCGCCCGGCTGTCGGGCGACTTCCCTACCCAGGCAATTTCATCGATCCGCGATGAATCCCCGCTGTCCGGCGGCTGCACGAGCGCGTAGAACAGCACGCCCAGCGCCTCGGCCAGGCGATCCAGAGTCCCCAGGCTGACGTTGACGTCGCCTTTTTCGATATTGACCAGCATTCGCCGGCTGACACCGGCACGCTCGGCCAGTGCCTGCTGGCTCAAAGCGGCCGCCTGCCTCAGACGTCTGACATTGGCTGCGACGTGGACCAGCACATCGGGGCGCTCGTTGGACTTGTGCATTATATTGCCCATTCGTACAATCGCGACTCTCGCCGAATACCGTCGGCCGTTCACACGATCGGCAGCGTCGCTCGGGAGACGCTACATGCCTCGGTAAGCATGATGAAGTGCGAGACGCGCGACACCGCCGATCGCCACGGTCGCGCACGAAGCCATTCTAGGGCCTGTTGATTAGCTACCAGCAAGCCCTTGGCATCGAGGTGAGCATCCACAGGCCCTTGTGTTTCTGTTGGCAAGCCATCATGCCGCAGGCAAAAGGAGGTGTCATGTCAGTCGCCGTTCGAGAACTCGTTGCCAAGCTCTGGCCGGTCGTCATGCTGCTGGTGGCAATGTGCTCGATCCAGAGCGGCGCCTCCATCGCCAAGTCGCTGTTTCCGGTCATCGGCGTCACCGGCACGACCTCGATTCGCCTGATTCTCGCCGCGTCACTGCTATTGATCGTGATGCGCCCGTGGCGCCAACGACTCAGTCGTCGCGCCTGGAAATCGACCGTCATTTACGGCGTCGCCCTGGGGGTGATGAATCTGCTGTTCTACCAGGCGCTCTCCACGGTACCTCTGGGCATCGCCGTGGCATTGGAATTCACCGGGCCACTGGCGGTGGCGATGCTCTCCTCCCGGCGTTGGCTGGATCTGCTCTGGGTGGCGTTCGCCGTGCTCGGCCTGATTCTACTGCTGCTGCTTGGCGACGACCGCAATGGCCCCGTCGATCCCTACGGCGCTGCCTGCGCACTGGGCGCCGGCGTATGCTGGGCACTTTATATTCTGTTCGGACAGAAGGCGGGGGCGGTCAATGGCGCCCAGAGTGCCACGCTCGGTATCACCATTGCCGCGGTAGTGATCGCCCCGGTTGGGCTGATCGATGTCGGCCCGGCAATCTTTGCCCCGGAAGTGCTGCCGTTCGCCTTGGCGGTCGCGATTCTCTCCACGGCCCTGCCCTACACGCTGGAAATGATCGCGCTACCGCGCTTGCCGACGCAGACCTTCGGTACGCTGATGAGTCTGGAACCGGCGATCGGTGCGCTCTCCGGGCTGCTGTTGCTGAGCCAGCATCTCGGTGGATTGCAGTGGCTCGCGATCGGGTTGATCATCGTTGCTTCCATTGGCACCACGCTAACGGTGCGCCGACGAGACACCTTCGAAGCGCCGATACCGGACTGAAACCAGGCCCGAACTCTGCACAAACGTTCCAGACAGAAGCATCCCACTCTGGCATGCTGAAACGACCATTGCGTCTCGGCGAATCGACGAGCATACCGAGGCTGGAGGTAGCATGGTATCGACGAACTGGATCGATCTGCAGCAGGATGGCGACACGGGGATCGAGACGATCCGCGCCCACTTCGAGGGACACGCCTACGACCCCCACTGGCACGACAGCTATCTGGTCGGCTTCACCGAACAGGGCTTGCAGCAGTTTCACTATCGCCGTTCCCGGCACGACAGCACGCCAGGGCAACTCTTCTTCGTCGAGCCCGGAGAGATCCACGACGGCCATGCGCCGGCGCATGGTGGTTTCACCTACACCATGCTCTATCTCGACGCAGGCTGGCTGCAGCGCGGGTTGCGCCAACTGGCGGAAGCCGGACCCGCCTTCGGCGAGCCCGGGTTCGCCACGACCCTCGTCGCGACCCGCGCTTGACCGCATGCGTCGCACGCGCCTTCGCGGTATTGCGTCAACCAACCTGGCGGCTCGAGCGCGACGACGTGCTCGATGAATTGTTGCAACGGTTGCTGCCCCACTTGGCTGGCCGCAGGGGAAACTCCGGTCGACGTGGCCGGCCAGTTCGGTTTCGCCGACCAGAGCCATCTGGGTCGCTGGTTCCGACGCGCCTACGGGATGACGCCGGCCGACTATCGACGCCAGTGCCAACGACCGGCCTGAGCCCACATTCATGCTCCCGGAAAACGGGATTCGGCACGCTCGAGCAGCGCCGCCAGCGCGGGATTGGTATTACGCGGGTGCCAATAGATGCCTTGCTCGATCACCGGCGACTCGTCGAGTGGAAGAAAGACCGCCCCCGGCAGTCGAATCCGCCGCATCGAGCCTGGCACCAGCGCCACGCCGAGCCCCTCCGCGACCAGATTGACGATGGTCTGCTGCAGATGCGTCTGCAGCCGGATCCGAGGCTCGAAACGCGCGCGGCGACAGCAGCTCATGACAGCTTCGTACAGCGCCGGGGCTGTCGCCTCGGGAAACGTCACGAAGGCCTCTTCCGCCAGCGAGGCCACGGCGATCCTGGCATCCCGGCCCCTGGGATGGTCGCATGGCAGCACCGCGCACAGCGGTTCGCGATAAAGTGGACGGTATTGCAACGAACTGCCCACCAGCAGGGGGAAACTCACGCCGACATCGGCTTCGCCGTTCATCAGCGCCTGCTGCAGATCACGCGGTAGCGTCTCGTCCAGCATCAAGGTGTCGTCCGGATAGGCATCGCTGTAGGCCCGTACCAGCCCCGGCAGCAGGTTCCAGGCGGCGTACATGGTGAAGCCGATGCGCAGTTCGCGCCGTCGGGTGTTGGCGGCGCTGCGCGTGGCGTGGACCGCCAGTTCCAGGTCCGAAAGCAGCCGCCTGGCGTGTGCCAGAAAATGTTCCCCGGCGGGCGTCAACGTGACCGCGCGCGAGTGGCGCTCGAACAACGGCGTGCCGAGCGTCGCTTCCAATGCCGCTATCTGGCGGCTCAGTGGCGGCTGGGTGATGTGCAAACGCTCGGCGGCACGTCCGAAGTGCAGCGTCTCCGCCAGCGTCACGAAGTAGCGCAGTTGCCTGATATCCAAGATCGATACTTTTTAAGCATTGAATCCAAGATTAAACAGCATTAGACGGTATCGATAAACCCGCTTAGGCTGGCGTCTCTTTTTTTTACTCGCTCGGGAGCCGCCAATCCATGTCGTCGGTCATCAGTGTCGTATTGCCCATCTTCGGTCTGATTCTGGTGGGTTATCTATGCCGACGAACGGGGAGATTGGGCGAAACGGCCGCCTCCGAGCTCAATCGCTTCGTGGTCTGGCTCTGCCTGCCCGCGCTGCTGTTTCGTACGACGGCGACCGCCAGTTGGGTAGAGATATGGCATCCCGGTTTTATCGCCGCCATGACGATTCCCACCCTACTGATCTTCACGATCACGCTAGGTTATCGGCTGCGCGGTCAGCGCCACTTGGTCGATGCCAGTATCGACGGGCTCGGTGCCGCCTACGCCAATACCGGTTACGTGGGCATTCCATTGAGCCTGCTGGTGCTGGGCGAGGCCGGCCTGGAACCGGCCCTGATCGCCACCTTGATCGTGGTCTGCGTGCTGTTCGCCATCGCCGTGGTGTGCATCGAGATCGGCCTGCAGGCCGAGCAGTCTCATCTCCACGCTATCGCCAAGGTCGTGAAGGCGCTGGCGAAGAATCCGCTGGTGGTATCGCCGATCCTCGGTGCCTGCTGGGCCTCGAGCGGCGCCACGCTGCCTGGCCCGCTGGATGAATTCCTCGAACTGCTGGGCGATGCCACCACCCCCTGCGCGCTGGTCTCGCTGGGGCTCTTTCTGGCTCAGAAGCAGAGCGGCTCGGCCCAGGGCGCCTGGGGACTGGTCGGGATCAAGCTGCTGCTTCATCCGCTGATCACCTGGTACCTGGCGTTTCATCTCTTCGCGCTGCCGCCGCTATGGGCGAAGTCCGCGCTGCTGATGAGCGCGCTGCCGACCGGCACCGGCCCATTCATGCTGGCGGAGTTCTATCGCCGGGAAGCCGCGGTGGTTTCGCGCACGGTGCTGCTGTCGACGATCGGCTCGGTGTTGACGCTCTCCGCTTGCCTTTATTGGCTCTAGCGGTGGGCTGCACCACGAAATCTGAATCAGATGAGTGCTCAAACCTTCCAGACCCGGACAGTGACCAGCGCCATAGTGGTTCTCCAAGCCTTTCTCGGAGTTGCTCATGTCTTCCTGGCTGCCGTTCACTCTTTTTGCCTTCGTCGCCTCGATCACCCCTGGGTCGACCAATCTATTGATTCTGGCGCAGGGGACGCGCCATGGCTGGAAAAGCGCGCTAGCTGCGGTATTCGGCGCCAGCTCGGCAGCGGCGGCGATCGTTTTGGCGGTTGGCTGGGGGCTGACGAACACACTACTGGCTGACCCCATCATTCGCCGACTGATGGCGGCGACCGGTGTCGTCTGGCTGAGCTGGCTGGTGTGGCGGCTTTACCATAGCCCGCCACCACCGATGGAAGGCAGCACCGAACGATCAGCGAACTTCAGCGCCCGCCAGTCTGCCGGACTGCAACTGGTGAACCCCAAGACCTGGATGATGGCACTGTCGGTCGTCGGCGTATTCACCGGCGCGGAATCGAGCGCAACAGAAATAGCCGTCCTGGCACTGACATTCGGAGTCGTAGCGATACCTTGCCTCACTCTCTGGGGGCTGATGGGAAGCGGCGTCGCCCAGTGGTTCCGTACGCCGCGACAGTGGCAATGGTTCAACCGCACACTGGCACTATTGCTGTTGCTGGTGGCCTGGTGGAGCGTGCTGGCACCGTAATAAGCCGGAGCATGCCGCTTCAATCGCGCAGTTTCCATGGTAGCGGAAGCGGCATGAGTCGCTCGCTCGGCCAGGCGGGAATCTCGCCGAAACGCTCACTTCCAGCCTCCCAATCCGCTTGCGCCTCGGCGATCTCGGCCTTGCTTATCGCCCACGAAGTTCCACCACATCAGAATCTCGCCTTCCAGCGGCTCGCCGCCGATCAGAATCGCCCGCGCGCCGGCGGCCAACGAAAGCGTCAACGACTCGCGACCACGACCGCCTCTTTCACCGCCAGATCGACGTCCACCAACGGCGTGAACGCCAGCGTCGGCGCACGGCGGCCGCCGAACTCTCCAGTCAGCAGGGTCAGTTCGACATTTCCCTGACGCCAACGCGGCAAGTCCGGATAGTGATCGAAACGTGGTGTCGTGTGACGCTCGGCCTTGGGTAGCGCGATCCATAGCTGGGCGGCGTGCAGATAGTCACTGCCCTCGACGCTCTGTTCGGTGTGGCTGATGCCGTAACCGGCGGTCATCAGGTTGACCTGCCCCGGCCGGACCACCGGTTCGCTGCCGAGGCTGTCGCGGTGCAGCACTTCGCCCTCGATCATCCAGGTGAAAGTCTGCAGGCAGGTGTGTGGATGCGGGCCGACCTGCATGCCGCGCGAGTCGCCCCGGAAGATCGACGGCCCGGCATGATCGAGAAAGCACCAGGCGCCGATCAAGCGGCGCTGGCGCGACGGCAACACGCGGTGAATCGGAATGCCGCCGACCTCGGCGCCACGCGGCGAGACGTGCTGGATGGCGCGCTTGCCATCGACGATCGGGCAATCGCGCGAGGAGGAGAGTTCGCGCGGTGGCAGTTGGCTACTCATGTCTCGGCGCTCCCGGCAGCAAGGATGCTGGCTCCAAGGTGGGTACCCAACGAAGATAGCCCCCCGGCAACGGATTGTCCCGCTTGCGGGCCCGTCAGATGCCCAGCCGTTGGCAGCACTGCTCGGCTGTTGCCCGCAGATCCCGGCAACGCGCCTCGATAGCGTCGCGTTCGCGCGGGTCCGGGCAGGAGTCGAGATTGGCCTCGACGCCGATCAGTAACGCCTTCAGCGCCGCCCTGGCCATCGCCGCGCCGGATAGCGTGTCGCTCTTCAACGCCGGCGCGGTCGGGCCGATCGCTTCGAGCGCCAAGGTCAGAACGTCGTGGCAGCGCTCGGCCGCGTCCAGAGGAATCCGCACGGCAGCCGCCCTCGCCCGTGCCAGTGCGCCGGCCCGATGGCGATGCTCCGCGTCGGTCGTTTCCGGCAAGCGTCCCGCCTCGAGCCAGGCCGCAAACGCCTCGGCATCATCATCGACAGCGGCGGCCAGCGTCCGATGCAGTTCGTCGCCGCGAACGAGTAGATCGCGCTTTTCCGGGTCGTTGTCGCTGCCGGACAGTCGCACTCCCTTGAGAATCAGCGACAGGCCCAGGCAAGCGCTGAGCGCGGCAGCGGCTCCGCATCCCGGCGTCGAGCGCGTCTCGACAGCGTGTTGAAAATCGGCGAGCGAGCATCGCCACAGCGAGGATGAGGTAGACATGGGAGCTTCCTGACGTGATTACGACTCAGCATAGACGTCATCGAAACGGCGGGGAGCGGCATTCAGCAATGCCGTGAATACATGTCTTGGCGAGCGTATCGGGCGGGAAGGCACCATGGCGAAGCAGTCAGGGCGAAACGCTCCTCAGGCCGCTTGGCGATAGTGCCTCCCCTGGGGAGCACGTCCCTTGCGCGTATAGCTACCTTTACCTTTCTTGGGTTTTTGCTGCTGCTGACGAAACTGAGGCGAGCGCAACGCGGCCTTGAGCGCGTTGTCCCGAATGGGATGCGATTTCATATTGGCTCCTGAATATCTGCATGTCGAAGAATCAAACACGAAACGACCGCATGGTGCACGGTCGCGGCAGGAAAGGTATGGGTCGGGAGGCGGCGGTTCAACCCATATGAGCAAACAGGTGCTCGTAGAGCACCATGGTGCCAATGGCGATCAGTACCAGGCCACCGGCGATTTCGGCACGCTTGCCGATCAGCGAGCCGATCACGCGGCCCAGCATGATGCCGGCGGTAACCATGAGCATGGTCACCAAACCGATCGCCAACGCGGCAATCATGATATTGATGTCGGCGAACGCCAACGTCACGCCCACGGCCATGGCGTCGATACTGGTAGCCAGCGCCATGGCCGCCAGCAGCCAGACCGACTTACGCTGGGCTGGCGTCTGGTTACCGTCCGAGTGCTTGGCGACGGGCTTGAGCCCCTCCCAGATCATATGCGCCCCGAGACCGCCCAGGAGAGCGAAGGCGATCCAATGATCCCATTCGGAAACGAAACGTGTCGCGGCCAACCCGATCGTCCAGCCGATCACTGGCGTGATCGCCTCGACCGTACCGAATATGACACCGATACGTAGCGCTTCGGGAAAGCGTGTGCGTTTGAGAGCAGCGCCTTTGCCGATGGACGCGGCGAAGGCGTCGGTCGACATGGCGAAAGCCAACAACATGAGGGATGCGGGATTCATGGCACTATCCAGCCGGTTCGTAAGCCACGACACCACCGGACCGCCCGACCTTGCGTCGATGGTGTCCATGGTCTCGCCAACCGCTATCGGTGTCCGTGCCACGGCTGCTGCCGAGTGTGTTGACACGGACATCGCCATTCACAATGGCGACCGGCTACTCCCCAAGGAGAGTGAGACTATACCCCCTCATCCGAAGACCGGCAATAAATTATTGAATTTAAAGGGAAAAATTCACCAAGGTTAATTCATGTCGTCGATGTTAATCAAGTTGACGAAGGTTGAGTTTTACTATCGAGGTTGGAAAGTGGATACCCGTTCCAATAATGACTGGCTAATCAATGGCAACCAACGTTCGTGCAATCCATTCACTCAACCGTGCGGACGTTGCCGTTTCGCGATCGTAGAGCAGCCGATAGGTCATCGGGGCTATGATGCCATCGACCAGGGCATCGACCGATGGCGCCGGTTCACCACGCGCGTGGGCACGGGCACACAGCGTGGCCATGATCGACTCACTGTAACGGTAGCAACACTCGCGCCGTTCACTGTCGGCGCTCGCCATGACGTCATTGAGGCCACGCAGCCCCGGCGCAGACGTCATTTCCTCGAGATACTGCTCGCCCCATGCCTGCAGGTCGCCGGCGAGCGAGCCGGTATCCGGAGGCTCTCCGTCCGGCCGTAGTCGCTCGAGCGAAACGTCCGCCAGCAACTCGGCCAGATTGCCCCAGCGACGATAGATGGTCGACGGCGTCACACCCGCCCGCGACGCGACCTGCGGCACGGTCAGTTCCTCGCGTGTCTTGAGTTGTTCCAGTTCCTTGACCGCCTGATGCACGGCCTCCTGGACTCGGGCGCTGCGCCCGCCGGAACGAACGCCTTCTCTCATCGCCATGACCATTTCATCCCAAACGACTCATCCCAAACGACCAAACGCAAAATGTTTGCTTTATGAATCTACCCAGTTCAGACTCTGCTAACGCTAAATTTTAGCATTAACAGGTTGTCTCATGTCACCGCCCTCGACTTCCCAATCGACCAATGTCTACCCCTCTCCACGGCTTGGCTCGCTGGTCTATTACGCCGTTCTCATGGTGACCTTCCTGGCGGCGTCGAGCGCGCCAACGCCGCTATATCGTCTCTATCAGGCACACTGGCATTTTTCGACCACGTGGCTGACGCTGGTCTTCGCCAGTTATGTGTTCGCACTGCTCGTCACCCTGTTGGTTACCGGTTCGCTGTCGGATCATGTCGGACGACGTCCGGTCGTGGCTGGCGCGATCGTGGGAGAGTTGCTCTCGCTGGGACTGTTCTGGGCGGCCGATGGACTCGAATGGCTGCTGGCGGCGCGCATCCTCCAGGGCATCGCGACGGGAGTGGTGACCAGCGCCCTGGCTGCGGCAATGCTCGACAGCGATCATACGCGAGGCCCGGTGATGGCCAGTATCGCACCGCTGTCGGGCATGGGTATCGGCGCGCTCTTCGCCGGGGCGCTGGTGACCTATGCACCGGCGCCGATGCGCTTGGTTTACATCGTATTGATCGTGCTATTGGTGGTACTCGGCCTATGGCTCAAGCGCATCCCGGAAAGCGTGACGCCCCGACCGGGCGCGCTGGCGTCACTGCGGCCACGCGCGCACATTCCCCCCTCCGTGCGCGGCCCATTGTTTCGTGTCATTCCGGCCGTCGTTTCTTCCTGGGCATTGGGCGGCTTTGCGCTATCGTTGGGTCCCATTCTGGTGGAAAGCATCAGCGGAGTTCACAATCCGCTGATCGGTTGCCTGATCACCTTCCTGCTGCCGTTCATCGGGGGTATCAGCGTGTTGATCCTGCGCACCGGACCGCCGCGAAGGACCGTGCTGATCGGTACCACCTGCCTGATGGTCGGCATGCTCGGGCTATTGCTCGGCGTCTATCAGACGGCGGTCAGCGTGCTGCTGGCGGGAACCGCCATCGCCGGTGTCGGATTCGGCGCCGCCTTCATGGGTGCCATGCGAATCGTCATGCCGTTGGCACCGCCCACCGAACGCTCGGCATTGATGGCAGCCTTCTATGTCATCTGCTACTTGTCCGCCAGTACCCTGGCACTGTGTGGTGGCATCGCGACGCAGTACCTGGGATTGATACCGACCACTTATGTTTACGGCAGCCTGGTGGCCCTGCTGTCGCTGGCCGCCTTCCTGGGAACCCTGACTCAACGTCCGAGCAGGGACAAGTTCCAGGCTCGGTGTCAGAACCCTACTTGATATGCGTAACGGAACCGGACAACAACACCTTTGACAGACGTTCCTAAGCCGGCGTTTGCAGTGCCTGGCGCTCCAGCTCCCGGCGCGGGCCATCCTCCAATTCGAGGGCACTGGCCAATTGGTCGAGCCAGGCGCGTTCCATCGGATTCCGATCATCGATGATCGCTACGCTGGCCAGATAGACTTCCCGCGCGGCCTGGGGCGAATCGACGTCGTGCGCGATCGCCTCGGCATCCAGCGGCGCCGACATCTGCTGCTCGACCCAGACATGCAGTTCGTCATCGGCACCGAGCGCATCGATCTGCTCGGCCAGCGCCGCACGCTCCTCGGCGTCGATGTGGCCATCGGCACGCGCGGCAGCGATCATTGCCCATAAAATGACTCGGCTACGGGCTTCCTGATCACCGGTGTCGAGCGTTTCCAGTGGTTTTCCTTCCTCGACCTCCGATGTGGTTGCTTGGCCCTTGTGGGCCTGCCAGGCCTTCCACGCCAAGGCGCCGATCTCCGCCAGCGCGCCATACTTGATCGCCTTGCCGCCCAGGCTGCGGCCACGCTTGCTGCCGATCAGCATACCCAGGGCACCACCGCCAAGCAGGGACTTGACGTCGAATCCGCCGCCACCGGGCATCCATTTTCGATCACTGCCAGCTTGTTTCATGAGTTGCGAGAGTATCTTGTGTGCGTTCACGATGCCTGCTCCCTTCCGCTTCGATTGATCGATGCCACCCCTCTGACCGCATCCTCGAACTCTCCGTTCTGTGACCACAGAAGGTGCGGCAGGTTGCCTCACCATGCCGGATTTCGTTCAAGCCCAGCGTTTTATTGCCGATAGTCTCGACTCGGCGCCCACGCAAAGGCGTCACTTTGGCCTAGCACAGGCGCCGCCTGCGTTCCGATCCCAAGGGTAGGTGATCCAAGCATGAAACGAATCGACGACTTGACCGTAAAAACCAGCTGGTTGCTCGTACTGATCACTTTCACGGCATTGGTGCTGGGTATGGCTGGCCTGGCCACCTATGCGGTGAATGGCGGCGGACAATCCTTGTCCGGCGAGGGCGCGACGCGCGTCGACTGGCTCAACACCGGAATCCTGGCGGGGGTCGTCGTCACGCTCGTGCTCGCCGGCATCGTGCTGTGGGGCGTCACTGTCAACGTCATCCGCCCCCTGAAGCGGCTGGTGATTCACTGCGAGCGGCTGGCCGAGGGCGATCTCTCGCACGCCGTCGAGCGCCGCGGCAACAACGAGATCGGCCGCCTGTTCGCGGCATTGGGGCAGACGCAGTCGCATCTTTCCAACACTGTCGGCAACGTCCGCCGCGCCTGCAATAACGTTCACGACGGCGCCGCCGACATCGCCCGCGGCAATACTGACCTCTCTTCGCGCACCGAGCAGCAGGCCGCTTCGCTCGAACAGACGGCCGCCAGCATGGAGGAGTTGACCTCGACGGTACGCCAGAATGCCGACAACGCCACTCGGGCCAGCCATCTCGCCGACGACGCCACCGGCGTCGCTCACCGAGGCGGGGAAGTGGTGGGCAGCGTCGTGAAGACGATGCATGAGATCAGTCAGCAGTCCCGACAAGCGGTCGAATTGCTCGACGCCATCGATTCGGTGGCGTTCCAGACCAACATCCTCGCCCTCAACGCCTCGGTCGAGGCCGCTCGCGCGGGGGAGCAGGGTCGCGGTTTCGCCGTGGTCGCCAACGAGGTGCAGACATTGGCGAAGCGCTCGGCGGATGCCGCCAAGGCGATCCGCGAGCTGATTCAAAGCGCTGCCGAACACGTCGACAGCGGCGCCGAGCTGGCCGACAAGGCCGGCGCGACCATGGGCGACGTGGTCAATGCGATCACACGGGTCAACGAGATCATGCGCGAGATCGCCGCCGCCTCCGAGGAACAGAGCCACGGTATCAGTCAGGTCGATCAGGCGGTCACGCAGATGGATGAGGTCACCCAGCAGAATGCCACGCTGGTTCAGCAGGCGGCCAGCGCCTCGCGGGCTCTGGAACAGGAAGCAGAGGCACTGCAATCGGCGGTCGCGGTGTTTCGTCTGGCATCGATCGACGAACGCACCCCGGCACGAACGCCCACGCCCGCGACGAATCGGTTGCCCATGCCAGGTAAACCGACCGCCGAGACCGTGCGCGAACCGGTCGAGGAGTGGGAATCTTTCTAGGCGCCGTCGAAGGCGCGGCCCTCAGTCGATCAGCGCCGCCCGAGCGGGATCGGCATGGAAGGCGAAGGCATCGGCAATGTCCCGCGCAATGACGCGCGGCTCGGAGAGGGGCGGCAAGTCGTCGGCAGGAAAATAGGCGGCATCGTGGACCTCATGCCCCGGCTCGAGCGGAGCATCGTCCAGCCTCTCGCACAGAAAGAACAGTTTATAGAAGTCGAGCACGTCCGGCGGATAGGCGTGCCGCGCCTTGTGGCGAAGCGCGTAGAGCCGCGAAACCGCGACCTTGATCCCGGCCTCTTCCCACACTTCCTTGACCGTGTTGTCGGCTGCCGATACGCCAACTTCGGCATAACCGCCGGGCATTGTCCAACGGCCATCCATCTTCTCCTTCACCAACAGAATCCTGCCATCGTCGATGATCGCCGCGCGCACATCGATCTTGGGCGTGACGTGCCCGTCGCGTTCCCCCAATGCCGCAGCGATCCGCTCGAGCGGCACCGTTCCCAGCGCCGCCATCATCGACCGCGACAGTTCGGCTATCTCTTCATAGCGCTCGCGATCGAACTTGTCGCGGCAGTAGTGCAGGCCGGTATCGGCCAAGGCCGAGAGCCGCTTGGCCCAGGTCAGCCATTGATCTTCCATGAGGCATTCCGATCGGGGATTCGCCTAAAGACTAACAAGCCGATACCGATACGTCAGGCGTCCTGATTCAGAAAACGCGAAAACCCCGTTCCATGTCGCCTTTCCTCAAAGAGCTGCCGAGTGGGCCGATCGGCACCGATGTTATACTTCTGGCTTCTCGCAAATCCGGCACAGGAAATCCGCCCATGCAGGAGGCGTCTCCGTCACATCCTCCCCTCAGTCGTTGGTTGGTCTTGTTGATGGCGATCACGACCGGCCTCGCGGTGGCGAGTAACTATTATGCCCAACCGCTATTACATACCATTGCCGAAAGCCTCGATCTATCGTCCTTCGCGCAGGCGGGGATCATCGTCACGGTCGCGCAGATGGGGTTCGCGTTAGGCCTGCTGTTTCTGGTGCCGTTGGGCGATCTGTTCGAGCAGCGGCGGATGATCTTGATCATGATGCTGCTGACGGCGATAGGTCTGCTGATCAGCGCCAATGCTGTCGGTTTGCCGATGCTGCTGGTGGGCACGGCGATCACCGGCACGTTCTCGGTGGTGGCACAGGTGCTGGTCCCGTTCGCGGCGACGATGGCCACGCCGGAGGAGCGGGGCAAGGTCGTGGGCACGGTGATGAGCGGTCTGTTGCTGGGCATCCTGCTGGCCCGGGCAGTGGCCGGCGCGCTGTCGACGCTGGGCAACTGGCGCACGGTTTATTGGGTCGCGGCGATGCTGATGCTGGTCAATGCCATCGTCCTGTACCGAGCGTTGCCGTCCCATCGACGTTCGGCGGGCCTCTCCTATGCACGCCTGCTGATCTCCATCGCTGAACTCTTCGTACGTTATCCACTATATCGCTTGCGCACCGCGCTGGGATTCTTGTCCTTCGGCATGTTCAGCGCCTTCTGGACATCGATCGCCTTCCTGCTTTCGGCGCCACCTTTCGGCTTCTCCGATGCCACGATCGGTCTGTTCAGCCTGGCCGGGGCCGTGGGCGCGTTGGCCACGCGCCAGGCCGGCAAGCTGGCCGATCTTGGCCAGTCACGTCTGACCACGTGGCTCGGACTGACGATCCTGGTGGTGGCCTGGGGACTACTGGGGGCCGCGCCGTATCAAGTCGTCGTGCTGCTCGTCGGTATCGTGCTGCTCGATCTGGCGTCACAGGCCGTGCATGTCACCAATATGCATCTGATTTATAGCCTCGACAGCGGAGCGCGCAATCGCTTGAACGCCGGCTACATGACCAGCTACTTCCTGGGCGGAGCTCTTGGTTCCGTATCCTCGGCGGCACTGTTCGACCGTTTTGGCTGGTCGGGGGTGGTCGGGCTCGGCCTCGCCATGGCGCTGACGGCCTGTGTGCTGTGGAGTGCGTATGGGCGACGAGTGCCCCACGACGCATAGAACGGGGCCTGGGAGCTGTCTCCATGCCCGGTCGATGATACCGCGATGTGATGGTGATAAACGGCGAGCGCCCCGCAGGGCGCTCTGACTACTGAGGCCCTTGCGGAGAAGGGTCCGTCAGTCTGGCACAATTAGCCAGCTTTGGGCGACTGCAACTCGTAACGCGGACCGTGATGAGGACCACGTGGCGGCTTGGTCAGCGCTTCGTAGGCGGAGAGCTGTTCGTCGTCGAGCGCTTCGGAGAGCGCGGCATGCCGCTGTTCCAGCAGTTGCTTGAACTGCGCGCCGCGGGCATCCGGGGCCGCGACATCCGGGCGCTTGAGCTGATGCAGGCCGTCGAAGAAAGTGCGCTCGGCGTTTCTGACCTCGGCGCTCTGCTGCTCGCTCAGGTTCCAACTGGCGAACAGCGGCTCGAAACGCTGCGCCCAGCGCTCGGCCATCTGTTCAGGATCAGGACGCGGCCCATGCTCGTGGTGGCGCATCATCAACGCGCGGGGACGCTCCATCATCTGATAGGCATGTAGCTGTTCGTCGCTGAGAACGCCGCTCAACTGATCGCGCTGTTTTTCGAGTAACGACTCCAGGGCGGCACGCCGCTGATCCGGCGATGCCTTGACATCATCGCCATGCAGTTGCCGCAGCCCGGCATGGAAGTCACTGTCTGCCTGCGCGAGACTTGCCAGTTGGTCATCGCTGAGGTTCCAGCTGGCAACGACGGCCTCCTTGAGCGGATTGCCGCGATGATGCCGCGTGTCCTCGGAGACGGACGGCTGCGATTGTTCGGGGGTCGCGGCGGCCATCGCGAGCGGTGACAAAGTGGAAGCGGCAACGGCCAGCGCCAGTAGACTTTTCTTGAATACCTTCATGATTTTCACGCTCCAGGTTGCGCACCGAGACGCGGTGCACGATCACTATCGTCCTGTTTCTTGCACGCAGTGTGCAGCGAGCGTGGAAGCTCGAATCACGAAATCGGCAAAAGATGGGAAATGGAACCGCCTGCGCGGACAGTGAAAGAGCGGCTGTTCGCCAAAGCAACGAATTCACGCTGCATCAGCTTACCACTGACCGAGTCTTAACTATCCTCTTGCTCGTAAATGCGAGGGGCAAGCCCCTCGCGCTCCCCTTTTTGACGCCACAGACGGCGAAACCCTGAACGCCAATCGCCCGCGCTCGGGTCGGCGCGAAAGGGCATCCCTGCCCAACGCGCCTCTTGCGTCCTGCTGCGCTAAAACATCCTGTCCCGCTTGCAGGGCCGGGGTTGGCCATTCATGGCCAATCCGTTCGGCGATTCTGGCATCACTCAGATGCCAGAATCGCCTCACCCATGACGCAAGACCCGGCACGGACGATCGTCGTCCAGCGCCGCCTGGAAGACGTCATTAGGGTGGCAAAACCAGCCTGGTCGACCTTGCCAGCATTTCCGGTTCGGCAAGGTGTCTTAGAACGCCCAGTCTTCGTCCTCGGTACTGACGGTCTTGCCGATGACGTAGGAGGAGCCGGAGCCGGAGAAGAAGTCGTGGTTCTCGTCGGAGCCGGGCGAGAGCGCGGCAAGGATCGCCGGGCTGACGTCGGTGACGCTGGACGGGAACAGCGCTTCGAAGCCCAGATTCATCAACGCCTTGTTGGCGTTGTAGTGGAGGAACTTCTTGACGTCTTCGGTCAGGCCAACGTCGTCGTAGAGCGCTTCGGTGTACTTGACCTCATTGTCGTAGAGCTCGTGGAGCAGCTCGTAGGCGTAGATCTTGATCTCTTCCTGACGCTCCGCCGGCAGCTTGGCCAGCTGACGCTGGAACTTGTAGCCGATGTAGTAACCGTGGATCGCCTCGTCGCGAATGATCAGACGGATCAGGTCTGCGGTGTTGGTCAGCTTGGCGCGGCTCGACCAGTACATCGGCAGGTAGAAGCCGGAGTAGAACAAGAACGACTCGAGGAACACGCTGGCGACCTTGCGCATCAGCGGGTCTTCACTGCGGTAGCGTTCGAGGATCAGCTCCGCCTTGTTCTGCAAGAACGGGTTTTCCTCGCTCCAGCGATAGGCGTCGTCGACGTCACGGGTGTGGCAGAGCGTGGAGAAGATCGAGCTGTAGGAGCGGGCATGGACCGACTCCATGAAGCTGATGTTGGTGAACACCGCTTCTTCGTGCGGCGTGACGGAGTCTTCGATCAGCGTCGGCGCACCGACCGTCCCCTGAATGGTGTCGAGCAGGGTCAGGCCGGTGAAGACACGGATGGTCAACTGCTGCTCAAGCTCGGTCAGCGTATTCCAGGCCGGGATGTCGTTGGAGAGCGGAATCTTCTCCGGCAGCCAGAAGTTGCCGGTCAGACGATTCCAGACCTCCAGGTCCTTGTCGTCTTGCAGACGATTCCAGTTGATTGCATCGACCCGGCTCAGGCGGCGGGCGGCAGAGGTTGCGGGCATATCCATGAGAGTGTTCTCGTTCGGTTGGCGCCGAGCCTTACTCGGCGCGTCGCTCGATTTGTATCAAAACTACGCGGCAATCGACTATGACATCACCACTCGCCAAATCGGCGAGCGATGGTCAGGCAAGGCGAAAGTCGGCGAGAACGCGGAGTTTACGGGTGTAAATGAGCATTTCGACCGGGCTGGCGTACCAGCCGACTTTCAACACAGCATGGCCGAGCGCAGCCATTTGGCGCCATCACAACGTGCAGGAGACGCAACCTTCTACCTCGGTCCCTTCCAACGCGGCCTGACGCAGACGGATGTAGTAGATCGTCTTGATGCCCTTGCGCCAGGCATAGATCTGCGCCTTATTGACATCGCGGGTCGTCGCCGTATCGCGGAAGAACAACGTCAGCGACAGGCCCTGGTCGACGTGCTGGGTCGCCTCGGCGTAGGTATCGATGATCTTCTCCGGGCCGAGTTCGTAGGCGTCCTGATAGTACTCCTGGTTCTCGTCGGTCAGGTACGGCGCCGGGTAATAGACCCGACCCAGCTTGCCCTCCTTGCGGATCTCGACCTTCGCCGTGACCGGGTGGATGCTCGAGGTGGAGTTGTTGATGTAGGAAATCGAGCCGGTCGGCGGGATCGCCTGCAAGTTACGGTTGAACAGGCCATGTTCCATCACCGAGGCCTTCAACTCGCGCCAGTCGTCCTGCGTCGGGATCTGGATCCCGCTCTTCTCGAACAGCTCGCGTACCTTCTCGGTCTTTGGCAGCCACTCGCGCTCGGTGTACTTGTCGAAGTACTCACCGCTGGCGTAGGTGGATTTCTCGAAGCCGGCGAAGCGCTGATTGCGTTCGATCGCAATACGATTGGAGGCGCGGATGGCATGAAATGCCACGGTATAGAAGTAGATGTTGGTGAAATCCAGCCCTTCCTCACTACCGTAATGAATATGCTCACGCGCCAGATAACCATGCAGGTTCATCTGCCCCAGGCCGATGGCGTGGGACTTGGCGTTGCCTTCGGCGATCGACGGCACCGAGGTGATGTTGCTCATTTCGGAGACTGCGGTCAGGCCACGAATGGCGGTCTCGACCGTGGCGCCGAAATCCGGCGAATCCATGGTCTTGGCGATGTTGAGCGAGCCCAGGTTGCAGGAGATGTCCTCGCCGATGCGACGGTAGCCGAGATCGTCGTCGTACTCGGTCGGCGTATTGACCTGCAGGATCTCCGAGCAGAGGTTCGACATGTTGATCCGGCCGTGGATCGGGTTGGCGCGATTGACCGTGTCCTCGAACATCAGGTACGGATAGCCAGACTCGAACTGCAGCTCGGCAATGGTCTGGAACAGTTCGCGGGCGTTGATCTTCTTCTTGCGAATACGCCCGTCGGCGACCATCTCCTCGTACTTCTCGGTGACGCTGATATCACCGAACGGCACGCCGTAGATGCGCTCCACGTCGTAGGGCGAGAACAGGTACATGTCCTCGTTGCGCTTGGCCAGTTCGAAGGTGATATCCGGCATCACGATGCCCAGCGATAGCGTCTTGATGCGGATCTTCTCGTCGGCGTTCTCGCGCTTGGTGTCGAGGAAGCGCAGGATGTCCGGATGGTGGGCGTTGAGATAGACCGCCCCGGCGCCCTGTCGCGCACCCAGCTGATTGGCGTAGGAGAAGGCGTCCTCGAGCATCTTCATGATCGGAATGATGCCGGAGGACTGGTTCTCGATGCGCTTGATCGGGGCGCCGGCTTCACGCACGTTGGACAGCGAGAACGCCACCCCGCCGCCGCGCTTGGAGAGCTGCAGCGCCGAGTTGATGGAGCGGCCGATCGACTCCATGTTGTCCTCGATGCGCAGCAGGAAGCACGATACCAACTCACCGCGCTGCTTCTTGCCGCAGTTGAGGAAGGTCGGGGTCGCCGGCTGGAAACGGCCATGAATGATCTCGTCGACCAGTTGCCTGGCGAGCGTTTCGTCGCCCCGCGCCAGGCTCAGCGCGACCATGCACACGCGATCCTCGAAACGCTCAAGGTAACGCTTGCCGTCGAAGGTCTTCAGCGTGTAGCTGGTGTAGTACTTGAACGCGCCCAGAAAGCTCTGGAAGCGGAATTTCACCGCATAAGCCTGATCGAACAGCGCGGTGACGAAGGCAAAGTCGTACTGGTCGAGCACTTCCTGCTCGTAGTAGCCCTCTTCCACCAGGTAGTCGAGCTTTTCCTTCAGCGAGTGGAAGAACACGGTGTTCTGATTCACGTGCTGCAGGAAATACTGACGCGCCGCTTCGCGGTCCTTGTCGAGCTGCAGACGGCCATTGGCGTCGTACAGATTCAACATGGCATTGAGGGCGTGATAGTCGAGCGCCTTGGCGTTATGGCCGGCGCCAGCGGCGGGCCGCGCTGTCGGCTCTTTTTCTAGGCTGAGCGTTTCCAAAATTCGTTCACCCCTGCTAGGACACGATGGACATCCTCTGCGGTGCCCATCAGTTCGAAACGGTAGAGAAGCGGTACCTGACATTTCCGCGCGACGACTCGCCCGGCCAGGCCGAAGGCCGAACCGAAGTTGGTGTTGCCACCGGCGATCACGCCACGGATCAGGGACCGATTATGTTCATCATTCAGAAAACGAATGACGGGCGCCGGCACCGAAGTGCGCGGGTCACCGTCTCCATAAGTCGGTACGACGAGAATGTAGGGCTCGTCGACCCGCAGGGGCTGATCGTCACGGCTCAGCGGAATGCGCTTGGCCGGTAGACCCAGTTTCTCCACGAAGCGCCGCGTATTGCCTGATTTGGTCGAAAAATAGACCAGCCCAGCCATGACGAATCTCCTGCGCCCCCGCGCGGTTTTAGAACCTGCCTACGATCTGCTGCGCGTCGGCCAAACTTTGTTGAGCCGGAGCGCAGCGGAGACAACAGCCGAAGGCTGGCCCGTAGGGCGAGCGAAGTGAGTCAAACACTTTCGGAATGCTCATTTAACCCCATGTAAATTCCGCTTCCTTAAGTGCTTTCGCCTCGTTTGGCTCTAGCTCGCGAGATCGTAAACAGATTCTTAACAACAGCGAAATCGTATGAAGCGCCAGATCAGGCAACCAGCGTGCTGATCTTGTCCGGACGGAATCCGGCCCAATGGTCATCGCCCGCGACCACCACCGGTACCTGGCGATAACCCAAATCCTGAACGCGCTGCATCGCGTCAGCGTCTTGTGTCAAATCGACCACGGTATAGTCGATCCCTTGTTTGTCCAAGGCACGATAAGTGGCGTTGCACTGGACGCAGGCGGGTTTGCTATAGATCGTGATGCTCATGATAATCACTACCATCCGTGACATGGAAAGACGTCCATCGACAGCCGATGGCGCGGGCTCTGACGGCACGAGAAACACGGTTTTTCACCGGCCCCACCGTCCCTGAAAAAACACTATATATGGTAGGCAGCGCATTTTCCAAGCATAGATGTGGTCTTTTTCTGTGATATTCCTGTGGACAAAATAGCGTCTTCCTGTAGCCCGCATCGTTGCGGGCCTCCCGCCCTGTCAAGGAAAGAAATCCTCATCTCATCCAACGCAAAACGCCGAGCGACTTGTGTCACTCGGCGCGCTTTCACACTACATATAGTATCGGCGATCCACGACTAGTATCGGCGATCCACGACACCTTGCCGAAGGATCCCGCCGAACCGGCCGATCCGCTAGACCGGACAGCCCAATGATCTCAGCAGGTCATCGATGCGATTTTCGTCACCGCCTCGCTCGGCGTTGACCTGCCGGATTCGATCCTCGTTGGCGGCATGAGCCTTGACCAGCGGCAACAACGACTCGAGCTGATCTCTTCCGACGCTCACGACACCATCGGCGTCCCCGATGACGAGATCCCCTGGCGCCACGACCATACCCGCACACACCACCGGTACATTGATCTCTCCCGGGCCATTTTTCGTGGGTCCACGATGCGTGTGGCCCAGGGCGTAGATCGGCATGCCGCCTTCGGCCCACTCCGCGACGTCTCTCACCGCACCGTTGATGACGAGGCCTCCCAACTTTCTGGCGATCGCGGACGTGCGCATCAGCCCGCCGACGACGGCCTGTGTCAGGTCACCCGCGCCGTCGACGACAATCACATCGCCGGGCTCGGCCATCAACAGCGCCTTGTGGATCATCAGGTTGTCACCGGGGCGCACGCGCACGGTGAACGCCGTACCGCACATCGTTGCACCGATGTCGCCGTGATAGGCGTGCAGCCCAATACCGCCGATGAGCCTACCCAGGCAATCACTCACGTGTGCCGCAGGCACGGTTCTGAAGGCATCGATCAGCGCCCGATCGATGGACGTCTGACGTGGATGGATGGCAAACCCCTTGGGCCATTGCGGATCTATCATGGGCGGTGGTCCTGTGTGGATAAGACTGTATTGATTAGACGGTGTTGGTAAGACAACCTTGGCCGGGCAAGCCAATTCGCTACCGACACGCGGATGCAAAGCGGTGTCCCCGATTGATCTCAGACAAAAGCTATCCGGCAAAGCGACGCATGACGTCGTTGATACATAGCGACGCCAGCCGCTCGATATTCATGGGCTCGCCATTGTCAGCGCGGTCATCTGCCTTGAGCCCTGCCCGCCAGTCCAGATAAGCCAGTGCGCACTCGACGGCGCCGCTCGCCATGTTCGCGAGTGCTTGAGGCGTCGACCCGGCCACGTGGGGCGTCAGGATCACGTTGTCCAGCCCCATCAATGGGCTGTCGACGGGCAAGGGCTCGCGCACAAAGGTGTCCAGCGCGGCGCCACCCAGCCGCCCTTCGGCCAACGCCACGGCCAGCGCCGGTTCATCGATCAGCTCGCCACGTGCGGTGTTCACGACCAGCGCCCCCTCAGGCAGTAGTGCCAGCGCCGCGGCGTCGAGCATGGGTGGTGCACCCAGGCGCGCCGGACAGTGCAGGCTCAGAATCTGACTCTGAGCCAGCAGTGATTCCAGCGACGGCATGGGAACAAAGCCCTGCCCTTGGATCACGCTGGCCTCTACCATGGGGTCGTAGACCATGACCTCCATGCCCAGGGCCGTGGCCAGCGTTGCCACGCCCCGACCGATCTGACCGAACCCGACGATCCCGACCCTTCGCCCTTCGAGCTGCAGCCCATCCCCAGCACGAGACCACTGTCCCCCTCGCACCGAACGGTCGAAACGCGGCAGGCGCCTCGCACTGGCGAACATCAGCCCCACCGTGAACTCGATCACCGCGCGGGTATTGGCGCCGGGCGTGGAAAAAACCGCAATACCGCGCTTCGTCGCCGCCTCCACATCGATGTTGCTCACGCCGACACCATGCTTGGCGATCACGCCCAGGGTCGGGCAGGCGTCCATCATCTCGGCCGTCAGCATCATGGTGCGAGAGATCACGGCGTCAATGGGATGCTCCTGCAACAGGCACCGGACACTCTCGCTATTGCCGATGTCATCCACGAAATGGACCTGGCACTGCCGATCCAGCAGCCGCTTGAGACCCGCGTCCGCGAGAGAGGGAGCCGTAACCAGTACGTGATAGTTCATGAGTCACCTGAGGGATTGCCGAGGCGCCGACGCCGATTTCCGCCCATTATTGAACGGCAAAAACATATCTTCTATTCTCTTTTATTACCCATCTGATAACTTTTAGTTTTCATGAACGAACGAGATCTTCGCTACTTTTCCGCCATCGTCCAACTCGGCAGTTTGCGTCGCGCGTCGGAACGCCTGCATATTTCCCAGCCCGCTCTGACCAAGTGCATAGACCGTCTGGAGTCGCAGCTGGAGACCCAGCTCTTCGAGCGCAGAGGGCGGCAGGTCATCGTGACGCCGGCCGGCCAGATTCTGGCCAGGCGCGCCAGGCACATCATGCAGTCCATCGACGAAACCCAACGCGAGATCACCGACTACGCCAAGGGCCTCGTCGGCCATATGCGCCTGGGCGCGGCCGCCACCATCACCGAGTTCCTGTTGCCGGAAGCGCTGAGCCGGTTGATCGAGTCGACCCCCGGCGTCAGCCTGTCGCTGAGCATCGGCATGAGTGATGTGCTGCTGGAAGGATTACGCCGAGACGACCTGGATATGGTCATTGGGCCCGCGACGGAGAGTGCCGATCTGGACTGCGTCCCCATCGTCGAAGATCAGGTCGTGGTGGTTGCCAGCCGACACCATGCGCTCGCCAATCAGGTCACGAAAATCGATCAGCTTCGTCATTTCCAGTGGGCGCTTCCCGCTAAAAGCGTCGCGACCCGGAAATGGCTCGAGCACACTTTCGAGGAGCTGGGCCTCCCCGCCCCCGCCATTCAGATCGAGACCAACTCCTTGGCTCTGCTGCCGCGTCTGCTTGCTCGCACCCAGCTTCTGAGCTTCGTCTCTCGCCGCAATCTATCGGCGTACAAGGAAGCGTCGCCTCTCGTCGAAATTCCGTTCAAGGAGACGACCCTGCATCGACACTTTGGCTTACTGACACGCAAGAATGGCTACCTTCCCCCTGCCTGCGAAGAACTCATCTCGCTGCTCAAGGAGAAAGGATCCGAGATTTTCAGGGAAACCAAGAGTTATTGATTCATAAAAAAATATACCCGCCATTATCGATTAACGTCCTATAGCTGACGACTATCGCGCTCCCTACGCTGACAGGCACCCCTCGCTAGCGCCGACCATGGCATGGCCCTGGTCTAGGCGAAGCGACCATAACAAGCCTTCATAGGGAAGCGTCCATGAATCAGCCGTCTCATCCCCAGCGCCGTTCGAAAGTCGTTCCCAAGCTCTGTCTGATGGCAGCCTGCGCCTGGCTGGCCACCACCCAGGCCTCTGCCTTCGATCCCGGCCGCAACGTCGAATGCCTGGCACCCAGCACGCCCGGTGGCGGGTGGGACTTCACCTGCCGCCAGGTAGCCAACGAACTGGTGGCGCTCGACCTGGTGCCCGCCGGTGTGCAAACGGTGAACATGCCGGGCGCATCGGGCGCCGTCGCTTTCTCCCATGTGCTCAGCAAACGCAATAGCGATGACAATCTACTGGTCGCCAGTTCGACGGCGATGGCCAGTCAACTGGCCCAGGGGCGCTACCCCGCCGATCAGGATAGCGTGAAGTGGATTGGGACACTGGGCAGCGATTACGGCGTCATCGCGGTCAAGAAGGACTCTCCCATTCAAGACCTGCCAGCGCTGATGAAGGCAATTCAGGACGATCCCAAGGCGATCAAGTTCACCGGTGGCAGCGGGGCGGGAGGTTGGGATCATCTCAAGGTTCTGATGCTGGCGAAATCCGCCGGCATCAAGGACCTGTCAGCCATTCCCTGGTTGGCCAGCAACGGGGGAAGCACCTCGATCACCCAAGTCATCGGCGGTCATGTCGAGGCCTACTCGGGGGATATTTCAGAAGCCAAAGGGTTCATCGAATCGGGGGATCTGCGCGTACTGGCGGTGCTGTCGCCCGAAAGACTCGACGGTGACTATGCCGAGATCCCCACCGCCAAGGAGCAGGGCTTCGATGTCATCGGCCCCAATTGGCGCGGATTCTACATACCGAAAGGGGCATCGAAAGAGGCTCAGGCCTATTGGGAGGACGCGCTGAACACCATCTACGACAGCGACTCGTGGAAGGCGATCATGGAGGCCAACGGACTGATGCCGTTCCATCTTTCCGGTGACGAGTTCAAGACGTTCCTGGATGAGCAAATCGCCGAGATTCGCGATCTGTCGCAGCAGATTGGCCTGATGTAACGACCCTGGCGTTCGTGGTGCGAAGACGGATCGCACCACGAGCGTCAGTGGCTCATCCTTTCTTGATCGCGTGGCCCCCGAACTCGTTACGCATGGCCGAGAGCAGCTTGTCACCATACGAGTCCTTTTCGCGCGAGCGCAAGCGTTCGAGCAGCGACAGGGTAATGACCGGCGCGCTGACATCGAGTTCGATCGCCTCGGCTACGGTCCAGCGCCCCTCGCCGGAGTCGGAGACGAACGGCGCAATCCCGGCCAGCGACGGGTTCTTGTCCAGCGCGTTGGCGGTCAGATCGAGCAGCCAGGAACGCACCACGCTGCCGTGGCGCCAGATCTCGGCGACCTGATGCAGATCGAGATCGAAATCCTTGCGCTCCATGATCGCGAAGCCCTCGGCGAAGGCCTGCATCATGCCGTACTCGATACCGTTGTGAACCATCTTGGTGAAGTGACCGGCACCATTGGGCCCGACATGCCCCCAGCCCTTGTCGGCGGCCGGCGCCAGGCTCTCGAACAACGGCCTGAGCGAATCGACGATGGACGCTTCGCCGCCGACCATCATGCTGTAGCCTTCCTGTAGCCCCCACACGCCGCCGCTGGTGCCCACGTCGATGCTGTGGATGTGTCGCTCGCGCAGGTATTCGGCGCGACGCACGGTGTCCTTGTACATGGAGTTGCCGCCGTCGATGAGGATGTCATCGGTCGTCAACAGCGGTTCCAGTTCGGCAATCAACTTGTCCACCGGCGGGCCGGCCGGGACCATCAACCAAACGATTTTGGGCGACGGCAACGCCTCGACGGCGGCCGCCAGCGATGCCGCCGACTCGATGCCCTTTTCCGCCGCCTTGGCGACCGCTTCCTTGCTCGGGTCGTAACCCACCACACGGTGCCCGTCGCGCACCAACCGCTCGGCCATGTTGGCGCCCATGCGCCCCAGACCTACCATTGCGAGATCCATGTGAATTCCTCTGAAGAGAATGGCGTCGCCTTCGATTCTTGATCCTGTCGTTCTCGATACCGACCGCGATGACCGGGACGACAAAGCCTGAATGATACCGGAAAACCGGGCGCCAGGCCGACAGCGACCGATCGGAGCCCATGGTAGCGCCCACGATGCCAGGCACAAGGGCCAGCCGCGCATCGGCGGCCGCCCGCCGCCCGGCTCAACCAGCGGAGCGCATCAGGTGGCCGGCGATCAGGCGGCGCACCGGCCAGGCCGCGTCTCCTGCCCGCAGCACCGCCTTGCGTAGCCAGCGCGCCGGCTTGCGATCATCGGTATAGAGGCCGACGATTGCCAGCGTCGCGGCGAACAGCGGCCCGGTGGCAAGCCGCTGTTCCCGCTGATAGCGCGCCAGCAGCGGGCGCGAAGCGATATCACGTCCTTCGCTTCGCGCGTCGCCGATCAGCGTCGCCAGCCGCCACAATCCTTCCAGCCCCAGGTTGAAGCCATGGGCGGTCACCGGATGCATGCCGACGGCCGCATCGCCGATCAGTGCCTGCCGCCGATCCACGAAACGCTCGGCATAGACGCTCGCCAAAGGATAGCGATGCGCTTCGCCGGCCTGGTGCATCTCACCGAGGCGACCGTCGAAACGGCGGGTGATATCGGCCTCGAACGCCGCCTGCGGCATTGCCAGCTGCGCCTCCATTTCCGCCGGCGGCAGCGTCAGCACCACCGAGGAGCAGTGCGTATCGACCGGCAACAGCGCCAGTGTCTGACCGTGACCGAACCATTCCCAGGCGGTTTGATCATGAGCCTGTTCGTGCCGCATGCGACAGACCAGCATATGCTGGCCGTGCTGGTAGATATGAGCGGGAACGCCGATGGCGCGGCGGGTTGCGGAAAACCGCCCATCCGCGGCCACGAGCAGCGCGGCGTGCAGCCTCTCGCCACCGCGCAGCCGGATCTCGACTTGCGCGTCGTCGGCCTGAAAAGCCTCGATTTCGCTCTCATTCCGCCACAGCACCTCGGCCCGCCCCGGTCCGGAAGCGCTTACTGCCGCATAGGCCGCGCGCCGGATCACCTGGTTGGGCACCAGGCAGCCCAGCGGCTCGTCGCGGGAAGCGGCGGGCGCAATCTGCATGGCGAAGAGCGACTGCCCATCGAAAACCTTGGCGGCGCGCATCCGCGCCCGTTCGACGGGATCGACCCGCGGCCACACGTCGAGCTTGTCGAGAATCTGCTGCGACGCCCGGGTCAGCGCGATCTCGCGACCGTCATTGCCCGGGGTCTCGAGGCTGGAACGCGACTGCCGATCGATCAGCACCGAACTCACGCCCCGGCGCGACAGCGCGTTGGCGAAGCAGAGTCCGATCGGCCCCGCTCCAACGATGGCCACATCAATCTGAATGATGGGGACCTGAGTGATGGGATTTGGATCCTGCATGTCTGCCGTCCCTGCCAAATGGACCACAACGGTAACGGAAAAGCGCCGGTCGGCGAAATGCCAGCGACCGGCCAGACGACGACGGCGCCCCGGTTGGCGCCGCCTTCATTACCGCGCACGCATAGCGCCATGAGCCAGGAAGAGAAAAGCTTCAGTGCTTCTCGGAGTGCACCTGGATATGCCCGGTCTTGTCCTTGAAAACCTTCTCTTCGAACTCGACCTGCACGAGCTTGTCGCCGGTTTGCGAGATCCGATGATACTCGAGACCGCTGAAACTCAACTCGAGTTGGTCGTCGAATTCGTCGAGCATACGCTTGAAATCGCCTACGGTGATGATCATAACGTCTCCTTTATACGCTTACGGACCGTAATCTCCGATTCAGCCTAGACCATACTGGGCGCCAGCGGGTTCGCTGGAGACGATTCCTTGGACAACATTCGCACTTTTGATTAGGGTCTGTTGCCGTTTCAGCGCACCGTTTTGCATGCTGCATCGGAAGCTCCGCTTCCCTTCATCCAGCCAAGGAATGCCCATGAAACTTCGACTTCTCTCCGCCACCCTCGTCGCGGCCTCCATCGTCATCTCGCCCCTGGCCGTGGCGTTGAGCTTCGACAGCGTCAAGAAAAGCGCCGGCGACATGCTCTCCGGGCAATCCGCGCAAGGTACCAGCTCGGCCAGCGGCACCTCTTTGCTCAGTTCGCTAGGCTCGGGCTCGTTCGATCTCGGCAGCCTGCAGAACGTGGCCGGCGTGCTGGGCTATTGCCAGGAGCAGGGCTACACCGCCAGCGCCACCGACCAGGTCAAGGAACAGCTGATGGAAAAGCTCGGTGGCGAGAGCCAGGCCGAACAGAGTCAGGGCTATCAACAGGGTCTTAGCGGTCTGCTCCAGGGCGATGACGGCCAGACCTTCAACCTGAGCAATCTCAAGGATCAAGTGGGCGAGCGCGTCTGCGGTGCGATCGCCGATCGTGCCGCGTCCTCGTTCCTCGGCGGCTAGGTCTGCGCGGCCCGGAGATTGCGGCGCCCCACGGCCATGAACGCCGGGCCGACACCAGATCATCCCGCCAGCAACTTCGACGCCCGCTCGGCTCCCATCATCGTCGCCAGGTCTCCGGCGGTCATGCCGCGACTGTCTCTGAGCGTGGGATCGGCCCCCTGGGCCAGCAGGTATTCGACGATCTCGACGTTGTCGAACATCGCCGCGAACATCAATCCCGTCTTGCCGTCCGGCGAGGCGGCGTTGATGCCCGCGCCGTTCTCCAACAGCAGCTTGACCATTGCCAGATTGCCCTTGAAGGCGGCGCCGGCCAACGGACTCTGACCGCGATCGTTGTGGAGTTCGGGGTCGGCACCGTACTCGAGCAGCACCCGCGCGGTCTCCAGATGTTCGTGATAACTGGCCAGCATCACCAGACTGTCGCCGTTGTGATTGCGCAGGTTGGGCGTCAGCCCGTGGGCCAGCAGTTGGCGCAGGCGCTCGCTGTCGCCGTGGCGCGCGGCATTGAAGACCTCCGTGGCCAGGCGGATGGTCTCCTCGTCCGGCTCGGGGCGCTGGGGCTTGTCCGTCATGCTCGGCTCCTGTCGGATGCAGATACTATCCAGCATAGGGCGGTCGTCAGGCCATTGCCCACCACTCCCTCAGGCCGCGCCGATCGGCCGGGCGTCGTCGTACTGCCGGCAGAACTCGAGAAAGCGCTCGATCAGCGGGCTGCGATACTTGTCACGGTGCAGCACCAGGCTGAACTCGCGCGTCATCTCCCAACCCAGGCCGATCTCGACCAGGCGGCCGTCGCGCAAGGCATGGCGCGCTTCGAGCTCGGACAAGCAGGTCAACCCCAACCCCACCGCCGCGGCATTGATGATCGCCTCGGCGGAATTGATCTCCAGTCCCAGTCGCCACTGCGGCAGTCGCGGCGCGATGAAGCGCATGAACTGCTCGCGTGTGCCCGAGCCCGGCTCGCGCAGCAACCATTCGTGCTCGGCCAGTTCGTCGATCTCGACGGCCTGGCGGCCCGCCAGTGGGTGATCCGCCGAAGCGGCCACCAGCATGCGGTCGTGACGCCAGGGAATGACGTGAAACCGCTCGTCGGCGACACGCCCTTCGATCATTCCCAGGTCGAGATCGAACGATTCCAGCGCATGGCAGATAGCCGCGCTGTTGGCAATGGTGACCTGTTGCTGGCGGTGTCCGGTCTGCTCGCGAAAGGCCCGTAGCAGCCAGGGCAGTAGTTGATGACCAATGGTGTAACTGGCGCCGATATGCAGATGGCCGCCCAGTGCCGCATCGTCGAACAGTTGCGAGATGACGTCGCCCCGCGCCAGCAGTTCATCCGCCAGCGGCAACAGGCGCCGGCCGTGGTCGTTGAGATAGAGACGGTTGCGGTGGCGATCGAACAGGGCATGGCCGCACTGCTTCTCCAGCTCGCCCAGGGCGATGCTCACCGCGGGTTTGCTCAGGAACAGGCGCTGCGCCGCCGTGGTCAAGGTGCGTTCGCGGGCGACGGCGACGAAAACTTCGAGTTGGCGGAACGTCACGGATCTCGGCATCGGCTTCCGGCACCTCATCAATGAATCGTTAAATATAATAAAACTAAATGTGAAAAAAGTTAAAATATAACGATAGCGCAAAATGCCATAAGGTAAAGCCACTCCGTCAGAGGGCATATCCATGGCCACCACCTTGTTCCAGCGATTGCAGCACGCTCCGACACCCATGGCCGGGTTGGCGCTGGGCATTTCCAGCCTGGGCTGGTGTTGGGAAAGCTTCGCCCCGCTCGGCGGTCTTGCCCAGCTCACCGGAGCCGCCCTGGGTGGCGCACTGCTGCTGATTCTGTGCGCCAAGTTCCTGCTTCACCCGCGTCTGCTGTGGGCCGACCTGGCGCACCCGGTGGTCGGCAGCGTGGTGCCGACCTTCGCCATGGCCAGCATGGTGGTCTCCAAGGCAGTGGGCGAATGGCTCTCGATGAACTTCGGCATTGCGCTGTGGCTGGCGGCGGTGGCGCTGCACCTGGTCTTTCTCACCGCGTTCGTCATCCACCGCATTCGCAAGTTCGAGCTTCACCACATGGTGCCGGCATGGTTCGTGCCACCCGTGGGCATCATCGTCGCCGACGTCGCCTTCCCGGGCGTGGCTTCCCTGCATTCGCTGGCCATCGGCCTGCTCTACTTCGGCATGCTGCTCTACGCCGTGCTGCTGCCGGTGATGATCTACCGGCTGATCTTCGCACCCGAGATCCCCGATCCGGCCAAGCCGACCATCGCCATCATGGCGGCCCCGGCCAGCCTGTCGCTCGCCGGCTATCTCAGCGTGGTGGCCGAGCCGTCACCGCTGCTGGTGGCCCTGCTGGGCGGCATCGCGGTGCTGATGACGCTGATCATCTACCTGGCCTTCTTCAAGCTGCTGCGGCTGCCCTACAGTCCGGGCTACGCCGCCTTCACCTTCCCGATGGTGATCGGCGCCACGGCACTGGCGAAGACCGCCGTCTGGATGCAGACCCAAGGCTTCCGGCCGCACGACATCGCCATCGTCCACGGCCTGGCAACGTTCGAAGTGATCGTCGCCAGCGTCATCGTCGGCTACGTCGCCTTGCGCTACCTCGGCTTCTACCTTCATGCCTGGCGCGGGATGGAACCGATGCGCGCGGCCTGACGTCGAGCCCTCGGCACGGCTTGGAAGAATCCCGCGGCATGGCTCACACTGAAGCCCATGCCAATTTCCTCCAGCACTTCCCTCTCGACATTCGCCGCCGGCTCCGTCTGGCGGCGAGTCTGTGCCGGACTGCTATTGGCGATACCGCTGGTCGCGCCGGCCGCTTCGCTTCCGGATGCGACGCGCGACGAGGTCATCGAACGCGCCCGCGAACTGACCCGCAGCCACACGCTGATGGTCGCGATCGATGGCGAAACGGTGATCGACGAAGGATTTCGCGGACATTCGACGGACGCCACGGCCAACATCAAGTCGCTCTCCAAGACCCTGATTTCGGCGCTGGTTGGTGCCGCGATCGACCGCGGCATCATCGCGAGCGCCGATCAGCCGGTGGTCGAGCTACTCGGCGATCGCGTCCCCAGCGATATCGATCCCCGCGTGAACCGGATCACCGTCGGCAACCTGCTGTCGATGCAGGCCGGGCTGGAACGCACCTCCGGCGCCAACTATGGCGCCTGGGTCGCCAGCAACGACTGGGTCCGTGACGCCCTGGAGCGCCCATTCGTCGCCGAGCCGGGCGGTCGCATGCTCTACTCCACCGGCAACAGCCACCTGCTCTCGGCTGCGCTGACCGAGGCCACCGGGCGCACTACGCTGGCGCTGGCGCGCGACTGGCTGGGCGATCCACTCGGCATCGCCATTCCGCCCTGGACCCGGGACCCGCAAGGCATCTACTTCGGCGGCAACGAGATGGGACTGACGCCACGAGCGTTGCTGCGCTTCGGCGAACTCTACCGTCAGCGCGGGCGCCTCGATGGCCGGGAGATACTCTCTTCCGCGTGGATCGAGACCTCCTGGCAGCCGCGCACACGCTCGTTCTTCAATGGCAACGACTACGCTTACGGCTGGTTCGTCACGGAGCTGGCCGGCGAGCCGGTCTACTACGGCTGGGGATACGGAGGACAATTACTCTACGTGGTGCCATCCCGCGCGATGACGGTGGTGATGACCTCGGACCCGACACCACCTTCCCATGGCAGCCGCTATCTTGACGATGTCGAGGCGCTGGTCGTCGAATTGATCGAGGCCACATCGACGAACCACGCAGACAGCGGGACGCAGACCCATGACACACCCCAATCGTGATATCGAGCAATGGACCCTGACCACGCCGGCCGCCCGCTCGACGCGGGGCGTGGTCGCCGCCCAGCACCGCCTGGCCGCCCGGGCCGGCGCGGCGCAACTGGACGCTGGCGGTAATGCCATCGATGCCATCGTCGCCACCGCCTATGCGCTCAACGCCGTCGAGCCGTGGATGAGCGGACTCGGCGGCGCCGGCTTCATGGTGATCTGGCTGGCCAGGGAACGGCGTGCCGTGGCGCTCGACTTCCAGGGCGTGCTGGCCGGCGATACCCGGCTCGCGGACTATCCTGCCGATCCGAAGCTGCCCATGACGCCGATGGGCTTTCCCGGCGTCATCGACAATGCCAACACCGAAGGCTACCCCTCGATTGCCGTGCCCGGCAGCGTCGCCGGGCTGGAACACGCGTTGTCGCGCTTCGGTTCGAAACCGCGCGCCGAAGTGATGGCACCGGCGATCGCCCTGGCCGAACGCGGCCTGTTCGTCGACTGGTTCACCAGCCTGCAGATCGGTGTCTGCGCCCGCGTGCTGGCGCGCGATCCGGTCTCGAGTTCGATCTATCTGCCCGGTGGCTATCCCGCCACGCCGGAAAGCCGGCTGCGCATCCCGCAACAGGCCGCCACCCTGCGCGAGATCGCCGCAGGCGGCGCCGAGACCTTTTACCGCGGAGAACTGGCCGAGAAGATCGTCGCCGATCTCCAGGCCGGCGGTTCGCGGATTTCCCGCGGCGATCTCGCCGCCTATGAGGTGTTCGAAACCACGCCGATGGCTGCCGGACATCGTGGCTTCACGCTGTACACTCCAGGCGAGACCTCGGGCGGCCTGCGCCAGCGCGAGATGCTCGAGCACACCCGGGAGACGATGCCGATTCCCCCGCAACGACCGACGCCGGAAACCTGGCTGGCCTACGCCGAAGCGCTGGAGCACTGCTGGAAACGCCACAAGATGCGCAACGGCGTGATCCCCGGGGCGGAACAGGGCGCCTGCACCTCGTCGATGTCCGCCGTCGACGCCGAGGGCAACATGGTCGCGCTCACCCATACGCTGCTCAACCGCTTCGGCTCCGGGGTCACGCTGCCTTCCACCGGGATGCTGATGAACGACAGCGTCAGCTACTTCGACCCGCGCCCCGGCTACCCCACCACCATGGCCGGCGGCAAGCGCATCAACTCGTCCAACATGTGCCCCACCGTGGGCGTCAAGGATGGTGAGGCGCGTTTCTCGGTCGGCGCTTCCGGCGGCAACCTGATCATGCCGGCGGTGACCCAGGTAGCGGCGTTGATGATGGATTTCGGCATGAGCATCGAGGAAGCCGTGCACCATCCCCGCATCGATGCCAGTTACCGGGGCTCGGTGCGGGTCGACCCGCGACTCGGCGAGACAGTGATCGCCAAGCTGGGAGAGCGATTCGAACTCGAGATCGCCCAGCAGATGGTGTTTCCCAAACTCTACGCCTGCGTGTCGGCAGTCTCGCGAAATCCCGAAACGGGTGAGTGTGTCGGCCTCAACGACCCGACCCAGCCGATCGGCGGTGGCGCCGCGCCAGCACCGTTCCAGGCGAGCCGGCTCGGCGGCGACACAGCGATCGTTCGCCCTTGACCAGAGGCGAGAAAATGGCCTCAGGAGGGCATTCATGACCATCGTCGTTTCCATTCCCGATGCCCGCAAGACCCAGTGGTGGATCGAGCAGCTCCAACCGCTGTTGCCCGGCTGGACGATCCGCTCCATCGACGATCCCGGCGATCCGCTGGAAGTCGCCTATGCCGTGGTCTGGCGGCCGGCCACGGGCGCCTTTCTGCCGTTTCCCAACCTCAAGGCAATCGTCTCGCTCGGCGCCGGCATCGATCACGTTCTCGCCGACCGCCGGCTGCCCAGGCAAGTGCCGATCATTCGCACCGTGGGTACGGATCTGACCCAGCGCATGCGCGAGTACGTGGCGCTGCACGTGCTGCGCCACCATCGCGACATGCCGACCATCGCCGCCAACCAGCGCGAACGCATGTGGAAGCCGTTGGTGCAGCCGCCGGCGACCCAACGCCGCGTCGGCGTGATGGGGCTGGGCAATCTCGGCGGCATGGCGGCGGCGACGCTCGCCGCGCTCGGCTTCGAGACGCTCGGCTGGTCGCGCACGAAACATCGGATCGAAGGCGTTGCCACCTACGCCGGCGATGACGAACTCGACGCCTTCCTCGGCCGCTGCGAGATCCTGGTCTGTCTGTTGCCGCTGACTCCGGCCACCACGGGCATCCTCGACGCCGGGCTGTTCGCCAGGCTGCCGCGTGGCGCCAGTCTGATCAACGCCGGTCGCGGCCCGCATCTGAATGACGACGACCTGCTCGCCGCGCTGGAAAGCGGTCAATTGAGTCATGCCACGCTGGACGTGTTCCACATCGAGCCGCTGCCGGCCGAGCATCCGTTCTGGTCGCATCCACGCATCACGGTGACACCGCACATCGCCTCGCTGATCGATCCCGCCACCGGCAGCCGCATCGTCGCCGCCAACATCGAGCGCTTCGAGGCCACCGGCACGGTCGACGACCTGGCCGACACCGAGCGGGGCTACTAGCCTATCGTCCGCTGCGATGACGCCTTCAGCTCGGCGTGCCAATTAGTCGTACGTTTTCAATCGTCCCATGGCACTATGCGAGGCATCATCAGGCCAATGACCATCGACTCACCGGACACCTCATGCATGACAACAAGCCCGCCACGATCTCGGAAGTCGCGAAAATACTTGGTTTGTCACCCAGCACGCTGCGTCGTATGGAAGTGGAAGGGGGGCTCACCCGCTACGGCCTGACGGTAATCTACACACCTGGGGGACAGCGTCGATATCTGTTCAATCCCACGCGCCGCCTATATTCCCAGCAGGGCTTCTCGGCACCGCTCGCTTTTGGCCGGAGGCCAGCGCTGCTGATTCGCGACTTGACCATAGGCTTCTGCGCCGCCGAAAGCCAGCTATGCGTCCAACTCGACGATCAACTTGCCGCGACCCGCACCCTGATCGAAACCTTCGCCGCCCACGGCCATCCGGTGATATTCAGCCGCACGATCTACGACCCCGCCCACGCCTTTTCGGCACTCTGGGGCGAGAAATTTCCGGCCATGCGCATCCTTGAGGCGGAGTCACACTGGACCCGGAAGCATGACGCCCTCGCGAACTACGCCTACGACCTGGAACTCAGTACTTACTACGTCTCGGATCTGAAGGCATCCAAGCTGGAAGCATTTCTGGACCGAAATCGGATCGACACCGTGGTCCTGGCGGGAGTTACCACCAGCGGCAGCATACGCACCAATGCCATCGACCTGTTCCAGAGCGGCCGCCGGACGGTAATTCCCAGCGAGGCCGTCGCCGACCGCACACGGCCGCTGCAGGACTTCACCTTGCTTGACCTCAATTCTCGTTACGCCGAAGTCACCACGCTCTCTCGCACGCTGGCCGAATTAGCGTAAAGCGGTTGACAGCCGCCTGAGGAAAGGCGTAATGATAATAACGCTTGGTAAGTTTGGTAGGTTTTACCAGACGCGCATCGAACCGCGACAATCTCACGATCGCTCCCACAGGACGGTCACATAAGATCGCGGCCATGAGCCTACGCCAGCCAGAACTCCGACAAGACGAACAAACACAAACCGTCAGGAGCCATGGCAATGACCCTCTCCACGCCACTGCGCGAAACCGCGGCGATACCCAGCGTCGGCGCTGACGTCGCGATCGCCCTGGATCATGTCGAAAAGCACTTCGAGGACAAGCAGGGCAATCCGATCCCGGTGATCCGTGACATTACCCTGGATATTCGGGAGCACGAGTTCATCAGCATCGTCGGGCCCAGCGGCTGCGGCAAGAGCACGATGTTCAACATCATCGCCAACCTGCTCGAACCCAGCGCCGGCAGCATCACCCTGCGCGGCAGCCACCCGATCCGTGGCGCCCACATCGGCTACATGCTGCAGCGCGATCTGCTGTTCCCCTGGAGGACCATACTGGAGAACGTCGCTCTCGGACTCGAGGTGGCCGGTGTTCCCCGCGCCAGACGTCTGGCGATGTCCCGCGAGCATCTGGAGCGCTACAACCTGGCGGATTTCGCCGACGCCTACCCACATACGCTGTCCGGCGGCATGCGCCAACGGGTGGCGCTGATTCGCACCCTGATCACCGATCCCGATGTGATCCTGCTCGACGAACCGTTCTCGGCGCTCGACTACCAGACCCGACTGGTGCTGGAAGAGGAGATCCTGTCAATCCTCAAGTCGTTCGACAAGACGGTGGTGCTGATCACCCACGACATTGGCGAGGCAATCGCAATGTCGGATCGCGTCGCGGTCATGACCCAGCGTCCGACCTCAGTCAAGCGACTCTACGAGGTCGGCCTGTCGCGCCGACTGGGCTCCTGTCTCAAGGCCCGCAGCGATCCCCGATACCAGACTCTGTTCGACCAGATCTGGGCCGATCTCGACATTCAGATGGGAGGGCCGGCATCGTGAGCACGGCATCGCTCTATACCAGGCGTATCGAAGTTTCGGCCGACGAGACCAAACCCAGGAAGCACCAGGATCATCATCTATGGAAGGAGAACCTATGGCGGCTGGCCATCGTCGCGGTACTGATCGTCGCCTGGCAGTTCGCGGTCGACTTCGGCTGGGTCAACGCCTTCCTGATGGGCTCGCCCGGAGGCATTGCCATCGAAGCTTGGCGCCAGTTGCAAAGCGGGCAATTACTCAGCGACACCTGGACCACGCTCTACGCCACCATCGTCGGTTTCCTGCTGGGTAGTATCGGCGGCTCGATGGCCGGCCTGCTGCTGTGGTATTCGCGCCATGTCGCCCGCATCATCGATCCCTTCGTGGTCGCCCTCAACGGGCTGCCCAAGATCTCGCTGGCACCGATGATCATTATCTGGTTCGGCTCGGGCATGCTGTCCAAGGTGGCACTGGCGTTCATCGCCACCTTCATCGTCGCGTTGCTGAGCGCCTACCAAGGTACTCACCAGATCGATGCCAACCTGGTCAACCTGATGCGCTCATTGGGCGCCACCAAGCGTCAGATCTTCCTCAAGGTAGTTGTCCCCGCGACCCTGCCGTGGATCATCTCCGCCTTCCGCCTCAACATCGGCTTTGCCCTGATCGCCGAGATCGGCGGCGAGTTCATCGCCTCGGACAAGGGGCTCGGCCGCTCGATATTCGTTGCCGGCAACCTGTTCAACCTGAACGCGGTATGGGTTGGCGTGCTGACCCTGATGCTCGTCGCCATTGCACTCTATCTCGTGGTATCCAGGATCGAAAGACACCTGCTGCCTTGGGAGAGTCGCTGATCCGTTATCGACTTCACCGTGTATCCCGCGCCGAACAATCTCCTCCACAAGTCCAACAAAGGAAGTGAACTATGAAAGCGTCTCGTCTCCTCGCCCTACCCCTGCTGCTCTGCAGCTTGAGCTGGCTGCCTGCCACCCAAGCCGCTGATGGCGATCCGGATACCATCCTGGTCACCGAGGCCTTCCACAGTCTGCTCTACTTGCCGGTCTATGTGGCCCGTCACGAAGGTATTTTCGCCGCCCACGGCATCGATGTACCAGTAGTGCGCTCGGCGGGATCGGGTCCCACCGCACTGGCCTCGGTGTTGGCCGGCGAGGCGCAGTTCTCGGTTCATGGCCCAGAGCATGTCGGCTTCGCTCAGGAAAAAGGCGGTCATGCCAAGGCCGTCAGCGCCGTCGCCAACAGCGCTCCGGTGTGGGCGCTGGCCAAGCCCGAATTCGAGTACGACGGCCCAGCCGATCTGAAAGGCAAGACGGTGGCCGTCGGTCTGGCCCCGGGGACCTCCAACACGCTGCTGAAGCGCCTGCTGGCCGACAACGACCTGACCTATCAAGGTGATGTACATGTCTCCGAAGTGCAGAACGGTTCGGAGCTCGGGCCGGTGCTGGCGGGGCGTGCCGATGTCGCCGTGGTCTATCAGCCACAGGCCGAGCAGGGCATCTCCCAGGGCCTGAAGATCATTCATGACTACACCCAGGATTATCCCGAGTATGCCTTCTCGACCATCAACACCTCGCAGTCGCTGATCGATGATGATCCTGGTCTGGTCCAACGCTTTGTCAGTTCGATCAACGAATCCCTGCACTTGATCCACGACGATCCGGAAACAGCCATGGCGGTCGCCCGAGAAGAGTTCGCCAGTCTGGACGGGGATACTGTCGATGACGCCGTGCAACGCATGATCGATCGCAATGTCTACCCCCCCAACGTCACGATCACTCAGCAAGCCTTCGATAATGCCATCGACATGCAGAAGTTCGTCGGCAATATCACCGGCGACATGGTCTATGACGACATCGTCGATCCCAGTTTCGCCGAGACCGCTCTTGAGGAGAACGCCCAGTGACCCTTGCAGAGGCCATTGCCCAAGTCCGGGCCGCGTCCATCGACGCGGCCACCGTACCGCTGTTCGGTCCCAAGGGAGCCTGCCCCACCGACCAGGAAGCCCAACATCATGAATGATCATGTGCCTGAACCACGTTCCATCGTCGAGGCCCACCGCCTGCTGTGTCGGCGCGAGATCAGTCCCAGCGAACTGCTCGAGGAGTCTCTCACCCGACTGACACGTCTGGAGCCTCATGTTCACGCCTGGGTAACTTACGATATCGAGAGCGCCCGCCGCCAGGCGCTGGCGCTGGACGCACGCCTGTCGCGTACACAGGAATTGCCGCCCCTGTTCGCGATTCCTTATGGAGCCAAGGACATTTTCCATACCCGGGACTTTCCGACCGAAGCCGGCTCCCGGGTACTGCAGGGCTTTCGCAGCGAAGACGACGCCACCGCGGTGGAGCGCCTGGCGGCCCAGGATGCAATCCTAATCGGCAAGACGACGACCACCGAATTCGCCAACTGGGGCACGCCCCCGCCCACCGTCAACCCCTGGCGTGACGGCCATACACCGGGCGGCTCCAGTAGCGGTTCGGCAGCCGCGGTCGCCGCCGGCATGGTCATGACCGCGCTCGGCACGCAGACTGCTGGGTCGCTATCGCGCCCCGCCGCCTACAATGGACTGACCGTGCTAAAGGCCAGTTATGGGCGAATCAGCAAGGCCGGAGTGATCCCCGCCAGTTGGAGCCTGGACCACGTCGGCGCCTTTACCCGCAGCGTCGAGGACAGCCTGCTGGTTTATCAGGCGCTAGCAGGGCCGGATCCGCGTGACGAGACCACCTGGACGCTGCCCGCTCAATCGTTGTCGCTGCAGGGCGAGATCGCGGGTCAAACCATCGGCTGGCTGCAGCATCCGCACTTCGCCACCGAGGACGGCGATGTCGTTGCGGCGCTCGATGACGCCCGGCGAACGCTGGAAACGCTGGGCGTACGCTGTATCGATATTGCGCCGCCGCCAGGGTTCGAGGACGCTGTTGCAGCACAGCAGATCGTCATGCAGGCCGAAACGACCAATTTCCATGCAGATCGCTACCATCAGCACCCGCAGCGCTACGGCGAATACCTGCAGGCATTCATCTCCGAGGGGCTCACTATATCCGCCAACGACTACCTGCGGGCCCAGCGCGTCCGCCAGCAGTATCGCCAGGTCTTCGCCAGCTTATACGACGAAATCGATCTGCTGATGACCCCAGCCGCACCCACGACGGCGCCTCTGGGACTGCATGCGACCGGGTCACCAGCCTTCAATCTGCCGTTCACCAATCTGGGCGTGCCGACACTCGTCCTCCCGGTAGGTCTGAGCACCGACACGCAGCTTCCGGTCGGGATGCAGTTGATCGCTCCCAGCCTGGAGGAACAACGTCTGATTCATGTCGGCCACCGTTATCAGCAGGAGACCGATTGGCATCGACGTTGGGCTCCGAACGTGATTTGAGACGCGACGAGAAGCTGCTCCATTAACCATCGTCTCCGAGAGTCGGCGACCACAACTTGCTACACTGGCCATGCGACCCGGCGCGTTGAGTCATTACGCCCAAGCGCCGCAAGACTTCAAGGGATTCCATGGCTAGGAGACGCAGGCGCGTGAGCAAACGCAACATCAAATCTTGGCTGACCGACATGGACGGCGTGCTGGTCCATGAAGACAAGGCACTGCCCGGCGCGGCGGAGCTGATCCAGCAGTGGCGGGAGCGGGAGATTCCGTTTCTGGTGCTGACCAACAACTCGATCTTCACACCTCGAGATCTGAGCGCTCGCCTGCACCACAGCGGCCTGGAAGTTCCCGAGGACAAGATCTGGACCTCGGCGCTGGCCACCGCCGCTTTTCTGCGCGACCAGGCGCCGGGGGGTTCGGCGTTCGTCATCGGCGAGGCGGGGCTGACCACCGCGATTCACGAAGCCGGTTTCATCATGACCGATACCGCCCCTGACTACGTGGTGCTGGGCGAGACCCGTTCCTACTCGTTCGAGGCGATCACCAAGGCGATCCGGCTGATCAACAAGGGCGCGCGCTTCATCGCCACCAACCCGGATGCCACCGGCCCCAGCGCCGAGGGCGCACTACCCGCGACGGGGGCGGTAGCCGCGCTGATCACCCGTGCCACCGGGCGCACGCCCTACGTGGTCGGCAAGCCCAATCCGATGATGTTCCGCTCGGCGCTGAACAAGCTCGGCGTGCATTCCGACGGCACCGGCATGATCGGCGACCGCATGGATACCGATATCGTCGCCGGCATCGAGGCGGGCATGCATACGGTGCTGGTGCTGAGCGGCATCGCCGATCAGACCGAGATCGAGCGCTACCCGTTCCGGCCCAAGGAAGTGTTGAAGTCGGTTGCCGAGCTGGTCGAGAAGTAAAATGCCGGTAGTCGGTCGGGGCTTGGAACTTGCATGAATTCATCAAAATGATGCTAAGATTACATCAAATAGAAGTTGTCACTCTGCGTCCCGGGAGCAACCATGGAAGTGCAAGAAAGCCCCGCAGCCTTCGACCGACCTTTTTTCGAAGGCATCGCCGAGGAACCAGCGGCGGTGATCCGAACGGCCCGGCGTGGCGTTCCGGGCCACCTGGTTCGCGATGCCATCACCATCCTGGGCGATCATCCCGACTTCCGCCTGCTCTTCGTGAACCTGCTGGAGACGACGTCGGGCAACCTTCACAGGGCCTATCAACGGCCGGCACTTTCGCGCACGCAATCCGAGGAAGTGCTTGATCTGCTTGGCCTAATCAATTATGCCCAGCGAGTATTCGGAGATCGCGAAATGGCGCTCGAGTGGCTGCGAACCCCGGTCACGGCGCTTGCCGGTGAAACTCCGGTGGCGCTTTGCGATACGTTTCATGGTCGTCAGCTGGTTCGTGGTGCCCTTCGCGCGATCGAGTGTGGCGAGTTCAGTTGATGCGGCTTTACCGGATTGGTCCCGCGCGGTGGTTGCCGGTGCTCAATGGACGCGGCGGGAGCTTTGAGAATGGCGGCCGCTGGAATGAGCCGGGAGATCCGGTCCTATACCTGGGTACATCGGTGAGCGTTGCCATGCTCGAGATGGGGAATTACCTACCTTCGCCTCGGCTGGTGCCCGCCAGCTATCGAGTCGGCATCTTCGATGTTCCCGACGATGCAGTGGATACCTGGACTTTGGACGACCTGGCGGATGATTGGAACCTGTATCCGCATCCTGGATCCACGCGGGCGATGGGCAGCGAATGGTTACGCAGCAATCGCAACCTTGTACTGCTGGTGCCCAGCTGCGCTGTACCCGGTGGGCTGGAAAATATCGCTGTCATCAATCCCAGGCACCCCCGCATGAGCGAAGTCGGTTTGGTCGATGCCACTCAGCAGGCGATCTACAATCCGAGAGTCTTCCAGGGCGTCTAGGGCCCGTTCACGATCTCGCGAGCTAGGATCAAACTAGGCGAAAACGACTGAGGAAAGGACCGGGCTCGCGTACGAGTTTACATTAGGGGTAAATGAGTATTCCGAAGTCGTTTGAACTCGCTCCGCTCGCCCTACGGGCCAGCCTTCGGCTGTTGTCTCCGCTGCGCTCCGGCTCAACAACGTTTGGCCGACGCGCAGCAGATTGTGAACAGGCTCCTAGGGAAACGCCAGGCTCTCGCCCACCAATCGCCCATTCTCCAGACAGTCCCCCACCGCGATGCCGCCGCGCCAGTTGCCTGCCAGTGTAAGACCGGGATGGCGCTCCAGGGCGGCATCCAGCGCCTCGATGCGTGCCAGATGTCCCAGCTCATATTGCGGTATCGCCCGTGGCCAACGGCTGACCCTGCGCCACACCGGCTCGCCGCGAATGTCCAGCAGATCGCTCAGATCGGCGAGGACTCGCGCGACCTGGGTATCGTCGTCGCCTTCCGCCGCGGCCGGGTCCCGCTGCCCGCCGATGAAGGCGTTGATCAGCTTGTGGCCCGCCGGCGCGCGCCCGGGAAACAGCGTCGAGGCGAACAACGCCCCCAGCGTGCGCCGGCCTTCGCTGCGCGGAATCAGTACGCCGAAGCCATCCAGCGGATGACCGATGTCCCCCTCGCGAAAGCCCAGCGCGATGGCGTTGACCGGCGGATAGTCGATCGCCTCGAGCGGCTGCGCCAGGGCCGCGTCCAGCGGCGCCAGCAGCCGGGCCGCCGCCAGCGCCGGCACCGCCAGAACCAGATGCCTGGCGCGCCATTCCCGTCCTTCACGCGCCCAGGCCACCCAATTTTCCCCCTCGCGGCGCACGCCGACGATCTCCCGTTCGCAGGCGATGGTCGACGTCGGCTGGGCGGCAATCCGTTCCGCCAGACGCCCGGCCAGCCGCTGCAGACCCTGGGGGAAGCTGACCAGCTTGCCGCGCCATTCGGCGGGAACGCCGGGCGGTTCGCGACGCCGCTGCCGCAGGTGCGCCAGGCCGCCCCGCAGCAACGAGCCGTGATCGCATTCCAGCGCCGCCAGGCGCGGCATCGCCGCCCGCACCGAGAGCCTCGACGGGTCGCCGGCATAGACGCCGGAAACGAAGGGATCGACCATGCGCTCGAGAATGCGTGGGCCGAGCCGACGCTGGACGAAGCTCGCCAGGCTCTCTTCATTATTGGTGTCGGCTTCGCCGGTATCGGCGGGTTTGACGAAGGGTTCCCGCAGCAGACGGGCCCAACCATGCCAACCGATCAGCGGCGAGCGCAACGCATCCAGCGGTCCCATCGGCAACGCCTGCGGCCGGCCGTCGAGCGCCACGTAGCGTTTGCGACTGGTGGTGTTGGCCGGCTGCGCTTCGGCGAGCAGCTCGAGTTCCTCGAGCAGGGCATAGAGCGGCGGCTTCATGATCACGGTGTTGGGGCCATGTTCGATCTGCCACTCGCCGTCGCGCTCGCTGCGAATGTTGCCGCCGGTGCGGGGCTCACGTTCGAGCAGCGTCACCCGCTGCCCGCGCTTGGCCAGCGCCCAGGCCGCCGCCAGTCCCGTCGCCCCGCCTCCCACGATCAGCACATCGAGCGGGGCATCGAGCGGGGCATCGCACCGGGGGTTCTGGGCTGTCGGGGAGCATGGGGCTTCACTAGGCATGAGATGAAAATTCGCGCGGGAAAGGGTCACGGCAGTGTACGCAGAGACCGCGCCGCCTGCATCCCGCCGGCGTGCGACAGGGTGTCGTCACGCCGGCGGGGCAGGTCTCACTCGCCCGGATGGCAACCGGGCGCTGCCACGTAATGGTCGCAATCCGGCTTGACCGCCGTCTCTTCGTGCGGCATGCCGTCCGGCGCCCAGGCGTAGTCGACCAGTTGCGCGCGGTAGACCTGGTTGGTGACGTAGTCGTCCTCCGGCATCGATTTGCCGAAGTAGGGACTGACGTACTCCCACACGATCTCGCCATCCGGCGTCACCTGGAACAGGCGCCCGTTCTGGCCTTCGTCGATCAGCGTATTGCCGTTGGGCAAACGTCGCGCACTGCTGATGAACGAGCTGTAGAAGGTGTACGGCGAGCGGCCGGACTGATTGCCGGTGTACTGCCAGACGATCTTCTGGCTGCTCGGGTCGACCTCGATCACCCGGGACGACGAGAAGAAGCCCTGCTTGGCGGGCGGGAAGCCGGCGTTGCCCTGATTGTCGAAAATCAGCAGATTGCCGGCGCCGGGCAGTCCCTCGGGAATGATATGCACGTCGTGGGAACCCACCGTCTGGTCTATCGGCCGGCCGAGCTTGCCAGTGAGCTGCAGCGCGGGGAAGTCGGGCCCGACGCGCCAGACGATGTCGCCACTGTTCTTGTCGACGATGAACGTCACGTTGGCGTTGCGCGAATTGACCAGGATATTGTCCGGCGCGAAGCGCGCGTCGCCTTCGTCGAACCAGTGGTTCGGTCCCACCGGCACGGCGGTGTTGAGGTGCAGGAAATCGGGATCCTCGGAGTCCTTGAGCGCGCGCATCCGCCTGTCGGAGAAGCCCATCTCGTCGAGATGATCGCCGGCTTTCCATTCCCACACGACCTTGCCGTCGGCATTGACCTCTTCGACCCCGTTATCGATGATCGGATAGTCGAAACCGTTGAGCTCGCGTATCTCGGCGGTCATCACCAGATTGTTGCCGTTGGCAAGGCGGCGCATGTCGTGGTGCTGATAGACCGGATTCTGCTGGCCGCCCCACTGCCACTGCACCTTGCCGTCCCAGTCGACTTCGGCGACGGAGGCGTTGGTCAGGCCGTTACCGGGGCTGGCGTGGTCGGGCAGTTTCTCGGCGCGTGCCAGTTGCACCAGCAGATGGCCTTTCTCGCCATTCGCCTGGTCGGCGGTCAGCGGCACCGGCGGGAAGCTCTCGTAATCCCAGCGATGCACCTCGTTGCCGTTCATGTCGATCAGGTGGGTCTTGCGATCGCCGCCGGGAAACAGCACGAAGCCGTTGTAGGCACGCTCGGGATCGTAATAGGTGGTGCCAGTGGCGAAGCTGGAGGGCAGCGCCTTGGCGGTAGACGCTATTGCCGCCAGCGCGGCGCCCAGCAATAGGGAGGCAAATCGCATCCGTGATGTCATCTCTCGTCGCTCCTTCGTCGAGTCCCCTGATGCGGGAAAGGCCGGCGCGTCAGTGTGCCGATCGACATTCAAGCATACCCCAAAATCCTGCGGGCGAGGTCGAGACTCTCCGATTAGTGGGTCAGCAACTGCTCCGTATAGCGCAGGAAGTCATGCAGATGCCTTTCGACGATTGCCACGGTGATGGCCGACTGAAGCTTCTGATAGTCGTGCACGGCGATATTGCGAAACCCCACCATCCGACGCATCACGTCCGCCGTTTCAGCGTCGATCCAGGCCGCCCGCGCCAGCAGCGTGAACACATCGCGGGAACTCTGCGGCACGCCCAGGCGTTCGCGCCGAATTAGGTAATGCCCCATGTCCAACGCCGCCTCGCAGGCCCGCTGGATATTGAGGATGGCAGCATCCTGGCGGGTGAAATCGGCAACGAAGGTGGCGGGATCCTTGGCGTACTCTTCGCGGGCGCGAGCGATACAGCGCTCGATCGTCGCCGCCTTGTTGATCAAAACATCATCGGCCATGCACGTGACCCTCCCGCTCGATGTCCGCCAGTAGCGGCGCCCGCGCTTCGTCCAGTGCCATCTTGTCGTTGAGCACGAACGCTTCGAACAGGTCGGCTTGCGTATCGCGCGTCCACCAGCGCTCCCCGCTGGTGATGACGCGATACTGCATGACGGTAGAGGCATCGCGCAGATCGATGAGGTCGACATCGAGGTCAAGCGTTACCGCCAGCGCCTGAGCGAGGTTCCACAGCGCGACCGGATCGGCCTTGCCGGCGAGCAGCACGGCGAGGTCCAGATCGCTATCCTGCCGCGCCTGGCCCGCTATCCGGCTACCGAAGGCATAGATCGCCAGCAACCGCTCATCCAGCTCATGGCGTAAAGTTCGCACGACTGCCGCTCGATCGATCTCTGTTTGCATAGGTCAGCACCTAGGGCCAGCTCGGATATTTCTGACCATCCTAGCCGTAAACACCCTGGCTGCGCAGGTAGTCGTCGTAGTTGCCGCTGAAGTCGACGATGCCATCCTCTTTCATCTCGATGATGCGGGTGGCCAGCGAGCCGACGAATTCACGGTCATGGCTGACGAAGATCAGCGTGCCCGGATAGTTGTCCAGCGCCAGATTGAGTGCCTCGATCGATTCCATGTCGAGGTGATTGGTGGGTTCGTCCATCACCAGCACGTTGGGCTTCTGCAGGGTCAGCTTGCCGAACAGCATGCGGCCCTGCTCGCCGCCGGAGATCACCTTGACCGACTTGCCGATGTCGTCGTTGGAGAACAGCATCCGCCCCAGCGCGCCACGCACCGTCTGCTCGCCCTCGGTGGTCCACTGGCGCATCCACTCGAACAGCGTCTCGCCGCCCTCGAAATCGGCGGCATGGTCCTGGGCGAAATAGCCCACCTCGGCGGCGTCGGTCCATTTCACCTCGCCGACATCCGGCGTCATCGCGCCGACCAGGCAGTTGAGCAGCGTGGTCTTGCCGATCCCGTTGGGGCCAATGATCGCCACCCGCTCGCCGGCCTCGATCTGCAGGCCGAAACGCTCGAACAGCACGTTGTCGCCCCACGCCTTGGAGAGCTTCTCCACCGTCAGCGCATGGCGGTGGATCTTCTTGGTCTGCTCGAAGCGAATGAACGGGCTGACCCGCGACGACGGCTTGACCTCCTCGAGCTGGATCTTGTCGATCTTGCGCTGGCGCGAGGTTGCCTGCTTGGCCTTGGAGGCGTTGGCCGAGAAACGGCTGACGAACTGCTGGAGTTCGGCGATCTCGGCCTTCTTCTTGGCATTCTCGGCGTGCAGGCGTTCGCGGGCCTGGGTGGCGGCGATCATGTACTCGTCGTAATTACCCGGGAACAGCCGCAGCTCGCCGTAGTCGAGATCCGCCATATGGGTGCAGACGCTGTTCAGGAAGTGACGATCGTGGGAGATGACGATCATCGTCGAACTGCGCGTCCGCAACACGCCTTCCAGCCAGCGGATGGTGTTGATGTCCAGGTGGTTGGTGGGCTCGTCGAGCAGCAGCACGTCCGGATCGCTGAACAGCGCCTGGGCCAGCAGTACGCGCAGCTTCCAGCCCGGCGCGACCACGCTCATCGGCTCGGTGTGCTGTTCGAGCGGAATTCCCAGCCCCAGCAGCAGCTCGCCGGCGCGGGCCTCGGCGGTGTAACCGTCGAGTTCGGCGAAACGCACCTCGAGATCGGCCACCTTCATGCCGTCCTCTTCGCTCATTTCCGCCTGGGCGTAGATGCGCTCGCGCTCGGCCGCCACCTGCCACAACTCCTCGTGGCCCATGATCACGGTGTCGATCACGCGCTCGTTCTCGAACGCGAACTGATCCTGGCGCAGCTTGCCCAGCCGTGTGGTGGAATCCTTCACAACCTGACCGCCGGAGGGCTCGAGATCGCCGCCCAGAATCTTCATGAAGGTGGATTTGCCGCAGCCGTTGGCGCCGATCAGGCCATAGCGATGGCCCTCGCCGAATTTGACGGAAACGTTCTCGAACAGCGGCTTGGGGCCAAACTGCATGGTGATGTTGGCAGTAGAGAGCACAGCGGTGGGTCTCGCGGGAAACGGCGTGGATGGAGCGACGATCGACCAAAGTCGAAACCCCATTGTACGCGGTCGACGCACACCTCGTCATGAGGGTGTTCCACGTCGTTTCCCATGAAGCCGCTACCCCGTGATCTACTCCCCGCGCGGGAAGCGCTGGGACTCTTCCAATATGTTGAGGTCCATGTGATTGCGCATGTAGCGCTCGGAGGCCACGCGTAGCGGCTGGTGATCCCACGGATAGTAGGCGCCGTTGCGCAATGCCTCGTAGACGATCAGCCGCCGCGCCTGGCTCTCGCGTACCTCGGCGTCGAATTGGGTCATGTCCCAGCGCTCGCGGCATTGGCGCTGCAGGTCGGCGAAGATGCCGGCATGCTCCGGATCGTCGGCCAGGTTGCGCTGCTCCAGCGGATCGGCCTCGAGGTCGAACAGTTGCGGCGGATCGAGCTCGCAGTGGTTGAACTTGTAGCGGCCCTGGCGAATCGTCACCAGCGGTGCGTTGGTGCCCTCGGCGGCATACTCCATGTAGACCGGGGTTTCGCGTTTCGCGCCATGCATCAGCGGCAGCAGCGACTCGCCGTCGGTCCAGGGCTCGATGTCGGAAAGGTCGATGCCGACCAGATCGGCCAGGGTGGCGTTGACGTCGAGCGACGAGACCGGATCGTCCACTCCGCGAGGCTCGACGCCGGGCGCGGCGATCATCAGCGGTACCCGCGACGAGCCTTCGAACGGGCTCATCTTGAACCATAGCCCGCGCTCGCCGAGCATGTCGCCATGGTCGGAGACGAACAGCACGATGGTGTCGTCGAGCATCCGCGTGCGTTCGAGCACGTCGAGAATGCCGCCGACCTTGTCGTCGACGTAGGAGAGATTGGCGAAGTAGCCGCGCCGGGCGCGCCGCACATGCTCGGGCTGGATATCGAACTTCGTATAGTCGTTGGCGACATAGAGCCGCTGGGAATGCGGGTCCTGTTCCTCGTAGGGCACCGTGCCCAGTGTCGGCTCGAGATGCTCGCAGTCTTCGTAGAGCTCCCAGAACTGGCGCCGCGCCACGTAGGGGTCGTGGGGATGGGTGAAACTCACGCACATCGCCCAGGGCCGGAGGTCATGACCGCGCGCCAGATCGTAGAGCTTCTGTTCGGCGAGGAAGGCGACTTCGTCGTCGTACTCCATCTGGTTGGAGATCTCGGCCACCCCGGCGCCGGTGACCGAACCCAGGTTGTGATACCACCAGTCGATGCGCTCGCCCGGCTTGCGATAGTCCGGCGTCCAGCCGAAGTCGGCCGGATAGACGTCGGTGGTCAGGCGCTGTTCGAAACCATGCAGCTGATCCGGACCGACGAAGTGCATCTTGCCCGACAGGCAGGTGTGGTAGCCGCTGCGCCGCAGATGGTGCGCCCAGGTCGGGATGCTGGAAGGGAATTCGGCGGCGTTGTCGTAGACGCCGGTGCGCGAAGGCAACTGGCCCGACATGAAGGCCGCCCGGCCCGGCGCGCACAGCGGACTCGGGGTGTAGGCATTACGAAAACGCACCGAGCGCTCCGCCAGCGCCTTCAGATGCGGCATGTGCAGGAAGTCGGCCGGACCATCGTCGAATAGCGTACCGTTGACCTGATCGGCCATCAGTATCAAAACATTGGGGCGTTTCATGGTTCTCTCCCGCGTCGTTGAATTGTTGCCTGTGCGGATCGAGGCCCAGCTTGCGCGCGAAGGATGGATTAGCGCAAACGATCTATTTTGCGCCTAAGGCCAAGTTCATCTAAGCCTGCTGCCGGCCCCGAGAGTCAAGGCGCCCCGGTCACGGGCGGCAACAGGAAATTGCCGGTTCGCCCATCGCCCAGTCGTGAATCGACCTCGCTGTCATCCTTGAGCACCACGCCGGAGGCGCCCAGTGCCTGGGCCTGGCGCATCAGGTAGGCGAGCAGCCTGGCGGCATTGGCATAACTCAAGCCGCGCGGGCGGATGTTGGAGATACAGTTGCGCTCGCTGTCGCGGCGCCCGGCTCTCGGCGCCCAGGTGAAGTAGAGCCCCAGGCTGTCCGGCGAGCTGAGCCCGGGGCGCTCGCCGATCAGCACCACGCTCATGCGCGCACCGAGCGCCTCGCCGATCGGGTCGCCGATCGCCACCCGCCCCTGCTCGACCAGTGCCACCGGCCCCGGCGACAGCCCCAGCCGTTCGATCTCCGGCAGCGCGGCATCCAGGAACGGGATCGCCTGCTCGTGGATCGCCCGCGCGGAAAGCCCATCGACCACGCAGATCGAGACGTCGCAACTCCCGGCCGGCAGGCGCGCCAGTTCCTGCCGCGAGGCTTCGCTCAAGCGCCGCCCGAGGTCCGGCCGGCGCAGGTACTCGCTGCGGTCGGCGGCCTGGCTGTGCAACCGCAGCGCCAGCGCGAAGCGCTCATCCAGCTCCGGCATCAGGCGTTCGGTATCCAGCGCCATGTGCACCGCGTCGCGGGCACGGGCGTGATCCATCTGGAACGCCAGTTGCGCCGCCGTGGGCAGGCTGCCGCCGACGCGCCCCAGGCCGATCCGCGCGTCGGTTAACTCGCGCAGCCGCTGCCAGGGGTTGTCGACGGTGATTTCGCGCTGCCCATCATCCCCGCTCATGGCGCCGCCTCCTCGCCGGTGGCGTCCGCTTGCGCCTGCCCCAGCACCGCCTGGAAGCGCGCCGGCAGCTCGCGCTCGAAGGCGATGCCGTGGCCGTGGCGATAGATGCCGCTGGTCTCGAGCCACTCTTCGAACTCCGGTGCCGGACGCAGGCCGAGCACCTGACGCAGGTAGAGCGCGTCGTGGAACGAGGTGGTCTGGTAGTTGAGCATGATGTCGTCGGAGCCGGGAATGCCCATGATGTAATGGCAGCCGGCGGCGCCGAGCAGCGTCAGCAGCATGTCCATGTCGTCCTGGTCGGCTTCGGCGTGGTTGGTGTAGCAGATGTCGCAACCCATCGGCACCCCGAGCAGCTTGCCGCAGAAGTGATCCTCCAGCCCGGCGCGGATGATCTGCTTGCCGTCGAACAGGTATTCGGGGCCGATGAAGCCGACCACGGTATTGACCAGCAGCGGCTCGAACTCGCGGGCCACGGCGTAGGCGCGCGCCTCCAGCGTCTGCTGGTCGAGGCCGTGATGGGCGTCGGCGGAGAGCGCGCTGCCCTGGCCGGTCTCGAAGTACATCACGTTGTTGCCCAGCGTGCCCCGATGCAGCGACAACGCCGCCTCGCGGCCTTCCCGCAGCAGCGCCAGATCGATGCCGAAACCGCGATTGGCCGCCTCGGTGCCGGCGATCGACTGGAATACCAGATCGGTGGGCGCGCCACGTTCGATCGCTTCGATCGCGGTGGTGACATGGGTCAGCACGCAGCTCTGGGTGGGGATCTCGTAGCGAGCGATGATCTCGTCGAGCATCTTCAACAGTGTCACCACCGTGCCGGTGTTGTCGCCGGCCGGATTGATGCCGATCACCGCGTCGCCGCTGGCGTAGAGCAGGCCATCGAGAATGCTGGCGGCGATGCCGCTGGCATCGTCGGTGGGATGGTTGGGCTGCAGCCGGGTCGACAGCCGTCCGGGCAGGCCGATGGTATTGCGAAAGCGCGTCACCACCCGGCACTTGCGCGCCGCCAGCACCAGATCCTGAACCCGCATCAGCTTGGATACCGCCGCCACCATCTCCGGCGTCAGCCCGGGCGCCAGCCGGGCCAGCGATTCGCCATCGGCGCGCTCGGAGAGCAGCCAGTTGCGGAACTCGCCGACGCTCAGGCCGGCGACCGGGGCGAAGGCGCCGCGGTCATGGCGGTCGAGGATCAGCCGGGTGATTTCGTCTTCCTCGTAGGGGATCAGCGGCTCTTCCAGAAACCGCCTCAATGGCAGTTCGGCCAGCGCCATCTGGGCAGCGGCGCGCTCCTCGGCGCTGGCGGCGGCGATGCCCGCCAATTCGTCGCCGGAACGCCGGGGCGTGGCGGCGGCCATCAGCGCCCCGAGGCTGTCGAAGCGATAGCGCCGGCTTCCGATGTCGATCGTATGTTCGGCCATTGGCAACCTACCCGTGATTCGTTGTCTTTGTACGGTTATCGATTGCTCATGTTATGCCATATCCCGCACCTCGCCAGCGACCTATGCCCACGTTCTGTCTGAAAAGCCGGCGAGGCTTCACGATGGCCGGAAGGCCGGCGAAATAGCGGATGATTCGCCGGCCAGCACGCCAGCCATTCATGAAAAAGGCCACCCCGTGAGGAGTGGCCTTCGCTAGATCAGCCTACGACGCGACGATGTCGCCGCGATGATTGGGCGAATCAGCCCTCGCGCTTGCCGTCGACCAGCCGCCGCAGCTTGAGCGGATTGTCGTGCTTGAGCGCCGCCGGCAACAGCGCGTCCGGCAGGTCCTGGTAGCAGACCGGACGCAGGAAGCGGAAGATCGCCGCGGTGCCCACGGAGGTGGTACGCGAATCTGAGGTCGCCGGGAACGGCCCGCCGTGGACCATGGCGTCGCACACCTCGACCCCGGTCGGCCAGCCATTGACCAGAATACGGCCTGCCTTGCGTTCCAGCGTCGGCAGCAGCGCCTTGGCGGCGTCGATGTCGGCATCGTCCATCTGCAGCGTGGCGGTCAGCTGGCCTTCCAGATGCTCGGCGACCTGCTTGAGTTCGGCCGCGTCGGCGCACTCGACCACCAGCGAGGTGGAGCCGAAGATTTCCGCCTGCAGCGCTTCGTTACCGAGGAAATCCTGCGCCGAGGTCACGAACAGGCCGGTCTGGCACTGGTTCGGCCCCTCGCCCTTCTGGCCACGCGCGACTTCGCGCGCCTTGCCGCTGCCGGCCAGGCCTTTGACGCCACTTTCGTAGGCTTCGAAGATTCCCGGCGTGAGCATGGTCTGGGCAGCGCTGGCCTTGACCGCGTCACCGGCGGCGGCGACGAAGGCATCCAGTTCCGGCCCTTTGATCGCGATCACCAGCCCCGGATTGGTGCAGAACTGGCCGGCACCCATGTTGAGCGAGCCGACGAACGCCTTGCCCATCTCCTGGCCACGCGCCTTGAGCGCCGCCGGCAGCGGGAACACCGGGTTGATCGAACTCATCTCGGCATAGAACGGGATCGGCTCGGGGCGCGACTGCGCGGCTTTCCACAGCGCCAGGCCGCCGCTGCGCGAACCGGTGAAGCCGGCGGCCTTGATGCGCGGATCGGTGACCAGCGCCTGGCCGACTTCGCGCCCGGAACCGAACATCAGCGAGAACACGCCTTCCGGCAGCCCACACTTCTTGACCGCCGCCTGGATCGCGCGGCCGACCAGTTCGCTGGTGCCGGGATGCGCGGAGTGCGCCTTGACGATCACCGGACAGCCGGCGGCCAGCGCGGAGGCGGTGTCGCCGCCGGCGACGGAGAACGCCAGCGGGAAGTTGCTGGCGCCGAATACCACCACCGGACCGAGGGCGATCTGGCGCTGACGCAGGTCGTTGCGCGGCAGCGGCTGGCGATCCGGCAGCGCCGGGTCGACGCGCACGTCGAGCCATTCGCCGTCGCGCACCACCCGCGCGAACAGCCGCAACTGACCGCAGGTACGACCCCGCTCGCCCTGGATACGACCCTGCGGCAGACCGGACTCGGCCACGGCACGCTCGATCAGGTCATCACCGATCGCTTCGATCTCGTCGGCAACGGTTTCCAGAAACGTGGCGCGCTCCTCCAGCGAGGTTTCGCGATAGCTGTCGAAGGCACTCCACGCCAGTTCGCAGGCGCGATCGACTTCGGTCTGAGTGCCACCGGGATAGCTCGGATCCAAGCGCTCGTTGGTCGCCGGATTGATCGCCTGGATCGGATCGCGACTACCCTTGACGGCCTGCTGACCGATCAGCATTTCACCTGTCAGATTCATGTTGCCTCCTGCAGTGATGGTGGATACTCATTCATCTTCCGGCATTAGGCCGGATGCAACTTGTCTTTCACCCGCCTTGGCATCGTGTCTCGACATCGTGACCGAGCGGGGTCGTTCCCGCCGGGCAATCCTGACTACATGCGTCCACCGCACGGCCATTTCAACGTACCAGCGCCGGACGCTTGGGATCGAACTGCCAGCCATCGATCAGATATTGCATCGCCATGGCGTCGTTGCGCCCGCCGGCAGGCAGGCTGCGATAGAGCGCGTTGGCCTGCTCGATCTGTTCCATGTCGACCTCGATACCCAGCCCGGGAGCGTCGGTGACGGCAACCTTGCCATCGACGATCTGCGGCGACTCACGGGTCAGCCGGGCATCGCCCTCCTGCCAGATCCAGTGGGTATCCAGTGCGGTGGTGCGGCCGACGGCCGCCGCCCCGACCTGGGCGAACATCGCCAGCGAGATATCGAAGTGATTGTTGGAGTGCGAGCCCCAGGTCATGCCATGGTCCTGGCACAGCTGGGAGACACGCACCGCGCCGGAAAGCGTCCAGAAGTGCGGATCGGCCAGCGGAATGTCGACCGAACGCAGCATCAGTGCATGAGCCATCTCGCGCCAGTTGGTAGCCACCATGTTGGTGGCGACCGGCAATCCGGTGGCATGGCGGAACTCGGCCAGGATCTCGCGACCGGAGAAGCCCTGCTCCGCCCCGCAAGGATCCTCGGCATAGGCGATGACGCCGTGCAGGTTCTTGCAAAGGCGGATCGCCTCCTGCAACGACCACGCGCCGTTGGGATCGATCGTCACTCGCGCCTCGGGAAACGCATTGTGCAACGCCGTGACCGCTTCGATTTCCTGCTCGCCCGGCAGCGCGCCGCCCTTGAGCTTGAAATCCCTGAAACCGTAGCGATCGTGGGCCGCCTCGGCCAGCTCGACAATACGCTGCGGCGTCATTGCCGCTTCGTCGCGCAGGCGGTACCAGTCGTGGCTGGCGTCCTCGGTTCCGCGACGCTCAGTACCACGACGATAGCCCAGCGGGGTGGCGTGACCATCGCCGATGAAGAACAGATAGCCCAGCACCTCGACGCTATCGCGCTGCTTGCCGTCGCCCAGCAACTCGGCCACCGGCACGTCGAGGAACTTGCCGAACAGATCGAGCAGAGCGGCTTCGAGCGCCGCCACCGCATTGACACGCAGCTCGAAGGTCCAGGAACCCTTGCCGAAATCCTCGAAATCGGCGCCACGACCGGCGGAGTGCAGCGATGCCACCATCGAGCGCAGCTTGCCGATGGGCTGACCGATTACCAGTGGGCGCGCCTGCTCCAGAGAGCGCTGGATCGTCTCGCCACCCGGCGCTTCGCCCACGCCGACATTACCGGCACTGTCTTCGAGGAGGATCAGGTTGCGGGTGAAGTAAGGCGAATGTGCACCACCGATATTGAGCAACATGCTGTCGCGACCGGCGACCGGAATGACCTGCATATCGGTGATGGTAGGCGTGCCATGACTCGGCATTGAACTCCTCCGTCGGCAATACGGGCGCGCGCTGCACAGTCGAGGCCCAGCGCCCAGAGATAACCAGGGCGGTCTCGAGACCGCCCCGTCTTGTCAATCAGCGCATCAATCGGCTCAGAGCGCGTTGGCTTTTTCGATCAACTGCTTGAGCGTGGCCCGCTCTTTCTCGTTGGGCATGGTCAGCGGCGCACGCACGTCGCCACCCGGATAACCGACCAGGTCGGCACCGGCCTTGATCAGACTGACGGCATAGCCTTTCTGGGTATCGCGCATAGTGACGAACGGAATGAAGAACTCGCGAGTCGCCTGACGCACGAACTCGCTATTGCCCTTGCGCAGCTCCTTGTAGAACTTCACGGCCATGTCCGGCACGAAGTTGAACACCGCGGAAGAATAGGTGCTGACGCCAATGGCCAGATAGGCTTCGGCAATGATCTCGGCCGTCGGCACGCCACCAACGTAGGCGAGGCGATCGCCCAGCGTCTTGATGATGATGTTGAGCGCCTGCATGTCGCCCTTGCCGTCTTTCAGGCCGACCAGGTTCGGGCAGCGATCGGCCAATGCCTGAACGGCATTGACGGTGAGATAGCCGTTGGCACGGTTGTAGTAGATCACGTTGAGGTCGGTGGAATCGCAGACGCTGGCGGCGTACTCGACGATGCCGGATTCCGGGCACTCGGTCAGGTACGGCGGCATCAGCAGAATGCCATCGGCGCCCGCTTCCTGGGCGGCCTTGGCGTGCGCCTTGGCGAGTTCGGCACTCTGGCCGGCGCTGGCGATGACCGGCACGTGCCCACCGATGGTTTCCACGGCGACTTTGACGATTTCACGATATTCATCGATGGTGATGTTGAAGAATTCGCCAGTGCCGCCAGCCACGAAAAGGGCGGAAACTTCATACTCCTTCAGCCACAGCAGACGGCGACGGTAGCTTTCGACATCGAACTTGCCGTTGGCATCGAAATCGGTCACCGGGAACGACAGCAAACCGTCGGTGATAGAGGTAACGACCGCTTCTTTGGAAAAATTCACCTGATTCCCCTTATCATGGGTTAACGTATGCAGACATTCGGCCGACTGCCGCCGCGCTAAAATGGCGCAAGCGGAAGCAGGATTCTATCGATATGTTGTCATACATCATACCAGAATGCCATTAGACCTTCGATGGATTCTGCTGGGTGCATGTCTCGTCTTTGCTGAACCTGGCGTCACCCAGGGCTGCATGGCCGAATCCGAGCGCCCAGACGAACGGTTGCATCAAGATCGGATCGGAGAGAAGACTGCCTGACGTGCCGTAGCGGCATGACAGTCACCTGACTGCGGTATGCTGATCGACACCCTCTTTTGCCGGGATCTTTGCCGATGTCTAACGCTTCCGACCGCACGCCTGTCCGACCGCCGCTGAACGAGATCGTCACCTGGGAGGCGACCAGGCTGTCGCAGCGCATCCATGACCGATCGGTCTCCTGTCGCGAGGTCATGATCGCCTACCTCGATCATATCGACGCCGTGAACCCTATCGTCAACGCCATCATCTCCCGCCGCGAGCGCGCCCCGTTGCTCGCCGAGGCCGAGCTCGCCGATCGCGAACTCGCTGCGGGGCAGTCGCGCGGCTGGATGCATGGCTTCCCGCAGGCGATCAAGGATCTCTCCGACGCCCAAGGCTTCCCGACGACCCAGGGTTCTCCGCTGTTCTCCGGCCAGATCGCCCAGCAGGACAGCCTGATGAGCGAGCGCATGCGTGCAGCCGGCGCGATCTTCATCGGCAAGACCAATACGCCGGAATTCGGCCTGGGCTCGCAATCCTACAACCCGGTATTCGGCGCCACTCGCAACGCCTTCGATTTTTCGCGTACCGCCGGCGGCTCCAGCGGTGGCGCGGCGGCAGCGCTAGCCATGCGGATGCTGCCGGTCGCCGACGGCAGCGACATGATGGGCTCGTTGCGAAACCCCGCCGCCTTCAATCACGTGATCGGCTTTCGCCCCTCGTTTGGCCGCGTGCCCGGTCTCGTCGCCGACCCGTTCGGTCAACAGCTCGCCACCAACGGCCCGATGGGGCGAACCGTCGAAGACGTGGCCCGCCTGCTCGACACGCAGTCCGGCTTCGATCCACGCGTCCCGCTCTCGCTGGGGGAGCCGCTGATTCCCGACGGCAGCAGCGTTTCCGGCGCGCTCGACCGCGACGTTCACGGGTTGCGGATCGGCTGGCTCGGCGACTGGCGGGGGCATCTGGCGATGGAAGCGGGCGTGCTCTCGCAATGCAGAGCGGCGCTGGACCGCTTCGCCCCGCTGGGCTGCGAGGTGGAAGCGATCGATCTGCCCTTCGACGCCGAGATGCTGTGGGAAAGCTGGACGACGCTGCGCCACTGGGCCGTCGCCGGCAACCTGGGGGCGCTCTACGTCGCCCCCGCCACCCGAGAGCACTTGAAGCCGGAAGCGCAGTGGGAGGTCGAACGCGGTCTGGCGCTCTCGGCGCAGGATATCCACGTGGCCAACGTCCAGCGTGGCGATGCCTACCGAGCCTGGAGCGCGCTGTTCGAGCGCTTCGACTACCTGGCCATGCCCAGCGCCCAGGTCTTTCCGTTCGACGTGGAGACGCACTGGCCGCGCGAGATCGCCGGGCGCACGATGGATACCTATCACCGCTGGATGGAAGTCGTGATTCCCGCCTCGATGCTCGGCGCTCCGACGATCAGCCTGCCGGCCGGACTCAACGACGCCGGCCTGCCGATGGGCTTTCAACTGATCGGCCGGCCCCGGGACGACTGGGGCGTGCTGCAACTGGCGCGCGCCTTCGAGGCGGCCAGTGGCGATCTGGCGAGATTGCCGCCGACGCTGGGCGAATAGCCGGTCACGCGCAAAAAAAGAGGCGACGGGATTTGAACTGCACCCCTAAAGTTGGACACCCATCCAACCTTCGGGGTGTTTTTGATGGCGAGATACGACGAGAGCTTCAAACTGCGGGTTGTTCAGCAGTGTTTACGTGAGGACGTCAGTCCGGGGGAGATAGCTCGCCAGCATGGCCTGGATAAGTCCACCGTACACCAATGGCTGGAAACCTACCGACAGCATGGCATGTCGGGATTGCGCAAAAAATACAGTCACCGCAGTGCGACCTTCAAGCAGGAGGTGCTTGAGCGGATGTGGCGGGATGGCCTGTCCCAACGACAGACGGCGGCCCTGTTCGATATCCGCGAACGCAGCGCTATTGGCAGATGGGAACGTCAATACCATAGTGGAGGTCTGACTGCCCTGGAACCCAAGCGTAAGGGACGCCGCCCAATGTCGAAGAAGCCGCCTTCACCACCCTCTCCCGATGAAGAGCGCTCTCAGAAGGAGTTGCTCGAAGAGCTCGCTTACCTGCGTGCCGAGAACGCCTACCTAAAAAAGCTCGATGCCTTGATCCGGGAAGAGCAGGCGGCGGCGCGAGGCAAAAAGCGCAAACCGTCCAGGGATTAAGGCATGAGCAACCCCTCGCCTTGCTGCTGCGGGCGGCTGGTCTTTCGCGCAGCACGTTCTACTATCAGCGTAAGGCTCAGAGCACAGGTGACAAATACGCGGCCCTGAAAACGCGGATACGCCAAATCTACGACCACCACCGGGGACGTTACGGTTACCGTCGCATCACGGCCGTCTTGAAGCAGGCGGGCGAAACGGTCAATCACAAGACCGTGCAGCGACTGATGAACAGACTGGGCCTGATGTCCCTGGTACGTCGAAAGCGATACCGCTCCTATCGAGGAACCGTAGGGCGAATCGCGCCCAATCTGCTCGACCGCCAGTTCCAGGCACAATGGCCTAACCAGAAGTGGGTCACCGATATCACGGAGTTCAGCGTCAACGGCCAGAAACTGTATCTGTCGCCGGTCATGGACCTCTATAACGGTGAGATCGTGGCCTACCAGACAGGCAAGCGGCCGGCCCTATCACTGGTGAGTGGCATGCTGCACAAGGCGTTGGCTCGACTGAATCCAGCGGACAAGCCGCAGCTGCACTCCGATCAAGGATGGCATTATCAACATCCCGCTTACCGGCGTTTGCTGGCGGAGAGATCCCTGGTCCAGAGCATGTCGCGGAAAGGCAACTGTCTGGACAACGCGGCGATGGAGAGTTTCTTCGGCACCCTCAAGGCCGAGTACTTCCACCTGAATCGGTTCGAGACGCTCGAGCAGCTGCAGCGAGGGATCGATCACTATATCCACTACTACAATCACGAACGCATCAAACTGACACTAAAAGGCCTGAGCCCTGTGCAGTACAGGACCCAGGCCTTGAGAGCCGACTACGCTCTGTCTGA
>NZ_PZJU01000047.1 GCF_003206715.1 Salinicola peritrichatus | reverse complement strand
TCATTGAGACCGCCCATCATCGCCAGAGACAACCTCTCCGGTCCCATCGGGTTAGCCTAGGATGAGAGGAGAGAAAGACGACAAGCACCAGGCTGCACTGGGTCTGCAAGCGTAGGAGGCGTCATGAAATGGGAGCCGGGGCAGGAGTCAGGGATGTCCATACCCAAGGAGCGTCACTACTCGGATCGTGTGGGCTGGCTGCGAGCGGCGGTGCTGGGCGCCAACGACGGCATCGTTTCCACCGCCAGCCTGGTCATCGGCATGGCGACGGCGGGCGCGACACTGGCTGGCGTGCTGACCGCAGGGGCGGCCGGGGCGGTGGCCGGGGCGATGTCGATGGCCGCGGGCGAGTACGTCTCGGTCAGCTCGCAGAAGGATACCGAACGCGCCGACCTGGCGCGCGAACGTCGCGAGCTGGCTGCCAACTATGAGTTCGAAACCCGTGAACTGGCGGATATCTACGAAGCGCGGGGCCTCTCCTCTGCGCTGGCGCAGGAGGTCGCCGAAAAGCTGATGCACCACGACGCGCTGGCGGCCCATGCGCGTGATGAACTCGGTTTCAGCCATGTCAGTGAAGCGCGACCCTTGCAGGCGGCGATGGCCTCGGCGCTGACCTTTCTCGCCGGTGCTGCGTTGCCGATCATCGCCTCGCTGCTGGCGCCTCGTCAGGGGATCGCGCTGGTCGTCGCCATCGGTTCGCTACTGGCACTCGGCCTGCTGGGGATCCTGTCGGCCAAAGTGGGCGGTTCACGCGTGCGGGTCGCTGTCGTCCGAGTGGTCGTGTGGGGTGTGCTGGCCATGGCCGCCACGGCCGGGGTCGGTTGGGTGTTCGGCGTCGTCGGCACTTGATCGGGTTCGCGTTCGGCCTGTTCCGGTCGTGTCTGGCTTGCTGCCTGTTCCGATCGCGCTCGGCTTGTCGAGAGAACAGCGCTCAACTAAGACTGATAGCGTCGCGTAGTAAAGCTACGCTCATGGGCAAGCGCTCTCGCGTTCGCTCTGCATCGCGGATGACTCGATTCAGTCAGTGTATCCAACCCGAAGCCAAGGAGCGGCCAATATGGTCAAGAAGACCGAAATCCATGCGCAACAGCAGTCACTACCCGGCAAGGAAGGCTTGATGCAGCCACCGGCGGAGTTCATCCGGCCGGGCTATCGCGGCAGCGGCAAGCTGGAGGGCAAGATCGCTCTGATTACCGGCGCCGACAGCGGCATCGGCCGCTCCGCGGCGATCCACTTTGCTCGCGAGGGTGCCGACGTCGCGATCATGTATCTCAGCGAGGACGAGGACGCCAGAGAGACGCAGCGTCTGATCGAGGCGGAAGGACGGCGTTGCCTGTCGATTGCCGGTGACATTCGCGATGCCGCATTCTGCCGCTCGGCGCTCCAGCAGGTCGTCGACACCTTCGGCGGGCTCAACATCCTGGTCAACAACGCCGGCACCCAGCAGGTGTGCACCGATCTTACCGAGCTCGACGATGACCAGTGGGAACAGACCTTCGCCACCAACATTCACGGCATGTTCTATTTGACCAAGGCGGCATTGCCGTACCAGGGAGAAGATGATTCGATCATCAACACCGCTTCGGTCAATGCGTATATCGGGCCCGATTTCCTGGTCGACTACACCGCCACCAAGGGCGCGATCATCAGCTTCACCCGTTCGCTCTCCAATCAGGTAGTGGCGCGCGGCATTCGGGTCAATGCGGTCGCGCCCGGCCCGGTGTGGACGCCGCTGCAGCCCGCCACCCTGGGTGCCCACGATCCGCAGATGCTGGAAGATTTCGGCTCCGACACGCCGATGGGGCGGGCCGCACAGCCGTCCGAGCTGGGGCCGTGCTATGTCTTTCTGGCATCGCTGGACGCGTCCTTCATAAGCGGCCAGACGCTACACCCCAACGGCGGCATGATCGTCAACGGTTGAGCGGTCACCAAGAGAGCGAAAGTCATGGAGCCCTGCTCGGGAATCGCCCAGGGTCTTCGAGCACCAACAGCAATTCTCGGGCAAAAGGAGGCCCCGAACATGCCAGGTACGACTCACAATCTGCCGCCACGTCAGGACAGCTGGCTGGATCGGCCGGCACATCATCACTGGCTTGAGAGCGAAGGCCAGCGCCTGCTGGCGTTCTATCGCGCCTCGCGCCATGCCGAGTGCGGTTTTGCGGCGCTGGACGAAGACGGCCGACTGCCATCGGATGCTAACCCCGACACCATGATCACTGCCCGCATGACGCACTGTTTCTCGCTGGCCGCCATGCGTGGCGAGCCCGGCATGGCACCGCTGGTGGCGCACGGCGTCGCGGCATTGCGAGGCGAGCTGCACGACGATGAGCACGGCGGCTGGTATGGCGAACGGCCCAAGGCGGGCGAAACGCAGACCAAGCAGGCCTATATTCACGCCTTCGTCGCCCTTGCCGCGGCCAGTGCGTATCAAGCCGACAACGAAGACGCCAGGCCGCTGCTGGACGATATCATCGACGTGATCGAGACCCGGTTCTGGTCCGAGGACGAAGGGCGCATGCGCGAGGGGTTCTCCCGCGACTGGCGCGAAGACGAGGCGTATCGCGGCGGCAACAGCAACATGCACTCGACCGAAGCCTTCCTGCAACTCGCCGACGTTCTTGACGAGCCGAAGTGGCGGGCGCGTGCGCTCTCCATCGTCGACAGAATCATCCACGCCCACGCCAGACCCAACGACTATCGTGTCGTCGAGCACTTCGACAGCGAGTGGAACGAATGGCGCGACTACAACCAGGAAACGCCCAAGGACCAGTTCCGGCCCTACGGTGCCACGCCTGGTCACGCCTTCGAATGGGCGCGGTTGATGCTGCATCTCGAAGGCGGGTTGCTGCGCCATGGCGAAGCGGCGCCTGGCTGGTTGCTGGAAGACGCTCAGGGCCTGTTCCATAGCGCGACCGAGCTGGCGTGGAACGTCGATGGCGAGCCAGGGCTCATTTACACCCACGACTGGGAAAACCAGCCGGTGGTGCACGAGCGCATGCACTGGACACTGGCCGAAGCCGCCGCCACCGCCGCGGCGCTGCTCAAGCGTACCGGCGACGCCACCTACGAAACCTGGTACCGCCGTTTCTGGGATTACATCGATCGTTTCCTGATCGATCGCGAACGGGGCAGCTGGTGGCAGGAACTCGACCGCCACAACAACCCCTCGAGCGAAATCTGGAGCGGCAAGGCGGACCTCTATCACGCCTATCAGGCAACGCTGCTGCCCCGATTGCCGTTGTCTCCCACCATGGCCAGAGCCATCGCCGACGGGGCATTGTAACCCTTGGGCGGGCATTCGAATCTCTGTTCTCGGAACGCCTCGATCCATGATCGGGGCGTTTTTCATTCGGACACGCCATACCTCGAAAGCGGCATGGGCTTCGTCGATGAAGTCTGGCTAGCTATGACTTCCGACACTGACTTCCGACACATGGCCGTGAGGAGCGTGACAATGGAATGGCTTGGGAATTATCGGCAGGTGAGGCTGGGGTGGACCACGTTACTGCTGACGGCGCTGCTGCTGGGCGGCTGCGGCACGCAGGGCATCGAACGGGAACCGGCGCAAGAGACGCAAGAGGCGCCTGCCAAGACCTCCAGGCAGTCCCCGGATCGTACCTGGGGGCCGGTGATGGAGGCCGTCGCCATGGCGCAGCTCTACCCAGATGGCAAGTCGGTGGTCGATCTGGTGCCCAAGCGCGACCCCGCGGCCATCGTGGCCGACTTCGAACGGCTGCAGCAGCAGGAGGGGGAAATCGACAAGGCCCGGTTGCAAGCCTTCGTCGATGCCAACTTCGATCCGCGCCCGGAGAACGAAACGCGCCTTAGCGAGGCGGCCGATACCTCGATCGAGAGCCACATCATCAATCTGTGGCCCTATCTGACACGGGATCCGGCGGACACCGACGAAGGCCCCTGGAGCAGCCTGGTCTCGCTGCCCGAACCCTACGTGGTGCCGGGCGGACGCTTCAATGAGATGTTCTATTGGGACAGCTACTTCACCATGTTGGGCCTGGCGCGCAGCGACCGCTTCGGCCTGGTGCGCGACATGGTCGACAACTTCGCCTGGCTGATCGACACCTACGGGTTCGTGCCCAACGGTACGCGGACCTATTTTCTGACGCGTAGCCAGCCGCCATTCTTCGCCCCGATGGTAGCGCTGCTGGCGGAGCATGACGGAGAAGCCGTCTATCGCCGCTATCTGCCCGAATTGATGCGGGAACACGACTATTGGATGCGCGGCGCCGATGAAATCGGCCCCGGCGAGGTACGTGAGCACGTGGTTCGACTGGCCGACGGCACCTTGCTCAATCGCTATCACGGAAGCGAGAACTGGCCCCGGCCGGAAGCCTACGCCGCCGAACGCGAGCTGGCCGCGCGTAGCGACCGGCCGGCTCCCGAACTGTACGGCCATCTACGAGCCGCTGCCGAAAGTGGCTGGGACTTCAGCTCGCGCTGGATGGCCGATGGCCAGCACCAGACCACCATCGAAACCCGCGATATCCTGCCGGTGGATCTCAACGCGCTGCTGTACCAGCTCGAACGCACCCTGGCGCACGCGTGGCGGGTCCAGGGCGATGACTCCCAGGCGGCACGCTTCGAGGCGCTGGCCGAACAGCGTCGAAGCGCGATCAACCGGGTCTTCTGGCAACCTGACGGGGGTTACTACACCGATTACGACTGGCGGGAGGGGCATCTGACCAACGCGATTTCAGCGGCCATGGTCTATCCGCTGGCGTTTGGCGTTGCCGACCCGGCCAAGGCCGATGCCACGGCCGAGACGGTGCGGCGCGAGCTGCTGCGCGCCGGGGGCATGGTCACCACCACGCATAACACCGGCGAACAGTGGGATGCGCCCAATGGCTGGGCGCCGCTGCAGTGGCTGGCGGTTTCCGGTCTCGACCGCTACGGACACGACGACCTGGCCGAAACCATCGCCCGGCGCTGGATCGAAACCAATCGCGCGGTCTACCAACAGACCGGCAAGCTGGTCGAAAAATACGACGTGGTCGACCCCGCCGTGGGCGGCGGCGGTGAATATGATGTCGTCGACGGGTTCGGCTGGACCAACGGCGTCCTGCTGGATCTGATGCACCGCTATCCGTCGCAAGCCAGCCAGTAGCCAAGTCTCGCCATTGAAGACGGCCGGGCCACAAGGTCCGGCCGTTTTGTGTGTCAGCACGCTCTGCAGCGTCGCTATAACTGGAAATCCGAAGGCGACGTATACGGTAGAAGTACGAGCACTCCCCCCGAGCGATCTCGACCGCTCGAGGACGTTAAAACGCTATCGTTGGCGTTACCAGTGGTAGCTGACTTTCGCCCGAATCTCGCGGCCCGGGTTGTAGTAGTTGGCCGTGCCGGAGCCGACGACGTGCTGCTCGTCGAAGATATTGCTGACGTTGATCGTGAAGTCGGTGTTCTGGACGATCCGATAGTCGAAGGCGGCGTCGAACAGCGTTGCCGAATCGCTCTTCGAGGTATTGGCGGCATCGAAGTAGTAGCCATCGGTGTAGCGGGCGCCCAGACCGACGCTCATCTTCTCGCCCGGCAGCGTGTAGTAACCCCAGAGCATCGCGGTGTGTTTCGGAGCGATGGCGAAATCGTTGCCCTTGATCGAGGTGCCATCACGCAGCGTGCCCTCTTCGACCTCCGTATCCAGATAGGAGTAACCGCCGACGATGCTCAGATTATCGGTCAGCTCGGCTTTGGCCTCGAGATCGAGACCGCGCGCCCGGGACGTTCCGATGGTTTGCTGGTCGATGGCACCATTGTCCTGCACTACGGCGATGGTCACGTCGTCTCTTTCCAGGTTGTAGATCGCCGCAGAAAACTGGGCGTTCATCCCGTCGGGCGAGTATTTCAGACCGATCTCCTGCTGCTTGCCGCGCTCCGGCGTGACGCCAATGGTGGGCGGTGCGACCGACTCTACGTAGCTGACGTAAGTGGAGAGTTCGTCGTTGACGATATAGGTCAGTGCGCCACGCACGGTGGTCTCCGAGAAATCGTCGCTGTCGTCGAAAGCGGCGCCGTAGGATTCCCCCTCGCTCGAGAGATCCATCGAGTCGTTGCGTACGCCGGCGCTGACCACGAAGCGATCATAGAAAGAGAGATTTTGCGTCAGGAAGACCGAACGAGTCTGGTAATCCTGGTTTTCGTACCGGTAGGGCGTCAGGTCTTCGGGACCGCCACTATAAACCGGGTTGGTGATATCGATGGGTTCCGCATTCCCGTAGATCGACTGGCTATCAGTCGAGGCGTCGCGGTACTCAATACCACCGAGGGTGCTGCTGTCGATCTCGCCGAAGCTGGCATCGTACTGCAGGATGGTATTGCCGATGAACTCGTGAGCTTCGGTATCGGTACCGAAATAGTCTCGGTTCACCACCGTGCTGGTGCGCGCAGCGACATCGTTGATATAGACGTACTGAAAGTCATCCTTGAGATCGCTATAACGCAGGTTCGTGCTCAGCGTCAGGCCGTTTTCGAAGTCGTGGCGCAGCTGGCCGGTGATGCTAGTGCGATCGACGTCTTGATCGTTGAAGCCGGGCTCGCCGAAGAAGTCGTCGCGGTCATACTCTCGGTCGAGCGGATAGCCGCCGCTATTGGGCGTGTCGTCTCGGTTGAGATAGTCGACGATCAGCGTTGCCGTGGTTTGATCCGTCGGTTCCCACGTCAGGCCGCCCATCAAAAGACCACTGTTATCCTTCGAGTGATCGTACTCTCGGTCGCTGTCCTGAATCTTTCCGGTGAAGCGATAGGCCAGTGTCTGGTCGGAATCCAGGACATCGCCGACATCGATGCCGGCTTCCTTGTGATCGAACGATCCGTAGGAGAGAAAGCCGTTGCCGAAGCGCTCGAATCGTGGTCGCTTGCTGACGAAGTTGACCGATCCGCCCGGGTCAGCGGGGCCGAATAGCGTCGAGTTCGAGCCGCGCAGCACCTCGATGCGCTCGTAGGCGTATGGATCTTCACGCACGCCACGCATGGAGCCCAGCGTCATCCCGTCGCGATAGGTCGTGGCCTGAAAGCCGCGAATCTGGAAATAGTCGTTACGGTCATCGGTGCCGTAATAATCGGTGACGACGCCGGGGGTGTACTGCAGGACTTCTTCAGTGGTCTTGGCGTCTCGCTGTTCGATCTCTTTCTGGGTAATCACCGAGACGGAAGCGGGCGTGTCCTGAATGCTGGTAGCGACCTTCCCGCCTACCCACAGCTCCCGCGCCACGACGGTATCGGCGTCGTCGTCAGGCGCTGCCTGAGCGTTGACGATAACGGGAGATAGGCGGTACGCCCCATCGTCGCTCCCTGTCTGCTGCGCGTTTCCGAGCGCGGGAATGGTGAATAGTGCTGAACCGCAGAGAATCGCCGTGGTGGTGTGATGACACCATGACGGTTTCTCGCGGCTCACGATCGTGCGATTGCGACCGCTCATCGTGGTGTCCCCGAAAGTGAATGATCTCTTCTTATATGCCCGCGGTTTTTTATGGCGGGCTCGAGGATTATCCGGAGGACACACCTGTCAGTCAATAATGATAATTCTTCTCAATTTCATTCGCGTTCATGATTGGCTATGCGATGCTGTAGAATCTTGCGCAGCCACTGTCGCGTAACTCGACGCCATGGTGCCTCCCACCCCGGATCGTCATGCACTCTCCCGCTCCACCAGTCTTACCCCCAGGTCCAGCCGTTTATCGCTTTCCGGCAGCTCCCCCTTGAGTCGTGACAGCAGCAATCGGGCGGTGTGCTGGCCGATTTCCCGACGCGGTGGCTCGACGGTGGTCAGCGGCGGGACGGTGCTGGTGGTGAAATCCAGATTGCCGAAGCCGGCGAGGGCTAGCCGGCCGGGGATCTCCCAGCGCTGGCGCTGGCATTCGCACAGTACGCCAAGCGCTACCATGTCGTTGGAACAGCCGATGGCTTCTATCTCGGGGTGGGCCTGCATCAGTGCCTGTGTCAGATGGCCCGTCTCCTCGGCGTGGCTGCGTCCGCTCAGCTCACGTAGCTCGACGGTGCCGCCGGCGGCCTCGACCGCATTTCGAAAGCCGTGATAGCGGTCGCGGGCGCGCACGTCACGCTGGAAGTTGGTGCTGACGAAGGCCATCCGGCGCCGGCCCTGGCGCAACATGTGTTCGGCCACTAAGCGTCCACAGGTGTGATGCGAAAAGCCCACGACCATGTCCAGCCCCGGCTGGCCGTAGTCCCACATTTCGACGATGGGCGTGTCGTTGTTGGTGAGCACCGATAGCGATTTGCGGTTGTGCAGAAAGCCGGTCAGCACCAGGCCGGCAGGGTTCCAGCTCAGGAGCGAGCGGATCAGCTCTTCTTCCCGGGAGTCGTCGAATTCGGTGTTGCCGATCAACAGTTGATAACCGGCGCTACGCAGATGGCGCTCCAGAGTTTCGAGCGTTTCCGAGAAGAACGAGTTGGTGATGGTCGGCACCAGCACGCCGATCACGTTGGAGCGCGACGAGGCCAGCCCGCCAGCCATGGTATTCGGCAGATAGCCCAGCCGGTCGATGGCCGACTGGATCTTTTCGGCGCGCCGGGGGGAGACCTCATCGGGACGACGCAGGTAGAGCGATACCGTGCTCGGCGAAACGTTGGCCAACTGGGCGACTTCGCCCATGGTCACGCGCTGGGAACTGCGTCTGCTTCTTGCCACGGCTTCTGGCCCCTTCCTTCGCGATCACCGGGGTATATCGGTCCTCGCACCCGGTGTCTCGCTGATAAACGTATGAATGTCATTGCTTTCGTGTCGATGCCGTTCGCTACGCTTTGTCTGAAAAATGTCTGCGCTCACCCATACGGCGTTAAAAATCGACTCAAAATGCTCATTTACTCCGCGTAAACTCCGTTTTTTCGCCGATTTTTGCCTTGTCTGGCTATCGCTCGTCGATTTTTCAGACAGAGCTTGGGTATCCAGTCTACGGCGACGTTTCGTCATTCTCTCCAGCTACGGTCCGGGTTGAAGCAACGCTCTGCCGTGTCGGCGCGGCTACTTGTCCTTTGGTCTAAGGCTACGACGAATGGACGATTGGCAGCGATTGTCCGGTCAAAATCGTAGCGCTACGATTCTAATCCATCTCGGCGGGCATCCGTTATTCGCCTAAAGGCTTAGGCGAGAGCAAGAGTTCGAACCAGACCGGAAGAGCGCCCACAAGTCTGATGACGACAGCCAAGTGTTCTGTTTTCCGCCGATTTCGCAGCGCTACGAAAAAATGGAGCTAACCATGACATCATTGCGTTATTCGCTGGCCGCCCTCGCGCTGATCGGCGCAACCCATTCGGCGGTGGCTGCCGACAATCTGGACATCATCGTGCCGTTCGCGGCGGGTGGCGCCACGGACATCGTCGCGCGCAGCTTCGAGCCGATCTTCTCGCAGCAGCTGGGCGTCACCTCGGTGGTACGTAACGTGGCCGGCGCCAGCGCCACGGTCGGTACGGCGGAGGTCGCCAACAGCGAAGGCAACCCCAACATCATCGGCTACGAACCCGCCGGTGCGCTGTCGATCCAGCCTTCGCTGAAGAAGCTGCCCTATGGCTCGGACAGCTTCACCTACATCTGCCGCACCGTTTCCAATCCGATGTTCCTGATGGTCTCGAAATCCTCCGATATCGAGTCGTTCAAGCAACTGGTCGAGGAATCGCAGGAATATCCCTTCCTGTATGGCTCTTCCGGCCCCGGTACGTTGCCTCACCTCGCTATGGCGGCATTGACTGTCAACAGCGATCTCAAGGCGGAGCACGTGCCCTACAGCGGTTCCGGCCCGGCGATGAATGCACTGGCCGGCAACGAGATCCAGATCATGGCCGATACCGAGACCATCCTCGAAAACTACGACCTGCGCCCGCTGGCAGTCTTCGCCGATCATCGTGTCGAGGGGTATCCCGACGTGCCGACGATGCAGGAACTCGGCCTGCCGGCGTTGGACTTCGCCGTCTGGCAGGGCGTCGTCGCGCCGAAGGGAATTTCCGAGGAGCGCACTCAGCAGTATGCCGAGGCGTGCAAGGCGACGGTCGAATCGGACAAGTTCAAGGCATTCGCCGACAAGGCCAAGGCGGATATCGCCTATCTCGGGCCGGAGGATTTCGAGGCGTTCGTGCAAAAGCGCTTCGCGGCCAACAAGCAGGTGCTCAAGGACGCTGGCCTGACGCCGTAACCCGTTCTTTCGAACCCTTGTTCTCTCGATCTCTCAGGAGCCGCGATCCATGTTCGCATCCTTGATCCATCCTCGAGTATTGACCGCGCTGGCTCTGTTGCTGGCTGGCGCCGGTCTATCGATTACCGCGTGGCAGGGGCCGGATAACGCCATGCTGGTTCCCCGCATCGTACTGACGATCTGGTGCGCCGTGGCGCTGGCGATCCTGATCGGCGAGTTGATCCGCCGCGTCCCGGTAAAGCACGCGACGCTGACGCCTCTGCCGCTGTTGATGGCCGCGGTGCTGGTCGCCGCGATCGCCACGGCGAGCCTCGGCTTTCTGATCCCGGCGTTGCCGCTGGTGGCGTTGACGCTTTGGCTGTTTCGTATTCAGCGGCCGTTGCCGCTGCTGCTGGGCACGATCGTGATCGGTGGCGGTTTGTGGTTCCTGTTTCACCACGTGCTGATGATCCGGTTGCCGGCGCTGCTCACGAATGGAGTGATCTGAGATGGACATGATTCTGGCAGCGATGGGTGACGCTTTCACCTGGCAGGCGCTGCTCGCCATCGTGATCGGCACCTGGGCCGGCATCGTCATCGGCGGTCTGCCCGGGCTGGGGTCGGTGGTCGGGTTGACGATCTTTCTGCCGTTTACCTTCGGCATGGATGTCATTACCAGCATGGCGCTGCTGATCGGCGTCTACTGCGGCTCGGTCTATGGCGGTTCGATCACGGCGATCCTGATCAATACGCCGGGCACGCCGCAGTCGGCGGCGACCACCTTCGATGGCTATCCGATGACCCAACAGGGCCGCGTCGACGAAGCGCTGGGCTGGGCCACCTTCGCCTCGTTCTTCGGCGGCGTGCTCTCTTGCGTATTGCTGATTTTCTGCGCGCCTCAACTGGCGAAATTCGCCGTGAACTTCGGCTCGATCGAGGTTTTCGCCCTGGTCTGTCTGGCGATGCTGTGTATCGTCGGAATCTCCCGCGGCAGTCTGCTCAAGGGGCTGGTGTGCGGGATGATGGGGTTCTTCTTCTCGATGGTCGGCAGCGATCCGATCACCGGTGCCGATCGCTTTACCTTCGGCTCCTACGCGCTCAGTTCGGGCCTGGATCTGATCCCGGTCGTGGTGGGCGCCTTCGCGCTGTCCGAGGTTTTCATCCGTTTTTCGGCGCGAGACGAGGAAGCCGCGGCCATTCCCGAGGCGCGGCTGCGCTTCCCGAGCTTGCGCGAGATCGGCCGTCGTCTGATCGAGCTGGTGCGCGGCTCGTTCATCGGTAGTTTCGTCGGCGCCTTGCCGGGCACCGGGGCGGCGGCGGCGGCTTTCATCAGCTACGCCTCGGCGCAGAAGTTGTCGCCGCGCCGGGCCAATCTGGGCAAGGGCGAGCCGGACGGCATCATCGCCTCGGAGTCCTCCAACAATGCGGTGACCGGCAGCGCCTTCATTCCCACCCTGGCGCTGGGCATCCCCGGCGATGTGGTCACGGCAATGATGATGGGCGCGATGGTGATCCATGGCATCACGCCCGGCGTGCGCCTGATGGTCGACCAGGCACAGACGGTCTATGCGCTGTTCGTGGTGCTGATCATCGTCAACGTGGCCATGCTGATTCTCAGCAAACCCTCCATCGGCCTGTTCCGCTACCTGTTCAAGATGCCCTTGGGCTTCGTCATGGGCGGCATCGTGATGTTCAGCTTCATCGGTGCGGTCTCGGTGCGCGGCAATCCGCTGGATCTGGTGGTCGCGGCGTTGACCGGCATTCTTGCCTACGTCCTGCGCCGGGGCGGTTACCCGTTGGCACCGCTGGTCATCGGCATGGTTCTGGGACCGGCGCTGGAGAGTTCGCTACGCCGGGGCTTGCTGATTTCGCGTGGTGACTTCCTCTCGTTCTTCACCCATAGCGGCATCGCCACGACGCTGTTCGTATTGATCGGGCTGTTCCTGATCTGGACGGCGGTAGCGGGTGTGCTCGATTGGCGATCCAGGATGGCGGCATGTCGCCAACCCGTACCCTCCTCGAGCAGCCGCGCATGAGCATCGACGCCTTCGGTTTTTTCGACTTCGCCGACACTACCCTTCGCAGAGCGATTTCTTGCCATGATCATTACTGACCTCAAGACTCACGTCCTCGCCGCGCCGCTGGAGCAACCGTTTTCGTTCTCCCAGGGCTGGGTGCATCGGCGCACGGCGATGCTGGTGGAAATTCATACCGATGATGGCCTGGTGGGCTGGGGCGAATGCATCAACCATGGATTGCAGCCGCCACAGGTCGCCCAGGCGATGGTCGAGCATGCGCTCAAGCCGCTGGTGATCGGGCGCTCGGTCTTCGACCGCGAGGTGCTGTGGGAAACGATGTACAACCACACCCGGCCCTACGGTCAGAAAGGGGCGGCGCTGTTCGGCATCGCCGCGATCGACATCGCGCTGTGGGATCTCGCCGGCAAGGCGCTGGGCCAGCCGATTCATCGCCTGATGGGCGGCGCATTTCGCACCGAGATTCGCCCCTACGCCACCGGCTTCTACCGTCGCGAGGACGGCCGCTACCCCGAGGAAGTGGTCGAGGAAGCGCTGCGCCACCAGGCCAATGGCTACCGGGCGATGAAGCTCAAGACCGGCTTCGGCATCGAGGCGGACATTCGCGACATGCGTGCGGTGCGCGAAGCGGTGGGTGACGACATCGCGCTGATGATGGACGCCAACTGCGCCTACAGCGTGCCGGCGGCGCGGCGCATCCTGATGGAGCTCGAAGAGACGCGGGTGCATCTGTTCGAGGAGCCGCTGAGCCCGGAAAACCGCCACGGTTATCGCGAACTCAAGGGCATCTCCCGCACCTGGATCGCCGCCGGCGAGAACGAGTACACCAAGATCGGTTATCGCGATCTGATCAGCGAAGGCGTGCTGGACGTGATCCAGCCCGACCTCGGCGCCGCCGGCGGACTCACCGAGTGCCAGAAGATCGCCGCCATGGCCCAGGCCTGGCACGTACCGTTGATCCCCCATGTCTGGGGTACCGGTATCGGGCTGGCGGCGGCGGTGCAGTTCATCGCCACGCTGCCGCCGCAACCGCTATCGCTGACGCCCGACGAACCGATGCTCGAATACGATCAGTCCGCCCATCCGTTCCGCCAGGAGTTGATTGGCGGCGAATTCCAGCTCAATGCCAACGGCTGCGTCGAGGTGCTCGACAAGCCGGGACTGGGCATCGAGATTGATCGCTCGATCATCGATCGTTACAGAATCCAATAATCCGCGCCCACAGGAGATTTTCATGAGTCGGAACCGCAAGATCCTGCTGCTGGGCGTCGATGGCCTGATACCCGAACTCGTCGAACGCTTCTGCGCCGAGGGCGTGCTGCCCAACATCCAGCGCATGCGCGCCGAGGGCGGCTACACCCGCCTGCTGCCCTATATCTCGACCTGGGGCGATACCAATTTCGTCACCTTTCTGACCGGGCAGGCCCCGGGCACCAGCTGGGTGGGGCAGCGCATCTCGCCGAGCGGTACCGGCCATCTGCTGGAACTGATGGCCGAAGCCGGCCACAAGAGCGCGCTGGTGCACTTCCCTGAAAGCCTCAAGCCGACCGGGAAGGACGACCTCTGCTTCGCGCCGTTCTGGACGGGGGCCGGTCCGGCACCGATGGAGCTGGCGCCGGCCTGTCTGCATAGCACGCATCTCGAGCAGTGGACCCATCCACCACAAAGGGAGGCGTTGGGCTGGCCGCCGAAGGGCACGCTGGCGCATCACCAGAAGCATAACCGCTTCGCCGTCGAGCGCAGCGGGGACGACTTCGTGGCGTTGATTCCCGCGCATCGCGGCGAGCCGGTAGCGGTAACGCTGAGCCCCGATGGCGCGCAGCTCGAGATGAGCTTGCAGGGTAGCCGGGCCTCGCTGGCGGTTGGCGATTGGAGCGACTGGTTGCCGATCGGGATCGGTGACGAATCGGGGCCGAAAGTGCGCTTCAAGCTGCTGGCCTTCGACCCCGCATCCGGCCAGCTCGACCTGTTGCAGTCTCAGATCACGGCGCCGGCGGCGACCAGTACCCAACCCGAGATCGCCCGCCGCCTGATCGAGCGTCACGGGCCGTTCATTTCCAAATGGGCGGTGTCGGCGGATCCCGATACCCGCTACTTCGAGACCAGCTTCGACGAGGGGCGCTATCAGCTGGAGTGGCTGGTCGATAGCGCCTTGACGCTGCTCGACGAAGAAGACTTCTCGCTCTTCGCCACCGTCTTCCGCCTGAACGACGAGACGCATCACACCTGCCTGGCCCAGTGCGATCCGGAATCGAAGTTCTACCGGGCAGACGATCACCAGCGCTATCTGGAAGTAATCCGCCGCTCCTACCGGATTCTCGACGATGCCGTGGGCCGCGCGCTCGCCGGTTGTGGCGACGACACCGTGGTGGTGCTGGCTTCTGATCACGGCGATGTGCCCAATGGCCATTTCTGTGATATCCACAGGCGGTTGGCGGAGTTCGACCTGTGCACGATCGATGCGCAGGGCCGGCCCGAGGCAGCCCGCAGCCAGGCCTTTCTCAAGGATGAGCGCGGCGGTCTGGAAATCTTCGTCAATCGCGATCTCGTCGCGCCCGAGCGCATCGAAAGCGTGAAGACCCAGATTCTCAAGGCACTGACCACCTGGTATGTCGATACACCGGATGGCGAGCGCAACGTGGTCGCGCTGGCAGTGAAGAAGCAGGAGGCCAGCGTACTGGGCTACTGGGGCGAGCGGGCGGGCGATGTGCTGTTCGCCTATGCGCCGGGTTTCGTCTGGGGCAGCAATGCGCATGGCGATACCGTGGCCGAGGTCACCACGCCCGGGGCCAACCACGGTCCGCAGGTGCCGACCGCAAGCACGGCGTTCGCCTCCAACCATGGCGTCGCGATCTTCCACGGCGCTGGCGTCCGTCAGGGCATCGAGTTGCCGTTCGATACCACGCGTGGCATTCAGCGTATGGATAGCGCCGGTGCGACGTTCGCGCGGCTGCTCGATCTCTCCACCGATTCATTGGATGGGAAGGCGCTGGAGGCGTTGCTGGAGGCGCCCAGCTAAAGCCAGAGACCCTTCTTACAGTGTGTACAGTGTGCGACGTGCCCACTACTCTTACGGTGCGGGCAGCTCATCGCACACTATGCTTATTTTGAAAAGCAATGCTTAGTTTGAAAACCATGTCCTGCTCCCACTCCTACGCAGGAAACCCTTTCTTTTCATCCTTTGATGCGTGTTAACCATCGAAACGTCTATCGACCTGTATCTCCGACGTTTGCAGCTAGGCTGGAGACGGTATTGGTTTTTGCTTTGACGGTCGTCTTGCAATGACGGGTACGAAATGGAACGCAGACGAAGCGAGCGTTAAAGCTTGGCAAAGTCCCGCAATTTTTCGTGCGCGCCTACTAGGTGATGCGTAACGACAGGAAGGAGTGTGACATGGTAGTTAAAGATGCGAATGACCTTTTTATTCATCTTCTATCGGACATCAATAGTGCCGAAAAGCAAATCACGCGTGCGCTCCCTAAACTGGCACGTGCCGCAGATGACGGCAAGCTAGCCGACGCCTTCAAGGAGCACCTCGAGGAAACCCGTGGCCAGGTGGAACGGCTCGAGAAAGCTGCCGATACGATTCCCGATGTTCGTATCAAGCGTATTAAATGCTATGGGATGGAAAGTCTGATCGAAGAAGCCCAGGATCTCATCGAGAGCGCGGAAAAAGGGCCGGTCCTGGACGCTGGCTTGATCGGCGCGGCACAGAAGGTGGAGCACTACGAAATTGCCGCCTATGGCACCCTGTGTTCGCTGGCTGAGCAACTCGGCTACACGGAAGCGAAAGATATCCTGGCCGAGACTCTCAAAGAGGAAAAGGCCACCGATGACAAACTGACGCAGCTAGCGAAAAAGAACGTGAACAAAAAGGCAGGTTGATGAAGGAAAATGAACTCATAAGGCCCTCGAACGAGGGCCTTTTAGTTCCATTACCTAACAACAACTACCTGTCGGTCTCATTCTTGCCTAGGGTGTAATCGGGTGGATCGCTGGCTGGGAAGCTGTCCGCGCTCATCTCGTCGACGCGCTGTTGCTCCTCGCGATGAGAAGGGGGCTCAACTTTGGAGAACTTGGATAGCGGTTCCGTCAAAATCCAATGCTCGTCTTGACGAATGAGGTACTGATTGGGAACGCTATACGTTTCTCCATTCTCTGCCTCCAAGAAGACGCTCTGCAAGTTTTCATCTCGGAGGACTTTTCCGACTAGCCGTTTTTCCCCGTCATAAACGGCACGATGCTCTTTTTGCATGGTGTCAGCCTTGATTGGTGGAGTCACCGGAAATGACCTTCCTTTAGCAGACCCGATGAGAGGAATGAGAGAACAAAGCGATGTGGCCCAGCCTGACGCTGGGCCACACGGGGCCGCTCAGTGGCTCAATGTCCCTGGCTCTTGCCACCTTTGCGGCCGGCCTCGGAAGCCTTCTGGGGGTCATTCTTGAAATTCCCGCCGCTATGCTTTCCTCCAATATGACCTCCCTTTTTGCCAGCTTCAGAAGCCTTCTCCCGGTCATTCTGAAAATTGCCTGGATTCTGATTGTCGCGAGCCATAATCCATCTCCTTTGATTGGCCACTTGGCTTTGCTGCCTGTTTCACGATAGTACCTGGACCGATAAGCGGAAAGCGAAAGGGACAAAGTTATGTTGGTTTTTGTATGCTTTTGATAATTGCTCTGGATTAAATGGATTGCGAGTTTTCTACTGGTTTGATTTAAAAAGATTTTGCGCAGAGGAATTGGATGTTGATCTGGTTTAATTTACACGCACGCTTAAATTCATAAAGAGTAACTTGTCCATCTATCTTGAATACAAAACGGGCCGACCCAGCGTCTTATGGATGCTTATATTGAACCCCAATAGCTCGAATCAGGATGGAAAGGAACATGTCTTCAGAATCTCAGAGCAAGCTCACGCATACCAAAAAGCAATACACGGCTGAAGTTAAGGGAGCCGAACGCTGGATTTCTCTGTGTGGCGGCCTGTGGGGTATGGGACGGGGCTTGAAAAAAGGCGGTATAGGCGGATGGGGACAAGCCATCGTTTCAGGCATGTTGCTTTACCGGGCGGTGAAGGGAGAATGCCGAATCAAAGGCGCACTCGTTGAGTCTCCCCACGAGAAACAAGTTGCCAGGCAGCAGAATTGGCGAGCCGCCAGAGCCGTGTCGCATAGCGTTACCGTTGCCAAGCCTCGCAGTGAGCTTTATCGATTCTGGCGTACCCCAGAAAACCTGACCACCTTTCTGGTTCCCTCCATGAACGTCGAAATCATCGACGATCACACTTCGCGATGGACTCTGGATCAGACTCCTTCGATGAGCGGCGTCACGGTTCGTGTCGTTGAAGAACGAGAGGGCGAATACATCGCCTGGGTGGCCGAATCCGAGACACTTCCACCCTTTTCCGGCTGGATCCGCTTCCGTGAAGCGCCTGGAAAACTAGGTACGGAAATACAGGGTTATGTGACCTATGAACCGCCCAAGGGACGCTTGGGATATGTGATAGACAAGTGGTCCCGAGGAGGAGCGTCGCAACTGCTGAACGAGAATTTACGACGTTTCAAGCAACTGGTGGAAACCGGCGAGGTCACGACCTCTCGTTTCCATCTGGCCTGATACTTTTCGCCTGGCCTGATACAGGGAGGTATTACATGCGCGCATTGACTTGGCAGGGCGTCGACCGACTCAGTGTCGAAACGCTGCCCGATCCCGAATTGCTCAATCCTCGTGATGTCATCGTCCGGGTCAAGCTGTCATCGGTTTGCGGATCGGACCTGCATTTGCTCAATGGCCTGGTACCCTCGATGCATGCCGGGGACGTAATTGGCCACGAATTCCTGGGAGAAGTCGTCGAAGCTGGACGCTCCGTCTCTCAATTCAGCCGTGGCGATCGGGTCATTGCGATCTCGATCCTGGGTTGTGGCAATTGTCAGCACTGTCGGCAGCAGGCCTTTTCCTGCTGCGACAACTCCAACCCCAACCCGGAGTTGACCCAAACGCTCTATGGGCATGCTTGTACGGGGATCTTCGGCTATAGCCACGCCTTCGGTGGCTATGCCGGCAGTCATGCTACCTACGTGAGAGTACCCTATGCGGACGTCAACCTATTCAAAGTGCCGGAAGGGGTGCCCGATCACCAGGCGCTCTTCGTTTCCGATGCCGTGCCCACCGGCTACTACGGGGCGGACATCGCCGATATCGAGCCCGGTGACACGGTGGCGGTCTGGGGCTGCGGTGGCGTTGGGCAAATGGCCATCAGGAGCGCCTATCTCATGGGCGCCGAACAAGTCATCGCCATCGATCGCTTCACGGATCGCCTGCACATCGCCAAGAAACAGGGGGGCGCCATCGGGCTGGATTACACGAAACACGATATCCACGAGGCGTTGCTGACCTTGACCGGCGGGCGCGGCCCCGACCGCTGTATCGACTGCGTCGGTATGGAAGCGCATTCGGAGCATATGCTGGAGGATATTTATGATCGCACCAAGCAGCAGCTGAAACTTCATACGGAGAGAGGCGCGGCGCTGCGTCAAGCCATTCGCGCCTGTCGCAAGGGCGGAACGGTATCCGTGCTGGGCGTCTATGCCGGCTTCATGGACAAATTTCCGATCGGCGCAATCGTCAATAAGGCACTGTCACTCAAATCGGGTCAGCAGCCGGGGCAGCGCTACGTCAAGCGCATCTTCGAACACATCCAGGCCGGTGAACTCGATCCGTCCTACCTCATGACTCACACTCTTCCTTTGGAAAATGGGTCACAAGGTTACGAGATGTTCAAGAACAAACAGGATAACTGTCTGCGTTGTAGTGGTCAACTA
>NZ_PZJU01000046.1:11761-45971 GCF_003206715.1 Salinicola peritrichatus | reverse complement strand
AGTTGACCACTACAGGCTGATGCGATCGGTATTACCCCGGTCCATATGAACCGGGTTCTTCAGGCGCTTCGTGCCAATGGCCTGATCCGGACCAAGAGAAACCAGATGACCATTCCTGACTGGGAGAAGTTGAAAGAAGCAGGCGATTTCGATCCTCTCTATCTTCATTTAGGAATGCCTGATTAATGCTGTTTAAACCTTTTATGCCTTTTCATTTGTGCTTTGGCGAGAATTCGCTGAATGTCGTCTTCGCTGAAAAATTGGTTACATATTTGAGAGCTTCAGGGCGCTTCGTCTCCCTTGAAAAGCCTATCGTGTTGTCTATCTTGGTCAGTGCAAGCTAACAAACGCTTTGATCTCAAGCTCAAGGGGAGGAGGATTCTCCTTGATTAAAGAGATGGAAAACGGGAGGTTGAGATGGCTGACAAGCGTAGCAAAGACAGCATGAGCGTTAACGAAGCAGGCCAGAAAGGTGGGCAGGCTACTTCACAAACTCACGATAAGGATTTTTACGAAGACATCGGTGAGAAAGGAGGTAAAGCCACTGCCGAATCCCATGGTCGGGAATTCTATGAAGATATCGGCCGCAAGGGTGGCGAGCACAGTGGCGGTAACTTCGCTAACGATCCGGAGCGTGCCTCTGAAGCGGGTCACAAAGGTGGCCAGCACAGCGGTGGTAACTTCGCCAACGACCCGGAGCGTGCTTCGGAAGCAGGCCAAAAAGGCGGAGAACATAGCGGAGGGAACTTCGCCAACGATCGAGAGAAAGCATCAAGAGCCGGCGAAAAAGGTGGAAAGAGTAGCGGTAATCGCAACTCATGACAGTTTGCTGGCTTAAGTTTAAACCTGCATTGGGTTATCGACTGCTTGGCAGGTTACTCTGATACTGAGTCGCCAGGGAAGGTACGGTATTAGAGAAACGAGATGCGGGTATGTCTTCATACATGGCAGGAAGCCATGATAATGGCACCTTATAGAGGCCCGGCTTCGGCTGGGCCTTCTTTATTGGATATTCCTGTTTTCTTGCTGAGATCCTTTCGCTAGCCAGGATCAGACGTTTGATACCCTTTCGTAAGGAGCTAACCCATGACAGATACCGTTACCCGGTGCCCTCAATGTGGCAGCGAAAGTCTACAGATTCCCCCGGGGGATGCACCTGATCAGGAGGTCCGTTGCGGAGCCTGCGGCGCAATCGTCGGGAAGAAGGCCGAATTCACCAGTGACATGCAAAAGCGCGAAGAGAAGTATGTGAAGAACGAGGTTGCCGATTCGGTCGAGAAGGGGCTGCCGGGCGATGAGGCTCCAGGCACCGAACGCTAGTCGGCGATGGCCAAAAAAAGACCCGATCGGTAGACGAGCCTTATCCGGATCGGGTCAGCTGGAGCCTTCGAGTGGGTAAGGCTCCGAACGCTAAAGGTGGTATGCGAGAAAGTGACCCTGTAGCTGAGCCACTCGAAGAGTGTCCAATATCTCTTTAATATTAGGAAGAGCTAAAAAGAAGCCTTTTGTAACAGCCGCTGCCTCTTCGGCTTTGGTTCCGTCCGACCTCATCCCCGACGTTATCGACAAGCGCTGGAAACATGGCTGATAGCTTGGACCATTTCGCCTGTCTATCTAACCGGTGTTATATAACTCATCCCTCTAACATGCTGTCATTCCTGAAAAATTTTAAGAAGGCAGGAATGCAATGGAACAGCAGGAAAGCTGTATCGCTCAACATTTCGGTTATTATGGCAGTCTATCCGAAAGTGAGCGTCGCCAGCTTGATGCACTCGAGGGACCGCCCGCCGTCATGGCTAAAGGAGAAGTCCTCTGGCGCGAAGGAGACGCAGCACGCGATTTCTGTACGTTAAGCCGGGGGTGGGCCTACTCCTTCCGATATCTGGAGGATGGCACGCGACATATCCTGGAAATCTTCTTGCCAGGCGACGTCATCGGATTGCGTGAGTTTCCTTTCAAGGAGCGGCTCTCCAGCGTGGCAATGCTGGAGGAGGGGAAGATTCGACTGATCGCGCATCGACGCCTGCTTGATATCTTTCGAGATTCCCCGCGTTTGACCTCGCTCTGTTTCGCGGTGTCTTCCTACCAGCAGGCACTTTTGAGCGAGCGGTTGGTGCATCTCTCGCGTCGTAGCGCGCGCCAAAGAGTGGCGTATCTACTGTTCGAGTTGTTTTCCCGACTCAAGCGCAACGACGAGGCGCTGGGAGACTGCTTTCGGGTGCCGCTGTCACAGCAGCATCTGGCGGACGCGCTGGGGTTGTCGCCGGTACATGTCAGCCGCACGCTGACGGCGTTTCGTCAGGAAGGGCTGTTGAAACGAGCCCGGGGTTGGGTGCACATACTCGATCCGCAGGCGTTGGCGTCGGAAGGCTGTATCTCCGGCAATCTCTATGACGATATCGACCTAGTCGAATAACGCCATCGTCGTTCTCGGCCTCGCCGTTCGTTGCGAGAGCCATCACGACGATCGCCTTTGTGTACACCGACACTGTTACGGTCGATTTGCTGAGCCGAGCGGATCGTGAATCCATGCCCATGAAAGGCTTGGCGGCGGGACCGGAAAGGTGGGTTGTCGTAGTGACAACACGGCGGGCTCGCTTTCGGCAATCGCGAAAACGACACAGGAACGCGTAACGACCGACAGTCCTTGGCGCGGGCGGGGCCGGGCTCTATAAGAAAAACCGGCGAGCGATGGCCAGCCCTGGCCCGATCCCTGCTTCTTGAGCCGACTTTTACGCCGCATGGACAAACCCAGGCAGTTTTCCGTACGCAGCCTAGACCGCGGAGCGGCGCGAAGCGCGGCTGAGTGCGCTGGTCATCTCTATCGCCATGGTCAGATCCGCCAGTTCGCGCGGTGAAAACGCCGTCAACGCCAGTTTGCGAGTGGCGGGGTCTGCCGGACGGAAATGCGTAAAGGATTCGCACCAGGCCAGGGCGGCTTTCTCGCGCTCATCGAATTCATCCGATTCGGCCCAAGCGGTCAGCGCAGACAACTTGCTGGCCGAAATGCCCATGGCTTCGGCCTGCTCGCGACGGAAATGGGTGCAAGTCAGGCAGCCATTGATCTGCGAGGCGCGCAGCTCGGCCAGACAGCGAATGGAAGGATCCAGCGAACAGGCATGCAGGGATCGGGCGGATTTGTCGATATTCTTGACGTCGATCGTCTGCCATTTATCAGCGCTCATTTCTGTCTCCTGCAGTCAGGTTTATCGCGATTAAACGACTATCGTTCTCAATTTTCTACAGCTTCGCTTGTAAAGTTTGAATGCGGTTAATCTTTGAAACTTCGGTTGCCTGGTAATAAGGTCATCGACACCCCGCGGAGCGGGGCGCTGGGTAGCATGATCAACGTCGACTGATCAAAAGTCCAACAATGGCGCCGGTCAAGGTCGCAGCGCCGATACTGGACCATGGATGTTCGCGAACATAACGGTCACACTCGTTCATCGAACGGCCGGTCGAATGCTTGAAACGCCGGTTGCGGCGGCGCGTGTTCGCGGCCATGCGCGCATACTGCTCTTCACTGCGCAGACGCGCCTCTTCGATCGCATCCTCGGTGTCGTCGCGCAGGTCCTGTCCCAATGCCTGGCTCTGATCGCCAATGTCGTGAATGTCTTCCCGGATACGATCGACGCGGGCGCGTTGCTCGTCGCGCTTGAATAGGCTCATGGTTCACCTCCCTGATGTTTTATGGGCCTGTAGCTCTGACAGCGTAGTTGCTGGTAAGTGCCTGCGCGATACTTGTGCTTCGTCTTCCTGGCGAGTCCTGGAACGAGCTGGTCAGAGGGCCCGCATCTGGTCATGATGGTCGCCGCAGGGAAATCGGAACGGGAAAATAGCAGGTGTCGCTGGAACTCTGGTTATCGTTGTTGCTGGTCTGTGCCTTGGGTGCGATGTCGCCCGGGCCGAGCCTGGCCATGGTCATGCGCCATACCATCGGTGGCGGGCGCCTCCCGGGCGTGATCGCGGGCATCACGCACGCACTCGGCGTCGGGCTCTATGCCGGCTTGACGGTGCTCGGGCTGGCGACGGTCATCGTTCACCAGCCGTGGCTGTTTCGGCTGGTGACCTGGGGCGGGGCGCTCTATCTGGCGTGGCTGGGGATTCAGGCGCTGCGTGCCGGGCGTGGCGGCGGTTTCGCCGTCGAGCCGGCGCACAGCGACAGGCGTCGTGCGATGCGTGACGGCTTGCTGGTGGCGTTGGGCAACCCCAAGCTGATCCTCTTCTTCATCGCGCTGTTGAGTCAGTTCGTCAATGCTGACATGAGTGCCGCCGGGCGCGGGCTGATCGTGGCGACGGCCACGGTCGTCGATGGCGGTTGGTACGTCCTGGTGGCGCTGGCGCTCTCTCACTCCCGCGTGCTGCCCTGGCTGCAACAGCGCGCGGTATGGATTCATCGCCTGACCGGAGTGGTGCTGCTGATGCTGGCGGCGCGCGTGGCGCTCGGTTGACGACGGTTCAAGGCCTCAGCCGGTCGAGAATCGCATTGACCGGCGCCTGTGCCGGCAGTACGCCGAAGATCGGTGACGCCTCGCCCAGGCGCGTGGCGCAAAAGGTTTCCGCCACGGCGGCCGGAGCGTAACGCAACAACAGCGCGGCCTGCAGTGTCTGGGCCATATGCCGGGTGAGCCAGCGCGCCTCGGCCTGTAGACGTTCGGGCGCTGCCGTCGATCGCCTGGCGAGAGCATCGATGACAGCGTCCAGCAGCGGGTGAGCGCCGCGAACCTGGGCCAGCTCCTTGCGCAGCGCGTCGATGCTGCTCGGATGACGCGCCATTATCCGCAGCACGTCCAGGCAGATCACGTTGCCGGAACCTTCCCAGATCGAATTGACCGGGGCTTCACGATAGAGCCGCGCCAACGGCGTCTCCTCGACATAACCGATGCCGCCCAGGCATTCCATCGCCTCGGCCATGAATGCCGGCCCGCGCTTGTTGTGCCAGAACTTGGCCAGCGCCGGGAGCAGGCGGGCGAGGGCGGCCTCGTGTTCGTCGTCGGCCGCGCGGTCCATGGCACGGGCGGCCCGAAGCGCGAGCCATAGGCTGGCCTCGGTTTCGACCGTGAGATCGGCGACGACACGCTGCATCAGCGGTTGTTCGGCGAGGCGGCGGCCGAACGCCTCGCGCCCCTGCACATGGGCCCAGACTTCGGACAGCGCCTGGCGCATCATCCCGGCCGGCGCGGTGGCGGCGTCCAGTCGGGTCTGCTGTACCATTTCCAGGATCGCCGGTACGCCGCGCCCCGGTTCGCCCACCAGCTGCGCCCAGGCGCCGACATATTCGATCTCCGCCGAGGCATTGGCGCGGTTGCCGCATTTGTCCTTGAGCCGCTGGATCTCGATGGCGTTGCGCTCGCCGTCCGGGGTGAAGCGCGGTGCCAGAAAGCACGAAAGCCCTTCCTCGGTTTGCGCCAGCGTCAGGAAGGCGTCCGACATCGGCGCACTGCAGAACCATTTGTGTCCGGTCAGGCGATACCACGAACCGCTTCCCGGGAGTTCGAGCGGCTCGGCGCGGGTGGTGTTGCGGCGCACGTCGCTGCCGCCCTGTTTCTCGGTCATCGCCATGCCGAAGGTATTGGTCGATTTTTCCCAGGCGGGAATCGCGCGAGGATCGTATCGGCGGCCCTTGAGCCGCGCCTGCCAGGAAGTGTCGGCCACAAGGTGGCGCAATACCGGCATGGCGGCATGGGTCATGGTGATCGGGCAGCAGAAGCCGGGTTCGGCCTGGGTCAGCAGATAGAGCCCGGCGACATGCGCCTGATGACCGCCTGAATGCTCATGCTCCCAGGCCACGGCATGCCAGCCATCGGCGATGGCCAGCTCCATCAGCGCGTGATAGCTCGGGTGATAATCGACCTCGTCCAGGCGGCGGCCATGACGGTCGAAAGCGCGCAGCTGAGGCGGAAAGCGGTTGGCCCGTTCGCCCCAGCCCTGCACCTCGGCTTCTCCCAGGCGCTTGCCGAGTGGTGCCAGGCGCCCGCCGACCCATGCCGGCGCCAACTGGCCGATGGCCTCGCGCAGGGGGGCATCCGACAGCCAAAGGTCTCGCGAGGTGTCTGACGCAGGCTGATTTTCGACGTCATGCGTGGCGAGTCGGGAGCGCGGGGCGTAATCGGACATGGGCTGACTCCGGGGCGATTGATCCGAGCATAAACCGATACCCGCCCGCTAGGGTCACCATTCGACCAAATGCGGCAATCCGAAAACTCGGCACCGTCGGGCGCACAACGCACACAGCGCCCGGGCCGTTACGTGATACGCTGCGATTCAACGCTTCGTCGATCGGTAAGATTCCTTATGAGCGAGACCGTCATCGCCGCCGAGCAGGTACAGCTCGTCGACCCTTTCAACCGTCCCTGTGGCAGCACCTCCCGGGTCATGATGCGGCGTCTGGGTTGCTGGCATCGGGCGACCTATATCGTGGTGCGCAACGCGGCCGGCGAGATCTGCGTGCAGCAGCGCACGACGATCAAGGAGACCCATCCCGGTTGGTTCGATCTGGCCGCCGGCGGCGTCGTCGGCGCCGGCGAGGCCGCATTGCCCGCCGCGCGTCGCGAGCTCGAGGAGGAACTGGGCATTAGCGGCGTGCCCTTGAGACCCGGCGGCGACTTCCGCTTTGCCGAGGGCGGGCTCAGACTCTATGGCAGCCTGTTCTGGGTTCGCTACGACGGGCCGCTGCGCCTGCAACCCGAGGAAGTCGCAGCGGTGCGCTGGCTGCCGCTGGACGAGGCCCTGGCGCTGGAAAAAGCCACGCCGGACACGCGCATAGCACTGGCGAGGGCCGCCGAACTGGATGGCTGGTGAAGTCACGCTCGGCGTGGCACTCTTGCTGCCGCGAAGTGCTGTCTCGACGTTCCCTGAGCGCCGAGACGTCGATCATCGGTTATACCAATCGGCTCATTCATGTCGCTATACACCCAAGATTGCCGGACGCATACCGGTGAGCCCTTCAATCTACGCGCGCTGCGCGGCCAGGTGCTGTTGGTCGCCAATGTCGCGAGTCGATGCGGCTTTACGCCCCAACTGGAAGGGCTGGAGAAACTCTATCGCGAATACCGCGATCAAGGGTTTACCGTGCTTGCCTTCCCGTGCAACCAGTTCGGGCGCCAGGCGCCGGAATCGTCCAGGCAATTCGGCGCATTCTGTGAGCGGCGCTACGCGGTGACCTTTCCCGTGATGGAGAAGGTGAGAGTCAACGGCCGCGACGGGCATCCCTTGTTCGTGCATCTGCGCCGGCAGGCGCCGGGCATTCTCGGCACCACGCCGATCAAGTGGAATTTCACCAAGTTCCTGGTCGGTCGCGACGGTCAGGTGATTCGCCGCTTCGGGCCTCGCGCCGAGCCGCGCGCGCTGCGCCGGGCGATCGAGGATGCCCTGGATACGCCGTTTTCGGCGTAAGGCCGGCTCAGCTCGGTGGTTGCTCGCCGCGGGCCACCATCAGCCGCACCACCAATTCGTTGAACCGAGGACGGCTCATCATCGTCGTCAGCCCCGAGAACAGCGACCAGAAGCCCTTGCGCCAGCCGGCGAGCTTGCGATTGTGGCGTACCAGCCGCGTCAGCAGCACGGTTTCGTCGAACGCTCGCCACTCGCCCGCCATCGATAGTTGATAGCGCGCCATCACCGGCGACATCTCCAAACGGTAGACCCACTCCAGTTGCCTGAGCGTCAGCTCGCTGGCATCGATCTCGCGGATCATGCGGGCGTAGTCGGACTCGCGCGGCTCGCGTTCGAGCCACAGCGGCGACAACGCCAGCCACAGCGCGCCGCGCTTGACGACGAGGGTTTCGATCTCTTGCTCGTGCATGACTTTGACTCGTGGCTCGACTCGCGGGCAAGCATCTTCGAACAGCTCGGACATGCGCACAAGCCCGCGAGCGCATGTGTCATTCGCGCCCTTTTTCGCCACCCTGTTAGAATGCGCCCAATGCGACTATCCGGCGACGCTCGCCGGGGTTTCCGTTTCGGTCCAAGAAGACGAGGTTAGACGTGATCATCAAGCCCAAGGTTCGCGGTTTCATCTGTACCACGACGCATCCGCTCGGTTGCGAGCGCAACGTTCTCGAGCAGATCGAGACCACCCGGGCCAACCTTGGCGGTGTCGAAGGCGGCCCGCGCAACGTGCTGGTCATCGGCGCTTCCAGCGGTTATGGCCTGGCGGCGCGTATCACCGCGGCCTTCGGCTATGGCGCCGACACGCTGGGGGTATTCTTCGAAAAGCCCGGCAGCGAGAAGAAGCCCGGCACCGCCGGCTGGTACAACGCCGCGGCGTTCGACAAGTTCGCCAAGGCCGAAGGGCTCTACAGCAAGTCGATCAATGGCGATGCGTTCTCCCACGAGGTGCGCGACAAGGCGATCGAGCTGATCCAGCAGGACATGGGGCGGATCGACCTGGTGATCTATTCGCTGGCTTCGCCGGTGCGCAAGCTGCCGGACAGCGGCGAGCTCAAGCGCTCCAGTCTCAAGCCGATTGGCGAGACCTACACCGCGACCGCCATCGACACCAACAAGGACACCATCATCGAGGCTTCCGTCGAGCCGGCCACCGAGCAGGAAGTCGCCGACACCATCGATGTCATGGGCGGCCAGGACTGGGAGCTGTGGATGGATGCGCTGGACAAGGCGGGCGTACTGGCGCCGGGCGCCAAGTCGGTGGCGTTCAGCTACATCGGCACCGACATCACCTGGCCGATCTACTGGCACGGCGCACTGGGCAAGGCCAAGGAAGACCTCGACCGTGCCGCCGGCGAGATCGATCAACGCCTCAAGCAAAGCGGTGGCGGTGCCAACGTCGCCGTGCTCAAGTCCGTGGTGACCCAGGCCAGCGCGGCGATCCCCGTCATGCCGCTGTACATCTCCATGGTCTACAAGGTGATGAAGGAGCAGGGCGTTCACGAGGGCACCATCGAACAGCTCAACCGTCTGTTCGCCGAGCGTCTTTACGCCGATGGCGAGCCCGAGGTGGACGAAGCCGGTCGCCTGCGACTGGACGACTGGGAACTGCGCGACGACATTCAGCAGGCGTGCAAGGATCTGTGGCCGCAGGTCACCAGCGACAACCTGTTCGCGCTGACCGACTACGCCGGCTACAAGCACGAGTTCCTCAAGCTGTTCGGTTTCGAGCGCGACGACGTCGACTACGATGCCGAGGTCGATCCGGTGGTCGAGTTCGACGTCGTCCAGGTCTGATTCCGCTGTCATCATGAACGCACGCGGCGCCCCACGTCAGGTGGGGTTCGTCATGACGCCGGGATTTTCTCTGCTGGCCCAGGCCTGCGCCATCGAACCGCTGATCATCGCCAATGCCCTGGCCGAGCGGCGACTATATACCGCCACCACCTTCGGTCTCGACGGCCGGCCGGTAAAGAGCGTCGCCGAGCTGTCGCTGGCGCCCGAGAGCGTGGCCGGCAGCGATGCCCGTCACCTCGACATGCTGTTCGTCTGCGCGCCGACGCCGGGCTGGCCCGTGGCGGAAGATGGCGACATGCTGATCCATTGGCTCAAGCGTCTGGCGCTGCGCGGCGTGATGCTCGGCGGCATTGCCGGCGGCACTTACTGGCTGGCACGCTCCGGCGTGCTCGACGGCTATCGCGCCTCGATCCCCTACGCCAGCGCGGACGCCTTCGCCCATGCCTTTCCGGCGATTCATGTCTCGCATCAGCTGTTCGAGATCGACCGCGACCGCCTCACCTGCGGCGGCGGCACCGCGGCAATGGATATGCTGATGACGCTGATCGGCCAGCAGCACGGGGCTTCGCTTGCCCAGCGCCTTTCCGAGCACTTCGTGTGCGAGCGCATCCGCATGGCCGACGAGCCTCAGCGGGTGCCGTTGCGCTCGCGCCTCGGCCATGCGCCACAGAGCCTGGTCGAGGCGGTGACGCTGATGGAGGCCAACATCGAGGAACCACTGACGACCCACGAACTGTCGGCGCATCTGGGGATTTCGCGGCGGCAACTGGAGCGACTGTTCAAGAAGCACCTGCAGGCGGTGCCCAGCCGCTACTATCTCAATCTGCGTCTGCAGCGCGCGCGCAGGCTGTTGCGCGAGAGCGACCAGGCGGTGGGCGAGATCGCCCTGGCTCACGGCTTTTCTTCCGGGGCGCACTTCTCTACCGCCTACCGCCACCACTTCGGCATCAGCCCACGGGACGAGCGGCTGGGTCGTGTCCTGGATGAAAGCCTGAGCTCATCATGAGCCGGATCGGGAATTCGACGATGCACATCGAAGATCACTGGTTGCGAGAGGCACGACGCGTTCCGTCGCCCAATGCCAACGCGCGCCCCGACGGCGAGATTTCCGCGGTGGTATTGCACGGCATCAGTCTGCCGCCGGGCGAGTTCGGCGGCGATGCCATCGAGCGGCTGTTCACCAATACGCTCGCGGCCGAGGCCCATCCCGCCTTTGCCGCGATCGCGGCCTTGAGAGTCTCCGCGCATCTGCTGATCCGACGCGACGGCGAGTGCGTGCAGTTCGTGCCGTTCGATCGCCGCGCCTGGCATGCCGGCAAGTCACGCTGGTTCGACGGGGAGCGTCTGCGTGAAGACCTCAACGACTTCACCATCGGCATCGAACTGGAGGGGACCGACGAACTGCCTTACCGGGATGCCCAGTATCGGCAACTGGCCGCCGTGCTGACGGTGCTGATGCGCCACTATCCCGCCATCGATCCGGCGCGTATCACCGGTCATGCGCACATCGCGCCGCTGCGCAAGAGCGATCCTGGACCCGCCTTCGACTGGGCCTACCTGCGGCGCTGGCTGGCGGGCCCGGCTTGAGTGCTATGCTGGGGGGAGGTGTCGCCCGTGGTGGCGGTCGTTGTAAGTGGGCTACTCAATGCTAGACCACGGCCTTCATCGGGCAAGAAATGGCCAACTCGCTGTAAATCATGGATTTGGACGAGCGTTTGAGCGCTGGCAAGGTGTCGGCGAATTGGCACAGGTCCATGATTGAGGTATCTTCTTCGCCTGATTTTCTGCGTCACGCACGCCTGCTGTAATCCAGTTACAGCCAAAAATCTCGGAAAGCGGCCCCAAAAGAGCTGCACCCGCACCGAAGAGCGCATATTCCCAAGCCCCGCTGCGGCTACCCGCCATGGCCGGGCGAATGGCAAACCTTTTCCCATTCGGAGAGTTGTCTATGAGTCTGGAGACACGAGAAGATCTCGATCCGGTCGAAACCACGGAATGGCTGGACTCCCTGGCCTCGGTCGTCGAGCATGAGGGCGAAGAGCGCGCTCGGTACATCTTGAGTCGGCTGGCGGATCGTCTGCGTCGTGACGGCTCTTCACCGCCGTTTTCCGGTACCACCCCGCATCGCAATACCATCCCCGTTCATCGGGAAGCCAAGATGCCCGGCGACATGTTCATCGAGCGCAAGATCCGCTCGGCGATTCGCTGGAACGCCATGGTTCAGGTGCTGCGGGCCAACAAGAAGCACAAGGGGCTGGGTGGCCACATCGCCAGTTACCAGTCCAGTGCCACCCTTTACGAAGTCGGCTTCAACCACTTCTTCCGTGCCGACAATGGCGACCACAAGGGCGATCTGCTCTATATCCAGGGCCATGTGACGCCGGGGATCTACGCGCGCTCGTTCCTCGAGGGTCGTCTGTCCCAGGAGCAGATGGACAACTTCCGCCAGGAAGTCGACGGCAATGCGCTGCCGTCCTATCCGCACCCGTACCTGATGCCGGATTACTGGCAGTTCCCCACCGTTTCCATGGGCCTGGGGCCGATCCAGTCGATCTATCAGGCCCACGTGATGAAGTACCTGCATTCACGTGGACTCGAAGACATGAAGGACCGCAAGGTCTGGGCCTTCCTCGGCGATGGCGAGTGCGACGAGCCGGAATCCCTCGGTGCGCTGCACCTGGCCAGCCGCGAGAAGCTCGACAACCTGATCTTCGTCATCAACTGCAACCTGCAGCGCCTCGACGGCCCGGTGCGCGGCAACTCCCGCGTCATCGACGAGCTCGAAGGCGTCTTCCGCGGCGCCGGCTGGAACGTGATCAAGGTGGTCTGGGGCGGCCTGTGGGACCCGCTGTTCGAGCAGGACACCAAGGGCATGCTGCAGAAGCGCATGGACGAGGCGGTCGACGGCGAATACCAGAACTACAAGGCCCAGGGTGGCGCTTATACCCGCGAGCATTTCTTCGGCAAGTACGAAGAGACGGCCGAGATGGTCAAGGGCTACTCCGACGAGGAGATTTTCCGTCTCAATCGGGGCGGGCACGATCCGCAGAAGGTCTACGCGGCCTATCACGAGGCGGTCAACAACGCCAACGGCCGGCCCACCGTCATCCTGGCGCATACCGTCAAGGGCTACGGCATGGGCGGTGGCCACGGCGAAGCCGACATGGAAGCCCACCAGATCAAGTCGATGGACGTCGACGCGCTCAAGGCGTTCCGTGATCGTTTCGGCATCCCGGTTTCCGACCAGCAGATCGAAAGCGGCGACATTCCCTACTACAAGCCCGCAGACGACAGCCCGGAGATGAAGTACCTGCATCTCCAGCGCGAGAAGCTCGGCGGTTTCCTGCCGGCGCGCAGAAACGACTTCGAGGCGATGGAGATTCCCGGCCTCGACGACAAGATGTTCGCCACTCAGCTCAAGGGCACCGGCGATCGCGAAGTCTCGACCACCATGTCCTTCGTGCGCGTGCTCAATGGTCTGGTCAAGCACAAGGAGCTGGGCTCCCGCGTGGTGCCGATCATTCCGGACGAAGCGCGCACCTTCGGCATGGAAGGCATGTTCCGCCAGCTCGGTATCTACGCCGCCGAAGGCCAGAAGTACGAGCCGATGGATGCCGGCCAGATCATGTACTATCGCGAGGATCAGAAGGGTCAGATCCTCGAGGAAGGGATCACCGAAGCCGGTTCCATGGCCGCCTGGCTGGCGGCGGCGACATCCTATGCCAATCACCATCTGCCGTTGATCCCGTTCTACATCTACTACTCGATGTTCGGTTATCAGCGCATCGGCGATCTGGTCTGGGCCGCCGGCGATCTGCAGGCGCGCGGCTTCATGGTCGGCGGTACCGCCGGTCGTACCACCATCAACGGCGAGGGTCTGCAGCACCAGGACGGACACAGCCACATCCTGATGTCGACCGTGCCGACCTGTCGTTCCTACGATCCCTGCTATGGCCATGAACTGGCGGTGATTCTGCAGGACGGCCTGAAGCGGATGTTCCACGACAAGGAAAACTGCTTCTATTACCTGACCGTGATGAACGAAAACTACTCGCACCCGGCAATGCCCGAAGGCAGCGAGGAAGGTATCGTTCGTGGCATGTATCTGCTCAAGCCTGGTAAGAAGAGCGGTCGCAAGAAGCAGCCCCGCGTTCAGTTGATGGGCAGCGGTACGATCCTGCGCGAAGTCGAAGCGGCCGCCGAGCTGCTGGCCGAAGAGCACGGCGTGATCGCCGATGTCTGGAGCGTGACCAGCTTCAACGAGCTGCGCCGCGAAGCGCTCGAATACGATCGCCTGCAGTTCCTCGACTACGATGAGAAACGCGAGAAACCGTGGGTGGTGCAGCAGCTCGAAGGCGCCGAAGGTCCGGTCATCGCCTCGACCGACTACATGAAGCTCTACGCCGACCAGATTCGCGCCTGGGTGCCGACCGACTTCCACGTCCTCGGGACCGATGGTTTCGGCCGTTCGGATACCCGCGAACAGCTGCGTCGCTTCTTCGAAGTCGACCGTTACTACGTGACCGTTCAGGCGCTGCGCGCGCTGGCCAATCGCGGTGAGATCGACGCCAAGGTCGTCAGCGATGCCATGAAGAAGTACGGCATCGACCCCGCCAAGCCCAGCCCGCTGGTGTCTTGAGCTCCGCTGATGTCTTGGACCGAAGCGTCCCATCAAGGTGCCGCCGCCGGTCGAACGCGGCGGCCACGGCCAGGTTTAGCCAGCTTGCCTGAACGGCAGGCTGGCAAATGAAAAGGAGCGCGACCTTGAGTAGCGAAATCATCAAAGTTCCCGACATCGGCGGCAGCACCGATGTCGAAATCATCGAGATCGCGGTGAGCGAAGGCGATGTTATCTCCGCCGAAGACACCATGATCACGCTGGAATCCGACAAGGCCAGCATGGACGTGCCGGCACCCAAGGGCGGCAAGGTCGTCAAGGTGCTGGTGAAGGAGGGCGACACCGTCTCCGAAGGCGACGACATCCTCGAACTCGAAGCCGAAGGCGACGACAGTGGCGAGAGCCAGGATGACGGTGGCCGGGATGACGCTGAAGAGGCGGCCCCCGACAAGTCCGATGCAGCCGAAGAAAAAGCCGAGCCCGAGAAGGCCGAGACGAAGAAGAAATCGTCCGGCGGCGGCAAGCGCACCGTCGAGATCAAGGTGCCGGATATCGGTGGCAGCGAAGGCGTCGAGATCATCGAGGTCGCGATCGGCGAAGGCGACGAGATCAACGCGGAAGACACGCTGATCACGCTCGAGTCTGACAAGGCGTCGATGGATGTGCCGAGTCCCTACAGTGGCAAGATCGTGTCGCTTTCCGTCAAGGAAGGCGACAGCGTCTCCGAAGGTGACCTGATCGGCACCATGGAGATCGCAGGCGAAGGCGACGACGAAGAAGCCGACGAGGCACCGAGCGCGGACGCCTCCAGCGATGAAGCGGCGAGTGCCGAAGCCGAGCCCGCCTCCGATGAAGGCGCGGACGACGACGGCGACGGCGAACCGAGCCGCAAGGAGATCCGCGTTCCCGATATCGGTGGCAGCGAGGGCGTCGAGGTCATCGAAGTCGCGATCGGTGAAGGCGACGAGATCAACGAAGAAGATACGTTGATCACGCTGGAATCGGACAAGGCCTCGATGGACGTGCCGAGCCCCTACAAGGGCAAGGTCGTCGAAGTTTCGGTCAAGGAGGGCGATAGCGTTTCCGAAGGCGATCTGATCGGCTACGTCGAAGTCGCGGGTGCCAGGAAGCCGGCCAAGCCATCGAAGCCGGGCGCAGACGAGTCGAGCAAGCAAGAGACGAAGCCGGCACCGGCCAAGTCCGATGCCCAATCGAAACCCGACGCCAAGGGCAGCGAGCAGCCGGCCGGCGAGCCCAGCCCGGAAGCGCGTCACAAGCACGGCGACGACAAGACCGCCGGCGCGCATGTCCACGCTGGCCCGGCGGTACGCAAACTGGCTCGCGAACTCGGCGTCGATCTTGGCGAAGTCAAGGGTTCCGGTCCCAAGGGCCGAGTGCTCAAGGATGACGTCGACGCCTTCGTCAAGCAGGTGATGAAGGAGCGCAAGAGCGGCGGCGGTGCCGCAGCGGCGCCGGCAACCGGTGGCGCGGGCATTCCGCAGGTACCGGCGATCGACTTCAGCCAGTTCGGCGAGATCGAAGAGAAGCCGATGACCCGGCTGATGAAGGTGGGCGCGACCAACCTGCATCGCAGCTGGCTCAACGTGCCGCACGTCACGCAGTTCGACGAGGCGGATATCACCGAGCTCGAGGCCTTCCGTAAATCGATGAAGGCCGAGGCGGAAGCCCAGGGCGCCAAGCTGACGCCGCTGCCGTTCTTGATCAAGGCGTGTGCCTACGCGCTGCGCAAGTATCCGCAGTTCAACGCGAGCCTGCATCCGGACGGCGACAAGCTGATCGTCAAGCACTACGTGCATATCGGTGTGGCGGTCGACACGCCCGACGGCCTGATGGTCCCGGTGATTCGCGACGCCGACAAGAAGTCGCTGATCGATCTGGCCAAGGAGTCGGTGGAACTGGCGAAGAAGGCGCAGAACAAGAAGCTGTCCCGCGAGGAGATGAGCGGTGCCAGCTTCACCATCTCGAGCCTCGGCTCGATCGGTGGCACGGCGTTCACGCCGATCGTCAACACGCCGGAAGTGGCGATCCTGGGGGTCTCCAAGTCGAGCATGAAGCCGGTCTGGAACGGCAGCGAGTTCGCGCCGCGGCTGATGCTGCCGCTGTCGCTCTCCTACGATCACCGCGCGGTCAATGGTGCCGACGCGGCGCGCTTCACCGCTTTCCTGGCGCAGGTACTCACCGACATTCGTCGCCTGCTGATCTGATCGACGGCGGCGCTTGCCAGCATGACGTCAACGGCTCCCACGGGAGCCGTTGACGTTTTCGTTGCGAACCGGGCGGGAACGGGCGTTAGCCGAAGCGAGTCTTGTGCCACTGGCGATGGGCAGGTATCGTCGTGAGCCATTGACGGTGTCGTCTGCGTTGGGCAATCAACGCCGCTGACCGGTCGAAAACCGATGCCATTCGTGAAGGAGCAGTATCGATGCGTTTGATCCTCTTGGGCGCCCCCGGCGCTGGCAAGGGTACCCAAGCTCAGTTCATCTGCGAGCATTTCCATATCCCGCAGATCTCCACTGGCGACATGCTGCGCGCGGCTGTCAAGGAGGGCAGTGAACTGGGGCTCAAGGTCAAGGAGACCATGAACAGCGGCGGCCTGGTGTCGGACGATCTGATCATCGCGCTGGTCAAGGAGCGCATCGCGCAGCCCGACTGCGCCAACGGCTTCCTGTTCGACGGCTTTCCGCGCACGCTGCCGCAGGCGGACGCGATGAAGGATGCCGGGATCAAGCTCGATCACGTGGTCGAGATCGCGGTCGACGACGAAGAGATCGTCAATCGTCTCGCCGGTCGTCGCGTTCATCCGGGATCCGGCCGCGTCTACCACGTCGACTACAAGCCGCCGCAGGAAGAGGGCAAGGACGACGTTACCGGCGAGTCGCTGATCCAGCGCGACGACGATAGCGAAAAGACCGTGCGTCACCGCCTGTCCGTCTACCATGACCAGACCGCGCCGCTGGTGGACTATTACCGCGACTGGGCGGCCAAGGATCCCGAAGCCGCACCGAAATATCATCGCATCGCCGGTGTTGGCAGCGTCGATGATATCCGCGCTCAGGTGCTTGCGGCCTTGAAAGGCTGATACCTCCCTGTCGTCGCTCCGCCACCCGGCGGAGCGATCGTTTCCGTTCCCCGTTGGCGGTATAATCGCCGCCACTTTTTGCTGTCACCCCGGGAAATCGATGCCGACGTTGCTGGCCCTGGATGCCTCCACGACTGCCTGCTCCTGCGCGCTATGGCGGGAAGGCGAATTGATTCATCGTTTTGAAATCGCACCGCGCGAGCATACTCGCCGGCTGTTGCCGATGGTCGACGAGGTGCTTGGCGAGGCCGCCGTCGAATTGCGTCATCTCGATGCCATCGCCTATGGCCAGGGACCGGGCTCGTTCACCGGGCTGCGCATCGCCGCCGGCGTGGCACAAGGGCTGGCCTACGGGGCCGATCTGCCGCTGATGGGCGTCTCGACGCTCGAGGCGCTGGCGCTCGCTGCCCATCGCAAGTGGCATGCGCGCCATGTGATCGCGGCGCTCGACGCACGCATGGACGAGATCTACGTCGGAGCCTACCACTGCATGAACGGTGAGCTCAGCGTCAGCCTCGAAGCGCGGGTCATTCCGCCATCGAAATTGCGGCTACCCGACGGCGATGTCGGTATCGAGTGGCTGGGGATAGGCAGCGGTTGGCAACTTTTGTCTAATGTACCTGTCGACATACAGGCTGCGTTGCCGCAGACCCTCCCCGACGAGTTACCGGCGGCGGAGGACATCGCCCGCCTGGCCGCCACATCATGGGAGCGTGGAGCGCGTGGTCTTGCGCCTCACGAAGTGATTCCCGTCTATCTGCGTGATGAGGTGGCATGGCGTAAGGCATGAACGACCGAGGCACCATCGAAGCCTCATCGAAAAGGATACCCAACGACAATGGATGTGTTGCATCTGGTGGCCCTGGCCTTGATCCAGGGCTTGACCGAATTTCTACCCATTTCCTCCTCCGCACACCTCATTCTTCCATCGCAATTGCTGGGCTGGTCCGATCAAGGGCTGGCCTTCGACGTGGCCGTGCATATCGGTTCGCTCGGCGCGGTACTGTTCGCGTTTCGCCATGAGGTCTGGCGCATTCTGCACGCCTGGTTCACTCAGTTCGGCGAACGCGGGCAGACGCCGGAGAGTCGCTTGGGCTGGGCGATCATCATCGGCACGATCCCTGCCGTGATCTTCGGGCTGCTGGTCGAGGATTGGGTCGAGACGGCCGGCCGCTCGGTGGTGGTGATCGCGACGACGACGATCGTCTTCGGTATCCTGCTGGCGATCGCCGATGCCCGTGGCAGCCGCACGCAGGAGATCGAGAGGATGACGCCCAAGTCCGCGTTGCTGATCGGGCTGGCGCAGGCCATCGCGCTGATTCCCGGCACCTCGCGTTCGGGAATTACCATGACCGCCGCACTGATGCTGGGCTTCACCCGTCAGGCGGCGGCACGCTTCTCCTTCCTGCTGTCGATTCCGCTGATTCTGGCCGCCGGTTCCCTGAAGGGGATCGAACTGGCACAGGCAGGCACCGCGACCCAGTGGCACGAAATCCTGCTTGGCGTGGTGTTTTCGTTCATCGCCGCCTGGCTGTGTATCAAGCTGTTCCTGGTTGCGCTGGACAAGATCGGCATGCTGCCGTTCGTCATCTACCGCCTGTTGTTGGGCGTGGTGCTCTTTATCTGGGCGGTATGAGCGAGGTCGGCCTTATCACCGTCGTCGGCGAGCCGTTGCGTGCGCTGGCCGAGCGCTATGGTCTGCCCTGGCAGGCGACGCCCGCGACGGAAGGCCTCGCGTTGCAGGCTTCCGAGGCGGGTCTGGAGATCGCCGGCGACCCGCGCCGCCATGGCCATCCCGTGCGCGTGGATTTCGTTTCCGGCGCGGTGGCGCATCGGCGCCGCTTCGGCGGCGGGCGCGGTCAGTTGGTCGCTCGCGCCTGCGGCTTCGGCAAGGGCGTCGTCCCACAGATAGTGGATGCGACGGCGGGGCTGGGTCGCGATGCCTTCGTGCTCGCCAGCCTCGGTGCCGAGGTGCTGATGGTCGAGCGGGTGGCCGCCATCCATGCCCTGCTCGAAGATGCGCTGCAGCGCGCAGCGGTCGATCCCGAGGTCGCCGATATCGTTGCGCGGCTTGCGCTGTGTCATGCCGACAGCGCCGCCGCGCTGGGCTCGGCCATCGCCGAGTGGCCGCATCAACCGCAGGTGGTCCATCTCGATCCGATGTTCCCGCATCGCGAGAAGTCGGCGTTGGTCAAGAAGGAGATGCGGCTCTTCCGCGAGCTGGCCGGCGATGACGACGACGCGCCGCGCCTGTTGGAAGCCGCGCTGGACGTCGCCACGCATCGCGTGGTGGTCAAGCGTCCGCGCAAGGCGCCGCCGATCGACGGGCCCGCGCCGCAGCACGTGCTGGAAGGCAAGACCAGCCGCTACGACCTCTACGTGCATCGCTCGTTGAAACCGTGATGCGGAAAATGAACAAGCCGGGCTCGTACCCGGCTTGCTTTACATTGGCTTTCCTGTCGGGACTGGAGCGGATCTTCACGCTCCGGGCGCCAGCGGCAGCCAGAGCGCGAGTGCTAGCAACGTGACCAGCAGTACCGGCGGCGTGATCAGCAGGCCGATCTTCATGTAGCGTCCCCAACCGATGCGCTGCCCCTTGGTGGCCAGCACGTGGAGCCAGAGCAGTGTCGCGAGGCTGCCGATCGGCGTGAACTTGGGGCCGAGATCGTTACCGATGACGTTGGCGTAGATCATCGCTTCGCGGGTCAGCGGTGGCAGTTGCGCCTGATCGATGGCCAGCGCGCCGACCAGGGTCGAAGGCATGTTGTTCATCACCGCGGCCAGCAGCGCGGTGACGAAGCCAGTGCCGACCGTCGCCACCAGATGGCCCTGGCCGGCCAGCCACTCCAGCACGCCGGCGGCTAACGTCGTCAGGCCAGCGTTGCCGAGCCCGTAGACCACCAGGTACATGCCGATCGAGAACCACACGATCTGCCACGGGGCATTCTTCAGTGCCACACCCACCGAGACCACGGCACCGTTTCCACCGCGCCACCAGCGTCCCGCGACGGCCATCAGCGCCACGGCGGCCGCGCCCGTGACCAGCGCGATGGGAACACCCCAGCGCGCGGTAACGAAATAGGCGACCAGCAACACACCGAGCAGCGGGAAGGCGGTGCGGAAGACCAGCGGATCGCGGATGGCCGAAGCCGGCGAATCGAGGCGCGCCAGTGAATAGCGACGCGGTACCCGCCGGCCGAAGGTGATCCACAGCACGATGAGGGTCGCCACCAGCGACACCAGATCGACCGGCACCATGACCAGGGCATAACGCGAGAAGGAGATGTCGAAGAAGTTGGCGCTGACGATATTGACCAGGTTGGAGATGATCAGCGGCAGGCTGGTGGAGTCGGCCACGAAGCCGGTGGCGATGATGAACGCCAGCGCCGCCGGCGGTGAAAAATCCAGCCGCAGCAGGATCGCCAGCACGATGGGCGTGAGCAGCAGCGCCGCGCCGTCGTTGGCGAACACGGCCGCGATGACGGCACCGAGGACGATGACCAGCGGGAACAGCAGGTGTCCCCGGCCGTTGCCCCAGCGCGCCACGTGCAGTGCGGCCCAGGCAAAGAAGCCGGCCTCGTCCAGCAGCAGCGAGATCACGATCAGCGCCACGAAGGTGAAGGTCGCGTCCCACACGATATGCCACACCACGCCGACATCCGTCCACTGCACCACGCCGGTGAGCAGCGCGACCAGCGCGCCACCGAGCGCGCTCCAGCCGATACCCAGCCCCCGGGGTTGCCAGATCACCAGCCCCAGGGTAACGATGAAGATGGCCAAGGCCAGCATGTCGATCTCCTTGAAGGAAACACGGCATAAATGGCTGCGCAGGCGAATCGCTGCGTTGCGCGGTGCTCGGAATCCTCACCTATACCCCATAGGCTCCGGTTCCTGCGCTCCGTGCGCCTTGCGCTTCATCCTGCTCGCCGATTTATTCAGCGTTTCCTTAAATCGTTTCTTTTTGATTGACGCGGCGCGAGACGGCTTCGGCGCTCTCCACGCGTTCCGAATAGCGATCGGTGAGATAGGCCGAGCGGCCGCGAGTCAGCCAGGTGAACTTGACCAGCTCCTCGCACACGTCGACGATGCGCAGGTAGAGTGGTGATGGCTTCATGCGGCCGTCTTCGTCGAATTCGGTGAATGCCTTGGGTACCGAGGACTGGTTGGGGATCGTCAGCATGCGCATCCAGCGACCGAGAATGCGCAGCTGGTTGACCGCGTTGAAACTCTGGCTGCCGCCGGAGACTTCCATCACCGCCAGCGTCTTGCCCTGGGTCGGGCGCACGCCACCGAGCGCGAGCGGAATCCAGTCGATCTGCGCCTTCATGATCCCGGTCATGGCGCCGTGACGCTCCGGGCTGACCCAGACCATGCCCTCCGACCACTCGGCCAGCTCGCGCAGTTCCTTGACCTTGGGATGGTCCGCCTCGGCGCCGTCCGGCAGCGGCAAGCCGGCAGGGTCGAAAGCGCGCACCTCGCAGCCATACCAGCGCAGCAGCCGACCGGCCTCTTCGCTGACCAGGCGCGAGTAGGAGCGCTCGCGCAGCGAACCGTAGAGCACCAGGATGCGCGGCGGGTGGCGGGGAGCATCGGGGCCGGCCAGCGCCTCTACATCGATGGGGTGCAGCCTGGCGGGATCGATGTTGGGCAGCTCTTCCAGCGTGGCCACTCGGCTCATGACTCGCCCCCCGAGTGACGAACCACCTCGCCATCCTCCTTGGTGAAGGTGGCGACGGGATTGTCGAGCAGATCCAGCACACGCTCCGATGGGCGACAGAGGCGGGCGCCCTTGGTAGTGACGACGATCGGCCGGTTGATCAGGATCGGATGCGTCATCATGGCGTCGATCAATTGATCGTCGCTCAAGGCGGGATCGTCGAGATTGAGCTCGTCGTAGGGGGTGCCCTTGCGTCGCAGCAACTCCCGTGGGGGGATGCCCATCATCGCCAGCAGCTCGACCAGGCGTTGGCGGCTGGGTGGCGTCTCGAGGTACTCGATGACCTCGGGCTGCTCTCCCGAGGCTTCGATCATCGCCAAGGTGTTGCGCGAGGTGCCGCAGGCGGGGTTGTGATAGATCAAGGGGCGCATGATGACCTCATTCATTGTCTCGACCGACATTGTCCTGGCTGGTTGAGCAGGCGATCAGGGATGTCGCCAGTGGTTCGCAGACTTGCGGATGGCCGGCGCAGCAATCCTGTACCAGGAAGCGGATCGTCTCCTGCACGTGACCGAGGTCGGCGCGATAGATGACCGAGCGACCCTGGCGACGGGAGAAGACCCAGCCCGCGCGCGCCAGCACCGCGAGGTGGGCGGACAGGGTGTTGTGAGGAACCGCTAGTCGTCGCGCGATTTCGCCAGCGGCCAGCCCTTCGGGTTCATGCTTCACCAGCAGGCGAAAGGCCTCCAGGCGTGTCTCCTGGGACAGGGCGGCGAAGCTTTCGATCACGCTTGATATTTCCATATGTCCAAGAATATAGACACGTTATGCGAAGCGCAACGCTCTCCTGAGGAGGCACTGATTCATGTCGCGAGCGATGAGAGGTTGGTCGCCGCCGGAGCGCAAGAACCGGAGTTTACGCGGTGTTAAATGAGGATTTTGACCGGGCTGGCGCACCAGCGCCGTCGGCGATCAAGATATCGAGCGCAGCAATAAATCAGCGTCTCCCTAAAGCGCATCAATGCAGGGCGGGGTCCGACTCCGGGCGTGATGGGGTCGCCGGATAGCGTCGCCGTAGCCACTGGCTCAACAGCACATAGACGAGAATCGCCTCGGGAACTTCGCCGAGATAGAACATCCACTCCGCCCCCTGCTGCACCGCCGCCAGGCTTTCCTCGCGCGGAAAATGGAAGCGATACATCCACTTGGCCAGTACGCCATGAGCCACCATTGCTGCTATCAGCGTCGCGCAGCGCATCGGCAGCGACGGCCGGCGCGGCGCCGGATCGGGACCGGCGATCGCCCACGTGAACAGACAACCCGCCAGCAGGAAGTGCCAGTGTAGCCAGACGGCGAAAGCCGGCGTTTCCAGCATGTAACCGTACAGGCCGGTGAGGTAGAGCAGATAGAGACCGCCAACGTCCAGAGTGGCGGCCGTGATGGGGTGGCAAAGCAAACGCACCCACGGGTGGCCGAGCAGGGCTACCCAGGCGCGACCCCACGCCGCCGGAACGTTCTTCAGCGCCAGGGTGACGGGGGCGGCGAACACCAGGCCGATCGGTGCCAGCATCGCCACGATCAGGTGGACCAGCATGTGGCCCCGGAAATCGTGGTGAGCCCAGGAGGCGATGGGCGGGCTCAATACGGCAACGACACTCAGCGCTCCCAGGGCGAATATCGTGGGGCGCCAGAGCGGCCAGGCACGCCCACGGGATCGCAGACGCCAAGTGCCCCGGAAATAGAGCGCGAGCGCTACGAGCATGGCGCCGGCGAGTACGCTCATCGCTGGCTGATCGCCCGTCCGCCTGCCGCGCGTCGGTAAAGCCAGACGCCCGCCAGCAACAGCACCACCCCCGCCAGATTCCAGGCGATGTCGTAAGGCAAGACGTCGTCCACGTAACGGACCTGGTGTAGCCGCAGGATCTTGTGATCGACGATGCCGTCGAACAGCTGGAAGCCGCCCATGCCCAACAGGAAACCGGCCCCCCGGTAGCCCGGCGCGTGACGCCCGGTTTCATGGAGGCGCAGCATCACGGCGCCGCCGGCAACCAGGACGACGAGTTCCAGCGTGTGCAGCAACCCGTCGGAAGCCAGCGCCAGCGCCGAACTCTCGGTCTCGACGAAATGGTGCCAGGCCAGCAGCTGGTGGAAGATGACCTCGTCGATGGCGGCCATGAAACCGACGCCGAGCAGTGCCGCGGCGATCAGGGTGGCCCTGCGGTTGGGATGACTCGGTGTATACGTCAAAGCCCTGACTCCTTTCGATCGATGGCTGTCAGAGTCAGGGTAGACGATGGCGTGTGCCGGCGGTGCGTTCATCGCCCCGTCGCGCTAGAGTGGCGGCGCAACGTCACCTCGGAAGGCCAGCCACAATGCTCACGCCCTTGATCTACTGCGCCGCCGCGCTGGCGGAAATCGCCGGTTGTTTCGCTTTCTGGGCCTGGTGGCGTCTGGAGAAGACGCCGTTGTGGCTGATCCCCGGCGTGGTCAGCCTGATCGCCTTTGCCTGGCTGCTGACGCTGAGCGACAGTGACTACGCGGGGCGGGCCTACGCCGCTTACGGCGGCATCTATATCGTCACGTCGCTGCTGTGGCTGTGGCTGGTCGAACAGCGTCTGCCCGATCGTTGGGACATCGCGGGCGCGCTGATCTGCCTGACCGGTGCCGGCGTGATTCTGTTCGGGCCGAGGAGCTGAGTCTCCCGGCGGTCGGCTCGGTTGCCGCGCTGTCTTCGGGTTGTCGCTTACGGCCGCTACAATTTGCCGGAATTTGACGCGAAAAAGACTTGAGGCCAGCCTTTGACGAGGCCATTATCTGCGCCCTCTCGTCGATCCTTGGCGGACCGGCGGGAAACCAAGACCGGGGTGGCATCGGGTCGGGGTGCGCTTTGAGTTGCCCACTACCGATAAGACCTTATCACTGTTGACTTTTCCCGATCTGGAAGCGAACTCATGAGCAAAGTCCTGATTATTGGTGCCGGCGGCGTCGGCGGTGTCGTCACTCACAAGTGTGCGCAGCATCCCGAGGTGTTCAGCGAGATCTGTCTCGCCAGCCGCAACGAGGCGAAGTGCAAGGCGATCGCCGAGCAACTCCCGCGCTCCATCCAGACCGCCCAGGTCGACGCCGACGACGTCGAGGCCCTGGTGGCGCTGATCGAGTCGTTCAAGCCGGACGTCCTGATCCACGTCGCGCTACCGTATCAGGACCTGACCATCATGGAGGCCTGCCTGCGCACCGGCGTGCCGTACCTGGATACCGCCAACTACGAGCACCCGGACGAGGCCAAGTTCGAGTACAAGGAGCAGTGGGCGTTCCAGGAGCGCTACGCCAAGGCCGGCAACATGGCCACGCTGGGCTGCGGCTTCGATCCGGGCATGACCAACATCTACTGCGCCTACGGCCAGAAGAACCTGTTCGACGAGATCCATCGAATCGATATTCTGGATGCCAACGGCGGCGACCACGGCTACCCGTTCGCCACCAACTTCAACCCGGAGATCAACATTCGCGAAATCACCGCGAACGGCCGTTACTGGGAGAAGGGCGAGTGGATCGAGACCGCGCCGCTGGCGGAAAAGCGTACCTTCGACTTCGACGGCATCGGCGAGAAGGAGATGTACCTGCTCTACCACGAGGAGCTGGAATCGCTGTCCCGCAACATCAAGGGGCTGGAGCGCATCCGTTTCTGGATGACCTTCTCCGAGAAGTACATCACCCACCTCAAGGTGCTCGAGAACGTCGGCATGACCGATATCGAGCCGATCGAGATCGACGGGGTGGAGATTTCGCCGCTGCAGTTCCTGAAGCGCGTGCTGCCGGACCCGGCCTCGCTCGGCCCGCGCACCAAGGGCAAGACCAACATCGGCGTGATCCTCGACGGCATCAAGGATGGCAAGCGTCGCAAGGTGTATATCTACAACATCTGCGATCATGAAAAGAGCTACCAGGAAGTCAAGTCCCAGGCGATCTCCTACACCACTGGCGTGCCCGCGGTGACCGGCGCCATGTTGATGCTGCAAGGCATCTGGAAGGGCGAGGGCGTGTTCAACGTCGAACAGCTCGATCCCGATCCGTTCATGGAGCGCATCGGCGAGATGGGCCTGCCGTGGCAGATGGTCGAGCTCGACCCCGAATCCGACCCGCTGGCCTGAGCGCGATGAGCCACGACGCTTACCCTTTCGACATCCATGCCTGCCCGTCGCCGGCCTACGTGGTCGACGACGCGCTGCTGACTCGGAATCTCGAACTGCTGGCGCGGGTACAGGCCGAGAGCGGTGCGAAGATCCTGCTGGCGCTCAAGGGCTTCGCCATGTGGAACACCTTTCCGCTGGTGAGCCGGTATCTGGTCGGCACGACGGCCAGCGGCCAGGACGAGGCGCGTCTGGGAGCGGAGACCTTCGGTGGCGAGGTGCATGTCTATTCTCCGGCGTTCACCACGCCGGAGATGGACGTGGTGCTGCGTTACGCCGATCATCTGAGCTTCAACTCGCCGCGGCAGTGGCGCCATTTTCGCGAGATCGTGAAAGCGGCACCGCGCCGAATCTCCTGCGGGCTGCGGGTCAATCCCGAGCACTCGACGGGAAAAGTCGCGCTCTACGACCCCTGCGCGCCGGGCTCGCGTCTCGGCACGCGGGCGGCGGATATCGCGCCGGGCGATCTCGACGGGCTGGAAGGGCTGCATTTCCATACCCTGTGCGAGCAGGGAAGCGATGCGCTGGAAGAGACGCTGGCGGCGTTCGAGGCCGGGTTCGGGCACTATCTGGCGGGGCTGCGCTGGGTCAATTTCGGCGGCGGCCATCACATTACCCGGCCCGACTACGACGTCGAGCGGCTGGTGCGGATCGTGCGCGACTTCAAGGCGCGCCATCCGCACCTGGAGGTCTACCTGGAGCCGGGCGAGGCGATTGCGCTCAATACCGGCTTTCTGGTCGCCAGCGTGCTGGATATCGTCGACAACGACGGTCCCATCGCGATCCTCGATACCTCGGCCACCGCACACATGCCGGACGTACTGGAGATGCCGTACCGACCCGAAATCATCGGCGCCGGCCAGCCGGGCGAGAAGGCGCATACCTACAAGCTCGGCGGCACGACCTGTCTCGCCGGCGACGTGATCGGCGACTACTCGTTCGATGCGCCGCTCGAGATCGGCGACCGGCTGGTGTTCACCGACATGGCCCACTACACCATGGTCAAGACCACCACCTTCAACGGCATTCGGTTGCCGGCGATCTGCCGGGTCGACGCGGTCAGCCGCGAGGTGCGCACGGTCAAGACCTTCGGCTACGAGGATTACAAGACGCGGTTGAGTTGAGACGTATCGTTCCATTATGACGACTGACGCCCCGCCGCCGCGGGGCGTTTTTCGTGGCGTGTCGAAAGTCGACATCGTGGCGGGGGCATGCGCGATCGCCATCAATGTGGCCGCGCACGGCCAATTCGACGATCAGACCGAAGGTATTTTCCGCGCTTACCTGCCACACTGATTTGTGAGCCACCGCACACATGGAATGTGTCATGAAGAAACCCATCAGCTTTTTCGTGCACCATCAGGGGCGAGGCCATGCACGGCGCACCATGGCCATCATTCGCGAGTTTTCCCTGGATCGTCCGGTCAGTGTCATGACCGCAGATCCCTCGCTGTTCGATGGTTTCGAACGCGAGATCGACCTCGTCGCGCTGCCCGACATGATCGGCGCCGACGTGCCCACCCAGGCGCTGTTCGAGCAGCCCACGCCTTCGGTCATGCACTGCGTGCCCATGGGTGTCCTCGAGATGCGTCAGACCATGCGGCGGATCATCGACCATCTCGACGATGTCGATGTCGGCCTCTTCGTCATCGATGTCTCGGCGGAACTGGCGCTGCTGTCGCGGATCGCCAGCGTTCCGGCGATCAAGGTGCGCATGCACGGCGATCGCAACGACCCCGGGCATCTGGGCGCCTACGAAGTCTGTGTGGGCATGTTGGCGCCGTTCGACGAGCGCCTCGAGCAGGCCGATTATCCCGACTACCTGCGACAGAAAACCTTCTACAGCGGTGGGCTTTGCACCACCGCGGCACGAGTGCCGAGCCGGGAGGAAGCACGGCAACGGCTGGGGCTCGATCCGGCGCGCGAGATCGTGGTGGCGCTGACCGGCGGTGGCGGCTCGGGCACGCCGTACGCGCCGCTGACGGTCGCCGCGCGGGCGGCGCCGGAAACGCTATTCCTGACCATCGGCCCGCTGCGCCGGGAAGGTCACGAGACCGACTTCGCCAACCTGATCAACTGCGGCTGGGTCGATAACGTGGTGGATTACCTGGCCGCCAGCGATATCGTGCTGGCCTCCGCCGGCGACAACACCGTGCATGAAGTCGCCATGCTCGAACGGCCCTACATCGTCGCGCCGGAATGGCGCTACTTCGGCGAACAGACACGCAAGGCCGAACGCCTGGCCGAACTGGGGGCGGCGGTCAACATGACGGTGTGGCCGGCCGATTTCGCCGGCTGGCAGGCCGTGCTCGGCCAGGCGCGGGCACTGGATGTCGCCAGGTTGAGCGAACTCTACGCTGCCGATGCCGCCCGCTGCGCCGCGCAGTGGCTCGAACGCTGTGTCGATCGCCTCTGGGAGGGAGCAGCGGCTGCGCAGCCGGCCGCTCGGGTCACCGACGGCACTCGCGATCGTGTCACCTCGCTGAGTACCAAACGCTCGGTCGCCAACGACGGCTATCAGCAGTAGCGGGCACTGGCCGGCAGGCGCGCCGCGGCGATCTCCTGCGCGGTGGGGCGCCGCAGAACCTCGATGCGTTCGGCATCGGGCGACCAGTCGATCGCGCCGGCCTCGCAGAACTGCTCCAGCCAATAATCCATGCACCAGCGGTTCCAGCGCTGATGGAAGCGTCGGGCATTGGCGATGATGGCGTCGAAGTGCGGCCAGGGCGGGGCATACAGCGGATGATACTGGTGCCAGGCCAGCGCTCCGCCAACCCAGTAGAGCGCAACGTTCGCCGCCGCCAGCCGCCAGGCATAGTCGGTTTCTTCGCCGCCGTAGCCGACATATCCCTCATCCATGCCGCCGGCACGCAGGTGATCTTCACGCATCAGGGCGAAAGAGAGTCCCCACAGATTGCCGGGGTCGGGGTCGAAGCGTATTTCCCGCGCGGCGAGCGTCGGACGCGCCGGGTGACGTTCGCCCAGGGTGGCCAGACGCTCCAGGTCCAGCGTACCGTCGGCACGGTAGCGCACGGCGTCGGCCGGCAGGTAGTGCACCTCGCCCAGGTAAAGCGCCGGGCGGGAGGAAAGGGCGTCGCGATAGCGCTCGATCAGCGGCGGTGAAGCGATGCAGTCGACGTCGAGAAAAACCAGAGCCTCGCCGTGGGCGGCGGACGCCGCCGCGTTACGCGCCCGTGCCAGCGGGAGCGTGTCGCCCTCCACCATGACGTGGCGAACGGGAAAGCGCACGGCGGGCAGGTTCGCTTCCGGCTCGGGCTGCATCCAGGCGATGACCAGTTCGTCGGGACGATGTCGCTGTGCGTCGAGACTCAGCATCAGGTTGACGAGGTGTTCGCGGCGCTGGCGGACCAAGGTCAACACGCTGAGCTTCATGAAGCGAGGTCTCCCGTCGGCTGGCGACGCTGGAAATGCTTGACGCCTTCGATGATGCCGAGCGCATGCGCGGCGCTGGCGGCGTAGACATGTGTCATGCCCGGCGCCTCGAGGAGCCCATCGCTATGGTTGGCGACGACGATGGAGCAGGGCACCGAGCGCAGCATGTCGAGATCGTTGCCGGAATCGCCAGCCACGTAGAGCGCCTCGCGATCGATCCGCAGGCGCTTGCGCACGTGTTCGACCGCAAGTCCCTTGGAGGCATCGACCGGCAGGATATCGACGTAGCGGCCATGGCTATGGATGACCGTGCCGGCCAGGCCTTGCTTGCGCAGGTGCGCATGGACTCGGGTGACGAGGCCCGGATCGCCATCGCTGAAATAGCTCAGCTTGTGCCGCCGCTGCTCCAGCGTGCCCTGGGGCGTCAGTCCCGGGAAGTCGCGCAGCGCTTGCTGAATGGCCTCCTGCTGCCAGCGACGATCGATCCACTCCGACCACCCACGATCCTGGCGGTAGGTCACGCCATTGGCATCCAGATAGTGAATTTCCGAGCCGACCGAAGAGATGATCAACTGCGGGTAGTGAATACCGGCCTGTTCCAGAATCGACAGCGCGCTATGGAAGCTGCGCCCGGTCGCAACGCCGAATCCCAGCTGAGGCTGCGCCTGATACCAGGCATTGAAGGCGCGGATGCCGGCCGGCGAACCGGTCAGGGTGTTGTCGATATCGCAGATCAGCAGCGCTTGCGGCAGCGGCGCGCTGGGCGCCGAGCGGCACAGGCGAGCGAGCAGGTCGTGATAACGCTGCGCGTGGCGCCGCCAGTCGAACGCCATGACGGCTCGATGGCCATTGTCGGCCATGCGGCGCCAGCGCGAACGGTCCTGAAGCAGGGCGAGCGCCTGTTGGGCGATCTCATCGCTGTGACGCGGGTTGATCAATATACCGTTGCCGCACTGCTCGACGATGTCGTTGGGGCCGCCGCTGTCAGTGGCGATCAATGGCAGGCCCGCCGCTGACGCTTCCAGCAGCGTCAACCCGAACGGCTCGTTGAGAGCCGGGTTGACGAACACGCCGCCGCGCTCGCGTGCCCAGGCATAGAGCGCCGGAATGTCTTCCGGGGCGTGATGCTTGGGGTAGGCCACCTGCCCGTAGAGATCGTAGTCGTCGATCAGCTTCAGCAGTTCGCACAGATTGACGGCAAGCTCGGGCTCCAGCGCATCGAGGCGCTCGCGAACGCCGGCCACGATCACCAGGTTGGCCTGCCGGCGTAACGCTTCGCTCTCCCCGAAAGCGCGTACCAGGGCGGCCAGGTTCTTTCGCGTCACCGGCCGCGCGATGGCCAATAGGGCCGGCTTGTCGGGATCCGCCAGAAACTGCCGAAGCATCGCTTCCACCGCGGGGGTCGAAGTGGCCTCGGTGAAATCGGCCAGATGGCTACCGGGCGCAATCACCCGAATGCGTCCGGCGTCGTAATGGAGATAGTCGGCGTACTGGACCTCGGCTTCATCGCGGGAGCTGGCGATGATCAGCGCGGCCTCGCGAATGGCGCGCTCCTCGAACGCGATGCGCCGTTGCAACGCCCGCTGCGTCTCGACATCGAAGCCAAGGCTGTCGCCGGCCAAGCATTTCAACTTGCTGCGCCCCAGCGAATGGGCGGTGAACACGAACGGGATTGCGTGACGGCTACCGATCTCGGCGGCGACTTCGCCGGCATCGGCATAGTGGGCATGGAGCACGTCCGGTAGCGCCGGCAGCGTTGCCAGCCAACGTTCGAAAGCCGCTACGAACGCGGGCAACTCCTGCCACAGTTGCTCCTTGGTCAGATAGCCGGGCCGTTCGGTCGGCAGCCGGATCAGCGTGATCTTGGGCCCGACGACTTCGCTCGGACGGCTATAGTCTACGCTGCTGAAGTCGCAGTCGAACGCGCGGGTGACCAGCGTGATCCGCTCGATCAGCGGGTCCTGCGCCGAGGCCTCGACCAGTTCCAGCAGGTAACGAATGTGACCGCCGGTATCGGCAGTGATGCCGTACTCGATATCGCCACCGCGCAGGCAGCCCTGCAATGCCACATGTACGATATGCATGAGTGAAAATCCTTTTCACCTGATGGGGAGCGTTCCTTCTATGGCTCGTAAAGCGCGTCTGCGTATTGCCCAGGTCGCACCGGTCATCTTTCCGGTTCCCCCCGTCGATAACGGCGGCACGGAGCGTATCGTCTTCGATCTGACCGAGGCGCTGGTGGCCATGGGCCACGACGTGACTCTGCTGGCTCCGTCGGATAGCCATACCAGCGCTCGCCATCTGGCGGCTTCAGCCAGCCTGAGCCAGTGGCAACGGCTTCGAGACAACGTGCCGCCGGGCGTTCCCGGTGTCCTGGAGTCGCTGATGCTCGAACAGCTGCGCCAGCACCTGGATCGGTTCGATGTTATTCACTGCCACGGCGAGTTCTGTCATGCCGCGCTTCTCGGCGAGCGGCACCGTCATAGTCTGACCACCATCCATTGGCGAGTGGACGAACTCGACCGTCAGCTTTTCTTCGCCGGTTTCCCGGACTTGCCGGTGGCGGCCATTTCCCACGCCCAGGGCGCCGCCATACCGGCATCGAACCGCTTGGGAACGGTCTATCACGGGCTCGACCCGAAGCGCTTTAACCTGGGTAACGGCGAAGGGGGATATCTGGCCTTCATTGGTCGCATGACCGATCAGAAACGCCCCGACCGTGCCATCGATGTGGCCCGGGCCAGCGGCCACTCGCTGCGCCTGGCGGGTGACGTCGATGTAGGCAATCCCCAGTGGTTCGATCGCCATGTCGCTCCCGAACTCGACGAGCGCATTCGTCATGTCGGTCCGATCAATGACCGCCAGAAGCAGCAATTGCTCGGTGATGCGCGGGCGCTCTTGTTTCCGATCGATTGGCCGGAGCCTTTCGGGTTGGTCATGATCGAGGCCATGGCCTGCGGCACACCGGTCATTGCCTGGCGTAACGGTGCCGTCGAAGAGATCGTCGAAGAGGGCGTCAGCGGTTTTGTCGTCGATTCCTTCGAGGCGGCGGTGGACGCCGTGAAGCGCTTGCCGGAACTGGATCGCCGCCGCGTCCGTGCGGCTTTCCTCGAACGCTTCACCGCCCAGCGTATGGCTCGGGACTATGTGCGGCTCTACCGGCAGCTGCTGGCGAATGACGACACCAACCGGACCGAATCGGCAGCGCCCACGCCGGGCAAGCCCGCCGAAGAGTGATGGACAATGGGTTGCCTCGGAACTTGGCCACCCGAACCACGGGGAAAGCCGAGCAGGCCACCGATGTCGCCACGAACCGCTACCTAGGCGCTGTGGCTCAGTTTGGGCTGCAGAACTTGCTTGCGCGCGACGATGGTATCCAACAACTCCTGGGCGCAGCCGGGCAGCACGCCTTCCTGGCGTACGAGGATGCTGCGCTCACGGTAGGCCCAGGCGTCGCTCAGATGCCGAACGCCGAGGCGCATGTTCTGCTGATAGCGCAGGGCGCAGGACTCCGGCAGGATGCCGACCCCAACCCCGGCTTCGATCATGCGACAGGCAGATTCGAAGCCGAAGACCTGGATCCTGACCGGCAACTGCTTGCCCAGCTCCAGCGCCTTCGTCTTCAGAAAATGAAACAGCGTGCTGCCTTCGTGCAGTGCGACGTGCGGAAAATCCAGCGCGTCCTCGAACGTGACCTCCTGGCGCTCGGTCAGGGGGTGATCGAGCGGCGTGGCCAGCACCAGCCGGTCGCGGCTGAAAGGCAGCGTCTTGAGTCGCGGCGGCACCTCGATTCCCACCATGATGCCGAGAACCCCCATGTCGGCCGTGCCGTCGAGCACGCCGCGAATGATATCGCTGGTCAGACGCTCCTGGAGATCCACGGTGACGCCGGGGCGGGTAGCGAGAAAGTCGGCCAGGACTTCGGGCATGAACTCGATGACCGCCGTGGTATTGGCGAAGATGCGCAGATGCCCCATGGCGCCATTGGCATAACCGGAAAAATCGCTTTTCACACGCTCGACCTGACGCAGGATGAGGCGTGCATGACGCAGCAGGTGATCACCGGCGGGGGTCAGCTCGACTCCCTGGCTGCTGCGATAGAATAACCGGTTGTTGAGTTGGTGCTCGAGTGCCTTGATACGCGTGCTGACCGCCGCGGTGGAAAGGTGGACGCGCTGGGCGCCGGCCGTCAGACTGCACTCTTCGGCGACATGTACGAAGATGCGAAGATCGGCGAGGTCGAAATGCATGGGCCTGTCTCGTCGCTGAAGATGGTCGGCTTGGAGGTGGCATCTTAAGTGCGCTCGAAGGCCGGTTTATGCAATGCCGAATTTCCTCTCGTCACCTGCCCGGTCAAGCTAGGGCTTGGGATGGGCAACTATACTCCCGGCTGGAACGCTTGGGTTATCGATGTGCGACTAAAGTCTGGGCGTTGTTTCTGAAATTACTGTCAGGAGAAGTCATGAAAATCCTCGTCGCGGTCAAACGCGTCATCGACTACAACGTCAAGATCCGGGTCAAGCCGGATCACTCCGACGTCGACCTCACCAACGTCAAGATGGCCATGAATCCCTTCTGCGAGATCGCCGTGGAAGAAGCGGTGCGGCTCAAGGAGCGGGGCGTCGCCACCGAAGTCGTCGCCGTCACCGTCGGCCCCAGGGCCGCCCAGGAACAGCTGCGCACCGCGCTGGCGCTGGGCGCCGACCGCGCCATTCATGTCGAAACCGACGAGCGCGTCGAGTCGCTGGCGGTGGCCAGGCTGCTCAAGGGCGTGGTCGATGACGAAAAGCCCGACCTGGTGATCCTCGGCAAGCAGGCGATCGACAGCGACAACAACCAGACCGGCCAGATGCTCGCCGCGCTCAGCGGCATGCCCCAGGGCACCTTCGCCTCCGAGGTCGCCATCGACGACGGCGAGATCCACGTCACCCGCGAGATCGACGGCGGCCTGCAGCGCCTCGCGCTCAAGCTGCCGGCGGTGGTCACCACCGACCTGCGCCTCAACGAGCCGCGCTACGCCAAGCTCCCCGACATCATGAAAGCCAAGAAGAAACCGCTCGACACCA
>NZ_PZJU01000046.1:0-11724 GCF_003206715.1 Salinicola peritrichatus | reverse complement strand
AAGGGAGCCGATCGCATGAGCATTCTGGTCCTGGCCGAACACCACGACGGCCAACTCGCCGCCGGCACCGCCCACGTCGTTGCCGCCGCCCGACAGATCGCAGAGAACGCCGGTGGCGACATCGACGTCCTGGTCGCCGGCGAGAACGTGCAAGGCGTTGCCGAAGCCGCCGCCAGACTCGACGGCGTGGCGCGCGTGCGCGTCGCCGACAACCCCGTCCACGCCCACCAACTGGCCGAACCGCTGGCGGAACTGCTGGTCGCCATCGCCGACGGCTACAGCCACGTGCTGGCCGCCGCCACCACCGGCGGCAAGAACGTCATGCCGCGCCTGGCCGCGCTCAAGGACGTCAACCAGATCTCCGACATCCTCGGGGTCGACAGCGCCGACACCTTCAAGCGGCCGATCTACGCCGGCAACGCCATCGCCACCGTCAAATCGAACGACCCGCTCAAGGTGATCACCGTACGCACCACCGCCTTCGATGCCGTGGGCGAGGGCGGTAGCGCGAGCATCGAAGCGCTCGACACTGTCGTCGCCAACGACACCTCCCGCTTCCTCGGCGAAGAACTCGCCCAGAGCGAGCGTCCCGAACTCGGCGGCGCCCGAGTGGTCATCTCCGGCGGTCGCGGCATGGGCAACGGCGACAACTTCAAGCTGCTCGACGGCATCGCCGACAAGCTCGGCGCCGCCATCGGCGCATCAAGAGCGGCAGTGGACGCCGGCTTCGTGCCCAACGACATGCAGGTCGGTCAGACCGGCAAGATCGTCGCCCCGGAGCTTTATATTGCGGTGGGCATCAGCGGCGCGATCCAGCATCTCGCCGGGATGAAGGACTCCAAGGTGATCGTGGCGATCAACAAAGACGAGGAGGCACCGATCTTCCAGGTGGCGGATTACGGCTTGGTGGGCGACCTGTTCGAGATCCTGCCGGAGTTGGAGCGGAAGCTGTAACCATAGCCCGCTCCGAGGTCTGAGTTCGAAAGCCGATGCCCATCATGGGGATCGGCTTTTTCACGTCCGGCGATGGCGGATGACGTCCGGCAGCGATGAATTGCTGCGGATTGATAATTGTTCTTGTTTGTATTAGCGTGTTCGCCTCGAGTCCAGCCCCATTCCGCTGCGGATCGGGCGGTACTTACTTTACCGGCTTCATCTACCAGCTTTCATCGCTCACTCGCAAGGAGATAGCGTGGTGTTTCATTCCCCGCGGAAACGAGGTCAATGCCGCCGCGTGCTGGCATCCTGCCTCGCCGCCGTGAGCTTGGGCGGCGCCGCGAGCGTCGCGATTGCCCAGGACTCGCTCAGCCAGGCGAGCATCGAAGCCCAGCAAGCCCAGGCCGAGCTGCAAGAACGCATCGACAACGCCGACGACGCCACCCGCGAGGCGCTCGAGCAGTTGCGCCAGGCCAATCAACAGGCGGACAGGCTCGAAAGTTACAACACCGAGCTGGCGCCGATCGTCGCCAATCAGGCCAAGCGCATCGATGCCCAGCAGCAAGCTCTGGCGCAGATTTCCGTCACCCGCGAGGCACTTCCCGGCGAGATGCGCGACATGGTCACGCAGTTGCGAACGATGATCGAGGCGGACATGCCGTTCTTGCGCGATGAGCGTCTGGCGCGAGTCGACGATCTCGAACGCATGCTGGCCAGTGATGAGACCTCCCAGGCCGACAAACTGCAACGCATCTTTTCGGTCTGGCGTACCGAGCTGGACTACGGTCGCCAAATGGACCAATGGAGCGGGCCGCTGAGCGGCGCCCAGTCCCGGGCTTCCAGCGAGGGCAGTCAGTACGCGCGCGAGGTCGATTACCTGCGCGTGGGGCGTACCGGCTGGTACTACGTCACGCCGGACAACCACGCTGGCGGGGTGTGGAGCGTGGCCAACGGCGAGTGGGAAGCGCTGGACAGCGACCAGATCGACGAGGTTCGCCGCGGCATCCGCATCGCCCGGGACCAGAGCGCCCCGGCGCTGCTGCATCTGCCGGCATCGCTGACCGTCGAGGATACCCGGTCAGTGACGGAGGGACAGTCATGAAACGGACAGTCGTGAAGCGTCATGCGTGGTGGCCGGCGCTCTCTTTCGTGGCGATGACGCTACTGCCCGTCGCCGCCCACGCCCAATCCGACGAGCCGTCCGGCGATGGCTCATCGTTGCAGCAGGTTCTCGAATCCTTCCGCGCCGATGCCCAGGCGGCGGAGGCGCGCGATACCCAGCGCCTGCAAGCGCTGCTGGACGACAGGCAGGCACTGGAACAGGCCGTTGCCGATGCCGAGCAGCGTCTCGAGGCGGCGCAATCCCGGCGCGATGAGCTGGAGTCCCGCCAGGCCGAGCAGCAACAGCAGCTGGCGGAGCTCGAGCAGCAGCGCAGCAATGATGCCGGCGACATCGGGCAGGTCTCGTCCATTGTCAAACAGCAGGCCGGGGAACTGCGTGATGCACTGAGCGACAGCTGGTTGACGGTGGGCGGCAATGCGCAGTTACCGCCGCGCCTCGATGACCGAGGCTTGATCGACATCCAGACGCTCCATCAGGTACGCCAGGAGCTGGCCGCACTGGTCGCGGAAAGCGGGCGCGGCGTACGTTTCCAGGCGCCGGTTGCCGGCCCCGGCGGCGACGTCGAACCGCGCGAGGTGGTTCGCCTGGGCGATACCGTGGCCTTCAGTCAAGGCGATCTGCTGCAGCGGGTCGGTGAAGACGGCCGCCTGTCGGTCTTTCCCCGTACGCCACGCGACGCCAGCCAGGCGCTGCAAGCGTTCCAGCAGGGCGAGGGCAACCAGATCGTCGTCGATCCGACCGATGGCGACGTACTTCAGGCGTTGTCGCAGCAGCCGAGTCTGTGGGAGCGATTCCAGCAGGGTGGCTATGTTGGCTACGTGATCGTCGCGCTGGGTGTCGTCGGCCTGCTGATCGCGCTGGCGCAATATCTCTACCTGCTTCGGGTCAGCGCCCGCATGCGCCGGCAGATGCGCGCTCCCGAGTCTCTCAGCGACGACAATCCGCTGGGCCGCGTGCTCGCACGTTTTGCCGCGCTGGGCCGCGATCACGCCCCCGAGGCGCTCGAAGCGCGTCTCGACGAGGCCTTGCTGGCCGAGCAGCCACGTCTGGAACGCGGTCAGCCGGTGGTCAAGTTGATCGCGGCGGTCGCGCCGCTGCTCGGGCTGCTGGGTACGGTGACCGGGATGATCATCACCTTCCAGTCGATCACCGTTTTCGGCACCGGCGACCCGCAGCTGATGGCGGGGGGCATCAGCCAGGCGCTGGTCACTACGGTGCTGGGGCTGATCACGGCCGTGCCGCTGTTGTTCGTCAACACCGCGCTCAACAGCCGCAGTCGGCGCTTGATCGGCTTGCTGGAGGGGCGTGCCAGCGCCGTGCTGGCCGAGCATCTCGAGGCCGAAACCGCTGCCGCCCAAGTCAGTGTTCAGGAGCGTCGCCATGGTGCCCACGCTTGAGCCGATCCGCTGGCTGATCAATGCCGGCGGCGAGGTCCTGGTGGTCATCATGCTGGTGGCGATGTGCCTGTTCGCCATTTCGCTGGAGCGGCTGATCTACTGGCGCTTTACCCATCGGCGGGCGCGTCGGGTGCTGATCGAGGCATGGATCAAGCGCCGTGACCATACCAGCTGGAGTGCGCTGACATTGCGCGAGGTATGGACGCGCGAGCTGATCGCGCGCCTGCGTTTACCGTTGCCGTGGCTCAAGCTGCTGGTCGCCATCTGCCCATTGCTGGGATTGCTGGGCACGGTCACCGGCATGATCCAGGTGTTCGACAGCCTGGCCCTGAGCGACAGCGGTCAGGCCCGGGCGATGGCCGATGGCGTGGCGCGTGCCACGTTGCCGACGCTGGTCGGCATGGCGGTCGCGGTAGTCGGTCTGCTGTTCGTCAGCCGTCTGGAACAGATCATTCGGCGCGAGGACCAGCGATTGCACGATCGCATGGCCCGCGCCGTGGAGGAGTCTCATGCGTAGGCGCCGCTTGCGAGAAGCCAGCGACGAATCCACCGGTATCGACCTGACCCCGATGCTGGATGTCGTTTTCATCATGCTGATCTTCTTCATCGTCACCACCAGCTTCATCAAGGAGAGCGGGGTGGAGATTCAGCGCCCCGAATCGAGCGAGGCGACCGCCCGTCCCGATACCCAGGTATTGGTGGCGATCACCAGCGAGGGCGCGGTCTGGGTCGATGGCGAGGCGGTCGATGCGCATCGCGTCGGCGCCCGGGTGGCCGATCTGGTTTCCGGCGATGGCAGCGTCGTGGTTCAGGCCGACAAGCGCTCGACCACGGGGTTGCTGATCGAAGTCATGGATCGCATTCGCAAGGCCGGCGTCGAGAACGTCGCGGTGGCGGCCAACCGGGATGCCGGCTGATGCGTAGATTGGTCGGGCTTGCCGGTGGCGCGCTACTGGCGCTGCTGCTGTTCTACCTGATGGCGCTGCTGGTGGCGCCGCCGGAGCCGGAGCATACCGAGATCATGATGCCGACGGCGATCTCGATGGTCGAGGCGCCGCAACAGGACGATGCCCAGCCCGCGCCGACATCGCCCTCGCTACCGCCGCCCAGCCCGCCGCCGCCTCCGCCCGCGGCGGCGCCGGTACCCGTGGCGGATGCCCCCAGCCCGGTGGATATTCCCGAACCACAGACGCCGGAAGTGCCGGCGCCGGACGTCACCCTGGACGATGCGTTGCCTGAGCTCAGCGAAGCGCGGCCCGAACCGACACCGCAGCCAGAACCGCAACCCGAGCCTCAACCGGCCCGGGAAACGGCCGCCGAAGCGCCACCGCAACCCGAGACCAATCCCGGTCCGGCGCAGCCGAATCCGGCATCGCAGCAACCGCCGCGCGGGACCCAGGCAGCGCCTCGCGACGTGGGGCAGCTTCAACCGACCAGCCGGGTGTCGCCATCCTATCCGATGCGCGCGCGCCGTCGCGGGCTCGAGGGGTACGTGGAGGTCAGCTTCATCATTCGCCCGGATGGCAGCGTGGACACGAGCAGCCTGCGGGTGATCGATGCCGAGCCGGCCAATGTGTTCGATCGCGCGGTGAGGGAGGCGGTATCGCAGTGGCGTTTCCCGCCGGCGGATGACGTTCGGCGCGCCACGCAGCGCATCCAGTTTCAGTTGGAGGGCTGATCGTGAACCCGCAAAAGTCCCTGTTCATGCTCGGCAGGCGTTGTTTGCCTGGTATCGTCGTGCTGCTGCTCGTTTATGGCGCGATGTCGACGGCACATGCCGAAGGACCGGCGCTGCGCGCGGACATGATTCAGGCGCTGCAGTCGATGCAGGCGCAGCTGGATGCCGGCAATGACGCCGCAGTCGTTTCCCAAGCCGTGGATTCAGCCGCGCGGCTCGAGGGTGGCAATGCCGCCGACCGCTGGGCACGCGCGCTGTTTCTGCAACTGGCGGCTATCGCCAGCGCGCGTCAGGGCCAGGATTCGCGGGCGGCGGATCTGTTGGCCGAGGCGCGAAGCGTTGACGGCGTGCCAGGTTCGCGGCAGTTGGCATGGCTCCACCAGGAGGCCGAGCTACGCCTGCACGCCGGGCAGACGCAGCAGGGCGCGGATCTGCTGACGGCATGGGTGGAGCGCAGCGGTGGCGACGACGCCTCGCGCTGGTTACTGATCCAGGCCCGCGCCTCGCTCGGGCAATGGTCGGCGGCGGCGAACTCGCTGGATCGGTTGCGCGAAGAAAACGACGCCGACTGGCAGGGTGATCGTCTGCAACTGGCGAGTACGGTCTATCAGCAGGCAGGTCGCTTCGACGATGCGCTGGCGCTGCTGGGTAGCGACAGCTCCGCCCCCGATGTCTGGCGTCGGGCGGCCGGCCTGGCACAGCGAGCCGGCGACGACGGGCGGGCGGCGGCGATCTGGGAAAGCGGCTGGCGGCGTGGCGTGCTGACCTCAAACGACGATCTGCTGCAACTGGCCAAGCTGCACATCGCCGGGGGTACGCCGGCCCGTGCCGCCGAGCATCTCGAGCAGTGGTTCGACGATGGTCGGCTCGAGGCCAGTGCCGCCAACCGGCGCCTGCTGGCGCAGGCATGGACGGCGGCGCGCAACCATGCCAAGGCGATTGCCGCCTGGCGAGCGCTCGCCGAGCACAGCGGCAGTCCCGATGATTGGCGGCAACTGGCGGAAGTCGCCTACGGCTGGGGCGAATGGCAGACGACGCTGGAAGCCATGACGCAATTGCACCAGACGGGTAGCGATCCCTCGGGGCGCGACTGGCTGCTGCAGGGAATTGCCGCCTTTGAGCTGGGCAAGCAGAATGCGGCCCGCGATGCGTTCCGGCAGGCCAGGAACGCCGGCGTCGCCCAGGCCCAGCAATGGCTCGACTCGCTGGGATCGGCGTAGCGGTGGTCGGCTCGCGTGCCAATCGGTTTTTGGCAAGGTGGCGGATTGTGGTTTGACGAGTTCACCACTGATCGCGTCTTGACCATCCTTGTGCTCGTTATTGCGAGGGGCAAGCCCCTCGCGCTCCCCTTTTTGACGCCACAGACGGCGTAACCCTGAACGCTGGATCGCTGAACTCGGGTCGGCGCGAAAGGGCATCCTGCCCAACGCGCCTCTTGCGACATCCATGTCGCAAGCCCCGGTTCAGCGCTCAATCGTTCAGCGCCGTCTGGAAGGCGTCAGGGGCGAGGTATTCCATGACGATGGCTCGATCGACCGTTCACGCCTCCGCCAAAGCGCTCATTACCTTGACAAAAAACTCGTGAACGGAACTCACGTTAGCTCGAACTCGGTCAGTGGTAAGCTCACCTTGCCAGAATGTGTTGCCTTGGCAAAAACCCCGGCAACGAAATTCATGCCAACTCGAACTCACTCCACACCGGGGCGTGATCGGAGGGGCGTTCCATGCCGCGCAAGTCGTAATCGATGCCGGATTGGCGGGTCATCGCGGCCAGCGGTTCGGTGACGAGAATGTAGTCGATGCGCAGGCCGCGTTTGGGTTCGCGTTCGAACCCCTTGGAGCGGTAATCGAACCAGCTGAAGTATTCGGTGCTATCCGGGTGGCAGAGGCGGTAGCTGTCCTTGAGACCCCATGCCTTGAGCCGATCGAGCCATTCGCGCTCTTCCGGCTGGAAGCTGGTCTTGCCTTCGCGCAGCCAGCGCTTGCGGTTGTCTTCGCCGATGCCGATGTCGATGTCTTCCGGCGAGATGTTGAAGTCGCCCATGATCGCCATCCGCTCCGCCGGATCGTGACGCTCGTTCAGCAGGCTCTGCAATCCGGCATAGAAGGCCCGCTTGTTGGGATACTTGGTCGGGTGGGCGACGTTCTCGCCCTGGGGAAAATAGCCGTTCCAGACCGTCAGCGGTTCGCCGTCGGCCATGTTGAGCGTGGCGCCGATCAGGCGGCGCTGGGCTTCTTCGCCGTCGTCCGGCAGGCCGTAGTAGACGGCTTCCGGAATGGATTTGGTCAACAGCGCGACGCCGTAATGGCCTTTCTGGCCATGGAAGTGGACGTGGTAGCCCATCGCCTCGACCGCCTCGCGGGGGAATTCGCTATCCTGGACCTTGGTTTCCTGCAAGCCGATCACATCCGGGGAGTGCGTCTCGATCAGTGCGGACAGCTGGTGCAGTCGGGCACGAATCCCGTTGATGTTGAACGAAACCAGGCGCATCAGTGAGAGTCCTTGTCATCGGCAGGAGTATGGGTATGCAGCGGCAGTGGCGGAGCGCTCTGGCGCTGTCGCTTGCGTTCGGCCTGAGCCTTGCGCTGACGAGTCTTCTTGTCGACGTAGCGGCGTGACGAGGTGACCTCGTCGGGATTCTCGTGGCGCCAGCGACGATAATCCTTGCGTTTGCCGGTACGGATCGTGACCTTGTCGGCCAGCGATCGGGTCTTCTTTCTGCGAGTCATGCGTGCGACCTGCTGATGATTCGTTAAAACACGCATTCTAACAGGTACAGGCGCTGGCGCGACGTTGGCGGGCAGGGCTGGTACAATGTGCGCCTGCTCGCGATCGGGCTTGCCTGCTGCGACCCGTCGAAGGCCAGGCGTTGGGCGCTGCCGTCTTCGGTGCTGTCCCGGCCATTGCCCGTCGTCGCGAGTGTCACCGTCAATCGAATTCGGACATTCGTCATAATTATGAGTGAGTCGGACAACACCCAGGCACCGGCACAGAACCGCAGACCCAAGCGGCGTCGGCGCAAGCCACGTAAATCGCAGTCGCGGACCGCTTCCAACTGGTCGCTGAAACAGTTCCAGGTCGAGCCCGTTGCCGGTCGCTGGCGTTTTCACGATTTCGATCTGCCGCTACCGCTGATGCGCGCGATCCAGGCCGAGGGATTCGAGTACTGCACGCCGATCCAGGCCGAGGCGCTGATGCATACGCTGCTCGGTGGCGACGTGGTCGGCAAGGCCCAGACCGGCACCGGCAAGACCGCGGCCTTTCTGATTTCGCTGCTGGCCTATTTCCTCGAAGAGGAAGCGCCGGATGGCCAGCGCCCGGGCACGCCGCGTTCGCTGGTCATCGCGCCGACCCGTGAGCTGGCGCTGCAGATCGAGAAGGATGCCAAGGCGCTGGCGCGTTTCACTTCGCTCAACGTGGCGAGCGTGGTCGGCGGCATGGATTACCAGAAGCAGCGCAACCAGCTGGGCAAGAACCTCGACATCCTGGTGGCCACGCCGGGGCGCCTGCTCGATTTTCAGCAGAAGCGCGACATCGACCTCTCCCAGGTCGAGGTGCTGGTGCTGGACGAGGCGGATCGCATGCTGTCGATGGGCTTCATCCCCGACGTCAAGCGGATCATCCGCTATACGCCGAAGCGCGAGGAGCGTCAGACCTTCCTGTTCTCGGCCACCTTCACGCCGGACATTCTCAATCTCGCCGAGCAGTGGACCTGCAATCCGAGCCACGTCGAGATCGAGGTGACGACGGAAAACGCCGCCAATATCGATCAGCGCGTCTACCTGGTCAGCGACAGCGACAAGCGCAAGCTGCTGGTCAATCTGCTCAAGCAGGAGTCGATGGAGCGGGTGATCGTGTTCGGCAACCGTCGCGATCTGGTCCGCGAACTGGACCAGATGCTGCGCGAGCAGGGCGTCAACGCCGCCATGCTTTCCGGCGACGTGCCGCAGAGTCAGCGAATCAAGACGCTGGAGCGCTTCCGCGAAGGCGAGGTGACGGTGCTGGTGGCGACAGACGTCGCTGGCCGCGGCATTCATATCGAGGACGTCAGCCACGTCATCAACTACACCCTGCCGGAAGACCCCGAGGATTACGTCCACCGCATCGGGCGTACCGGCCGCGCGGGCGCCAAGGGCGTCTCGATCAGCTTCGTCGGCGAGGAGGACGCCTTCTCGCTGCCCGAGATCGAGAGTTACATCAAGGACAAGCTGCCCTGCGAGCAGCCGCCGGAATCGATGGTGTCCTGATCGGCGGCGCCTCCTGACCATCCATGCCCATGGATGGTCGCCCCCTCTGGCCATTTCGGAATTCGCATGCTCGACGAGACCCTCAAGCAGGAGATTCAGAACGCTTACCGGCGCGTGCTCGAGGGACTCGAACTCACGCCGCGCTATGGTCAGCGGCTGATGATCGCCGAGATCGCGCGTACGCTGGCCTCCATCGAGCGCGACGAGCAAGGGCGGCGCACCTCCAACGAGCATGTCTGCGTGCTCGAGGCGGGCACCGGCACCGGCAAGACGCTGGCCTACCTGCTGGCGGCGCTGCCGGTGGCCAAGGCCCGCGGCAAGCGTCTGGTGATCGCCACCGCCACGGTGGCGCTGCAGGAGCAGGTGCTCAATCAGGACCTGCCCAAGCTCAAGGCGCATAGCGGGCTCGACTTCGAATATGCCCTGGCCAAGGGGCGCGGGCGCTACCTCTGCGTGGCCAAGCTCGACCAGGCGCTGGAAGGCGCGGAGCCCAACCCGACGCTGTCGCTGTTCGAGCAGACCATCACCACCGATGCCGGCGGCGATTTCCCACAGCTGATCCAGGAGATGGCCGATACCTATGCTTCGGGCAACTGGGAAGGCGATCGCGACAGCTGGCCGGTGGCGATCGACGATCGCGACTGGCGCCGGCTGACGGTGGATCATCGACAGTGCACCAACCGCCGTTGCGGCCATTTCGGTGCCTGTGCCTATTTCCGCTCGCGTCGCCATCTCGAACAGGCCGACATCATCGTCGCCAACCACGACCTGGTACTGGCCGATCTGGCGCTCGGTGGCGGCATGGTGCTGCCGTCTCCCAAGGATTGCATCTACGTCTTCGACGAAGGGCACCACCTGCCGGACAAGGCGCTAGAACACTTCTATCACCGCTTCGCCATCAACGGTACGCTGCGCTGGTTGCGCACGCTCAAGAAGTCGCTGACCGAGCTCAATACCGCACTGGGGTCGCAGCCCACGCTGGCGCGTCTGTTGGCGGCGTTTCCCGAGCGTATCGCGGCGCTGGAGCCGCGGCTCGGTGACGCCTACGCCATGGGGCATCAGATCGCGGGGCTGAGTCAGGGGGCCGGCAACGAGACCCAGCATTTCCGTTTCCCCAATGGCCGTGCGCCGCAGCCGCTGGTCGATCTCGCGCAGCAGTTGGTGATTCCGTTTGCCGAGCTGTCGCGGGATCTGGAGACCATGAGCGACATTCTGCGCGAGAGTCTCGACCCGGATAAATCGACGGGGCTCGCCCGTGAGCAGGCGGAACCGTGGCTGCCGCTGACCGCCTTGCTGCATGGGCGCGCGCTGGAAGCTCATGCGCTGTGGCAGGCGATGGCGACGCCGGACCCGGCGGAACAGAAGCCCCAGGCGCGCTGGCTGACGTTCGAGAGCTTCGGCGGCGAGCCCGAGCTGACCTTCTCGGCCAGTCCGGTGTCGGCGGCGGAAACCCTGGCGCGACATCTGTGGGGCAGTTGCTATGGCGCGGTGGTCACCTCGGCGACGCTGACCGCGCTCAATCGCTTCGAGCGCCTCCAGGAGCGGGCAGGACTGGCCAACCGCTATCGTTATCAGCGCCTGCCGAGCCCGTTCGACTACTCGCGCGCGACGCTCAGCGTGCCGCGCGAGGCCGTCGATCCCGGCGATGCGGCGGGGCACGATCGCGCCATTGTGCAGTTCATCGAGGCCCTGGCGGACGACGAGGCGGTGCTGGTGCTGTTCTCGTCGCGCAAGCAGTTGCGCAGTGTCGCCGATGCGCTACCCGAGCCGTGGGCCTCGCGGCTGCTGGCGCAGGACCGGCTGCCGAAGAGGGAGCTGCTTGAGCGCCATCGCCGTGCCGTCGACGCCGGCGAGGGGAGTCTGATCTTCGGCCTGGCGAGTTTCGCCGAGGGCATCGACCTTCCTGGACGCTATCTGACCCATGTGGTGATTACCCGATTGCCATTCTCGGTGCCGGACGATCCCGTCGGGGCGACGCTCGCCGAATGGATCGAGAGCCAGGGCGGCAATCCGTTCATGCGGATCTCGGTGCCGGATGCTTCGATCAAGCTGGTGCAGGCCTGCGGCAGGCTGATTCGCAAGGAAAACGACAGCGGCCGTATCTCGCTGCTCGACCGCCGTGTGCTCACGCGACGCTATGGCAAGGCGCTGCTGGATGCGTTGCCGCCGTTCCGACGCGAGATCGAGGCAAACACTGTATAAAATGGCTGCGCAGGCGAATCGCTGCGCTATGACCGCCATCCCTGGCGGTCACCGAAGGCCGGCCTGCGGCCGTTCAAATTCGCTCCCGGCGAATTTGTGCGCGGTGCTGGAGCGCCAGCCCGGTCCTATACCCCATAGGC
>NZ_PZJU01000045.1 GCF_003206715.1 Salinicola peritrichatus | reverse complement strand
GCATCAGGGCATCGGCTTCAGCTACTCCAAGCGTGCCGGCGGCTATGGCCAGTTCGCCCATGCCAAGGAGATCGCTCCGGCGATTCTCGGAGAGGACCCCAACGACACCGGCAAGCTGTGGCAGAAGCTGGTCTGGGCGGGAGCCTCGGTAGGGCGTAGCGGGCTGTCGACCCAGGCGATCGCCGCGGTCGACGTCGGGCTGTGGGATCTCAAGGCCAAGCGCGCCGGCCTGCCGCTGGCCAAGCTGCTCGGCGCCCACCGCGACTCGGTGCAGTGCTACAACACGTCGGGTGGGTTCCTGCACACGCCGATCGAGGAGGTGAAAGAGAACGCCACCCGCTCGCTGGAAAATGGCATCAAGGGCGTCAAGATCAAGGTTGGCCAGCCGGACATGCGTGTCGATCTGCAGCGCGTGGAAGCGGTGCGCAAGCACCTGGGCGACGACGTGCCGCTGATGCTCGATGCCAATCAGCAGTGGGATCGCGCCACGGCGCTGCGCTTCGGCCGCGCCATGGAGCCGTACAACCTAGTGTGGATCGAGGAGCCGCTCGACGCCTACGACGCGGAAGGCCATGCGGCGCTGGCCAGCGCTCTCGACACCCCGATCGCCACCGGCGAGATGCTGGCCAGCGTCGGCGAGCACATGGAGCTGATCCGTCACCGCAGCGTCGACATCATCCAGCCCGATGCGCCGCGTATCGGTGGCATCACTCAGTTCCTGAAGCTTGCCACGCTGGCCGATGCCGCTGGCCTGCAACTGGCGCCGCACTTCGCCATGGAAATTCATCTGCACCTGGCGGCGGCCTATCCCAGCGAGCCCTGGGTCGAGCATTTCGACTGGCTCGAACCGCTGTTCAACGAGCGCCTGGAAACCCGCGATGGCCGCATGCTGGTGCCGGATCGCCCGGGTTTGGGCATCACCCTGACCGAGCAGGCCCGTCGGTGGACGGTGGATAGTGCCGAGTTCGGCCAGCGCGGCTAGGGGAAACGCTGCATAAATGTCTGCGCAGGCGAATCGCTGCGTTGCGCGGTGCTGGAGCGCCAGCCCGGTCGGAATCCTCACCTATACCCCATAGGCTCGCGCTCCGTACGCCTTGCGCTTCATCCTGCTCGCCGATTTATTCGGCGCTTCCCTCATCAATAAGAGCATGGACAGGAGTACGAGCATGAATTTTCCCAAAGTCCGCAAGATGAGCGTGGTGCCGGTCGCCGGCTACGACAGCTTTCTGCTCAACCTGAGCGGTGGCCATGCGCCTTGGTTCATCCGCTGCCTGCTGATTCTGGAAGACGATGCCGGCCATCAGGGCGTCGGCGAGATTCCGACCAGCGACGGCATTCTCAAGGGGCTGGAGCAGTGCCGCTCGCTGGTCGAGGGCACGCCGGTCAATGAGGTGAAGCGGACCCTCAACCGCGCGCGGCGGGTGTTGGCAGGCAACGGTCGCGAGGAGCGGGGCCGCCAGACCTTCGATCTGCGCGTCGCGGTCCACGTGCTGACGGCGATCGAGTCGGCGCTGTTCGACCTCTACGGCCAGGCGCTGGGACAGCCGGTCGCCGATCTGCTCGGCCGCTACGGGCGCCAGCGCGACGAGGTCGAAGCACTCGGTTACCTGTTCCTGCTCGGCGATCCCGACAAGACCGATCTGCCGTATCCCAGGGCGGAGAACCCGGTCGACGCCTGGGACGAGCTGCGCCGCCGCGAGGCATTGACGCCGGAGGCGGTGGCCGATCTGGCCAGGGCGGCCTTCGATCGTTACGGCTTCAAGGATTTCAAGCTCAAGGGCGGGGTGCTGCGCGGCGAGGAGGAGGCCGACTGCATCCGTGCGCTGCACGAGGCGTTCCCGGAGGCGCGACTGACCCTCGACCCCAATGGCGCCTGGACGCTCGACGAGGCGGTGCGGGTACTGGAACCGATCAAAGATATTCTGAGCTACGCCGAGGACCCCTGCGGCCAGGAGCAGAGCTGGTCCGGGCGCGAAACCATGGCCGAATTCAAGAAGCGCACCGGCTTGCCCACGGCGACCAACATGATCGCCACCGATTTCAAGCAATTGCAGTATGCGGTTCAGCTCAACGCGGTCGACATTCCGCTGGCGGATTGTCACTTCTGGACCATGCAGGGCGCGGTGATGGTGGGCGAATTATGCGACGAATGGGGCATGACCTGGGGCTCGCATTCCAACAACCATTTCGATGTGTCGCTGGCGATGATGACGCATGTCGCTGCCGCTTGTCCGGGCAATATCACCGCCATCGATACCCACTGGATCTGGCAGGACGGCCAGCGTCTGACCGAGCGGCCGTTCACGATTCGCGAAGGCAAGCTGACACTGCCGCAGGCGCCGGGGCTCGGCATCAAGCTCGACATGGCTCAGGTCGAGCAGGCTCACGCGCTCTATAAACGCCTCGATGTGCGTAGCCGCAATGATGCCATGGCGATGCAGTATCTGATCGATGGCTGGACGTTCGATCCCAAGCAGCCCGCCCTGGTGCGCTGAAGCCCGGTATCGTTCCACTGTCACGAAGGGAAAGACGGCCCTGGCGAGCGAACGGCGATGGGATTGAAACTCGCCGTTTTCATGATTTGCCAGCGAAGTCTTTCCTGTTACGAGAAAAAAGAATCTGGCATAACGCTATGAATTATAATAATTCAAGCTAGAAATTTTAATCTATTACAATGGATTAACTAGACATTGGTCTGCGCTTCCAAAGTCTAATGTTGTCTGAAGTATGATGTATGGCAGCCTTGTCGATGATAACAAACAAGCGTTGTCACCGCTAAAAAGGAGCTCGCCATGTCTTACTCTCTGTATTCCAGAATTCCGCTGTCGCTAGCGGCATTGGCGACGGCCGGTGCATTGATGAGCGTCTCTTTATCCGCCGAGGCGGAAGATTGGCGCGGCTGGAATGTGCATCCCGACGGCTATCCCAATTCCCTGGCGTTGAAGTCGTTTGCCGACGAGGTTTCCGAAAAGACCGACGGACGCATCAATCCCCGCGTCTATAACAATGCGGTGCTCGGAGATCAGCCCGACGCCATCGATCAGGCACGTAGCGGCGCGCTGGATTTCGGTAACTTCAATATGGGGCCGATGGGGCCGATCGTTCCGGAAACCGACGTGCTGTCGCTGCCGTTTCTGTTCAAGGATGTCGATCAGATGTATCGGGTCATGGACGGCGATATCGGCAAGCGCTTTGCCGATGCGCTGGCCGAAAAGAACCTGATCGCGCTGTCCTGGTTCGGTTCGGGATCGCGCAGCTTCTACAACACCGACCATCCCATCGAAGAGCCGGATGATGTCAAGGGGCTGAAACTGCGGGTGATGAACAACGACCTCTACGTGCAGATGGTCGATGCGCTCGGCGGTAACGCTACCCCGATGCCCTATGGCGAGGTATTTCAGTCGCTCAAGACCGGTGTCATCGATGGTGCCGAAAACAACTTTCCCTCGTTCGAATCCAGCAACCACTACGAGGTGGCCAAGTACTTCTCCGAGACCGACCACCTGATCATTCCGGAGTGTCTGTGCATCGCCGAATCGAGCTGGGACGAGCTCTCCGACGAGGACAAGTCGATCGTGCGCACCGCCGCCGAAAACGCGGCTCAGGAACAGCGCAAGCTATGGGCGGAGCGCGTCGAGAAGAGCCAGGAAGTCGTCGAGCAGGCCGGTGTGAAAATCAACCAGGTGAAGGACAAGGCGGCTTTCCAGGCAAAAATGAAGCCGATCTATCAATCCTTCATCGAAGCGCATCCCGACATGGAAGCGCTGATCGACGACATCCGTCAGACCGAGTAAGCCAAACATCGCCGGGCCCCTTGCCGGATTGTTGAGGGCCAGGGCCCGGCGTCTGTCTCCGTCAGTTTCGAGGTGATTTCATCGTGGACAACGCTTCGGATTCCGCCGCGGATACGCGCTCGACATGCGACAGGGTTCTGGATGGCCTGGCGCGATTGTGCCTGATCGTCGCCGGCGTCCTGTTGGTGTTTTTGATCTTTTCGTTCGGCTGGCTGGTATTCGGGCGCTACGTGCTCAACGATACGCCGACCTGGATCGAGCAGTCGTCGCTGCTGATCGTGGTCTATATCACTTGCCTCGGAGCCGCCGCCGGGGTGCGCTTCAATTCGCACCTGAGCATCGACTTTCTGCGCGAGGGCGCGCCACGCATACCGCGCGCGATCATGCATGCCGTGGCCGACGGTTTCGTGATCCTGTTCGGCGCCTTCATGGCGTGGCAGGGCTGGCAGATGATGCTGAGCAACATGGGGCGGCCGATTCCGATGATTGGCCTGTCGGAAAGCTGGCGCGCGGCGCCACTGGTGATCTGCGGTGTACTGCTGGTGATATTCACCGCCGCCAACCTCATTCGACGCCTGATCCCGGGCGCACGGGCAGGAGACTGAACCATGGGACTGGCGATACTCTTCGGTGTCTTCCTGCTCGGCCTGGTCGTCGGCGCGCCCATCGCCTTCGCCGTCGGCCTCGCCGCGATCGTCACCTTCCTGTACGAAGGATTGCCGCTGTTCGTTGGCTTTCAGCGCATCGTTTCGGGCATTTCGGTGTTTTCGCTATTGGCGATTCCGTTTTTCATCTTTGCCGGCGAATTGATGCTGCATGGCGGTATCTCGCGCCGCCTGGTGCGTTTCGCCTCGGCGGCCGTCGGACGCATGCGCGGCGGGCTGGGGATGGTCAACGTCACGTCGTCGATGCTGTTCGGCGGGATTTCCGGCTCGGCGGTGGCCGATACCTCGGCGCTGGGTTCGATTCTGATTCCGGTGATGAAGGAGAAGGGCTACGACACCGATTATGCGGTCAACGTCACCGTGACGTCGTCGATCGCCGGGGTGGTGATCCCGCCGAGCCACAACATGATCCTCTATGCCGTGGCCGCCGGCGGCGGGATCTCCGTCACCCAGCTGTTCATCGCCGGTATCGTGCCGGGCGTGCTGATGTGTCTCGCGCTGGCGGTGGCGGCCTATGTCGTGGCGGTCAAGCGCGGCTATGGCGGCGAGGCGTTTCCGGGGTGGGCGGCGCTGGTCATCAGCTTCTTCGCCTCGCTGCCGGGGTTGTTGACGGCGGTGATCATCGTCGGCGGGGTGCTCTCCGGTATCCTCACGGTGACGGAGTCCGGCGCGTTCGGCGCCATCTACGCCATCGTGATTACCGGATTGGTCTACCGCGAGCTGCGCTGGGAGGCCTTCAAGGCCGCGGTCTACCAGGCGGTCAAGACCACCGCGCTGGTGATGATTCTGGTCGGCTGCGCCTCGGCGTTCTCCTATCTGCTGGCGCTCTACAACGTGCCGGAATTGCTGGTGGGAGCGCTGACCTCGATTTCCGACAACCCCTACGTCATCCTGCTGTTGCTCAACCTGCTGTTGCTGGCGCTCGGCATGATCATGGACATGGCGCCCTTGATCCTGATCTGCACGCCGATCTTCCTGCCGGTGGCGCAGCAGTTCGGCATGGATCCGATCCAGTTCGGCATTCTGATGATGATGAACCTGGGGGTCGGCCTGTGCACGCCGCCGGTGGGGGGGTGCCTGTTCGTCGGTAGCGCCATCGGCGGTATCAAGATCGAACAGACGGTGAAGACCATCTGGCCGTTCTATCTGGCGCTGTTCGCGGTGCTGATGCTGGTGACGTACGTGCCGGCGATCTCGCTCGGGCTGCCGGAACTGCTGCGGTAGTCCGCCCCGGAGCCTTTTGGAGGGGCGCCGTGGCGGCGCCCGTAACCCATTCAAGGAGACGACACCATGTTGAATCGATTACTGGTCACCGGCGCCGCCGGTGGCGTGGGCCGGGCGATCCGGCCGCATCTTGCCCGGCTGGCCAGAAACGTGCGCCTTTCCGATATCGCCGATCTGGGCACGGCGGCCGATCACGAAGAGATCGTTGCCTGCGAGCTATCCGACGCGGCTGCGGTTTCGCGCCTCGTCGCCGGCTGCGACGGTATCGTTCACCTCGGCGGCATCTCGGTCGAAAAGCCCTGGGAGGACATACTCCAGGCCAATATCATCGGCGCTTACAATCTCTTTGAAGCGGCCCGCAAGCAGGGCAGGCCGCGTATCGTATTCGCCAGTTCCAACCATGTCATCGGTTTCTACGAGCGCACGGCGCGCCTCGATAGCAGCGTCCCGCGCCGTCCGGATTCTCTCTACGGCGTCTCCAAGTGCTTTGGCGAGGATCTGGCGAGTCTCTATCACGACAAGTTCGCGGTCGAGACGCTGAGCGTGCGCATCGGCTCCTGCTTTCCACAGCCCAAGGACACCCGCATGCTGGCCACCTGGCTCGGCGTCGAGGATTTCCTGGCACTGATCGAGCGTGCCTTCCGGGCACCCAAGCTCGGTCATACTGTGGTCTACGGCGCTTCCGACAACGACGAGCAGTGGTGGGACAACCACCGCGCGCGCTTCCTCGGCTGGAAGCCCCGCGAGAGTTCCGCGCCCTGGCGCGCCGAAGTCGAGGCGGCTGACGGCAAGCTCGATCCCGCGGACCCGGCCGTGGTTTATCAGGGTGGCAAGTTCGTCACGCTAGGCCATCCCGACGATGCGTGAACGGGCTCTGAGTCCCGCCACGCGGGAGCAAGCTGATATGCTCGCATTTTAGAATCTGTTTACGATCTCGCGAGCTAGAGCCAAACGAGGCGGAAACGCTTGAGGAAGCGGAGTTTACATGGGGTTAAATGAGCATTCCGAAAGTGTTTTCAACACTGTTTGGCCGACGCGCAGCAGATCGTAGACAGGTTCTTAAACCGGACCGGCGCCATGAGGCGTTTATGAAGAGGTAGAAGACACGATGGAGCAGACCCAGGCCTGGACGGTGCAGCGCATCTCGATGCAGGAGAGCCTTTCGCGCCAGATCGCTCAGCAGTTGGAGGCTCTGATCACGCAGGGGAAGATCGCCGTCGGCGACAAACTGCCGACCGAAAGCCAGCTGTGCGAGATGTTCGGCGTCAGCCGGACCGCCGTGCGCGAGGCCATCGCTCATCTCAAGTCGATGGGGCTGGTCGAGACGCGCCGTGGCATCGGCACGCGGGTGCTGAGATCCGCCCCGGAGAGCGCCTTCCCCGTGCGTCGCATCAGCGCGACGACCGTCGAGGATATTCTTCACGTGCTGGAGCTGCGCATCACCCTCGACGCCCAGGCCGCTGCCCTGGCCGCGGAGCGCCATACGGCCGCGGACATCGAGGCGCTCGAGGCGGCGCACGCGGAGTTCCTCGCCGCCTGCGAGGCCGGCAGTCAAGCGCGCCACGAAGACTATGTATTCCATCGGGCGATCGTCGAGGCGACGCATAACCCGTTCTTCGCTTCGCTTTACGAACAGCTCAACGAAGGCGCGATTCCGCGCACCAAGTTGCTCGCGGTGGAACTCGACCCGGCGACCGTTACTTACTACCTTGAAAGAGTCGCGCACGAGCATGCCGAGATTCTCGAGGCGGTAATCTTGGGACAGAGCGATGTGGCACGCGATGCCATGCACCGCCATCTCAAACGGGCGTACGAAAACTACGCCGCCTATCAGGATCGATCCGAAGCATAGGCTGATCGCTGGTTCGCGTCGCGAGGCCGGCGTCGGCCTCGGCGTCGAAGCGCTCGCGAGCGCGGTGACGTCGACGCTTCCCACTCTTCATTTTCTAGGAGGCAACGTGAATCTGACTGGCGAATTACTGATTGGGCAGCAGAGCGTAAAAGGCAGTCGTGATCCCATCGTGGCCATCAATCCGGCCACGGGGGAGCGTCTTTCGCCCGAATTTCCCGGCGGCACGCCGGAAGATGTCGCACGGGCCTGTGAACTGGCCTGGACCGCGTTCGATACCTATCGCGAAACCTCGCTCGAGGAGCGGGCCAAGTTTCTCGAAACCGTGGCCGACGAGATCGAGGCGATCGGCGATGCGCTGGTGGAGCGAGCGGTGGCGGAATCCGGCCTGCCACAGGGCCGCATCCAGGGGGAACGCGGCCGTACCTGCGGCCAGCTGCGACTGTTCGCCAATACCGTGCGCGCCGGCGAGTGGCTCGACGTACGTATCGACCCGGCGCTGCCGGATCGCCAGCCGCTGCCGCGCAACGACCTGCGCCAGCGCCATGTCGCGCTGGGCCCGGTGGCGGTGTTCGGCGCGAGCAACTTCCCGCTGGCGTTCTCGGTCGCCGGCGGCGATACCGCGTCCGCGCTGGCAGCGGGCTGTCCGGTGGTGGTCAAGGCTCACCCGGCGCATCCGGGAACCTGCGAAATGGTCGGTCGCGCGATCCAGGCGGCGGTCAAGAAGTGCGGGCTGCCGGAAGGCGTGTTCTCGATGCTGCACGATTCCGGTTTCGAGGTCGGCCAGGCACTGGTCGCCGACCCGCGCATCAAGGCCGGCGGTTTCACCGGCTCGCGCAAGGGAGGCTTGGCATTGCTGGAGATCGCCCAGCGTCGCCCGGAGCCGATTCCGTTCTACGCCGAGATGAGCAGCATCAATCCGGTGTTCCTGTTGCCGGCGGCGCTCGAGGCGCGCGGCAAGGCACTGGGCGAGGCGTTCGTCGGCTCGCTCAACATGGGCGCGGGGCAGTTCTGTACCAATCCGGGGCTGGTGATCGCGGTACAGGGACCGGGGCTGGATGCCTTCATCGAGGCGGCGGGCGAAACGCTCAAGAGCAGCACGGCCCAGACGATGCTGACGCCGGGGATTCACGAGGCGTACGGTCAGGGCGTCAATGCGCTGGCGACGAACAGCAAGGTTCGCGAAGTGGCGCGTGGATTGGAGGGCGAAGGTGCCAACCAGTGCCAGAGCGCGCTGTTCGTCGCTTCCGGCGAAGATGTGATCGCCGACAAATCGCTCCAGGACGAAGTCTTCGGCGCATCCTCGCTGATCGTCGCCTGCCGCGATGCCGCCGAGGTCAAGCGTGTCGCCGAAGTGCTGGAAGGGCAGCTTACCGCCACATTGCAGATGGACGATGCCGATATCGACGCCGCCAGGGCGTTGATGCCGACGCTCGAGCGCAAGGCGGGGCGCATTCTGGCCAACGGCTGGCCGACCGGTGTCGAAGTGTGCCATGCGATGGTTCACGGCGGGCCGTTCCCGGCGACTTCCGACGCGCGTACCACCTCGGTCGGCACCGCGGCGATCTTCCGCTTCCTGCGTCCGGTCTGCTATCAGGACCTACCGCAAGGCCTGCTGCCAGAAGCCGTCAAGGACGACAACCCGCTCGGATTGCGCCGGCTGGTCGATGGCAAGCGCGAGGGCTGATTGCCAGCACGCAAACTCTCGTCAATCCAACCTCAGGCCGCTTGATAGAGCGGCCTGAGACTGCTGATGAAATCTCCAGCGTCGCCAGAGCCACCTCAAGCGCCTTCCAAGATCGTGCTGGACGGCAATCGCTAAGCCGGGTCTTGCGACATGGATGTCGCAAGAGGCATGCCGGGACAGGGATGTCCTTGCGTGCCGACCCGAAGTACAAGCGATTGATCGACCAGGGTTTCACGGTCTTGTGGCGCTAAAGAGGGGGAGCGGCGAGGGGGCGAGCGTTAAGCCCCCTCGTCATCACGAGCGAGAGATAGGGTAATGTTGCGACAGTTGTGAACTTGACTCACAAGAATACGTTGCCTTGGCAAAGGGGCAGCAATCCGAGGCCGCTCGACAGAGAGCGGCCTCGACCTTTTCCATCCAATGATCCAGCTGATTCCTCAAACCAACCCCAGCCACTTGAGCACGAACAACCCCAGACTCAGGGAGAACATCGAGGCGAAGGTGGTGATGACGATGATGTTGGCGGCGAGTTTGTCATTGCTCTTGAACGCCTTGGCCATGACGAAGCTGGCGGCGGCGCCCGGGCAGCCAAGATAGAGGAACAGAATGCCGAGGGCGGGACCTTCGATACCCAGCGCCAGCGCGCCGAGCACGCCGAGCAGGGGTACCCAGACCAGCTTCCATAGGCTGGCATCGAGCGCGATGACGCTGCTGCTCTTGAACGCCGTCACCGACAGCGTGCCGCCGATGCAGATGAGTCCCAGCGGTAGCGACATGGCCCCGAGATAGCCGCCGGAGGTCATCAGCCAACCCGGCAGATCGATCCTCAACAGTGCCACCGGAATGGCGAAGACGACGCTCAGGATCAGCGGATTCTTGGCCAGGTTGCGCGCCAGCGAACGCAGATCCGTCGCCGCTTCGTCGCTATAGAGCGACAGGATGATCACCGAAAAGAGGTTGTAAATGACGATCACCGCACCGGCGAGGATGCCGCCCACCGAGAGGCCGTAGTCGCCGTATTGACTGGCCGCCAGCGCCAGCCCGACGATGCCGTTGTTGGCGCGGAAGGCGCCCTGGGTGAAGATGCCGCGCTCGGCGAACGGATGGCGCCAGACCGCCCAGGCCCAGGCAAGAAAGAAACTGAGTACGGTATAGCCCACGAAATAGCCGATCAGCTTCGGCTGCAGGGCGCGGTCCAGGTCCGCCTGGATGATGCTCAAGAACAGCAGCGTCGGCATCGTCACCTTGAACACCAGCATCGAGGCGGTGGTGATGAAATGCGAGTCGATCCAGCCGAGCCGTTTGAGTCCCAGACCCAGAAAGACCATCAAGAAGACCGGCAGCGTGATTTCCAGGGTATGGGTAAAAGCAGCCAACAGCCCCATGATTCACTCTCCGCCGCGGACGAGCCAGAATCCCACCACCAGCGCGGCGATCAGAACGGCCCAGAACAGGCGGTTTCGAAGTCGGGTATCGCGATGGGAACCTTTGCGAGACACGGTACAATCCTTGGCAACGGGAAGTGTCCGAACGCGGTATCACGACTGGCGAGCGTCACCGGCGACAGGTTCGTGGCCGGTCCTCGTCAGCCGGGTTGGGCATTCGACGAAAGGCGATAGTTTACGGGAATTCAGATATCGATGCTGCGTTATCCTCTGGTGTTCGCACACGCCAACGGCTTTACCGGGGCCAGTTACCGCACGCTGCTCGAGCCACTGGCCGAGCGTTATACACTGCATCCGCTCGATCGGCTGGCCCACCATCCCGACTTTCCCGTCGGGCGCAACTGGCTTGCATTGCGCGACGAGTACCTGGCGGCGATCGCACCGCTCGAGACGCCCGTCGTCGCCGTCGGCCACTCCATGGGCGGGGTGCTATCGATCATGGCGGCACGTGAGGCGCCGGAGCGCTTCCGCGCAGTGGTGGCGCTCGACCCACCGCTGTTGCTCGGGCGCGATGCCTGGATGCTGAAATTTGCCAAGCTGGCGGGTTTCGCCGATCGGGTGACGCCTGCGGGAAAGACGCTGAAACGTCGGGAGCAGTGGCCAAGTCGGGATGTCATGGCGCGATCGTTGCGGCGTCGGGCGCTTTTCAGTCGCTTTACCGACGAGGCGATGCAGGATTACGTCACCGGTGCCACCCAGGTGGACGCACAGGGCGCGGCGCGCCTGGTCTACGCACCGCGGACCGAGGCGGCGGTGTTCCGCAACCTGCCGGATCACCTTACCGCCGTGGTGAAGCAGCTGCGTGTGCCGTTGAGCGTCGTCGCCGGCGCCGAATCCGACCTGTTGACTCCGCCTCGGCGCCGCTATCTGAGCCGTCTCGGCGTACCGCTGCGCTGCGTGCCGGGAGGCCACATGTTCCCGTTCGAATATCCGGACGAGGCGCGCACGGCGATCGTCGAGGCGATCGACGCCATGACCGGAGAGGCGCCATGACAGCGGACGAGTTGTCGCTTGCCGGCGGAAGGCTGGCGGCGCTGAGCTGGGGCGATGCCGACGCGCCGACCTGGCTGGGGCTGCACGGCTGGCTGGACAACGCCGCCACCTTTGCGCGTCTCGCGCCGCTGTTGGTGGAGGCGCTGGGGATCCGGCTGGTGGCGCTGGATCTGCCCGGGCACGGGCATTCGCGGGCGCGTAGCGACGATGCCGACTATCCCTTGTGGGGCTATCTTCCCGATGTCATCGAGGCGCTCGACACGCTGTCACTGCCGGCGGTGACGCTGATCGGCCACTCCATGGGCGCCGGTGTTTCCAGCCTGCTGGCCGCGGCGTGCCCGGAGCGAGTCGAACGTTTGATCCTGATCGATGGCCTGGCGTCGACCACCTGTGACGCGAGCGAGACCGTCGAGCAGCTACGGACGGCCCTGCGCGCCCGGCGTCGGCCGCGCGGCGATGGCGCCGGTTACGACAGTCTCGAGGCCGCCGTGGCCGCACGGGTGCGCGGCGGCGTGACGCGGATGGACGCCGATACCGCCCGGCCGATCGTCGAACGCAGCCTGTTGCGTGGCGAGGATGGCCGCTACCGCTGGCGTACCGACCGCCGTCTGACGATGCCGTCGCTGCTGCGCTGGGCGCCGGAGCAGATGCTGGCGACGGTCGCCGAGATCGGCGCGCCGGCGCTGTTGTTGCAGGCAACGGGAGGCGTGCTGAACGAACGTCCCCATGTGGGCGAGGCCTGCCGCCGGATAGCGCGACTCGAGCGCCGGGTGCTTTCGGGCGGGCATCATCTGCATCTCGAGCGCGTGCGGGTGGCGCAGGTGGCGGCTGAGGTCGTACGCTGGAGTCAACGACGGGAGCGGGAGGACGAGCGATGAAACCGCGGGTTTCGCTGGTACTGGGCAGCGGCGGCGCCCGCGGCTACGCCCATATTGGAGTGATCGAGGAGCTCGAGGCGCGCGGTTACGAGATCGTCTCCCTCTCCGGCTGCTCGATGGGGGCATTGATCGGCGGCGTCCACGCCGCGGGGCAGCTCGAAGGCTACCGCGACTGGGTCTGTCAGCTCGACTATTTCGACGTGTTGCGGCTGGTCGACATCACCTGGAGCGCCATGGGCGCGATGCGCGCGGGCAGGGTGATGACCAAACTGGAGTCGCTGGTCGGCGATATCGACATCGAAGATCTGCCGATGCCGTTCACCGCCGTGGCGACCGATCTGACGCGCCAGCGCGAAGTGTGGTTCCAGAGCGGGCCGTTGTTGCGCGCGATTCGTGCCTCCATCGCCGTGCCCGGGATCATTACGCCGGTGCAGGAGAACGGTCACGTATTGGTCGACGGTGGCCTGCTCAATCCGCTCCCGATCATCCCCACGGTGTCCGTCGATGCCGATCTGGTGCTGGCGGTCAACGCCACGGCGCAAACGCCGCGCCCGGTGACGCTGGAGGATCTGCTGCCGGCCGACCAGGCGGCCGAAGAGCACGCCCGCGAACTCGAGCGTGAAGCCGCTGGCAAGAGTTTCGGCGGCTGGCTGAAAGGCGTCAGAACCCGGGTGCAGGGAATGATATCGACTTCCGGTGACGACGAGGCGGGCGAGAACGGCAGTTTGGCGAGCCAGACCGAGCGCGCCTGGAGCAAGCTCGACATGATGCTGGCTTCGTTCGACATCACCCAGGCGGCGCTGGCCAAATACAAGGTGGCGGGCTATCCGCCGGACGTGCTGATCGAGATTCCCAAGAGCGTCTGCGGCGCCTACGAGTTCCATCGTGCCGAGGCGCTGATCGAATTGGGGCGGCACCTGGCGGCGCAGGCGCTGGATCGCCACGAATCCCAGCGCGACCAGACTCACGTGCCCGCCGAGCCGACGGATGGCGCGCGCCACCCGGCCGCCAGCGCCGACCCCCAGCGGCGCATGCCGCTACCGCTGTCGTCGCCCAAGCGCCATGGTTGAGACTGCTCGTCAGTCGCCGCGGGTGCGCAGCAGGACGTAGAGTGCGCCGGTGCCGCCGTCGATCTCGCTGGCCGAGCAGAACGCGAGCACCCGCGACCAGTTCCTGAGCCAGGCGTTGACGTGACTCTTGATCACCGGGTAGTCGGCGCCGCTGCCCCGGTAGCCGCGGGCCTTGCCGTGGACCACCAGCACGCAGCGCACGCGGTTGGCAATGGCATCGTCGATGAAGGATTCGAGCTCGGCGCGGGCTTCGTCCAGGGTATACCCATGCAGGTCGAGGCCGCCCTCCCAGGCGATATGGCCGCGCTTGAGTTGGGCGAACGTGCGCGGCGGCAGGTCGGGAATCGCGAACTCGAGCCGCTGATGCGGCGTCACCGCTTCGACGCCGCCGTCCGAAAGCTGCGACTGCAACTGCGGCGGGGCCTGTTCCGCCGCTTCGCGCCTGGCTTCGACGTTTAGCCGATTGCGTCTCGGCTTGCCGGTATCGGCGCGATTGGTCTTCAGCCGCTTGACGCCGGCTGCCTCCAGCGCTTGACGGAAGGCGTTGTAATCGTCGTCGTCGCCTGCATGGATCATTGCCGCTCGCCTCTGCTGGCCGCTGTCGGTGGATGGGAAGCGCGAAATCGGGCGCTAGGGTAAACGATTCCAGCAGCAGTGGCATGACCGGCTGTGAAGCGCATGACCTTGCGGGTACAATCGTCGTCCGTTTTTCCGCCAGATGCGAGCCCTTGCCATGCCTTCGATGCAGTCGACCCTGACGCTGACCGACGATGCCCTCGCCGGTGATCTGATCAGCGTGCGCGACTGTCTGCGCTGGGCGACCAGCGAGTTTCACGCCCATCGCCTGCACTTCGGTCACGGCACCGAGAGTGCCTGGGACGAGGCGGTGGCGCTGGTGCTCGGTGCGCTGCATCTGCCGTGGGACGTCGACCCGGCGGTGCTCGATGCGCGCCTGCTCGGCATCGAGCGCCGGCGCATCGTGGCGCTGGTGCGCTCGCGCATCGAAACGCGACGGCCGCTGCCTTATCTGCTGGGGGAAGCATTCTTCGCCGGCTTCCCGTTCGAAGTTGACGAACGGGTGCTGATCCCGCGCTCGCCGATCGCCGAGCTGATCGAGCAGGGGTTCTCCGCCTGGTTCGACGAGCTGCCGCCGGCACGGGTGCTCGATCTGTGCACCGGCTCCGGTTGTATCGGTATCGCCACCGCGCTCTACCTGCCGACCTGCGAGGTGGATCTGGTCGATATCAGCGTCGAGGCGCTGGAAGTCGCCAAGGCCAATATCGTGCGTCACGACGTCGGCCGGCGCGTACGGGCGGTGGCATCCGACCTGTTCGCGGGCGTGGCCGGCCAGCGTTACGATCTGATCGTCAGCAATCCGCCCTATGTCGATGCCCGCGATCTGGCGGCGATGCCGGCCGAGTTTCGCCACGAGCCCGATCTGGCGCTCGGCGCCGGTCGCGACGGTCTCGATATCGTCCGGCGGATCCTGCGCGAAGCGCGTGCCTACCTGAACGATGGCGGTGTGCTGATCGTCGAGGTCGGTAACTCCCAGCGTCATCTCGAGGCGGCTTTTCCGGCAGTGCCATTCCTGTGGCTGGAGTTCGAGCGCGGCGGAGAAGGGGTCTTTGCGCTGAGCGCCGAGGACCTCGATACCTACGCGGAGCACTTCGCCGCGCCCAACCCGGCCTGACGCTTCGGCTTTTTACCGTTTCTATCTGAGGATTGCGCATGTCCGGCAACACTTTCGGCAAACTGTTCACCGTCACGACCTTCGGCGAGAGCCACGGCCCCGCGTTGGGCGCCATCGTCGACGGTTGTCCGCCGGGGCTCGCGCTCGACGAGGCGGAGCTGCAGCGCGATCTGGATCGGCGCCGGCCCGGTTCGTCGCGCCACACCACCCAGCGCCGTGAGCCGGACCGGGTCAGGATTCTTTCCGGCGTATTCGAGGGCGTAACCACCGGCACGCCGATCGGGCTCGTGATCGAGAACACCGACCAGCGCTCCAAGGATTATTCCAAGATCGCCGATCGCTTCCGCCCGGCCCACGCCGACTACACCTATCACCACAAGTACGGCATCCGCGATTATCGCGGCGGCGGGCGTTCGAGCGCCCGCGAGACCGCCATGCGCGTCGCCGCCGGCGCCATCGCCAAGAAGTACCTCGCCGGCCATGGCATCACGGTGCGCGGCTACATGAGTCAGCTCGGGCCGATCGCCATCGATTTCAAATCCTGGGATGGCGTCGACGACAACCCGTTCTTCTGTCCCGATCCCGACAGGCTGCCGGAATTGGAAGCCTACATGGACCAGCTGCGCCGCGATCAGGACTCGGTGGGTGCCAAGATCACGGTCATTGCCGAAGGCGTGCCGGTGGGGCTCGGCGAGCCGGTATTCGATCGCCTCGACGCTGACCTGGCGCATGCGCTGATGAGCATCAACGCGGTGAAAGGCGTCGAGATCGGCGACGGCTTCGAGGTCGTGACCCAGCGCGGCAGCGAGCATCGCGACGAGATGACGCCGGAAGGCTTCCTCTCCAACCACGCAGGCGGGGTGCTCGGTGGCATCTCCAGCGGCCAGCCGATCGTTGCGCACCTGGCACTCAAGCCGACCTCCAGCATCACCCAGCCGGGGCGCTCGATCGATATTCACGGCGAGCCGGTGGAGGTCGTCACCAAGGGGCGTCACGACCCCTGCGTGGGCATTCGCGCCACGCCGATCGCCGAGGCGATGATGGCATTGACGCTGATGGATCACCTGCTGCGCCATCGCGCCCAGAACGCCGATGTTCGCGTCGACACGCCGCGCCTCGGCCAGTGCTGAGCCGGCTGGGGGCAAACTCTCCACGGCGGGCTCCCGCTCACGGGGCTTACGGCTCGCTGTCGGCTTCGCGCGCGGCTTGCTCGCGCTCGCGGACCTTGCGATGGCGCAACTGCTGGCGATAGCCGTAGGTGGCGTTGCGCACCGTTTCGTCGCTTTCCAGACTGGCGCCAAGCGCGCCGGCGACCGTGGCGACCGAGGTCGCCAGCCAGGCCAGGGCGGGAAAGTTGAGCCAGTCGATCGGCTCGCCGATGGTCGCTTCCAGCAGCGGGGCGGGGACGAAGACCACCACCGCGATCAAGAACAGCAAGAACAGAATCGCATACGAACAGCCCACGCCTACCAGCAGCGTCAGCACCGTCGTCAGGTTGTAGAAGTGCGTCAGCCGGGGCGAACCGGTATAGCGCTGCGGTTCCCACAGGCCATGGGCGATGATCAGCCAGACCACCATGGCGGTGATCGCGGCGACCATCAGTAGCGAGAAGCGGTAGGGTTCATAGGCGGCGCTGAGCTGCCACAAGGTCGGAAAGATCAAGCCGTAGGCCCCGGTGGCGAAGGCTACGGCGACGATGCGCCGGAACGTGGGCAGAATCGTCCACGGGCGGTTGGCGCGCACCATGCCGACCAACAGCTTGACATGACCACGCAGCCGGGCTTTGACGACGAAACGCACGTCGATATCCTGCTCGTCGGTATCCAGCGTGACACGCCGAATCGGCACCAGCCGTTCCGAAAGCCTCCAGCCCATCAGGTCGCGGGCACTGCGATTGCGGATGCCGCTCTGGATGCGGGCCTCGGCACGGCGATCCAGATGCCGCTGCTGGCGCTGGCGATCGTCGTTGGCGCTGCCATGGTGCATCTCGTTGACCAGATGCAGGATCGCCTCGCGCAGGCGGCGTCTCAGCGGCGAGGCGCCGAATGCGGGTTGCGACAGCACCGCGACGCCGCGGCTTTCGCTGGCTTCGGCCAGCGTCAGGCGGCCGGTGCGAAAAAGCGGCAGGTCGGTGATGCAGACCGCATAGTCCCAGTCGTTGTCATGCTTGAGCTTTTCCGCCTGGGCGACGATATCCGAAGTGACGTCGTCGGCGCCGATCAGCGGGTCGGTGACGCAGTCGACCTGCCATCGATAACGATCATCGGTATGGTTCTCGAGCAATTCCGGCAATTCGTCGACAATCCGGCTGGCGATGCGCTCCGGCAATTCCGGCGCCGGTATCAGGCCCACGCGACGCAGGGCATCACGATTGTCGTCGCCGTTCGGCGTGTTGGTCTCCGTTGTCTCCCGTTCTCCCTGGGGCATGCGAGGTGGCTCCTGTTCCCGCGATGACGTCCATGTTTCCTAACCATAGTCGCAGTTGCCGGCACTGGCTGACCTGGCGGCTTCCAGCTCCTCGATCATCGCGCGTCCGGCGTTGGAGAGCGTGCGCTCCTTGTGCACCAGATAGCCCAGGCGGCGTTCGATCGGCGGATGATCCACCGGCAGTACCGCGATCTCGTCGTCGATCATGCTTTCCGGCAACACGCTCCAGCCCAGGCCGATGCCGGCCATCATCTTCAGCGTTTCGAGGTAATTGGTGGAGAGTGCCACCTCGACGTTCAGCGAGGCGCGGGCGAAGGAGCCGACCACGATATCGCGGGTGAAGGTGAGCGGCCCGGGCAGCACCGCCGGGTAGTCGACCAGTCTGGCCAGCGGCAGCGTGGTCTCGGCGGCCAGCGGGTGATCCGGCGCGGCGACGAAGCGCAGCTGGTCGATCCATACCGGTACCGACTCCACCTGCGGGTCGGGCCGGGGCGAGAGCGTGACGACGGCAAGCTCGATCTCGCCGGCAACCACGCCGTGATAGGCCTGCTCGGAGTCGAGGAAGCGCAGATCCAGGTCGACACCGGAATAGCGTTGGGTGTAGGCCTTGAGCACCGGCGGCAGGCGGTGCAGGCCGACATGGTGGCTGGTGGCGAGCGTCAGGCTGCCCTCGACCTGGCCGCTCAGGTTGTGAAGCTGGCGGCGACTGTCGTCCACCAGTTGCAGGATTTCCCGCGCGCGCGGCAACAATAGTCGACCGGCTTCGGTCAGGCTGACGCGGCGGTTGATGCGATCGAACAGCTTGGCCCCGGTCTGCACCTCCAGGGTGGCGATGCGCTTGCTGACGGCCGGTTGAGTGAGGTGCAGCTGCTCCCCGGCCAGCGAGAACGACTGGCTGTCGGCCACGGCGATGAAGGCCTGCAGGCTTTGGGTGTCCATGGTTCGTCCACACGTCCAATAGTTGCATCCATTCTGTTATGGAATCCAAAGTATAATCAAGATGAATTGATTTTATGCATGCCGGAGTCGTATCGTGGCTTTCCAATCAGCCGAAGTACCGCCCGGTACTTCGATTTGCAGGCGTTACGCCGCGAAACCGCGTTATGCAGGCGCAAGCTCTCGGGCGGCGTTGACCAGACGGTGCGGCGGAGGAGAGAACACATGGCAGGCCAGACCCTCTACGACAAGTTGTGGGCGCAGCATTTGGTGACCCAGCGCGACGACGGTTCCGCGTTGATCTATATCGATCGCCACCTGCTGCACGAAGTCACTTCGCCCCAGGCGTTCGAAGGGCTGCGCCTGGCCGGGCGCAAGCCGTGGCGGCGTGACGCCAATCTGGCAACCCCCGATCACAACGTGCCGACCACGCTCAAGGAGCGCAGCGCCGGCAATGCCGGGATTCTCGACGACGTCTCGCGCATCCAGGTCGAGACGCTGGATGCCAACTGCGAAAGCTTCGATATCGAGGAGTTTCGCATCAACGACGAACGTCAGGGCATCGTCCACGTGGTCGGTCCGGAGCAGGGCGCTACGCTGCCCGGCATGACCGTGGTCTGCGGCGACTCGCACACCGCGACCCATGGCGCCTTCGCCGCGCTTTCCCACGGTATCGGCACCTCCGAGGTCGAGCACGTGCTCGCCACCCAGTGCCTGATCCAGCAGAAGATGAAGAACATGCAGGTGCGCGTCGAGGGCAAGCTCGGTCTCGGCGTCACCGCCAAGGACATCGTATTGGCGGTGATCGGGCGCATCGGCACCGCCGGCGGCACCGGCTACGCGATCGAGTTCGCCGGCAGCGCGATCCGCGATCTCTCGATGGAAGGCCGCATGACCATCTGCAACATGGCGATCGAGGCGGGCGCCCGCGTCGGTCTGGTCGCGGTCGACGACACCACCATCGAATACCTGCGCGGCCGTCCCTATGCGCCGACTGCCGAGCAGTGGCCGGTGGCGGTCGAAGCCTGGCGCGACCTGGTTTCCGACGCCGATGCCGTCTTCGACAAGGTGGTCGAACTCGACGCCGCGGCGATCGAGCCGCAGGTTACCTGGGGCACCAGCCCGGAGATGGTCGTCAACGTCTCCGCGAATGTGCCCGATCCCGCCGCGGTGGAGGACGAGACCGTCGCGCGAGGCATGAGCCGGGCGCTCGACTACATGGGCCTGACGGCGGGCCAGAAGATCACCGACATCCAGCTCGACAAGGTGTTCATCGGCTCCTGCACCAACTCGCGGATCGAGGATCTGCGCGAGGCCGCCAAGGTGGTCAAGGGCAGGAAGGTCGCCGACAACATCGAATTGGCGATGGTGGTCCCCGGTTCCGGACTGGTGAAACGCCTGGCCGAAGCCGAAGGGCTCGACAAGATCTTCATCGAGGCCGGCTTCGAATGGCGCGAACCGGGCTGCTCGATGTGCCTGGCGATGAATGCCGACAAGCTGGGCGCGGGCGAACGCTGCGCCTCGACTTCCAACCGCAACTTCGAGGGGCGCCAAGGCTACGGTGGACGCACGCATCTGGTCAGCCCGGCGATGGCCGCCGCTGCCGCCGTCGAAGGTCATTTCGTCGATGTTCGGCAGTACGATTACGACCGCGCCGATGCGATGAGTGCCTAAAGGAGACCAGACGATGAAAAAGTTCGAACGCATGCAGGGGCTGGTCGCGCCGCTCGATCGCGCCAACGTCGATACCGACCTGATCATTCCCAAGCAGTTTCTGAAGTCGATCAAGCGTACCGGTTTCGGTCCCAACCTGTTCGACGAGCTGCGTTATCTCGACGAAGGCTACCCGGGCCAGGACGTCTCCAGCCGCCCGCTCAATCCGGATTTCGTGCTCAACCAGCCGCGCTACCGCGGTGCGCAGGTGCTGCTGGCGCGGCGCAACTTCGGCTGCGGCAGTTCCCGCGAGCACGCGCCCTGGGCGCTGGACGACTACGGTTTCCGCGTGGTGATCGCGCCGAGTTTCGCCGATATCTTCTACAACAACTCGTTCAAGAACGGCATCCTGCTGATCACGCTGGACGAAGCAACGGTCGACAAGCTGTTCCGGGAGACCGAAGCCGAGGAGGGCTATCGCCTCGATATCGATCTCGAGGGCCAGCGGGTGATCACGCCCAGCGGCGAGGCGTTCGCGTTCGAGGTCGACGCTTTCCGCAAGCACTGCCTGCTGGAAGGGCTCGACGACATCGGCTTGACGCTCGAGCAGTCCGGCGCCATTCGTGACTTCGAGAGTCGCCATCGGCAGGCGCACCCCTGGCTGTTCCGCGATGCCTGACGTCAAAGGACAAAACGACCATAGCGCCGTCGTCGAGCGCCAGTTCGGTGGCCAGGCGGCGGCCTACCTGTCGAGCCGGGTGCATGCCCAGGGAGCGGAGTTCACGCAACTGCGCGAGCGTGTTGCCGGCATCGGCGCCGCGCGGGTGCTCGACCTCGGGTGCGGGGCGGGTCACGTCAGCTTCCAGGTCGCCGATCTGGCCGCCGACGTCGTTGCCTATGACCTGTCGCCGCGGATGCTCGAAGTGGTCGCCGAAGCGGCCGCCGAGCGTGGTTTCGACAATATCCGCACGGTGCAGGGCGTGGCCGAATCTTTGCCGTTCGCGGAGGCCAGCTTCGATGCCGTGTTCAGCCGCTTCTCGGCGCATCACTGGCGCGACCTGGGGCTGGCGCTGCGCGAGGTTCGGCGCGTGCTGAAACCCGGCGGCGTGGCGGCGTTCATCGATGTCACGGCGTCCGAGCAGCCGCTTTTCGACAGCTTTCTGCAGAGCGTCGAGATGCTGCGCGATACCAGCCACGTACGCGACTACGCACCGAGCGAATGGGCGCAAATGGTGGGCGAGGCGGGACTCGTGGTGACGTCCGGCTCACGTCAGCGTCTGCGCCTGGACTTCGAGACGTGGATCGCACGCATGCGCACGCCGGATGTCATGCGCGACGCCATTCGCCAGTTGCAGAACGAGGTCGGCCAGGAAGTGCGCGACGCCTTCGAGATCGCCGATGATGGCTCGTTCACCACCGATATGCTGGTGCTGTGGGCGACAAAGGAAAGTGCTTCGTAAATGTCTGCGCAGGCGAATCGCTGCGTTGCGCGGTGCTCGGATTCCTCACCTATACCCCCATAGGCTCCGGTTCCTGCGCTCCGTGCGCCTTGCGCTTCATCCTGCTCGCCGATTTATTCAGCATTTCCCAAGTGAGGAATTCGAATGACCAAGAAGATTCTGATCCTGCCCGGCGATGGTATCGGCCCGGAAATCACCGCCGAGGCGGTCAAGATTCTGGATGCCTGCCGCGAGTCCGGGCTCGACGCCGAGCGGGAAGAGGGGCTGGTCGGCGGTGCCGGTTACGACGCCGCAGGCCACCCGTTGCCCGAGTCGACGCTGGCCAAGGCCAAGGCCGCCGATGCCATTCTGCTCGGCGCCGTCGGCGGGCCGAAGTGGGATACGCTGGAAGACCTGAGCAAGCGCCCCGAGAAGGGCTTGCTGGGGCTGCGCAAGAATCTCAATCTGTTCGCCAACCTGCGCCCGGCGCTGCTCTATCCGCAGCTGGCCGAGGCGTCGACGTTGAAGCCGGAAGTGGTGTCCGGGCTCGACATCATGATCGTGCGCGAGCTGACCGGCGGCATCTACTTCGGTCAGCCGCGCGGCATCGAGCAGCGCGACGGCGAGAATGGCAAGGAAAGAGTCGGCTTCAATACCTACGTCTACTCCGAATCCGAGATCGAGCGTATCGGCCGGGTCGCCTTCGAGATGGCCCGGAAGCGGGGCAAGAAGCTCTGCTCGGTGGACAAGGCCAACGTGCTGGAAGTCACCATCCTGTGGCGCGAGGTGATGAACCGCCTGGCAGCGGAGTATCCGGACGTCGAGCTGTCGCACATGTATGTCGACAATGCCGCCATGCAACTGGTGCGCGCACCCAAGCAGTTCGACGTGGTGGTCACCGGCAACATGTTCGGCGACATCCTGTCCGACGCCGCTGCCATGCTCACCGGCTCGATCGGCATGCTGCCGTCGGCGTCGCTCAACGAGAAGCAGCAGGGCATGTACGAACCCTGTCACGGCAGCGCACCGGACATCGCCGGTCAGGGCCTGGCCAATCCGCTGGCGACGATTCTGTCGGTGGCGATGATGCTGCGCTATTCATTGGGCGAACCGGCCTTGGCCGATCGCATCGAGCGCGCCGTCGGCAAGGTGCTGGACCAGGGCTTGCGCACGGCGGACATCGCCTATCCGGGAACCCGCCAGGTCTCCACCCGCGAGATGGGCGACGCGGTGCTGGCCGCCTTTGCCGAAAGCTGACGCCTCGGCGTGCATTTCCGTGATGCGCTAAACTGATACGCTAATCATGGCTCTCTCTGACTGGCGGCGCGCCGTTCGAGGCTCGAATGGCGCGCCGGTCCAGCTCACTCATAACCATTCGGGGTAAACGCCACCTATGTTGAAAGTCGGATTCGTCGGCTGGCGCGGTATGGTCGGTTCCGTGCTGATGCAACGCATGCTGGACGACAACGATTTCGCCGGGCTGGAACCGGTGTTCTTCTCCACCTCCCAGGCTGGCCAGCCAGGCCCGGACATCGGAGTCTCGGTGCCAGCACTGAAGGATGCCAATGACATCGAGTCGCTGAAAGCGATGGACGTCATCGTCACCTGTCAGGGCGGCGACTACACCGATGCGACCTATCGGCCGCTGCGTCAGGCCGGCTGGAAAGGCTACTGGATCGATGCCGCCAGCACCCTGCGCATGGCGGACGAGGCCACCATCGTGCTCGATCCGGTCAACCGCCATGTGATCGGTGCGCAACTGGCCAAGGGCGCCAGGACTTTCGTCGGTGGCAACTGCACCGTCAGCCTGATGCTGATGGGGCTCGGCGGACTGTTCGAAGCCGGGCTGGTCGAGTGGATGACTTCCATGACCTATCAGGCCGCTTCCGGTTCCGGCGCCAAGCACATGCGCGAGCTGCTGTCGCAGATGGGCACGCTCAATGCCGCCGTGGCGGAGGATCTCGCCACGCCATCCAGCGCGATCCTGGATATCGATCGCGCGGTGATCACGGCCATGCGTGGCGCGGACTTCCCGATCGACAACTTCGGTGCGCCGCTGGCCGGCAGTTTGCTGCCGTGGATCGACAAGGCGATGGAGAACGGCCAGAGCAAGGAAGAGTGGAAGGGCGGGGTCGAGACCAACAAGATTCTCGCCACCGGCGACAACCCGATTCCGATCGATGGCCTCTGCGTGCGTATCGGCGCGATGCGCTCCCATAGTCAGGCATTCACCATCAAGCTCAAGCAGGACGTGCCGCTCGACGAGATCGAGGATCGCCTGGCGAGGCACAACGACTGGGTCCAGGTCGTGCCCAACGACAAGGACGCGACGCTGAAGCATCTCACGCCGGCGGCGGTCAGCGGCACCTTGACCATCCCGGTGGGTCGCCTGCGCAAGCTGGCCATGGGCGGCGAGTATCTGACCGCCTTCAGCGTCGGCGACCAGCTGCTCTGGGGCGCCGCCGAACCGCTCAAGCGGATGCTGCAAATCGTACGCGAACAGCATTGAACCCGGCATGGAGCGATCCATGCCCAGCCCTGCAGGCGTCCGCTTGCAGGGTTTTTTGTTATCCAGTCATGTTACATGATGTTAAAGTTCGATAATAATTCGTCGATCATCGTGAAAGTTACGTTGCGCAATCGCAGGCGAGGATACGATGCGGCACTGGCTTCTATTCACCGTCGGCGGGCTCTGCCTGGTGCTGGCCTCGGCGGCGCAGGCGTTGGGCGTTGGCGAGCCGCAGCGGATATCGGCGCTCAACCGTCCACTGCACGTGGTCTTGCCGCTGACCGACAGCATGGGCCTGACCCCCGAGGCGGTGTCGGTCTCGATCGCCGATGACGCCGCTTATCGCCAGGCGGGACTGACGCGAAGCGCGCTGGCCGATGTCCTGTCGGCCAAGGTCGAGCGCAGGGCAGACGGCCTGGCCGTGGTGCTCGACAGTCCGCGTCGCGTGCGCGAACCTTTCGTCGACCTGCTGCTGGTGGTGACCTGGCCCGATGGGCAGTGGCAACGCCAGGTGTCGATCTTGTTCGACCCGCTCGATTACGCCAGTTCGCAGCCGCTGCTCGAGGGCTCCGTCACGGCGAACTCGGCACGGACCCAAGCCCCCACGCCCAGCGCTCCGCCGGCCGCCGTGCCTTCGTCATCGCCCGAATTCTCTACCGCGCTTGCCTCCGGCCCCGTGCCCTGGCCATCGCGCCTGCAGGTACGCAGTGGGGACACGCTTTCGCGTCTGGCCACCTCGCTGCTGCCTCGCGACGGCATCAGCCGTCAGTCGCTGATGCTGGCGCTCTATCAGGCCAATCCCGCGGCCTTCATGGCCAATGACATCGACCGTCTGCGTGCCGGCAGCGAATTGCATGTACCGCCGAGTGCCGTCGTCGCACGGCTTTCCCGGGACGAGGCGGTGTCCCGTCTGCGCGAACTCACTCGCCGTGACAGCGGTGATCGCCCGACCATCGATATCGAGGCAGCGTCTGCATCGATATCGTCGCCCCCGACAGCATTGGCGCCGGATTCGCCGGCGCTGGTGACGCTGCAGCAGCGAGTGGCGACGCTGAGTGCGGAAACCGAACGCCAGCGGGCGACGATCGCCGCGCTCGAGGCGCAGCGGGATCGGCTTCAGGCATCCCTGGCGGCGGTGTCCGGAGCCGTTCGGCCGAGCGCCGAGCCGCGCCGAGAAAATTCGGACGACGACGGCAGCGCGGACGGCGTCTTGCCGTCACATGCCGCAGCGACGACTGCCTCGGCATCCGACGCGACAACGACACCGGGCCAAGCCGCGGCGACGGCCGCCGCCGCACCCGGGGAGCCTTCCCTGTCGCCGAAGTCCGCGCCGGCATCTACGCCCGCGCTGTGGCAGCGTTTGCCTGATTGGGGCGGGGCCCTGACGACTTGGATCGGTGGCGCAGCCTTGGTCGTGCTGTTGCTGCTGTGGAGTTGGCAGCGTCGGCGTGCGCGCAGGGCCGGTACCGCGCCGGTGGTGGATCGCCAGGTCATCGACGAGGACGATGCGTCTACGCCTCGCAGCGAAACGGGGCGTCAGACGGCTGCCGCGGCGGACGTGGAGTCGGCATCGATCAGCCAGGCGGATATCTATATCGCCTATGGACGCTATGCGGAGGCCCGCGACTGGTTGCGTCAGCGCCTGACCCAGGAAGACGATCCGCGTCTGCGGCTGAGCCTGATCCGTATGCTGGGCGAGCTGCGCGACATGGATGCCATGGAGGAAACCCTGGCGGGACTTGGCGAGTCGGCGACTCGGGAGCAGCGCCGGCAGGCTCAGGATCTCGTCGACGACTACCGTGCGCGCCATGTCGAGGAGAGTTGGCAGGAAGCCACCGCGGACGCGGCCGAATCGGTGGAAGACTCCACTGATGTCGATGGGACCGAGACGCTATTCGATGCGCCGCAAGCGCACCACGAGGTATCAATCGAGGTCGTCGATGCCGGCGAGCCGACGCATGTCGACACCTCCGCTCGCGAGCCGGCCGGCGATGTGAGGCCGGGGGCGGGGCTCGACACGCCGGGCCCGGCCGACAGGGATTTCGAACCCGCTCCGCAGGCGACCAGCATCGAATACCAGGCTCCGGCCCTCGATTTCGACCCGCCGCAGAGCCTTCCGCAGGACGCGCCGAGCGATCCGCCGCCGGAGCTCCCGAACTCCACTGCCATGCCGGAGATCGATTTCGCCTCGCTGGCGCTCGAACCGTTGTCTCATGCCGCTGGGACCAGCGCCGCCGAGCCCGAGCGGACGGCGCGCACGCAAGGGGAACACCCCGTCCCTGGCGCCGGTTCCGAATCCGGGCTCCACGCCCGTCGCCAGCGCGAGCCTGACAGCGATCGCGGCGTTCCCAGCGGTTGGGATGTCGAGGAGGTGGAATTCCAGTCGCTGCATCGGGATAATAGTCGCCCCTAACGATTTCCCGCTGTAGGTCTCGATGGCGTTTTTTACCCGGCAGGATGACAACCGGCCGCTGAGTGGCCGCCTGGCTCTCGGCGTCGAGTACGATGGCACTCGCTATTGCGGCTGGCAGCGGCTGCGCCATGCCGAGTCGGTGCAGGGTACGCTCGAAGCCGCGCTGTCGAAGATCGCCGCTGCGCCGGTCCGGGTGCTGTGCAGCGGGCGCACCGACAGTGGCGTCCATGCCACCCGCCAGATCGTGCATTTCGATGCGCCGGTCGCGCGGACTCAAAAGGCGTGGGTGTTCGGTGCCAACGCCACCTTGCCACGAGATATCGCCATCCGCTGGCTGGTGCCGGTCGCCGACGACTTCCATGCGCGTTTCTCGGCCCTGGCGCGGCGCTATCGGTACGTGATTCTCAATCAGCCCACGCGGCCGGTGATGGAGCGGCATAACGTCACCTGGTGTCGTGAGCCGCTCGACGCCGAGCGCATGCATCGGGCCGCCCAGGTGCTGGTGGGCGAGCACGATTTCTCCAGCTACCGCGCCGCCGGCTGCCAATCGAAAACCCCGATTCGGCATCTACACTTCATCGAAGTGCACCGCTACGGCACGCTGGTCGTCATCGACGTGCAGGCCAATGCGTTTCTGCATCACATGATCCGCAACATCGCCGGCGTGCTGGTGGCGGTGGGGCGTGGCGACGAGGACGAGGGTTATCCGGCACGCCTGCTGGCGCTCAAGGACCGCACGCTGGGTAACGTCACCGCGCCGGCCTGCGGCCTGCATTTCGTCGATGTACGCTTCGATGAGCGTTTCGCGCTGCCGGAGGAGCCGGTGGGGCCGCAGATGCTGGCGTTTCTCGGCGACTGGACCGGCGATCGCGACATGATTCCGGATACGCTGCTGATGCGGCGTCGCCGGGTGTGGCCGAAGTGGATTGACGACCACGGTAGAGTGGTCGAGGCGAATGCCCGTTCGACAGAGGAACTGAGCCCATGAGCCCGGTACGTATCAAGCTGTGTGGCATGACCCGCGCGCAGGACATCGCCACGGCCGTCGACAGCGGCGCCGATGCGCTTGGCTTCGTGATGTGGGCGGGGAGCGCAAGGGCGCTGGAACTGCCGCAGCTGGCTTCGCTCAGTGCGGGCGTGACGCCGTTCGTCACTCGGGTCGGTCTGTTCGTCGATCCTGACGCGGCGAGCGTCGAGGCCTGCCTGCCGTACCTCGATCTGCTGCAGTTTCACGGTGACGAGCCGGCCGACTTCTGTGCCCGCTTCGGTAAGCCGTGGATCAAGGCGCTGCGTATGCGCGACGACATCGATCTGCAGCGTGCCGCGGCGGACTATGCCGGTGCCGGCGCACTACTGCTCGATGCCTACCGGCCCGGCGTGCCCGGCGGCACCGGCGAGACCTTCGACTGGCAGCGCATCCCCGGCGATCTGGCAAAACCTGTTATCCTCGCCGGAGGTTTGACGCCGGACAACGTCGGCGATGCCATTGCCCGGGTCCATCCCTACGCCGTGGATGTCTCCGGGGGGATCGAAGCGAGGCCGGGGATCAAGGATCCCGAGCGCATTCACGCTTTCTGCGCGCGTGTCCGTGCGGTCGATGCATCGCCCGCTGCGGCATCATTCGTTACGACACCCAATACCGCCACACCATGAGGGTTCACCCGTGAGCCGATTCTTTGACTTGACGCAACTGCCGGATGCTCGCGGCCACTTCGGTCCTTACGGTGGTCGTTTTGTCTCCGAGACGCTGAGCTTCGCGCTCGAAGAGCTCGAGAACATCTATGCCAGCCTCAAGGACAATCCCGAATTCCAGGCCGAGTTCGACGACGACCTGAAGCATTACGTCGGTCGGCCGTCGCCGCTCTATCATGCCGATCGCTGGTCACGACAGATCGGCGGAGCGCAGATCTGGCTCAAGCGCGAGGATTTGAATCACACCGGCGCGCACAAGGTGAACAACACCATCGGACAGGCGCTATTGGCCAAGAAGTCCGGCAAGCCGCGGGTGATCGCCGAGACCGGCGCCGGTCAACACGGTGTCGCCACGGCGACGGTCGCGGCGCGGCTGGGGCTCAAGTGCGAGATCTACATGGGTGCCGAGGACGTCGAGCGCCAGAAGCTCAACGTCTATCGCATGCATCTGCTGGGCGCCAAGGTGGTGCCGGTGGAGTCCGGATCGCGCACGCTCAAGGATGCGATGAACGAGGCCCTGCGCGACTGGGTGACCAACGTCGACGACACCTTTTACATCATCGGCACCGTGGCCGGACCGCATCCCTATCCGATGCTGGTGCGCGATTTCAGCTCGGTCATCGGCCGCGAGGCGCGCCGGCAGTCGCTCGAGCAGATCGGGCGCCTGCCCGACGCGCTGGTGGCTTGCGTCGGTGGCGGCTCCAATGCCATGGGCCTGTTCTATCCCTTCGTCGAAGACGACGAGGTTGCCATGGTCGGCGTCGAGGCCGGTGGCGAGGGCGTGGCCACCGGCCGTCATGCGGCGCCGCTCACCGCCAACGCACCGCGCGGCGTGCTGCACGGCAATCGTACCTATCTGATGTCCGACGAGGGCGGCCAGGTCGCCGATACGCACTCGGTTTCCGCCGGTCTCGATTATCCCGGCGTCGGCCCCGAGCACGCACTGTGGAAAGACGTCGGCCGCGTGACCTACGTGGCGGCGAACGACGATGACGTGCTGGCGGCATTCCGCGAGCTGACCCGCGTCGAAGGCATCATGCCGGCGCTGGAGTCGGCCCACGCGCTGGCCCATGCCAGGGAGCTGGCCGCCGAGATGCGTCCCGATCAGCATATCGTCGTCAATCTGTCCGGGCGTGGCGACAAGGACATCCATACCGTCGCCAAGATCGACGGCATCGAATTTTGATTCAGGGGCCGACATGAATCGCATCGATAAACGCTTCGCCACGCTCAAGTCCCAAGGGCGCAAGGCACTGATTCCCTATATCACCGCGGGCGATCCGGCCCCGTCGCACACCGTCGACTTCCTGCACGCCTGCGTCGAGGCCGGCGCCGACGTGATCGAGCTGGGGGTGCCGTTCTCGGACCCGATGGCGGATGGCCCGGTGATCCAGAAGGCCTGCGAGCGGGCGCTGAAACATGGAACCCGGCTGGTCGATGTGCTCGACATGGTCGTCGATTTCCGTCAGCGCGACAGCGAAACGCCGGTGGTGCTGATGGGCTACCTCAATCCCATCGAGCGTATGGGCTACGACGACTTCGCTCGCCGGGCGCAGGCGTCCGGCGTCGACGGCGTGCTGGTGGTCGACATGCCGCCGGAAGAGATCGACGAGAATGCGGCGCTGTTCGACGAGCACGGCCTGCAGTCGATCTTCCTGCTCGCGCCTACCACCTCGGATGCCCGCGCCGCTACAATATGCGGCCATGGTCAGGGCTATCTCTACTATGTTTCGCTCAAGGGCGTGACCGGGGCCGCAACGCTGGATGCCGCTGCCGTCGGTGAACAGCTCGACCGCTTGCGCCGCCTGACCGATCTGCCGCTATGCGTCGGCTTCGGCATTCGCGATGGCGCTTCGGCTGCCGCCATCGGCCAGGTCGCCGACGGCGTGATCGTCGGCACCGTGCTGGTCAACCAGATCGCCGAGCGAGCCGACGACCCGGCCTCGATTCCCGCTGCGCTCCAGTCGATTCTGGGCGAGATGCGCGAGGCCCTCGATCGCGAGGCGGTCTCCTGAGGCGTGCCGTCGATTTGGTATCATCTTTTTTCGCTTTCTGTTTTTCGTAATAGGGAATCGTTCCTGACATGAGCTGGCTAGACAAGATCGTCCCGTCGATGAGCCGCGTCCAGCGCAACGACCGCCGCGCCAGCGTGCCCGACGGCCTGTGGCGCAAGTGTCCGAGCTGTGAATCGGTGCTCTATCTCCCCGAGCTGGAAAAGCATCAGAACGTTTGCCCCAAGTGTCAGCACCATCTGCGCCTGACCGCGCGCAAGCGTCTCAACTGGTTCCTCGATGCCGAGGGGCGCGAGGAGATCGCCGGCGACCTGCAGCCGAGCGATCGGCTCAAGTTCCGCGACTCCAAGAAATACAAGGATCGTCTCGCCGCGGCCCAGAAGGCCACCGACGAGAATGATGCGCTGATCGCCATGCGCGGCACCCTCGACGGCTTGCCGGTGGTGGCGGTGGCGTTCGAGTTCTCGTTCATGGGGGGGTCGATGGGGGCCGTGGTCGGCGAGAAGTTCGTGCGCGCGGCGACCCTGGCGCTGGAGGAGCGGATCCCGCTGGTCTGTTTCGCCGCCTCCGGTGGTGCACGCATGCAGGAGGCGCTGTTCTCGCTGATGCAGATGGCCAAGACCTCGGCCGCGCTGGAAAAGCTCAAGCAGGCGGGCGTGCCCTATATCTCGGTGCTCACCGACCCGGTCTTCGGCGGTGTGTCGGCGTCGCTGGCGATGCTCGGCGATCTCAACGTGGCCGAGCCCAATGCGCTGATCGGCTTCGCCGGGCCACGGGTCATCGAACAGACGGTGCGCGAGACCTTGCCGGAAGGTTTCCAGCGCAGCGAGTTCCTGCTCGAGCACGGCACCGTCGACATGATCGTGGCGCGACCCGAAATGCGCGAGCGCCTGGGCAGCGTGCTGCGCAAGCTGACCCACCAGCCGCCGATGGGCGAGAACGCCGACGACGAGCCCGATTTCTCGCCGTTGGCCGACGAGTCGGAACTCTCCCGCTGAGGCATGCAGACTTCATGAGTCTCACCCTGGATGACTGGCTGGCGCGACTGGAGCGTCAGCATCCGGTCGCCATCGAGCTGGGGCTCGATCGGGTGGCGGCCGTCGCCGAGCGGCTGGGGCTGTACGCCCGGCCGCTGGCGGAGCATGTCGTCACCGTCGCCGGTACCAACGGCAAGGGTTCGACGGTCGCCATGCTCGAACGCCTGGGGCGTGCGCATGGTTTGACCACGGCCAGTTATACCTCCCCCCATCTGCTGCGCTACAACGAGCGTCTGCGTTTCGACGGCGAGCCGGCCGAGGATGCCACGCTGGTGGCCGGATTCGAACGCGTCGAGGCGGCTCGCCTGGCCGGCGAAGCCATCAGCCTTACCTATTTCGAAGCGGGAACCTTGGCGGCGCTGCTTGCGATTGCCGAAGTCCGCCCCCATCTGGCGATACTCGAAGTCGGCCTCGGTGGTCGGCTGGACGCGGTCAACGTCATCGACAGCGACGTCGCGGTGATCACCACCATCGCCCACGATCACGCCGATTTCCTGGGCGACGATCTCGACGGCATCGGCTACGAGAAGGCGGGCATCCTGCGTCATGGGCACCCGGCGGTGCTCGGCAGTCGTGAGCTGCCGGCCAGCGTGTCCCGCCGGCTCGAGGAACTGGCGGTTGCCGATCATTGGCTCGGTCGCGAATTCGATCATTGCGAGGCCGATAGCGGCAGTTGGGCGTGGCAGGGTCGAACGATGGAAGGCAATACCTATCGCCTCGATAACTTGCCTGATCCGGGGTTGCCGCTCGACAATGCCGCCGTCGCGCTACAGGTATTGGCGTTGTGCGGCGTCGCGCCGCGTGCCGAGGCATCGCGCCAGGCGCTGGCTTCGGTCTCGCTGCCGGGGCGGTTGCAATGGAAGGGGCCGTGGTGCCTGGACGTGGCCCACAATCCCCACGCGGCCCGTTACGTCGCCTCGCGGCTGGCGCGGCGCCCGCGTCCGTCGCGGCGCATCGGCTTGCTCGGTGTGCTCAAGGACAAGGACGCCGAGGCCTTGATCGCTGCCCTGGCCCCGGTGGTCGATGCCTGGGTGGCGGTAGGGTTGTCCGGCCCCCGCGGACGCAGCGGCGAGGAACTGGCCGAATCCCTGGCGGGCTGCGCTGCCGAGGTGCTGAAGGTCGCCGCTTCCCCGGGCGAGGGTGTGGCGTGGTTGGCACCACGCCTGAAAGAAGGCGAGGAAGTATTGGTCTGCGGTTCGTTCCATACCGTGGCCGAGGCGCTGGAAGCGCTGGAAAGCGAGTTGCTTTGAGCACACGCGCCCGAAGCCGCGCTTTTTTATACGCGCGCGAAGGCATTAATACGATCACGGGATGATCGGTCGAGAGTCGGAGGAGGTCCTATGAAGTATGGATGGCGTGAACGCATCAGTGGCGCAATCATTCTCGTTGCGCTGGGGGCCATCTTCCTGCCAATGCTTTTCGACGATCCCGAACCCCGGCAGCAGGGGCCGGAACCGGTGATGGTCATCGAGCAACCGGTCGACGGCGGCGAAACCCGCCAGCGCATCATCGAGTCCCCCGAGCCGCCGGCCTCCGTTGCCGGTAACGCCAGCGGCGGAAGTGATAGCGAAAGCGACAATGCGGTGCCGGAACCCGATACGCGCGACCAGTTGAGCGGTGGAAGCGCCGACTCGTTCGGTGGCACCGACGCTAGCGCCTCGGACAGCAATCAGGCGCCACCGGCCGATAGTGAAAGCGTCGATCCGATCGCCGATCTTGCCCAATCCAGCCAGGGTCAGTCGAATCAGTCGTCCGACCGGGCGCAGGCACGCCAGCCCGAGCCGGAACCCGAACCGGCGCCGGCGCAGTCAGAGCGCACGCCGGCGAGCAGCGACGGCGGCTGGGTCGTGCAGGTCGGCAGTTTCGGTCAGCCGGACAACGCCAAGCGTCTGACCGCCGACCTCAAGCAGCAGGGTTTCGCGGCGTACTCGCAGCCACGCGACAACAATCTGACGACGGTCTACGTCGGGCCCTTCGACTCCTCGGAGGCGGGCGAGAAAGCGCGGGCCGAACTCAAGCAGGCGGCCAACATCCAGGGGCTGCTGATTCGCAAGCCGGGTAGCTGATGGCCCTGACCTGGCTCGACTACGTTTTCCTGCTGGTATTGACGATCTCGATGCTGGCAGGTTTCATGCGTGGCCTGGTAAGGGAGGCGCTGGGGTTGGGCGCCTGGATCGTGGCGCTGCTGGCGGCGCGGGTCTTCGCCGAGCCGATCGGCAACCTGCTCGAACCCTACATCTCGCATCCGGATGCGAGGCTGGTGCTGGGTTTCGTGCTGGTGATCTTCGTCGTGGTGATGATCTGCGGCTTCGTCATCCGGCTGCTGAACGCGGCGATCGAGTGGGTCGGCATGGGTTTCTTCAATCGCGTGGCCGGGGCGATCTTCGGCGTCGCCCGCGGCGCGGCGATCCTGGTGATTGCGACCGTGGTGATTGGCCTGACCCCGTTGTCGCAGCTTCATGCGTGGCAGCAGGCCCAGCTCAGGCCATCGTTCGAAGCGTTGCGCGACTGGGCCGTGGTCCAGCTGCAGAGCTGGGACGTCGACGCCGACGCGGCCGAGGATGCGATGCGTCAGCTACCGCTGACGCTGCCCGGCGGCGACAAGACTTCATTCAGGCAGGACGGTCAGGGCGTGGCGACACCCAATGCCACGCCGGCCGATCAACCGGCGCCCTGAACGGGTGCAACAAGCGAGGTAAGGCGGCATGTGCGGTATCGTAGGCCTCATGGCCAATGAAGCGGTCAATCAGTCGATCTATGATGCGCTGACGGTTTTGCAGCACCGCGGACAGGACGCCGCCGGCATGATGACCTGGGATGACGGTCGTTTTCTGCTGCGCAAGAACAACGGGCTGGTGCGTGACGTCTTCCACACGCGCCATATGAAGCGGCTCAAGGGCAACCTCGGTATCGGTCACGTGCGTTATCCGACCGCCGGTTCGTCCAGCGAGGCGGAATCCCAGCCGTTCTATGTCAACTCGCCTTACGGGATTACCCTGGCGCATAACGGCAACCTGACCAACTCCGACCAGCTCCAGCAGGAGCTGTTCTCGTCCGATCTGCGCCACATCAACACCACGTCGGACTCCGAAGTCCTGCTCAACGTGTTCGCCCACGAGCTGGGCAAGCAGGGGCTCCATCTCACTCCGGACGACATCTTCGACGCCATTCGCCGCGTTCATCGCCGCTGTAGCGGCGGCTATGCCGCGGTGGCGATCATCAACGGTTTCGGCCTGGTCGCCTTCCGCGATCCGCATGGCATCCGTCCGGTGGTCTACGGTACCCGTGAGACTCCCGCAGGGCATGATGTGATGATCGCCTCCGAGTCGGTGGCACTGGACGTCAGCGGCTTCGAGCTGGTGCGCGATCTGGCACCGGGCGAGGCGATCTTCGTCGACATGGACAAGAACATCCACACCCAGCAGTGCGCCGATGCTCCGCGACTGACGCCGTGCATTTTCGAGCATGTCTACTTCGCGCGACCGGATTCGATGCTCGACGGCGCCTACGTCTACGGCACGCGCATGCAGATGGGGCGCAAGCTCGGCGATCGCATCCAGCGCGAGTGGCCGGACCACGACATCGATGTGGTGATTCCGATTCCCGATACCTCGCGCACCACGGCGCTGGAGCTGGCGCAGCACATCGGCGTGACCTTCCGCGAAGGCTTCATGAAGAACCGCTACATCGGCCGGACCTTCATCATGCCGGGCCAGACCCAGCGCAAGAAGTCGGTTCGGCAAAAGCTCAACGCCATCGCCAGCGAGTTCGAGGGCAAGAACGTGCTGCTGGTGGATGACTCCATCGTGCGCGGCACGACCTGCAAGCAGATCATCCAGATGGCCCGGGACGCCGGCGCCAACAAGGTTTACTTCGCCTCTGCCGCACCGCCCGTGCGTCATCCTAACGTCTACGGTATCGATATGCCCGTCGCCGGTGAGCTGATCGCCCACGGCCGCAGCGACGCCGAGGTCGGTGAACTGATCGGCGCCGACCGGCTGATCTACCAGGACCTCGAGGACCTCAAGAATGCCTGTCGTGAGGTCAATCCGGCGCTCGACGATTTCGACTGCTCGGTGTTCGATGGCCGTTACGTGACCGGGGACGTCGACGACGCCTACTTCGCGGCACTGCAGGCGGCGCGCAGCGATGCCGCCAAGCTGAAGCGCGAGAGCGTCAACGCGGTGGTGGATCTGCACAACGACAGCGAAGACGACTGAGTGTCGACGTCGCCCGCCCGTCGAATGAGAACCTGTCGAATGAAAACAGTGGAGTTGGTATGAGTTTCGACGAACTGGAAGCATTGGGGCTGGAGACGCTGGCGATTCGGGCCGGTCACGCCCGCACCCACGAGCAGGAGCACGGCGAGCCGATCTTTCCGACCTCGAGCTTCGTCTATGGCAGCGCGGCGGAAGCGGCACGCAAGTTCAAGGGCGAGGAGCCCGGCAACGTCTATTCCCGGTTCACCAATCCCACTGTGCGCAATTTCGAGCAGCGCCTGGCCGCGCTCGAGGGCGGCGAACGCTGTGTCGCTACCAGCTCCGGCATGGCGGCGATCCTCTCCACGGCGCTGGCGCTTCTGCAGGCGGGGGACGAGGTGATCGTCTCGCGCTCGGTGTTCGGTTCCACCATCGCGCTGTTCGACAAGTATCTGGCCAAGTTCGGCATCGTGCCGCGTTACGTCGAGCTCAATGACCTGACTGCCTGGGAAGCGGCGATCACGCCCAGGACCAAGCTGCTGTTCGCCGAGACGCCGTCGAATCCGCTCAACGAACTGGTCGATATCGCCGCACTGGCCGAGCTGGCACACCGCCACGGCGCCCTGTTGGCGATCGACAACTGCTTTCTCACCCCGGCGCTGCAGCGGCCGCTCGACCTGGGCGCCGACCTGGTCATCCACTCCGCGACCAAGTATCTCGACGGACAAGGCAGAGCGATCGGCGGCGCCGTGGTCGGGCGCGATGCCGAACTCGAACAGCTATTCGGCGTGGTGCGAACCTGCGGTCCGTGCATGAGCCCGTTCAATGCCTGGATTTTCCTCAAGGGGCTCGAGACGCTGAGCCTGCGCATGCAGGCCCACAGTCGCAACGCCATCGCGCTCGCCGAGTGGCTGGAAGCGCAGCCGGTGGTGGAGCGGGTCTACTACAGCGGGCTCGAGAGCCACCCCCAGCATGCGCTGGCCAAGCGCCAGCAGCAGGGGTTCGGTGCCGTGATGGGCGTCGAGGTCAAGGGTGGGCAGGCGGGCGCCTGGCAGGTCATCGACAACACGCGAGTGATGTCGATCACCGGCAACCTGGGCGACGTCAAGACGACGATCACCCATCCCGGTACCACTACCCACGGTCGTCTGTCCGACGAGCAACGCGCCTCCGCCGGCATTCGCGACGGACTGATTCGCATCGCCGTGGGGCTGGAAACGCTGGACGACCTCAAGGCCGATCTCGAGCGGGGATTGACATTGCTCTAGGGGTTGCTGCAACCCCTCGTCAGCCCGAAGGCATCGACCGAAAACCCGCTGCGGCGGGTTTTTTTGCGTCACCATTCATGGGCGACCAACCGGTGACTTTCGAAGTGCTGCACATTGATGCCGTGCTGGTTTTCAACGCTATTTACTCGATGCCGGGGTTGTTGGCCTCATTGTCGGCTGGGTAAGATTGATCAAACACAACAATCACAATAGCGCTTTTGCGCGGGAAGCGTGCATGACCCAGACCCTCGAAGCCGAACCGCAGGCGTTCCAGCCCGCGGCAGCGGGAGACTCCTGTTTCGCCCGTTTCGTCAATGTCCAGAAGAGCTACGATGGCACCGAACTGGTTGTCAAAGGCTTCAATCTGGATATCCGGCAAGGAGAATTCGTGACCCTGCTGGGTCCTTCCGGCTCGGGTAAGACCACCTGTCTGATGATGATGGCCGGGTTCGAGACACCGACCCACGGCGAAATCCTCCTCAAGGGCGAGCCGATCAGCGGCCTGCCGCCACACAAGCGCGGCATTGGCATGGTGTTCCAGAACTACGCCCTGTTCCCGCATATGACCGTGGCTGAGAACCTGGCCTTTCCGCTCGAGGTTCGTCACCTCTCCAAGGACGAGATCCAGCAGAAAGTGCAGCGGGCCCTGTCTATGGTGCGCCTCGACGAGTTTGGTAATCGGCGCCCCGCCCAGTTGTCCGGTGGCCAGCAACAGCGCGTCGCGCTGGCGCGGGCGCTAGTGTTCGAGCCCGAACTGGTGTTGATGGACGAACCCCTGGGCGCGCTGGACAAGAACCTGCGCGAGGAGATGCAGTACGAGATCAAGCGCATCCACGCCGATCTCGGCGTGAGCATGATCTATGTGACCCACGACCAGACCGAAGCGTTGACCATGTCGGACCGCATCGCGGTATTCAACGATGGCGTGGTGCAGCAGCTGGCCTCGCCGGAAACGCTCTACGAGGAGCCCGAGAATGCCTTCGTGGCCTATTTCATCGGCGAGAACAACCGCCTTGCGGGCGAGGTCGTGGAGCTTCAGTCGACGGTCTGCAAGGTGCGTCTGGACAATGGCGACAGCGTGACCGCCAAGCCGATCGCGGTGGATCGGGTGGGGGCACAAACCACGCTTTCGCTGCGACCGGAGCGGGTGAGCCTCGTGCAGCAGGGCGACCCCGCCTGTGACAACCGCTTCACTGCCAGGGTGCTGGACGTGACCTACCTCGGCGATCATCTACGTACCCTGTAGTGGTCAAGT
>NZ_PZJU01000044.1 GCF_003206715.1 Salinicola peritrichatus | reverse complement strand
GTCGCGGCGGGCGCCACCGAAGGCGGCATCGAAGCCGTACTTGTCCAGCGCCATCTTGAGCGACTGGGTCTTCATGATGTCGGTGTACTTGGCGCTGCCGTGATCGAACGGGTTGATGCCGGCGGCGCGGCCTTCCTCGTTGATGTGCTCGATCAGTTCCATGCCCACTTCCGCGGCCATCTTGTCGCGGAACTCGATCATTTCGCGGAACTTCCAGGTGGTGTTGACGTGCATCAGCGGGAACGGCGGCGGGCCGGGATAGAACGCCTTGCGCGCCAGGTGCAGCATCACCGAGGAGTCCTTGCCGATCGAGTAGAGCATCACCGGGTTGCGGAACTCGGCGGCGACCTCGCGGATGATGTGGATCGACTCCGCCTCGAGTTGCTTGAGATGAGTCTGTCTTCCTGCGCTGAGTTTAGACATCGTGTGTTCCGTCAAATTTAAGCTTCGAGATACGGGCCTCGGGTTTCGAGCAGCTCGGTGATATATCCATTACGCATTGCTCACTGCTCGCAGCTCGTTGTTCGCGGCTCATAGCTCGTCGGAAAAGAATTGTTATCAAACCGCTCAGTGCTTTTACGAGACTTTTCGAGATCCTTTTTCGGCCAAATAACAGGCGGGAGTCAAATATTAAATTTATGACAAGTAAGCACTTGTAAAGCCATCAACCCCTTTCTTTCACACATCCCAAAGCCAGAGCCATCGCAAAAATAAAGCGGTTTGTCCTGATATTTTTAACTCTAAGCAAGCCGTTGTTTTATAAATGAAAAAACACTATCAAGCGTTGATTGAAAGCGTAAAAATCAGCAAACACCGATAGCCCACCCTCATCCCGTTGAAGGAACGGGTTAGTGCCGTTGTCGTTCAAGTTTCTTCGTCATTCATGCAGGATGTGAGTGAAATAAATACCTCAAATACAAAACTCAACGTATGGCTTTTTTAATACTCTCGATGCCGAATTTTACCCCAGAAAACATTGCTTACATTTACCCTATTCATTAACGCCTTAAGCATTTGAACCGGTAATATCGACCTCCTCACCGGAAGGAAGCGAGACACCTTCCCAAGCGCCGATTGCGATACACTATGCGGACGATTGCCTAACGCTCCGAACTTGCGTAGCGTAGCCACCCATTTGACGACGGACCGCTCCCCTTCCGATCCATGTACAACGATTCGACTGTCACGCGACCGTCTTCCGCCCGCGTGGCCGGTTACCTTTCCAAAGGGCTGGCACGGTGGAACATCATTCGCTGCCTATTGCCGGAATACGACCGCCTGGTTCACCTCAAACGGTGCCTCACGTCGGGTAGCCGGCAGCCGGTGGACGCCATCCTCGGCTGGGGGCTGAAACCGACCTCCACCAGGGCAAGACGCCTGGCGGCACAGCGCGGCCTACCCTATGTCGCCATCGAGGATGGCTTTCTGCGCTCGCTGGGCCTCGGCGTCAATTACTCCCAGCCTCATAGCCTGGTCGTCGACTACAGCGGCATCTATTACGATGCGACCCGCCCTTCCGACCTCGAACATCTACTGAACGAGGCGATGTTCACGGCGAGCGAGCTCGAGCGTGCCGAAGGCGCCATGCGGCGTCTGCGCGAGCTGCGGCTGTCCAAGTACAATCACGCGCCTGACCGGCCGCTGGCGCCTGCCGGTCGTCCGCGAATACTGGTGGTCGACCAGACCCGCGACGACGCCTCGATTACCCATGGCCTGGCTGATGCGACCTCGTTCGATGCCATGCTCGAACGGGCGATCGCCGACCATCCCGACGCCGAAATCCTGATCAAGACCCATCCGGACGTGATCGCCGGGCGCAAGCAGGGTTATCTGACACAGGCAAAGACGCATCCCCGCTGCCGGCTGATCGGCGAGGACATCAATCCGTGGGCGCTGATCGACGCCGTCGATGCGGTCTTCGTCGTGACCAGCCAGTTGGGGTTCGAGGCGTTGATGGCGGAAAAGCCGGTGTACTGCTTCGGCATGCCGTTCTACGCCGGCTGGGGGCTGACCCGGGATACGCTGCGCTGCGAACGCCGCCAGCGTCGGCGTACACTGCCGGAACTCTTCGCCGCGGCCTATCTGCGCTACTGCCGTTACGCCAATCCTTACACCGGACAGGCGTCGACGCTCGAGACGACGATCGACCTGATCGCCGACCAGAAACGTCAGCGCGATCGGCTGGCCGGACGCTGGCTGGCCATCGGCTTCTCCAGTTGGAAGCGCGCCTTCGTCAAGGATTTCCTCGGCCCGGCTTCCAGCGTGCACTTCGTCCGCGGCGACCATCCGCTGGCACAGCAGGCAGACGGTCATGACCGATTGGTGGTGTGGGGGCAGAAAGTCACTGATGAGATTAAAGATTTTTGCGCCGCCAACGATATACAGCTATGGCGCATGGAGGATGGCTTCGTACGCTCGGTCGGGCTCGGTGTCGATCTGACCCGGCCGCTGTCGCTGGCGTTCGATTCCCGCGGCCTCTACTACGACGCCAATCACACCAACGATCTCGAGCAATTGCTGGAGCACAGCGAGTTCGAGCCGGCACTGCTGACCCGCGCGGCACGCTTTCGCGAACGTCTGATCGAGTTGAAGTTGTCGAAGTACAACGTCCATGGCAAGACGCCCCCACATCTACCGCGAGAACGCATCGGTTCGAGGCGAATCGTGCTGGTGCCCGGCCAGGTCGAAAGCGACGCCTCGATTGCCCAGGGATCGCCGGAGATCAAGACCAATCAGGCGCTGCTGGAAGCGGTGCGTGAAAACCGGCCGGATGCCTTCGTCATCTACAAGCCGCATCCGGACGTGGTCTCCGGCGCTCGCGTCGGCGTGATCGGCAAATCCGCCCGTGGCCTTTTCGACCTCGAACTGGTCGACTGCGACATCATCGACCTGATCGACATCGCCGACGAAATTCATACCATGTGCTCGCTGACCGGTTTCGAGGGGCTGATGCGCGGTGTCGAAGTGCATACTTATGGACTGCCTTTCTATGCCGGCTGGGGGCTGACACATGACCGTATCCGCTCACCGCGACGCCAGCGCCGTCTTTCCCTGGATGCATTGATCGCCGGCTCGTTGCTGGTCTATCCGACCTATGTCGATCCCGCCACCGGGGAGTTCTGCAACGCCGACACCGCGATCGAGCTGATGCAGCAGCAGCGCTCGCGTTACCGCGGCTTGCCGATGCGCGTGCGTCTCTACCGGCTCTATCGCAACCTGTTCTCCAGAAGGCAATGATTTGACGACGAACAGAAAGCATTTCCTGTTGCTGCAAGGGGTCTGCTCGCCGTTCTTCAATCGGCTCGGGGAACGGTTGCTGGCGGCGGGACATTCGGTTACCAAGGTCAATTTCACCGTTGGCGACAGCGTCTACTGGCGCCTGGGCAACACCTGCGTCTACCGCGGCCATGCCGAGAACATCCCCGAGTATCTACAGTGTGTCTGGGAGAAGTACGGCATCACCGACCAGGTGGTCTTCGGCGATCGCCGCCCGGTGCATCGCCGCGCCATATTGGCCGCCCGCGGACGCGGCATTCGCAACCACGTCTTCGAGGAGGGTTACTTCCGGCCCTACTGGGTAACGCTGGAGCGCGAAGGCGTCAACGCACACTCGCTGCTGCCGCGCGATCCCGACTGGTATCGCGAAGCCGGCAAGCGCCTGCCAAGCGTCGGTAGGCCGAAGCCCTTTCCCAACCAGTTCCACATGCGCGCGCGTCACGATGTGCTCTATCATCTCGCGGGCGTCGCCAACCCGTTCCTGCATCCGCACTATCGCAATCATGCCCTGGTCACCGCGCCAGTGGAGTACGCCGGCTTCCTGCTCCGCAAGGCGCGTATGCCCTACCTGAAGCGTCGCGACGATCAGCGCATGCAGGATCTGTTGGCATCGAAACGGCCGTTTTACCTGCTACCGCTCCAGCTCAAGAGCGACTCCCAGATTCGCTACCACTCCGATTTCAAGAACATGCAGGAAGTGATCGGCAAGGTGGCGGCGGCGTTCGCCTTCAACGCCCCTTCGGATGCACGGCTGGTGATCAAGAACCACCCGCTAGACATGGGCCTGGCGCACTATGCCCGGCTGATCAAGGTATTGACCCAGGAGTACGACCTCGGCGACCGCCTGGTGTATCTGGAGGGCGGCAACCTCGAAGCCCTGCTCAAGCAGGCCAGCGGCTTGGTGACCGTCAACAGCACCGCCGGCAACGTCTCTCTCGGCTTCGGCTGCCCGACCCATGCCCTGGCTTCGCCGATCTACGACATGCCCGGGCTGACCCACCAGGGCACTCTCGACGATTTCTGGCAAAATGTGCCCAAACCGGATGCCGAGCTCTTCCGAGCCTATCGGCGCACCGTTGCCCAGACCGTACAGATCAACGGCGGTTTCTACTGCAACCCCGGGATCGCGCTGGCGTCCCGGAATGCCCTGCAGGCGCTGGAACGCCAGCGCTCGCCACTCGAACAACTCATGGATGAGATCGGCTCATGACACGTATCGTCATCACCGGCGCCACCGGGGCCATCGGCACGGCATTGGCCCGGCACTATGCCAGTCAAGGAAGTGCCGGCTCCAGTCAAGGAAGTGCCGGTCAGGGAAATCAGCTGATCCTGCATGGTCGCCGGACCGACGTCCTCGAGCAGGTGGCCGAGGCGTGTCGCCGGCGCGGCGCCAGCGTCGAAACCAGCCAGGTCGACCTAAACGACGATGATGCGCTATTCGGCTGGCTCGATTCACTCTGCGAGCCGACGCCGCCGGATATCGTCATCGTCAACGCCGGCATGAACATCAATATCGGCGAGGACGGTCGCGGCGAGTCATGGGATGACGCCAGCCGACTGCTCCAGATCAACCTGCGGGTGCCGATGGCGATGGGGAATTTCCTCGGCAAGCGGATGCGCGCGGCCAAGCGTGGCCAACTGGTCCTGATGAGCTCGCTCGCCGGTTATCATGGCCTGCCCGTCACCCCCAGCTACAGTGCCAGCAAGGCCGGTGTCAAAGCCTATGGCGAAGCCCTGCGCGGCTGGCTGGCGCCGCATGGTGTCGGCGTCAGCGTGGTCATGCCGGGTTACGTGAGTTCGAAGATGTGCCATGAGATGCCCGGCCCCAAGCCATTTCTGTGGCAGCCCGAACGCGCCGCCAAGCGCATCGCCGACGGCATCGCACGCAATCGCGCACGAATCAGCTTCCCCTTCCCGCTCAATTTCGGCTGCTGGTGGCTGGCCGTACTGCCGGCGGCGGTCTCCCAGCGTCTGCTCAAATGGTTCGACTACGGCGAAGGGACGCATTGATGGCACATTGGTTTTTGGCAACGGTTACCGCGCTCGTACTGAACTCGCTCTTCGAACGACTGCTGAAGCCGCGCCCCCGAGCGTTGTGGTTGCGCGCGCCTTCGGCGATCGGCGTACACCTGGCCACCAGCGCGCTGCACTTCGCGTTCTGGCTGCTGGTCGTCCAGCGCCCGTGGTTCGCCGTGGTCATTGCGGCCTCGCTGCAGATGCTGGTGATTCAGGTCAACAACACCAAGTCATCGTCGCTTCGCGAGCCATTCCTGTGTCAGGATTTCGAGTACTTCGTCGATGCCGTTCGTCATCCGCGCCTCTACATTCCCTTCTTCGGCATCGGCCTGACCATCGCCGCCAGTACCGCGGGCGCCATCGCCATCGCCATCGGCTTCTGGCTGGAGCCCTCGCTGTTCGGCCGCCCCGATGCGCCCTGGTCGCTGCTGGCGACATTGATCCTGGTCGCCGGCTCCAGCGTCGTGCTCGCGCTGCTGCTGCCTCGGCTTCCCGGCTGTACGCTGGAGCCCAACGACGATCTGGTGCGTCTCGGGCTATACCCGTACCTGTGGGCCTACGGCCTGCTCACTCGCCAGCCCATCGATGCCCAGGAAAATTCCGAGGCCTTCGCGGCCCCCGCCACGCCGCCCGACCCCGCAGCGTTGCCCAACCTGGTGCTGGTTCAGAGCGAATCCTTTTTCGACCCGCGTGACTGGCACCCGGCGATCCGCCGCGAGATTCTGGACGAATACGACGCGCTGATGGGCGAGGCGCTGCAGGCCGGCCGTTTCGACGTGCCGGCCTGGGGCGCCAACACGGTCCGCACGGAGTGCGCGGTCTTGACCGGCCTCACTCCCGAACATCTGGGCGGGCACCGCTTCAATCCCTACCACCACCTCGCCAGGCATGACGTCCGCAATCTCGCCGGCGCGCTCAAGCGGCTCGGCTACCGGACGCTATGCATTCATCCCTACCCCGCCAGCTTCTACCTGCGGGACAAGGTCTATCCGCGCCTGGGCTTCGATGAGTTCATCGACATCGCCGCGTTCGACGCCAGCGATCGCGACGGCCAGTACGTCGGCGATCTCGCGCTGGCGGCCAAGGTTCAGGACTTCCTGCAGGTCGACGGCGATAAACCGCTGTTCATTTTCGTCATCAGCATGGAAAATCACGGCCCGCTCCACCTGGAGACACCGGATCCGGCCGTCGCCGAGGCGTGGGTCGAAGGCAATGTTACGAGTGGTTGCGAAGACCTCACGGTTTATCTAAGACATCTGCGCAACACCAATAGTATGCTTTCCCTGCTCAGGGACTCTCTTCAGAAGGGTGGAAGGCAGGGCATGCTGGCGTTCTATGGCGATCACGTGCCGATCATGCCAAAAGTCTACGCACGGCATGGCGAGCCAGATGGTTTGACGAACTATTTCATCTGGCAGACCAAGCCACATTCCGGCGATAACGTGCGAAGGACCATCCCGGCCGATAAGCTGGGAACAACAATTTACGACAGAATCATCGACCGTACGTGAATGGCGGTGCGAATTGTGCAAGACGTAGCCGAATCGCTACGAAGCAAGGAGTCCCAATGACCAAACGCGTTGCCATCATCGGCGCGGCTCACCGGTTCCCGAGCGCCCCGACCTCACAACGTTTCTGGCAAGCGCTCAAAGCCGGCGAGGACCTCGTCACCACGGTCGCGGACGACCGCTGGGGGCTGGAGGCTTACCGCCATCCGGACAAGCAGCATCCGGGTACCAGCTATACTTTCGCCGCCGGCAGTCTCGGCGACATTTCGGGCTTCGACGCCGCCTTCTTCGGCATCTCGCCGCGCGAAGCCGCCCAGATGGACCCGCAGCAGCGTCTGTTGCTGGAGATGGCCTGGGAAGCGATGGAAGATGCCGGCATCCCGCCGCAGCGCCTGCGCGGCAGCCAGTGTGGCGTGTTCATCGGTATCGCCAGCCTCGACTACTCCTATCGCATGGCCGACGACATGGCGGCGATCGATACCTCCACCGCCACCGGCAACACCTCGAGCATCGCCTCGAACCGCATCTCCTACGTGTTCGACCTGCACGGCCCGAGCATGTCGCTGGATACCGCCTGCTCGTCGTCGCTGGTCGCCTTCCATCAGGCCTGCCAGTCGATCCGCAGCGGCGAGACCGATATCGCCCTGGCCGGCGGCATCAGCCTGCATCTGCATCCCTACGGCTTCATCATCTTCTCCAAGGCGAGCATGCTCTCGCCCACTGGCCGCTGCCAGGTATTCGACGAATCCGGCGACGGTTACGTGCGCTCCGAAGGCGGCGGCGTGTTCCTGCTCAAGGACTACGACAAGGCGGTGGCCGACGGCGACCGCATTCTCGCCGTGGTGGCGGGCAGCGGCGTCAACACCGACGGCTACAAGAAGGGCCTGACGGTGCCCAACGCCGACGCCCAGGTGGCACTGATGAGCCAGACCCTGGAGCGCGCCGGGCTGACCCCGGACGATCTCGACTACCTGGAGGCCCACGGCACCGGCACCGCCGTCGGCGATCCACTGGAGACCCGCGCCATCGGCGCGGCGATCGGCCGGAAACGCAGCCGGCCACTGCCGATCGGCTCGGTCAAGTCGAACCTCGGTCACCTCGAGACCGCCTCCGGCGTCGCCGGGCTGGCCAAGGCGCTCTACGCCCTGCGCGAGCGCGAAGTGCCGGCGACCATCGGCATTCGCAAGATCAATCCGCGCATCGATCTCGAAGGCTGGAACCTCGACATCGTCGACAAGCCGCGTCCGCTCAAGGCCGAGGGCACGTTGACCGTCGGCGTCAATTCGTTCGGGTTCGGCGGCGCCAACGCCCACGTCATCCTGCAGTCGCCGCCGGAGACGCCCAAGGCGGAACCAGCGGAGTCCTACGCCCCGACCCGGCACCTGCCGCTGTGTCTCAGCGCGCGTAGCCCGGAAGCGCTGCGCGAATTCGCCGGCCGCGTCAGCGACAGCCTGACCGACGGCGACGTCTCGCTCTACGACGCCGCCTACAGCCTGGCTTTCCGCCGCGAGGCGCACCCCCACGCCGCGGTACTGTTCAGCGACAACCCGGCCGACGCCATTACCCGGCTCGATGCCCTGGCCGCCGCCGAGAGCGTGCCCGGCGCCGCCATCGGCGAGCGGGTCGAAGCCGACTCGGTCGACAACGCTTTTGGCCCGGTCTTCGTCTACACCGGCAACGGCTGCCAGTGGCAGACGATGGGCAAGACGCTGCTCGCGGAGTCACCGGTATTCGCCGCCGCCGTCGACGAGGTCGATGCGCTGTTCCAGCGCCATGCCGACTTCTCGCTGCGCGCCGAGCTGGACGGCACGAATCAACAGGATGAAACCGGGGACGAGGACCGCCTGGCGCGTACCGAGATCGCCCAGCCCGCCCTGTTCGCGCTCCAGGTCGGCCTCACCCGGCTGCTCGAAGCCGAAGGCGTGCGCCCGGTCGCGGTGACCGGCCACAGCGTCGGTGAAGTCGCCGCCGCCTGGGCCTGCGGCGCGCTGACGCTGGCCGATGCGGTCAGCGTGATCTTCCACCGCAGCGCCGGCCAGGGGCGTACCCGTGGCAGCGGCGAGATGACCGCGGTCGGCCTCGGCGCGGAGGCGATGCAGGGCTGGCTCGACGATCCGGACGGTTCCAAGGACGGTTCCAAGGACTATGCCGATATCGTCATCGCCGGCGTCAACAGCCCCAAGGGCGTCACCCTGGCCGGTCCCTCGGCATCGCTGGAACGGCTGGAGGCCGCGCTCTCCGCCGAGCGCATCTTCGCCAAGCGGCTGGCGCTCGACTACGCCTTTCACAGCCCGGCGATGGACCCGATCCGTCAGCCGGTGATCGACGCCCTGGCGAACCTCGCGCCGACTCGCGGCGACCTGCCATTCATCTCCACCGTGACCGGCAAGGCGCTCGACGGTAGCGAACTCGGCGCCGAATACTGGTGGCGCAACATCCGCGAGCCGGTGCAGTTCGCGCCGGCCATCGACGCGCTGATCGACACCGGCGCGCGCACCTTCGTCGAGATCGGCGCCCAGCCGATCCTGCGCCGCTACCTCACCGACGCCTTCGCCGCGAAGTCCGTCGAAGGCAGCGCCATCGGCACCCTGGCCCGCGACGACGACGGCGCCAGCGCGATCGACAGCAGTCTTGCCGCCATGCTGGTCAGTGGCGCGGTGTCGCCGCACGCCTGGTTCCCAGTCGCCGGCCGCTTCGTCGCCCTGCCGCATTACCCGTGGCAGCGCGAGCGCTACTGGGCCAAGCCCACCGGCGATTCCCAGGGTCTGATGGCGCGCCATTACGAACATCCGCTGCTGGGCTATCGCCTCGCCCGCCAGGGATTGGCGTGGGAAAGCCAGCTCGACGCCCGGCGCCTGCCGTGGCTGGCCGATCACCGTGTCGGTGACGCCACCGTCTTCCCCGGCGCCGGTTTCGCCGAGTTGGCGCTGGCCGCGGCCGCCGCCTGGAAGGCGACGCCGCTGCTCGACGTCGAGGCGCTGGAGATTCTGAGTCCGCTGCTGCTCGATGCCCCGCACGGCAAGAAACTCCAACTGGAGATTCAGGAAGCCGACGGCAGCCTGACCATGAAGAGCCGCGAGCCGGCCAGCGAGGATCCGTGGACTCTCAACGCCCGCGCGCGCATCGCCACCCAGACCCGTGGCCTGTCATTGACGCGACGCGGTACGCCACTGCCCGAGCGCCCGGCGGATTTCACCCGCGAGCAGCATCTGGCGATGGCGGCCCATGTCGGCCTGGATTACGGCCCCGGCTTCCAGGCGATCAGCGAGGTCTGGGTCGAGGACGACTGCGCCCTCGGGCGTATCGATCTGCCGCCGGCGATTGCCGAGGACCAGCGCGACTGCCTGCTGGCACCGGGTATTCTCGACAGCGCCTTCCAGCTGTTCATCCCGCTGCTGGCCGATGAACTGGCCGCCGCCGGCGGGCTCGCCTTCGTTCCGGTACGCCTGGAACGGCTGCAGATCCGAGCCGACGCCGCGCCGCCGGCATCGATGGAAGTGCGTCTGGTCAGCCGCGCGCCCCACTCGCTGTGCGCCGAAGTCGCGCTGTTCGACGCCGACGGCAACGCCGTGGCGGTGGTCGAGGGCGCCCGCTTCAAGGCGGCCCGCCTGCGTCACGCGACCCAGCACCGCCTGAGCTATCTCGATCATCGGCTGGTGCCGGCACCGCGTGAGGCGGCTGCCCTGCCGCTGGACGATGCCACCGCCGAGCTGGCCCTGGGCCAGTTGAAGGAGCGCTATCGCGACGTCACCGGCGGCCGCTACGGCGAAGAGGTCGAACCGCTGCTGGATACCCTGGTCGCGGCCTTCCTCGACGAAGCGCTGCGCCGCCATGCCGATGCCGACGGCCAGCTGATGCAGGGCCGCTTCGATGCCGGCTCGACGGACCTGCGCCGGCGCCGTCACGACCTGATCAAACTGGCCCTGGCTACCGGCGTGGTCAGCGAAACGCCGGCCGGCTGGCAACTGCGTGAAGCGCAGGAGATCGACGCCGCCACGATCTGGAACCTGCTGATCCGCGACTACCCGGACTACGCCGCGCTGACCCACAGTGTCGGCCGCTTCGGGCTGCATCTGGCCGACTGGCTCGATGATCATCTTGATAGCCGGGCCTCGCTGGGGGTGGATGCAGCGCGCCTGGCGCAGCTGGTCCAGGCCGCCGTCGGCGAACGCGGCTGGTTCGCTCTGGCCGAGACCTGGCAAGGGCAGTACCGGATGTCGCTGGAACTGCTGCCACCGCATCAGCGTCTGGTGATGCTCGAAGCCTCGGCGTCCCGGCCACAGCTGGGCGAACGCCTGATGGGCGCAATCCACGGTGATCGGGCGGCCTTCCGCTTCGTCGCCCTGCGCGATAGCGCGATGAGCGAGGCGGAATCCCTGGCCGAGCGCGATGCCCGGGTCGAACTGCTGACGCCGAACGCCCCGGCCCCCGTCATTGGCGCCAATGTGGCGCTGGTGACGCTGGACGGCACCCAGGGCGAAATCGATGCCCTGCTGCAATGGCTGCCTCAACAGTTGGCCGACGATGCCCAGATCGCGTTTCTGGCGCTGGGCGATACGGACTGGCAGTCGTTCCTCTCGCTGGCGCTGGATGCCGCGTCATCAAACGGCACGCAAGCCGCGCCATCAAACGGCACGGAACCCGGTTCGCTGCCCGCCGACCTGAACACGACTTGCCAACGGCTCGAAGCCCTCGGCTATCGCCAGATCGAACGCCACGCGCTGGAGAGCGAACAAGGCGGCCTGCAACTGCTGACCGCCCAGGCCCCTCTGGCGACATCGGCCACCGCTGCCGAATCCGCCGCCGGCGACTCGACGCCCGCGACGCCGGATCACTGGCTGGTGGTCAGCGACGAGGCCTCGCAATGGCTGGCCAAGGCGCTGGTCTCCCGTCTGGAGACACTGGGCGAGCCGGTCACCCATGTGGCCGATTCTTCCCTCGCTCCGGAAGTCTTGTTGCCGAGCGCGACGGATGCCGCGGCGACCCAGATCCTCGACCTGCGTGGACTCGCCAGCGATGCCGAAGCCCGTTGCGTGCTGGCCGCGCAATGGCTGCAGAGTCTCGAGGCGAACGCCAGCCCGGCGGCTCTGTGGCTGATCACGCTGGGTGTCGGCACGCACTGGCCTTGTCCGAGCGGACAGCCCGGAGGCGCCGCGCTCTCCAAGCAGCCCGGAAGCGCCGCGCTCTCTATGCGACCCGAAGATGCCGCGCTCTCTATGCGGCCCGAAGACGCAGCGCTTTCCAAGCTGCCCGCAGACGCAGCGCTTTCTAAGCTGCCCGAAGACGCAGCGCTTTGGGGCTTCGGCCGATCGCTGCAGAACGAGGCGTGCAGCCGTCAGGTGCGCTTGCTCGACCTGCCGCCGATCAGCCGCGATTCGCTCTCCGGCGAGGTGCTGGATGCGCTGCTGTTCGAGCTCGGCGTGCCCGATGCCGAGACCGAGATCGTGCTCGATGGCGATGGTCAGCGTTGGGTTCCGCGCCTCGGCCTGCAACCCGCGCCGGGTACCACCCCCGCCGAACAGGCGAGCGACGACGAGACGGCCGGCGCTCGCGCCGTCAGCCTGGGCTTCGAGCTGCCCGGCCAGTTGCGCCACCTGCGCTGGCAGCCCCACGATCTGCCCGCGCCGCAGGCCGGCCAGGTCGAGATCGCGGTCAAGGCCACCGGCCTCAACTTCCGCGACGTGATGTACGCCCTCGGCCTGCTCTCCGACGAAGCGATCGAAAACGGCTTCGCCGGGCCCACCCTCGGCCTGGAATTCGCCGGCGAGGTGGTACGCGTCGGCGATCCCGACAGCCCGCTGCGCCCCGGCGACGCCGTGGTCGGCTTCGGCCCGGCCAGCTTCAGCGACCGGCTGATCGCGGATGCCAACGCCGTCGCGCCGATTCCGGCCGAGATCGGTTACGCCGCCGCGGCGACGATTCCGACCACATTCTTCACCGTCTACTACTCGCTCAAGCATCTGGCCCGGCTGCAACCCGGCGAACGCCTGCTGATCCACGGCGCCGCCGGCGGCGTCGGCCTGGCCGCGATCCAGATCGGGCGCTGGCTGGGAGCGGAAATCTACGCCACCGTCGGCTCGCCGGAGAAGCGCGACTTCCTGCGCCTGATGGGCGTCGAGCGACTCTACGATTCGCGCAGCCTGACCTTCGCCGAGGAGATCCTGCACGACAATGCCATGCTCGAAAATGGTGGAGAGGATCGTAACCTCAGCGGTCCCGGCGTCGACGTGGTACTCAACTCGCTGGCCGGTGAAGCGATCAACCAGAACCTGCGCGTGCTCAACCCGTTCGGGCGCTTCATCGAACTCGGCAAGCGCGATTTCTACGAGAACACCAAGGTCGGCCTGCGTCCGTTCCGCAACAACCTGAGCTATTTCGGGGTCGACTCCGACCAGTTGATGCGCGAACTGCCGAAGCTGACCGGCGAGCTGTTCGGCGAGATGATGACGCTGTTCGCCGACGGCACCCTCTCGCCGCTGCCCTATGTCGCCTTCGGCAGCGACCGCGTGGTCGAAGCCTTCCGCTACATGCAGCAGGCGCGCCAGATCGGCAAGGTGGTGGTGACCTACGAGCGCCCGCCGCAGATGGCGCCGGCGCCGGCGGAAGACGCACCGTTGACGCTGGACGCCGAAGGCACCTACGTGGTCACCGGCGGCCTGGGCGGGTTCGGCCTGGCCACCGCCGAATGGCTCGCGGCCAAGGGCGCCCGCCGCTTGCTGCTGCTTGGCCGCCGTGGCCCAACCACCGAAGAGGCCCAGGCCGGCATCGTGCGCCTGGAAGCGCTCGGCGTCACGGTCGGGGCCCGCGCCTGCGACGTCACCAACGCCGAGGCGCTGAGGGAGGTATTGGCCGAGGCCCGCGAACTCCTCGGCCCGATCAAGGGCATCGTCCACGCGGCCACGGTGATCGACGACGGCCTGATTCGCAATCTCGACGAAGCGCGTATTCGTCATTCGATGGCACCAAAGCTCGAAGGCGCCCGTCATCTGGATGCGCTGACGACGACGGATCCGCTGGACTTCTTCGTCGTCTACTCCTCGGCGACCACGCTGTTCGGCAATCCGGGACAGGCAAGCTACGTCGCCGCCAACCACTGGCTGGAAGCCTTCACCGCCTATCGCCGGGCCCGGGGCCGCCCGGCCACCGTGGTGCGCTGGGGCGCGATCGAGGACGTCGGTTTCCTCGCCCGCCACACCCAGACCCGCGACAGCCTGCAGGAACGCCTGGGCGGCCAGGCGCTGACCTCGCAGGACGCCCTCGGCGTACTCGAACGCATGCTGGTGGCCGACGTGCCTTCGCTCGGCGTGCTCGAACTCGACTGGCGAGCCCTGGCCCGTTTCCTGCCCACGGCGGACGCGCCGCGTTATCGCGAGATCGCCCGCACCGCCAAGGACGACGGCGACCAGGAAGGCGACGACGACCTGCAGCAACTGCTGGCCAGCCTGTCGCCGGAAGCGCTGTACGACACGCTGATCAGCGTGCTCAGCAAGGAGCTGGCGAAGATTCTGCTGATCGACGAGGAGAAGATCGACATTCATAAGTCCGTCTACGACATGGGCTTCGACTCGCTGATGGGAGTCGAGCTGGTGACCGCGCTGGAGTCCCGCCTGGGCATCCAGGTACCCGTCATGGTATTGAGCGAAGCCGGCACATTGGCCAAACTGTGCGATTACCTGATCCTCAAGCTGCGCGGCGACGATTCCGGAGCCGACAGCGAGGACGAAGTGCGCAACAGCCTGGCCGCCCAACACGGAGTCAACGAATTGCAGAATCGCTTTAATGAGCCGCAAAGCGGCCGTGGGGCCGGGGAGGCCAAATCGTGAGTCATCCCCGGGACGCTCTCAAACAGCGCCTGCTACAAGAAGCTCGTCAACGTCGCCAACAACGTCCGGAAGGGGAAAGTACGCCCAAGCCATCCGCTGGCGGCGTCGATGAGCGCTTTACCCGCTTCGACCGCCACCCTGGCTACCAGCAGCTCAAGCTGATGCGCGAAGGCGGCCAGCGGCTCGGCATTCCCGACCCGTTCTTCAAGGTGCACGAAGGCACCGCCGGCGCCACCACGATCATCGGCGGGCATGAATGCATCAACTTCGCCAGCTACAACTACCTCGGCCTGGCCCATCACCCCAGGGTGATTCAAGCCGGCGTCGAGGCGTTGGAGCGCTACGGCAGCTCGGTTTCCGCCAGCCGCCCGGTCTCCGGCGAGCGCCCGATTCATCAGGCCCTCGAACGCGCCATTGCCGAGACCTACGAGGTCGAGGATGCCGTCGTCTTCGTCAGCGGCCATGCCACCAACGTGTCGACGCTGGGCTACCTGCTCGGCCCCAAGGATCTGCTGCTGCACGACGAGTACATCCACAACAGCACGGTGGTGGGCGCGCAGCTCTCCGGCGCTCGCCGCATGAGCTTCGCCCACAACGATCCCGTCGCGCTGGAGGCGTTGCTGGCACGCCACCGGCGCCAGTTCGAACGTGTGGTGGTGGTGATCGAAGGTCTCTACAGCATGGACGGAGACGCGCCGGACCTGAAACGCTTCGTCGAGATCAAGCAGCGCCACCAGGCCTGGCTGATGGTGGACGAGGCCCACTCCTTCGCCGTGATGGGCGACAGCGGGCTGGGACTGCGGGAGCATTGCGGGGTACCGGCCCGCGACGTCGATATCTGGATGGGCACGCTCTCCAAGACGCTTTCGGGATGTGGCGGCTATATCGCCGGTTGCCGCGAGCTGGTGGAGATGCTGCGCTACTTCGCCCCCGGCTTTCTCTACAGCGTCGGTATGCCGGCGCAGGTCGCGGCGCCTTCGCTGGCCGCGCTGGAAGTCATGAAAGCCGAGCCGGAACGTCTGCAGCGCCTGCACGAAATCTCGCGCTACTTCCTGGAACAGGCCAAGGCGCGCGGATTCGATATCGGCGAGAGCATCGGTGTCGCCGTCGTGCCGGTGATCGTCGGCAGCTCGGTGCTCGCCGCCGGGCTATCGGACGCCCTGCTCAAGCACGACATCAACGTGCAGCCGATCCTGCACCCGGCGGTGCCGGAAAAGAGCGCCCGCCTGCGCTTCTTCCTCAACTGCGATCATACCCGCGAGCAGATCGACCACACTCTGGACGTTCTCCAGGCGGAGTGGAAAGCGCGTACCAACTGATCGCCCCGCCCTTCTCACGGGCTGAACGCAACGCGGCCTTGCCATGGAGGATGGCAAGGCCGCGTTCGTTACGCTTTGTCTGAAAAATACCTGCGCTCACCCATACTGTGTTAAAAATCGGCTCAAAATGCTCATTTACACCCTCGTAAACTCCGCTTTTTCGCCGATTTTGATTCGCTACGCTCACCCTTCGGGCCAGCCTTCGGCTGTTACTCCCTATGGTCGTTGCGCCTTGTCTGGCCATCGCTCGTCGATTTTTCAGACAGAGCTTAAACAGCGCATCAAACCCGGATGGGTTCTTCCTTAGGCATGTAGCGGGTGCCATTCAAGCATTTCAGCGCTTGATCGCGTTCCGGGGTGGTGAGCATATCCTTCAGCAGAGACACAGCCTGCTGCGCTCTGGCCAGAATATTGACTCTGTCCTGCGCAACCAGGTTCTCATGGTCGATGGCTTCCAGGAATTTTCGTTTTTCCCGGTCATAGATTCCAAATTCAGTCTCCGGCCAACGAAAACGGAGCCGACTTGCCGCATTGCGGCGGGAAGAGCGATAACTGGGACGGTTGGTCTTGAGCTGTTGCCTCTGGGAAGGACGGCCACGCAGCAACGCCGCCAGATACTCGTCCTCGGAGCGATACATGCGATGGACCACATAGGCCCGCTTGGGCGCGATGACCGATTGGCTGGCCAGTTGGGCATTCTTTTCATCAAATTCCATTGGCTCCCCATTGGGGTCGACCGCAATCACACCGTTGTTGAAGACGGGATAATGAATTCTGACTCGCCTGACCCTCACGCCACGGAGAGGAAACAGGGTTTTCAAGTGCGACGAGACCTTATAATCGATATCGCTCGCCAAAGAGCTGAACGGTTCGTCTCGGCCCAGTTCGCAGTGCCACAGATGGCAGATGGGCTTGGGCCTTCCGCTGGCTATCTCTGTCACCAATTGATCGACAGAAGTTTTGAAATCATCCGGCACCCAGAATTCATCGATATCGAGAAACATCAACCAATCGACCTGTTGCTGCCGCGATTGATACAGCCCCTGCGCATACGCGATCGTCTGAAGTTTCGAGCTTACGTTGAAGTCGCACTGGTCGATCCAATCGATGAATTCATAAGTGACCTGGGGGTATTGCCGATTGATCCGATCCAGAACCTCCGCCGACGAATCCGACGTGCGGTTGATGAATACATGAATCGAATCGAAACCAAAATGAAGGTGATGGAAAACCCATTCCGCCAGATACGGCCCTTCATCCTTCGCCACGGCACAAATTTTGATCGTTGGTTTCGTCATGACCCATCCCATCGAATGTGAACGCTGATTAGTCGCGTAGATGTCGTGAGTGTGCACGGCGTTTTCGAAATGAGAGCCCATTGGCAGAACTGGCTTGCACCGGTTCCCCATTGGTCGCTCATCGTTCCGGCCAGCGTTTTGCCACTCGTTTTTTCGAGGTTGGGGTAACGTAACGTAATGGGCAATATGATTTATTTCACACGAAAACAGTGAAACCTAAGTTCTGACTGAAAAGTCGGACTTCATCAGGCGTCTCCGTCGAGCAAGCCATGCCAGGGATTTTCATCGGCAGACGGCGTGCCTGCTTCATCGGTGCCGCCCTCGAGCAACCGCTGGACAGCCAGTCGCTTCTCTCGCGGGATCAGCATCAATTCCGCATTCAGCCCTTCGGCAACGAGCGTGAGCGTTTCCAGCCGGGGATTTCCCCCGCGCTCCAGACGCTGGTACTGCTGACGAGTCATCCCGATGCGGGCCTGCATGTCCTGCTGCGTCAGATCGAGGAAAAGTCGTCGTCGCTTGATTTGCTCGAGGAGAGACATGGATGGCGATGTCATATCCGGCTCCCTTAACCCGCCTGGCTATGTTCGAGAAATAGATAGCAACACATATATTGCTTTAAGGTCAAAATAGCAACGTATTTATTGCATTCACACGCCCACTCAAGACCGAACCTTCAAAAACGCGGAAAGCAACCCGAAGGTTGCTTTCCGATTCCGTATTCCTTGTCCCAACACCTGAAGGGCAGCGCGCCGACGACCAGGTCAATGCTTCAGTTCGGCCCGTAGCTTGCGAAAAAGCAATACGTTCAGGCGTGTCCTTGCTGACGTGATCAATGTCGTAACTCTGCTCTCAGTTCAGCAACCTCGGAAACGGATAGCCCCGTAGCACTCGATATGGTCTCGTCGGCTAACGAGGTTTCACGTATCAGGTTACGAGCCGTTTCCAATCGGGCCTTCTCTGCTCCTTCCTGACGGCCTTCCTGACGACCTTCTTCAAGCCCCTGCTGCTTCCACTGCTCGGGCCATTTCTTCGCGCGTTCGGCTAGCATGTTGTGTACCTCGCTTAAGTCATCGAGCGACTGCCACTCGGTCCCTTCGTTTTCGGGTACCCAGCTCGGTAGCAGTACGCGCCTGATCCAGATGACAAAGTGCCGGCGTAGCTGGGAGGAAAAGAATCAGCGCGAGGGCCACTGGCGAGCCGTATGTACCAAGGCCATCACCCATACCGTGTTTTTCGCCTCGTCTACCTCATAGACGAGGCGGTAATTTTCATGCGGAATCAGCTCGCGAGTACCTGGCACTATTCCCAAGCGGCCGAGTGTCGGGAAGTCGCCAAGCTGTTTAGCGGCATCGCTGAAAAGCTGGTCCATCTTGAGCGCCGCATGGGGATTCTCGTCAGCAATGTAATCGATAATGTCGGCGCGGTCTTGTCTTGCCGCCGCTATCCAGCGGACCTTCACAGCCCGGTCCCAGCGGCGCGTCTCAGCAGCTCGGCACGACGGGCCTCAGCCTCGGCTTCCACTTCCTCGTCAGAGAAGTGCTGACCCGCGTCTCGCTGTGCCCGTGCCTGTTCGACCTTCCGACGCATATAATCGTCGTATTCGCGCGCCTGCCTGCGTTGCGCGATGTAATCGCGCATCAGCTCGCGCACGACCTGGGCGGCAGGCCGATCAGCGGCCCTCGTTTCCTCAAAGAACGTGTCGCGCAGCTCTTCTTCCAGCTTCATGGTAAAAACTTTCGTCGCCATAAAAGAACCTCCTCTGGGCTATACCCAGTATATACTCAAGCATTACCTTATAGCCAAAACACCGTTGAGGTACCGACTTTAAATCCCTCAGCCGCCCGGCCAGTGGCGCCCCAGCCAGCGCAGCAGCGGATTGGTGGAGTCTCGGCAGAACCGCTGCGGCGCTTCGCGGAACTTGCGCCATTTGCGCCGCGCCGGAGAGATCGGTGCCGGTGCATCCTCCTCCGCTTCCAGAAAGCGCCGGCTGTGATAGCCGATCGCCGCCAGCTCCGAGCCGATTTTCGCTTTCTGGCCAGCGGTGAGACGATCCGCTTCCAACTTCTCGGCCAGCTTGCGGGCGCTCTGCACGTGGCGCAGCAGGCGCCTGGGCATTTCGTGATAGTTCGCCTCGATACGGAGCTGTTCGAGAACGTCCGTCAGCTCCTGGGTGAGTTCCCGGGCCGAGTCGCGGCGACTCATCAGGCGCTCCATGGCGGAGAACGGCAAGGAATCCACCGAATCCGCCCTTTCGGTTTCACCGACCAGCCCGCGAGACCGCGCCAGGTTGACCATCGCGGCTTCGGGAACGTTGGCCGGGTTGGGCGGCACGAAAGGAAAGTAGTCGAGCACCTTGGTTTCCTGCTCACGCACATCGATCATCGCGAACCCCGCCCACCGCCAGAGCGCCCGCAGCCGGGAAGGCTCGATGGCCGCCAACTGCTCGTTGAGCGCCACGAAATATAACTCGGCATCCTCGATTCGCGGGTAATCCTCGGCTTCCCCCAGATAGTCGCGCAGATACGCCTCGGCCAAATCGATTTCGGCCAGCTCCCGCTCCAGGCTCTTCTCGTCCGGCAGGCGATAACTCTCGAGAATGCGCTTGACCGGCAGCTTCAACACTTCCCGCTGGCGGCGCAGTTTCAAGCGGCGGTTGATCCAGGTGTACGCCAGCTTGGTCTCCGGGGCCAACTGCAGCGCCGACTCGACATACTCGATATCCTCGGCGGTGGCGTCCTCGGGCATCACCGTGGCGCGTACCTGGCCGAAGGCAGCGTAGCGCTCGCGATCCTGCTCGTGGAGCGCACGCATGGCCGCCAATCGCCGGTTGCCATTGACGACGACACCATCGTAAGTGAGCAGCAAAGGCTCGGTCTGCTGGGCCTGGCGCGCCAGTTCCTCGTAGATGGAACCCTGCGGATCCCGGGACAACGGTAGCAATAGCTGCTGAAGCGCTTCCTGTACCCATGGCTGATCGATCCGCGCTGAGAACTCACGCTCGCCGATCCCCTGCTCACGCAGATATTCATGAAGCCGAGTGATCAACCGGCCATTTTCCGGGCGAAACAGCGGCAGATCGATCGGCACCTCGACCACCGGCATCTCGCGATACTCGCCACGGAAGAGCACGTAGGTTCCGCGGGCGGATGCCTGCTGCAGAGCCGATTGAATCTGGCGTGCGGCATGTTCGCGTGTGGTCATTGCCTGCTCCTCCTCCGGGCCGGATTCAGGCTCATGGCGAGCGCGGCCCACCCTGCCTTCGTCCATACTCGGAGAAAAGCATAGTCAAGGCGGCGCAATTGACGCGAGATGAACCAGGCCCTCAGAAACGCAGAAAGCAACCCGAAGGTTGCTTTCCAGTAGACGAATCATGTCAGCGAAGCCATGAATACAATATGCTATATTGAATGCAGAAAGAATTCAGTCGTGCTAACCGCATGCAACAGAGGATGATGAGCCATGGGCATGATGACAATCAGAAGTATTCCTGACGAAGTACACAATGCATTGAGGGCACGGGCCAAGCGGCATAACCGCAGCACCGAAGCCGAGGTACGAGCCATCCTGGAAGAGGCCACACGGCCGGAAAAACGCCTTCACATGGGCGATGCTCTGGCGGCTCTGGGACGCAAGGTGGGGCTGACCAACGAAGACGTTGCGCTATTCGATCAGGCGCGCGACAAGACACCTGCCAAGCCTATGAGGTTTGAATGATCGTCCTTGATACCAACGTCGTTTCCGAGGCGATGAAACCCAAACCTAACCCGGCTGTCAGAGCTTGGCTCAACGCGCAATCGGCCGAAACGCTATATTTGTCCAGCGTTTCGCTGGCAGAGCTATTGTTTGGCATTGCGGCGCTGCCTGACGGGAGGCGCAAAGACATACTAAACGAGGCCCTGGATGGTCTTATGGAGCTGTTCATGGGGCGAATTTTACCCTTTGACACCAAGGCTGCCCGCAAGTATGCCGAACTGGCCGTCACTGCCAGAACCGCCGGACGTGGTTTTCCTGTTCCGGATGGGTACATTGCCGCCATTGCCGTATCACAGGGCTACCAGGTTGCCTCCCGCGACACGGCTCCATTCGAGGCTGCAGGCGTAGATATCATTAACCCCTGGGAAACCTAACCGTTCCGAAGTAAGCGCTCCATAAACCCCATCTTCTCGGTCCGATCCGCTCCCCGCAGACTGATGTCTTTCCATTGACGGAGAGCATCATGAGCGAGCTGACCTCGACGCAAGCCTTCTGGTTGGGCCATCTGTTTCACGCCTCATCCCGCGAACTGGCTCTGTGTGATTACGCGGCGGAGCAGCATCTCACGCTGGCCGAGTTGATGACTTGGGAAAAGCGCTTGCAGGTTCAGGGCATCGACGTACCGCCACGCCATCGACCGGCGCGCTTCGTCGCTGTCACGGTGGCGTCATGATCCGGCCCGCCCGACTTCGACACT
>NZ_PZJU01000043.1 GCF_003206715.1 Salinicola peritrichatus | reverse complement strand
GACCGAACACCCTTCAATAGCGTTGCGCTTGGAACTTGAGACCGCCATGTTTTCATTGTTTTCCTCCTGGAGCGTTATTGTTGCTGTCGTGTGAGGCGAGTTATGGATCCAGATCAGCCGTCGGCGAAATTTGTTTTGTTATCAAACGATTGATCGTTTCGAAATCACAGTTGTGAGGTCTGTCTTCATGCAGGGCGGCGACATGTTCGCGCACGAAAGCCAAGGCTTTCCGGGTACCATGACCGAGGGCATTGGACGCACTACGCAAATCCACCGCCTGGGCGGAAACCACCAACTCGATCGACACCAGCCAGCGCATGCGCTCGACGACTTCCGCGACGTTCGCCAACGTGCTGGGAGCAAGTGAGGCATGATCCTCGACTCCATCAGCGACGGGGATGGCAGACATTGGCATAGGAGCGGCGAAGTGACGAATCTCCGCTTCGAGCATCGAGACGGTCTTCTGCACAGTGGCAAAACCGGTACGACTCTGACCCAGCGGAGTGAGAAAACGCGGCAATCCGGAATCGTGCGGCGACATCAGCTTCATGATGCGATGAGCGGTGGCATTGGCACTTTGCGCTATGGCCAGAGCAAGCCGCGCCCAACTCAATGTAAAGGCTGTGGTATCGAAGTTGCCGTTCGGTAGCACCAGTGCCTCATCCGCCAGGATGACCGGGTTGTCACCGCCGCTTGCCAGCTCGATACGCGTCGCCTCGCGCGCTTCGTCGAGCGCGTGCATGACAGCGCCCAGAATCTGCGGCAGGCAACGATAACTGAGCGGGTCCTGAAGCTTCCTCGCAGCCCCTTCTGCCATCAGCTCACCACCGCGAAGATGAGCGAGTAATCGAGAGGCTGCCTGCCGCTGACCAAAGGCCGGGCGAGCCGCCATGGCCCTTTCATCGAAGGCATTGGTGTTGGCGCGGAAACCTTCGCAGTTCAGGGCGGCGGCAAGACAGGACCAATCTAGCAAACGCCCAATATCCGCCAGCCGCAAGCAGGCTTGGCCAACCGAGAAGCTGTTGGCAGCCACCAGGGCATGCCCATCCCGGGGGCCCAACTCCAGGGGTACGAGACCCGCGCGGGCGAGTGCCTCCCCGGCATCGAGCACGTGACCCTGCCATTCCACTCGGCCATCCCCCATCAGCGCCCGGGTCATCTGCGCAAGCTGTGCCAGGTCCGCCGCCCCCAGCGAGCCGTGCCGAGGGATGACTGGATGAAAGCCCGCATTGATGGCGTCGATCAGCCGGGTCAGCACGATCGAAGAAACGCCACTGCCACCTGCCGCCAACCCGCAGGCCCTCGCCACCATCATCGCTCTGACGGCTTCGCGCGGAACACTGTCACCAACAGCTACGGAACGTGCCAGGGGAACCCGGTTCTGGAATGCAACCAAATCGTCGGCGTCCAGTGTCGTATCGACCCCAGCGCCCAAGCCGGTCGTCAATCCGTAGATGGGTAACTGTTCCGCAACGCTGCGTTCGACGACCCAACGCGCCGCCGCGAGTCTAGACTCGATCTCGGGAGAGACGGTCAACCAGGCTTTTCCGCAGGCGACAGCCGCGACATCGTCAACATCGAGTGGCAACGTATCAGGGAGGAGCCGATACGAAGGAGCTGATGCAAAGGAACTCATGTAATGCTACCTCCATGTCGGCCACTCACTGCTGAAAGGTGCCGGCAATTTGATTGTTGTTGTCTTTGCGGTGGAGCTTCAACACGACCACTATGTATATACAATCACTCTTTCAGTGGAGCTGCAACAGCAATCAAGCTGTCCTCGTGACTAGGTCATGGAGGTCATTGAATGAGCCCAATACTTGAGACTATTTGTATATACAAATAAAAACCATGGCCTTCCACCGAGATTTCATTACATCGTCCAAGTATCGAGCCGTAGGGCTTACCAATGCCCAGTGCCGGCGCCGTCGTCAGGCGCGCGGGCGTTTTCATGGCCGGCCCCAGCCATGAGAATGAACCGCCACGGGTTCCAGCCATCGTCAAACGAATGCTAGCACTGTGGCGGTCGCCACTGCGTCAAGGCGAGCAGCAGACGCTCGAGCACCGGCTTGACACGTCCGGCATGTGCCTCCCGATAGGGAAACGTCGTTGATGCCTCGATCTGATCGGCCTCCCGCGGCTCCTCCATATAGGTCGCCTGGGAAAGCTCGAGTTGCACGGCGTGGACATTATCGCGCGGCATTCCGTAGTGACGGGTAATGAAGCCGCCCTTGAACCGCCCGTTGGTCACCCAGGTGTAGTCGGTCTGTGCGTCGCAGATCGCCTCGAGTCGATCGCTCAAGGTAGGATCGCAACTCCCACCATCATTGGTTCCGAGGTTGATGTCGGGCAACTGGCCATCGAACAGCCTCGCCACCCGCGACCGAATCGAGTGCGCGTCGAACAGCACCACGTAGCCAAAACGCCGGCGAAGACGCTCGAGCTCCTCGCTCAAAGCAGCGTGGTAAGGCCGCCATACGTTCTCTAGCGCCCACTCCCGGGCGTCTTTTGAAGGCTCATGCCCCGCCCGATACAGCGGCTCGCCGTCGAAATCGATCTCCGGGAACAGACCGGTGGTCGCGCCGGCATAGAGCGGCTTGTCGTCTTGAGACCGGTTCAGATCGACGACATAGCGAGAGTATTCGGCCTGCAGCCGACTCACACCGAGGGCGTCGAGGAAATCGTACAGGCACGGAAGATGCCAGTCGGTATCGAGCAATGATCGTCCACGTTCGCTCAGTCCGGCTTCGACTTGCGGCGTCAGGCGAGTCCCGGCGTGAGGCATCGATACCAGTAAAGGCGTCGTTCCCCGGATCAATTGGAAACTGCTCATGCGCTGATTGTCTCTCCATGGTGGAAGCGAATGCTGGGTAGCTGGCCGCCCAGCCAGTAGGCGAGTTCCGCCGGCCCGGTCACGTCCCAGGCAACCGCGTCAGCCACCTTGCCCACCTCGAGCGAGCCATGACTGGCGCCGATGCCGAGCGCCCTGGCCGCATTCAGCGTCACACCGGCCAGGGCTTCCTCCGGTGTCAGGCGGAACAGCGTGCAAGCGAGATTCATCATCAGCCGCAGCGACAGCACCGGCGAGGTACCAGGGTTGAGATCACTGGCCAGCGCCATGGCGACGCCATGTTCCCGAAACGCCTCGATCGGCGGCAATTGGGTCTCCCGCAGCGTCAGAAACGCACCGGGCAGCAGCACGGCAGTGGTACCACTGGCCGCCATCGCCTTCGCATCGTCGCCGTTGGCGTACTCGACATGATCGGCCGACAGCGCGCCGAACTTGGCCGCCAGCTCACAGCCTCCCAGGCGCGACAGTTGCTCAGCGTGCAGCTTGACCGGCAGGCCGAGCCGGCGTGCCGTCTCGAAGACCCGACGCATCTGTACCGGAGAAAACGCAATGCCCTCGCAGAAGCCATCGACGGCATCGATCAGCCCCTCTCCCGCCAGCGTTGGCAGGATCGTCTCGCACACCCGTTCGATGTAGTCATCGCCGCGACCGGCGTACTCCGGCGGCGGGGCGTGGGCGGCCAGGCAAGTCGTCTTTACCGTGACGGGCAAGCGTTTTCCCAGTTCCCGGGCGACCTGCAGCATGCGCCTTTCGCTGTCGAGATCGAGACCGTAGCCGGACTTGATCTCGAGCGTGGTAACGCCTTCGGCTAGCAACACCCGCGCTCGTGCTTCGGCACTCGCGTAGAGCGTCTCGAAGTCGGTTTCCCGGGTCGCTCTGACACTGCTGACGATCCCGCCGCCCTGGCGTGCGATCTCGCTATAGCTGACCCCCTCCAGGCGCTGCTCGAACTCACGACTGCGATCACCGCCGAACACCAGGTGAGTGTGGCAATCGATCAACCCCGGGGTCAGCCAGCGCCCGCCGAGATCGCGGGTCTCGCTGACCTTGACGGGGGGCAGTTCGGCTTCGGGACCGATCCAGGCGATATGTCCGTCGCGGATCACCAGCGCGGCCTCGTCGATCACCGCGTAGCCGCCGCCACGCATCGTCACCGCCTGCAGGTTGCGCCACAGGCTGTCACCCGCCAATGGCTGGTTGTCTACATCCATACGTGCCTCCTCAGTCGACCATCGGCAGATCGAGGCCCTGCTCGCGGGCGCAGTCGATGGCGATATCGTAGCCGGCATCGGCGTGGCGCATCACGCCGGTAGCCGGGTCGTTGTGCAGTACCCGGGCGATGCGCCGGTCGGCCTCTTCGCTGCCGTCGCAGACGATCACCATGCCGGCGTGCTGGGAAAAGCCCATTCCCACGCCGCCGCCATGGTGCAGCGAGACCCAGGTGGCACCGCTGGCGGTATTCAACAACGCATTGAGCAGCGCCCAGTCGGAGACCGCATCCGAGCCGTCCTGCATGCCCTCGGTCTCGCGGTTGGGGCTAGCCACCGAGCCGGAATCGAGATGGTCTCGGCCGATCACCACCGGCGCCGAGAGTTCGCCGGAGCGGACCATGGCATTGAACGCCAGACCGAGCTTGGCGCGCTGGCCCAACCCGACCCAGCAGATGCGTGCCGGCAGACCCTGAAAGCTGATCCGCTCGCGGGCCATGTCGAGCCAGCGGTGCAGCGGCGCATCGTCGATCAGCTCCTTGACCTTGGCGTCGGTCTTATAAATGTCCTCAGGGTCACCGGACAGCGCCGCCCAGCGGAACGGGCCAATGCCACGGCAGAACAACGGGCGGATGTAGGCGGGCACGAAGCCGGGGAAATCGAAGGCGTTGGCGACGCCCTCTTCCTGGGCCATCTGGCGGATATTATTGCCGTAATCGAAGGTCGGCACGCCCAGCGCCTGGAAGTCGAGCATCGCCTGGACATGCACCGCCATCGACTGCTTGGCGGCCTCGACTACCGCCTCCGGCTCGCGCTTGCCGCGCTCACGGTAGTCGTCCCACTCCCAGCCCGCCGGCAGGTATCCATTGAGCGGATCGTGGGCGCTGGTCTGGTCGGTGACCATGTCGGGTCGTACGCCGCGCCGGATCAGCTCGGGCAGAATCTCCGCGGCGTTGCCGTGCAGGGCGACCGACTTGGCCTCGCCGGCCTGGGTGTACTTCTCGATGCGCGCCAGGGCGTCGTCGAGATCGTCAGCCTGCTCGTCGACGTAGCGGGTGCGCAGGCGCATGTCGATGCGGCTCTGCTGACACTCGATGTTCAGGCTGCAGGCCCCGGCCAGCGTCGCCGCCAGCGGCTGCGCGCCGCCCATGCCGCCCAGCCCGGCGGTGAGAATCCAGCGCCCGCGCAGGTCGCCGTCATAATGCTGTCGCCCGGCCTCGACGAAAGTTTCGTAAGTGCCCTGAACGATGCCCTGGCTGCCGATGTAGATCCACGAGCCGGCGGTCATCTGGCCGTACATCATCAGACCCTTGGCATCGAGCTCGTTGAAGTGCTCCCAGTTGGCCCAGTGCGGCACCAGGTTGGAGTTGGCGATCAACACTCGCGGCGCGTCCGCGTGGGTTTTGAACACGCCCACCGGCTTGCCGGACTGCACCAGCAGCGTCTCGTCGTCGTCGAGTCGCTTGAGAGCATCGACGATGGCGTCGTAGCACTCCCAGTTGCGCGCGGCGCGGCCGATGCCGCCGTATACCACCAGCTCCTTGGGATTCTCGGCCACGTCGGGGTCGAGGTTGTTCATCAGCATGCGCAGCGGCGCCTCGGTGAGCCAGCTCTTGGCGCTCAGCTGACTGCCGTGGGGGGCGCGGATCTCGGTATCGCGAAAACGGGAAGAGGCCATGGTCGCTCCTGGGAGTGGTATCGGATGGATTGAGATATGTATATACATTATGCCAGCCATGCACTGCGTGCAATGCTTCCCTCACCGCCGCTGAAGACGCCCTAATTTGGGGCCTAAAGCGATTTATTGCACCAAAGTAGCGCTTCCGGATCTGAGCATTCGCAAGGATTTACTCGGCGCTTGCTCTTCGGTATATGTATATACATTAGACCTTCATAGGAGTTCGTCATGGCCCAACGCCTCTTCGCGGAACATGCCCTGCTAGCCGACGGCTGGGCCCGGCACGTGCTGATCGAGGTCGACGACGCCGGCTTCATCGCAGCGGTCTCGCCGGATAGCGGCGCCGGGGATGCCCAACGCCTGGCCGGACCGGCGCTGCCCGGCATGCCCAACCTGCATTCGCACGCCTTCCAGCGCGCCATGGCGGGGCTCGCCGAGATCGGCAGCGAGCGCCCGGATAGTTTCTGGAGCTGGCGCGAGCGCATGTACGGCCTTGTCGATACCCTGACTCCCGAACAGGTAGCGACCATCGCCCAAGCGCTCTATGTCGAGATGCTCAAGGGCGGCTACACCCAGGTCAGCGAGTTCCACTACTTGCATCACGACCCGGCCGGCCGCGCCTACGCCGACCCCGCGGAGATGGCCTGGGCAATCAGCGCTGCCGCCGAGCGCAGCGGCATCGGTCTGACCCTGCTGCCGGTGCTCTACGCTCACGGCGGCTTCGGCGGTCAACCGCCCAATGCCGGACAGCGCCGCTTCATTCACGACGCGCCGGGCTTTCTGCATCTGCTCGAGCGGTTGACGCCGCGCCTGTCCAACCATCCGACCCAAGCGCTGGGCCTGGCCTTCCACTCGCTGCGTGCAGTGACCCCGGAGCAGATCCGCGAAGTCCTCGCGTCTGACCCCGCCGGCCCCCGGCATATCCACGTCGCCGAGCAGCAGCGCGAAGTCGAGGACAGCGTGGCCTATTCGGGGTGTCGACCGGTGCGCTGGCTGCTGGACAACGTCGCGGTCGATGCGCGCTGGTGTCTGATCCACGCCACCCATCTCGATGCCGGCGAAGTACGCGATCTTGCCGCCAGCGGAGCGGTCATCGGGCTCTGCCCGACCACCGAAGCCAACCTCGGCGACGGGCTGTTTCCTGCTGTCGACTATGCCACCCGGGGCGGGCGGCTGGGCATCGGCTCCGACAGCCACGTCTCGCTCGACGTGGTCGAAGAGTTGCGCCTGCTCGAATACGGCCAACGGCTGGTCCGTCAGCAGCGCAACTGTCTGCAGAACGGCGACACCCGCCAGGTCGGTGACTGGCTTTACCGTCACGCACTGGCCGGCGGCGCCCAGGCCTCCGGGCAACCGATCGGCGCCATCGCCCCGGGCATGCGTGCCGACCTGGTGATACTTGAAGGCGACGATCCCTACCTGGCCACGGCCAGCGACGAGACGCGTCTGGGACGCTGGCTGTTCGGCGGTTCAAAGCAGCAGATCCGCGATGTGATGGTCGCCGGTCGCTGGGTCGTCGAGGCGCGCCGTCACCTGCTCGACGCCAACAACCAGGCGGCGCTGACCCGGCTGTTCCGCGAACTTGGCTAGGGAACAGCACCCACCCGACAACAACAACCCCAACAATCCTGGAGTCCCCCATGGCCACCGCCAACGCCATCCCCAAGCCCACCCCCGCGACGCTGTTCAAGCTGCTGGTGCCCAGCTTGCTGGGCATTCTGGTGTTCTTCGTACCGCTGCCCATCAACGGCAAGACGACGATCCTGCTCGACCATATGGTGACCGCCGTGCGCGGTCTGCTCGGCGGCGCCGTGCCGTACTACGCCATGGCGGTGATCATCGCCGGGGCGCTCTATCCGGTGATCACCGGACGCTGGCGCGCCAATCGCACCGAGAGCGTGTTCACCGTATTCAAGTGGCTGGGCGTGCTGTTCGGCGTGCTGGCGCTGACCGGCGCCGGACCGGCGGCATTGCATACCCCGGACATGCTGCCGTTCCTGTTCGACAAGCTGGTGATCTCGGTGGGGCTGATCGTGCCGATCGGCGCGATCTTCCTGGCGCTGCTGATCAACTACGGCCTGCTCGAGGGCGTCGGGGTCGTCTGCCAGCCGCTGATGCGGCCGCTATGGCGCACCCCGGGGCGTTCGGCCATCGATGCCGTGGCGTCGTTCGTCGGCAGCTACTCGATCGGCCTGCTGATCACCAACCGCGTCTACCAGGCCGGCCAGTACTCGGCTCGCGAAGCGGCGATCATCGCCACCGGTTTCTCCACCGTCTCGGCCACCTTCATGATCGTGGTCGCCAAGACGCTGGATCTAATGGCGATGTGGAACCTGTATTTCTGGCTGACCCTGCTGATCACCTTCGTGGTCACCGCGATCACCGTGCGCCTGCCGCCACTCTCGCGGATCAACGACGACACGCCGAAAGCAGAGGCGCCGGTGGCCCGCGGCCATAGGCTGAACCGAGCCTGGCAGGAGAGCCTGAGCGCCGCCGAACGCGCGCCCAGCCTCGGCCGCAGCGTGGCGATCAACCTCAAGGAAGGCATGCGGATGACCATGAGCATCCTGCCCTCGATCCTCTCGGTGGGCCTGCTCGGCCTGTTGCTGGCCAAGTACACTCCGGTGTTCGAATGGATCGGGCTGGTCTTCTACCCGCTGATTGCGCTGTTCGGCATCGACGAGGCGAGCCAGCTGGCACAGGCGACGGCCTCGGGGCTGGCCGAGATGTTCCTGCCGGCACTGCTGATGGCCGACGCCGGGCTACCCGCACGCTTCGCCGCCGGGGTAGTCTCGGTGTCGTCGATCCTGTTCTTCTCGGCGTCGATCCCGTGCATTCTGTCGACGACCATTCCACTTTCCATCGGCCGCATCGTGGTGATCTGGCTGATCCGCACGCTGCTCAGCCTGGCGCTGGCGATTCCCGCCGGGTATTTCGCCGCCTGGCTGGTGGGTTGATAACTGGCTGGTGAATTAGGTAGCCGAATGGGCCATGGAACGCAGCTTGTAGCGATCGCCGGGATGCAGCAGATGGGCATAGCTGATCAGGTGATCGCCCGACCAGGTGCGCCGGCGCACGCTCAGGCAGGGAAGTGAAGGTTCGACCTCCAGCCAGTCAGCGGCCTGGGGGTCCGCCAGCACCGCCTCGACGACGTGCTCCATGTCGCTGATCGGGCAGGCGGCGACCAGCACCTCGTTGGGCGTCTGGCGCGAGAAATCGGCCTCGAGGTAACCGGGTACCCAGCGCGGATTGACGTAGCGATCCTCGAGCTGGATCGGCAGGCCGTCCTCCAGATGGATGAGGATCGAGTGGAACAGCGTCACGCCGATGCGCACCCCCATGCGCAGCGCTATCTCGTCGTCGGCGCTGATCGCTTCGCAGGAGAGCACGCGGTTGGCGTAGCCATGACCCCGGCGGCGCACTTCGTCGGCGATATTGTTGATCTCGACCAGCGGCGATTCCGAGCGACGATCGGTGACGAAAGTGCCAATCCCCGACTGACGGACCAGATAGCCCTCCTGCACCAGATCGCGGATCGCCTTGTTGGCGGTCATGCGGCTGACGCCGAAGGTCACCGCCAGTTGCTCCTCCGGCGGGATTTGATGATCGGCCGGAAAATGCCCCGTGCGGATGTTCTCCAGCAGGTACTGCTTGATCTGTTGATAACGGGGCGGTTGGCGTCCCACGGGTTCTCCTCGAAGTCCTCTGCCGCCCAGCCCCGTCGCTCGAACAGAACGTCAGGTCAGCGGTCGCAGATCAATCCTGGTCAGGCGTGCCGTCTCCGGCGCCTCCAGCGTATAGGTCGTCGACGTCGCGAGCGGGCCAAGCCTACGCCAGTGCCAGGCGTCGCCACAATCGAGACGCGCCGACGCCTGCCCGGCCAATCGCACGTCGCCGATCACGGCCAGCAGCAGCGTCTCGCAATCGCCATCGTGCGTCAGCGCTTCGCCGGGGTCGAGCCAGGCGATACTGGCCCGCCAGCGCTGCGGATTGTACATCAGGTTCAGCGCCCGGCTGGGGCCGTCGGGCAGCAGGCAACTCACCGAGGCGTCGCCGGCGAAGGCCAGGCTTTCCAAGGGCACCAGCTCGACACGCCGCTCGCCGAGCATGAGCGTTACCGGCTGCGCGCCGATCACCGTGAAGTGACGCGCCAGGCCGGCGAATGTCGAGAACGGCACCGGCCTATCGAGCTCGGCGATCGAGACCCGCCAACCCGGATCTGCGCCCTCTTCATGCGTTGCCTCACGAGCCAGTTCGCGGGTGATCCCGCCGCCGTTGCGCCAGGCAACCGGCTCAAGCTCGGCGAAGCGCAGCGTTTCAGGCAGGCCCATGTCAGGACGCGGCGGTCTTACGATAGCTCATCGAGGCATCGATGCGCCCCAGGATGTAATCGCCCGCCGCCACCGGCGGGTAGCGGGCCTCGTCCACCGACACGCCGAGATCGACCGGGTCGACGCGGGCGCCGTAGTCGGGATCGTAGAAGGTCGCGATGGAGTAGCGCTCGCGGCCACTGGTGTTGATCACCCGATGCAGGGTTGAGCGGAAACGATCGTTGGACCAGCGCGCCAGCAGATCGCCGACATTGACCACCAGCGACCCTTCGATGAACGGCGCATCGATCCAGCGTTCGCTGCCCAGCTCGCGGACCTGCAAGCCACCGATGGCATCTTGGTAGAGTAGCGTGATGCAACCGTAATCGGTATGCGGGGCGACGCCGAACTGGTCCGCCGGGCGATCATCGGGCTGCACCGGGTAATAGACCGCCTGGGTGCGCTGCAACGGTTTGGTGTACTTGGCGACGAAGAACTCGGGGTCGATCTCCAGGCTGACCGCCACGGCGCGCAGCAGGTCGGCACCGCAGCGCCCCACCTCGAGAAAGTAGCTGTCCATCGCCCGCTGCAGCTCAGGCATAAAGCCGGGCCATTGATTGGGCCCGCGCAGCGCCTCACCCGCCAGCACGCTGGGGTCGTCTTCCGCCAGGTCGAGCCCGAAGCCGAAGAACTCCTTCTCGTCGGGACGGGTGGCCTGATACATGGTCGCGCCGCCCCGTCGATGGAAACCGCGGTGGCGCTTGTTGACCGCTACCTCGGTCTTGCGCTCCAGCGGCTCGGCAAAGAAGGCCTGGGCCGCCTGCATGGCGTCGTCGATCACCGTCTGGGGCAGGCTGTGGTTGACGATGTAGAAGAAGCCAACCTCGGTGCAGGCGCGACGTATCGCTTCGCCGGCCCGGGTCAGGCTCTGTGGGTCCCTCTCGCGCACGCCCTGCATGTCGACCAGGGGTATTGTAGTTGTTGGTTGGGTCATGACTGCTTTTCTCCCATCGTAAGGATTCATCCGCCTAAGGCAGCGCTCGGTCCAGCTGCCGCACGCCATAAGTATATACATGCAAATTTGCCAACGCGCCATTCGCGAAGAAAGCGAACTCGCGATAACTCGGCGATTTTGATGCACTAAAAAGGGATAAATGACCTAAACATGCACTAAAACTTACCACTAACTCGCCAACCATTGTCCAACGCACATTCCTTCCCGTACGGCACTTGCATCGAAAAGTGTTCCTGTATATACAGGATAAAACCCTGCCTTTGCGCACCTGCTTCACGGCGGCAGACATCGCCGGCACCCGTAAGGGAACGATCATGACAACAACGCTGCGGCTCTCTCCGGGCAATCTGACACTCGACACGCTGCGTGAACTCTACGAGCGCAGCCCTACGCTTACGCTCGACGACGCTAGCCGCGCCCGGGTCGACGACGCCGAGGCCACGGTCAGCGCCATCCTGGACAGCGGACGTACCGTCTACGGCATCAATACCGGCTTCGGCGTGCTCGCCCAGACCTCGATACCGCGCGCCTCGCTGACCGAACTGCAGCGCAATCTGGTGCTGTCGCACAGCACCGGGGTCGGCGACGCACTGGATGACGCCACGGTGGGGCTGATCCTGGCGCTCAAGGCGACCTCGCTGGCGCGCGGCCACTCGGGGGTGCGCTGGACGATCATCGAAGCGCTGCTGGCTCTGTACAACGCGCGGGTCTACCCGTGCATTCCGGCCAAGGGTTCGGTGGGCGCCTCGGGAGATCTGGCGCCGCTGGCGCATCTGTCGGCGACGCTGCTCGGCGAGGGCCGCATGCGCCACCAGGGGCGCGAGATGCCGGCCACCGAAGGGCTCGCGCTGGCCGGCCTCGCGCCGCTGACGCTGGCGCCCAAGGAGGGCCTGGCGCTGATCAACGGCACCCAGGTGTCCACCGCGCTGGCGCTGCGCGGGCTGTTCGCCACCGAGAAGCTGTTCACCGCCGCGGTGGTCGCGGGAAGCCTGACGGTGGACGCCCTGAAGGGCTCGGATACCCCGTTCGACGAACGCATCCAGGCGGTTCGCGGCCATCCCGGTCAGCGTGACGTGGCGGCCTACTACCGCGAACTGCTCGCCGGCAGCCGGATCCGCGAATCGCACCGCGACTGCCCGCGGGTGCAGGACCCCTATTCGCTGCGCTGCCAGCCGCAGGTGATGGGCGCCTGCCTGGATCACCTGCGCTTCGCCGCCGGGGTGTTCCTGCGCGAGGCCAACGCGGTCTCCGACAATCCGTTGGTCTTCGACAACGGCGACGTGCTTTCCGGCGGCAACTTCCATGCCGAGCCGGTCGCCATGGCCGCCGATGTGCTGGCGCTGGTGATCGCGGAGATCGGCGCGCTCTCGGAGCGGCGCATCGCACAACTCGTCGACCCGGCGCTATCGGGGTTGCCGGCCTTCCTGGTCGAGGACAGTGGACTCAACTCCGGCTTCATGATCGCCCAGGTCAGCGCGGCGGCACTGGCCTCGGAGAACAAGACCCTGGCGCACCCGGCTTCGGTGGATAGCCTGCCGACCTCCGCCAACCAGGAGGACCACGTCTCGATGGCGACCTTCGCGGCCCGCCGGCTGGCCGACATGGCGTTCAATTCCAGCGCGGTGGTCGCCATCGAGCTGCTGGCGGCGGCCCAGGGCATCGAGTTCCATCGCCCCATGGCCACCTCGCCGGCCCTCGAAGAAGCGCTGACGCTGATCCGCCGCGACGTGGCACGTTATGAACGAGACCGCTATTTCGCCCCCGATCTCGACGCCGCGCAGCGCTTCGTCGATGATGCTGCCTTCGAGAAGTTGCTGCCCCGCCCACGCCTGTACACCGAGGATTGACGTGAAACGACGCTTCGCCCGCAGCCATCGCTGGCACCATGCCCAGAGCATCGACGAGCTCGCCGCGATGGCCCGCCAGCGGCTGCCCGCCTTCGCCTGGGAGTACGTCAGTGCCGGCGCCGAGGATGAACGTACCCTCGCCGACAACCGCCACGCCTTCCAGCGCTGGCAGTGGCGGCCGCGCACCCTGGTCGACCTGAGCGAGACCGACAGTCGCGCCACCCTGCTGGGCCGGGACTGTGCGATGCCGCTGGCGATCGCCCCGACCGGCTACAACGGCATGCTGTGGCGCGATGCCGACATCGCCCTGGCTCGTGCGGCACAGCGTCACGACGTGCCGTTCACATTGAGCACGGTGTCCTGCAACAGTCTCGAGGAAGTCGCCGCCGCGGTTCCCGAAGGACGGCTGTGGTTCCAGCTCTATCCGCTGCGCGACAAGCAGGCGACCCGGGACCTGATCGAGCGCGCCCGGGCGGCCAACACCGAGGCCTTGGTGATTACCACCGACGCCGTGGTGCTGGGCCGGCGCGAATGGGATAGCCGCAGCTACCTGAGCCCGCGGCGCCTGACCCCGGGCCACACGCTGGATGCCCTGTGCCACCCGCGCTGGGCCGCCCAGGCGCTGTGGCCCGACAGCCTGCCGACGCTGGGCAACCTGCTCAAGTATCTGCCCGCCGGACAGCACAGCGCGGCCAGCGCGGCGACCTACATCGGCCAGCAGATGGCCAGCGACCTGACCTGGGACACCCTGACCGAGATTCGCCGGCACTGGTCGGGCAAGCTGATCGTCAAGGGCATTCTCGGTGCCGAGGACGCCCGGCGCTGCCAGCAACTGGGTGCCGACGGCATCGTGGTGACCAACCACGGCGGCCGCCAGCTCGACGACTCGCCGGCCAGCCTCGACTGCCTCCCGGCGATCGTCGACGCCGTGGGCCAGGAGCTCGAGATCCTGCTCGACAGCGGCATCCGGCGCGGCAGCGACATCGCCAAGGCGCTGGCCCTGGGTGCGCATGGCGTACTCAGCGGGCGAGCCACGCTGTATGGCCTCGCGGTCGGCGGCGAGGCCGGCGCGGCGCACGCCCTGACGCTGCTCCACGAGCAGCTCCACAACACCCTCGCGCTGCTGGGACGGCCCCGCCTGGCCCAGCTCGACCGCGACTGCCTGAGCCCTTCCCCGCAGCTGTCCCCGTCCGGCGCGCCAGCGACCGCCACCGCCCAGCCGGCCACGGGAGATCTGCCATGAGTTCCGCCAGCACCGCCGACGACGCCTTTCTGGATGCGCTGCAAGACGCCTTCGGCGACAGCGTGCTGCTGGGCGAGGCGATTCCCGAGTCCTGCCACAGCGACTGGACCGGCCACGCCGCCTGCCGACCACTGGCCCTGGTGCGCCCGGCCAGCACGGCTGAAGTCGCCAGGCTGCTGAAACTGTGTCATGAACACCGCCGCGCGGTGGTCCCCCAGGGCGGCATGACCGGGCTGGCTGGCGCGGCGGTGCCCAGCGCCGACAGCGTCGCGCTGTCGCTGGCCCGGCTCACCGGCGTGGAAAGCGTCGACCGTGCCGCCGCGACCCTGACGGTGCGCGCCGGCACGACACTACAGGCCGTGCAGGACGCCGCAGAAGAGGCCGGCTTCCGCTACCCGGTCGACTTCGGCGCCCGCGGCACCTGCCAGATCGGCGGCACCATCGCCACCAACGCCGGCGGCCACGCGGTGATCCGTCACGGCATGACCCGCGACCGGGTGCTCGGCCTAGAGGTGGTGCTGGCCGACGGCCGGGTTCTCGATCTGATGAATACCATGATCAAGAACAATACCGGCTACGACCTCAAGCACTGCTTCATCGGCGCCGAGGGCACGCTGGGCGTCATCACCCGCGCCGTGCTGCGCCTGGCGCCGCCCCAGGGCGAAACCCACACCCTGCTGTGTGCGCTGCGCGACTATCCGGCGGCGGTCTCGCTGCTGCACCGCCTGCGCGGCGCCGGGCTGGCGCTGGAGGCGTTCGAGGTGATGTGGCAGGACTTCTATGCCATGAGCTGCGACTGGCAGGGTGGCCAGCCGCCGCTTGCGGCGAGCCATCCCCTTTATGTGCTGTGCGAGGCCGAAGGCGATGCCAACCGCCTGGAAACGGCGCTGGCGGCCGCGCTGGAAGCGGGTGAGGTCGAGGACGCCGTGCTGACGAGCAGCACCGCCCAGGCCCGCGAGCTATGGACGATCCGCGAGGCGACCGCTGAGTTTCCGGTCAAGCTGGCGCCGATCAACTTCGACATCAGCCTGCCGATCGCCGACATTGGCGCCTTCGTCGAGGCCGCCGGTGCGGCGCTGCGGCAACGCTGGCCGGGCGCGCGCATTGTCAATTTCGGGCATATCGGCGACAGCAACCTGCACCTGACGGTGGACGGCCGCTCGCTGGCCGAGGACACCCCGGCGACTCGCCACGCCATCGAAGCCGAAATTTACCGGCTGGTCGGCGAGCGGCGTGGCTCGATCTCCGCCGAGCACGGCATCGGCCTGCTCAAGCGTGATTTCCTGCACCATAGCGCCACCCCGAATGTCATCGACGCGATGCGTATGCTCAAGTGCACTTTCGACCCCCGCGGCATCCTTAACCCCGGCAAACTGCTGCCGGCCGACGAGGTGGACGAGGGCGCAGCCACAGGCGTGCCGGACATGCACCAGCATGGCGCAAACGAGCCGTAGACACGTCTTTGGAAACGTCGCCGCCGCCTGCGCAACGGCCAGGCGCTGCGTGTAGCGACTGAAAAGTATATACAGGGCTAGACATTGGCACGAACACTGCAAGATGACAGACGTCACCGAACCCTGGGCACCGACCCAGCCCGACTCGCCGGCCCTGCCGGCCTCTCAGCCAAGGAGTCATTCATGAACAACAAGAACCGCGTGCTCGCACTCTGCCTCGGCCTGGCCGCTAGCGCCGCCTCGCTGACGTCCAGCGCCGATGCGCTGGACGATGTCCGCCAGAGTGGCGTGCTGGAAGTGGCCACGGAAATGCAGTTTGCGCCCTTCGACTTCCACGAGAACGGCGAACAGGCCGGGCTCAACAAGGCCATCTTCGCCGAGGTGGGCAAGGAGCTGGGCGTCGAGATCGAGTTCATCGACCTGCCCTGGCCGAGCGTCCTGCCCGGTCTCGAGGCCGGTAACTTCGACATCGTCGCCGGGCCGATCATTGTCACCCAAGCGCGCAAGGCGCGTTATCACTTCCTGACGCCGATCGCCGAATCGACTGTGGCGCTGCTCAAGCGCGCCGGCGACGACAGCATCGAAAGCCCCGAGGACATCGCCGGCAAGACCGCCGGTGGCGGCCAGTCGTCCGCCCAACTGGCGGCACTCAAGGCGTATGCCGAAACCCTCGACGAGCCGGTCGAGATCAAGGAGTTCGTCGACAACAACCAGGCCTACGCCGCGCTGGCCTCCGGACGCATCGACGCCGTCGCCAATTCGCTGCCCAACATCGGCTACGTCGCCAGCCAGCGTTCGAACGTCTTCAAGGTCGTTCAGCCGCCCTTCGGCGAGCCAAGCTATTTCGCCTATCTGGGACGTGACGACGAGGAGAGCCGCCCGCTGCTGGACGTCATCGACGAGGTCCTGCTGAAGATGAAGGACGACGGCCGCCTCGCCGAGCTGCAGAAGCAGTGGCTGGGCCAGGCAATGGATACGCCGCGTGGCGACTTCGAACCCAACATCTGATCGCTGAGTTCCCATGCTCGAATGGTCCCAAATCATCCAGAGCCTGCCGATGCTGTTGGCGGGCCTCTGGTCGACGCTTCAGATGTCCGCCGTGGGCCTGGCGATCGGCTTCGTAATCGCCGTCGGCGTGTGCGGATTGAGGCTTTCCCCGCGCGCCGTCCTGCGGCGCCTGGGCGGCGCCTACATCACGATCTTCCGCGGCGTGCCGCTGCTGATCCAGTTGCTGTTTCTCTACAATGTGCTGCCGCGCCTGGGGCTGGGCGTGACGCCGGTGGTGGCGGCCATCGCCGGTCTGTCGCTGTGCTGCGGCGCCTATATCGCGGAGATCCTGCGTGGCGGCTTTTTGACCCTGCCCAAGGGCCAGGCCGAGTCCGCGCTGATGCTCGGTCTGTCGCATCGCGCGCTGCTGTTGCGCATACAGATCCCCCAGGTGGTACGGCTGACCTCGCCGGCGCTGGTCAACGAGGTGATCCTGCTGATCAAGGCCTCCTCGCTGATCTCGGTGGTGGGCATCTCCGAACTCACGCGAACCGCGCAGAACCTGGCCGCCAGCACCTTCCTGCAACTCGAGTTCTACCTGGCCGCGGCGGCACTGTATTGCGTGCTCAACGTCTCGCTGGCGCTGCTGGGTAGCTGGCTGGAAATCCGCCTGCGCAGGAGTGGCGCATGAAATTCGACCTGAGCGTACTCACCGACAACCTGGGCGCGATCGCCGATGGCTTCATGGTCACCCTGGGCACCTGGCTTGGCGGCGTGGCACTGGGCCTGGCGCTCGGCCTGTTGGTGGCGGTGCTGCAGCTGTTCGGCCCACGCTGGCTGCGCGCCATCCTGCGCGTGTATATCGAGATCATCCGCAGCACGCCGTTTCTGATCCAGCTGTTCCTGCTCTATTACGGCGGGCCTGCGCTGGGCATCACGCTGGATGCCATCCCGGCGGGACTGATCGGCCTGGGCGTGTACGGCAGCGTGTATTTCGCCGAGATCTTTCGCACCGGCTTCAACTCGATTCCCCCCGGCCAGTTGGAAGCCGCCGAGTGCCTGGGGCTCTCGCGGCTGCAGGTGATCCGGCGCATCCAGCTGCCGCAGATGCTGGTGCTGATTCTGCCGGCGCTGGTCAACATGGTCACCATCCTGTGCAAGGAGACCCCGGTGCTGTCGATCATCACCGTGCCCGAACTGACGCTGGTACTCAGCGGCATCGGCTCGCAGACCTTCGCCTTCGCCGAGGTGCTGCTGGCGCTGTGCCTGGGCTATCTGGCGCTGGTCGAGGCCACCTCGCGGGTCGGCCAAGCGCTGGAGCGTCGCGCCCAGCGTTACCTGGGGACCAGCCCCGTCAAGAAGACTCTCCAGGAGGACATCGCATGAGCGCCTCCCGCGCCAACGACGCCATCATCGAAGCCCGTGGAATGGGCAAGCGCTTCGGCGACAACACCGTGCTCGCGGACATCGACTTGCGCGTGCACCGCTCCGAAGTGGTCTGCCTGATCGGCCCCTCGGGCTCCGGCAAGAGTACCCTGCTGCGCTGCCTGGCCTTCCTCGAACGCTACGACGAGGGCGAGGTCGAGCTCGAGGGCGAGCTGCTCGGCTTTGAACGCGGCCGCCAGGGCCAGCGGGTGGCGGCCAGCAACCGCCGCGTCCGCCAGGTGCGGCGCAACGTCGGCATGGTCTTCCAGCAATTCAACCTGTGGCCGCACATGACGGTGCTGGCCAACGTCACCGAGGCGCTGAAACGGGTCAAGAGGCTGTCCCGGACCGACGCCGACAACCGCGGCCGGGCAATGCTCGACAAGGTCGGCCTCGCCGACAAGGCCGCGGCGTACCCGGCGCAGCTCTCTGGCGGCCAGCAGCAGCGTGTGGCCATCGCCCGGGCGCTGGCCATGGAGCCGCATATCATGCTTTTCGACGAGCCGACCTCGGCACTCGACCCGGAACTGGTCGGCGAGGTGCTGCAGGTCATGAAGCAGCTCGCCGCGGAGGGCATGACCATGGTGGTGGTCACCCACGAGATGGGCTTTGCCGCCCAGGTCGCCGACACCGTGGTGTTCCTCGACCAGGGCAAGGTCGTCGCCCGGGGCTCCCCCAGCGAGGTCTTCCGTCACGCCGAGAGCCCGCGCCTGCAGCAATTCCTGCAAAACTACCTGGAGCGCAACGCGTTCTGGGACACCCTCGAGGAGTCGACCACGCATGCCTGATTCACCGCCCGCCGCGTATACCATCCAGAGCCTGGCACGCGCCGAGGTGCGCTCGCTGGCGCCCTATAACGCCGGGCTTTCCAACGAGGCCGTGCGGCGGCGCTACGGGGTCGAGCGGATCGCCCGGCTGGGCAGCAACGAAAACCCCATCGGCCCGGCGCCCGGCGTGATCGAGGCCGTCACCCAGGCCGCCCGCGAGTGTGCGCTCTACCCGGATGCCGAGTGCCAGACGCTGCGCGCCGCGCTGAGCGAGCGGCTCGATATCGCCCCCGAGCGCTTGGTGTTCGGCAACGGCTCGGAGGATCTGATCGCCATCCTCGCCCGCGTCTTCCTCGACCATGGCGATGAAGTGGTCACCATGGTGCCCGCCTTCGGCCTGCACACGCTCTACCCGCAGTCGATGGGCGCCAGGGTGATCGGCGTGCCGATCACCGCGGCCGGCGCCATTGACGTCGACGGCCTGCTCGGGGCGATCACCCCGCGCACCCGGCTGGTGATGTTCTCGTCGCCTTCCAACCCGGTCGGCAGCGCCCTGTCGCGCGCAGAGATCGAACGCCTGCTGGCCGGCCTGCCGCCCCACCTGCTGCTGGTGTTCGACGAGGCCTATTTCGAGTACGGGCAACTGGCGGACGACTACCCCGACGTGCTGGCGCTGCTGGAAGCCAGCCGCCAACCCTGGGTGCTGCTGCGCACCTTTTCCAAGGCTTACTCGCTGGCGGGTTTCCGTGTCGGCTACGGTATCGTTTCCGACCCCGTGCTGGCCGATCTGGTCGATCGTGTGCGCACACCGTTCAATGTCAGCCGACCGGCGCAGGCCGCGGCCGTCGCCGCGCTCGAGGATCAGGAACATCTGACGCGGAGCCTGGCCAACGTCGCCACCGAGCGCGCCAGGCTGTCTGCGGCACTGGCCGCCGCCGGTCTGCGGGTCTATCCCTCGCTGGGCAATTTCCTGTTCCTGGCGCTGGAACGCGAGGCCGACGCCGTTGGCGAGGCGCTGCTATCCCATGGCGTCATCGTCAAGACCTGGCGCGAGCCCGGCTTCACGCACTGCCTGCGGGTGACCGTCGGCAGTCCGGCCGACAACGCGCTGTTTTTCGAGGCCCTGATGCAGGCACTCGATGCCCCCGTCCGCGGAAGTCTTGCCGATGCCAGCCACTGACACCAGCAAACCGCCCAAGGCCTTGTATCAACAGCTCAAGAGCTTCGTCCTGGAGCGTATCCAGTCGGGGCAGTGGCAACCGGGAGACATGATTCCGTCGGAAAATCAGCTCGTGAGCGAGTTCGGCATGTCACGCATGACCGTCAATCGCGCACTGCGGGAACTCACCAGCGAAGGCTATCTGGAGCGGATCAGTGGCGTCGGCACCTTCATTGCCGAACCCAAACCGCAGTCCAACCTGTTGATGATCGCCAACATCGCCGACGAAATTCATGCCCGTGGACACCGCTACCACTGCGAAGTGTCGACGCTGGGGCGCGTCGCCGCGCCGCTGGCGGTCGCCTCCGCCCTGGATGTCCCCACCGGGCGTTCGGTCTATTACCTGCGCTGCGTGCATTACGAAGAGGAAGTCGCCGTTCAGCTCGAGGATCGCTACGTTTCACCGGCGATGGCACCGGGCTTCATCGACCAGCGCTTCGGCGACCAGCTACAGCCCTCGCGCTACCTGCTCGACAACGTTCCGGTCGACGAAATGGAGCACATCGTCGATGCCCTGCTGCCCAATGCCAAGGATGCAGCGGCCCTCGACATCGATCCGCAGGAGCCCTGCCTGGCGCTGATGCGGCGCACCTGGGCCAGCAGCCAGGTGGTCACCTATGTCCGCTTTCTGCATCCCTCGTCGCGCTATCGTCTCGGCAGCCGCTTCGCCACCGGCGCCGCCAACCAGGCCGGGTGAGTTCCCGGCCACTCATTCGCATCGGCGATCCTTCAACGGCGGTTTTTGGATAGGGTCGGCTATTACCCCAGCCCCGCCGACAGCGACGGCTGCACGACTTCGATCCAGTAGCCATCGGGGTCCTTGACGAAAACCACGTTCTTCATCTTGCCCTGGTCGGAGCGCTTCTTGAACTCGACGTCGTTGGCGTCGAACCAGCGCTCGGCGGCGGCGAGATCCGGCACCGAGAAGCAGATGTGGCCGAAGCCCTGTGGCTCGGCGTTGCCATCGTGGTAGCGCAGTTCCGGATCGTCCTCGCTGCCCCAGTTGTGGGTCAATTCGAGCACGCTCTTCTGCGAGAAGGTATAAGCGGTGCGCTCGGCGTCGTCTTCGGGAATCGCCTCGCCTTCGTCGATGCGGGCCAGAAAGTAGAGCGTGAACTGCATCTCGGGAAAGTCGAGCTTGCGCAGCAGACGCATGCCGAACACCCGGGTATAGAATGCCAGCGACGCTTTCGGATCCTTGGCGCGCAGCATGGTGTGGTTGAACACGAATCCCTGGCTCTCCGCCGTGGCGGATTGGACACCGGGAACCTGGTCTTCGGCAATGGCCATAGACGTCTCCATAGACTAAGCGGGATGAACCTACAAAATGGGGACATTGCCCGATCTATCAACCGCTTCGTCTTCCACCGTGACGATAGACTGCTCTACACTCTGTTCAAACGGCAGCCAGGACTGAGCAAGATGGCGATAGGCCCCCAATCATTGCCTCCTTCGGCGTTGGACTCGATGCCGATTCGCCTGTTTTTCCCTCTTCGTAGCGGCCGACTCCTCGGCCTTTTCGCCCTACTCGCATTGATCCTGCTGAGCGGCTGCAGCTCGCAAAAGGCGATCGTCACCCGCGATGCCGGCCCGGCGATCGATGGCGACAATCTTTCCATCGACCGCATCCTGGTGATGTCCGCCGCCAAGGATGCCCTCGGCACGCCTTACCAGTGGGGCGGCAATTCTCCCGCCGGCTACGACTGTTCCGGCCTGGTCCAGATGGCCTACGGCAAGATCGGTATTTCCCTGCCACGCACCTCCAACGAGCAGTTTCACGCCCTGAAGGAACGCGACGTCGCGCGCCCGGGAGACCTGCTGTTCTTCGGCTCGGGCAGCCATGCCACACACGTCGGCATCTACATGGGCGACCGCCAGATGATTCACGCCCCCGGCAGCGGCCGCACGGTAACGGTATCGTCACTGGATATTCGTTACTGGCGACAGCACTATCTCGGCGCGGCGGGCCCCGCTCCCTAGACATGCATTCCCATTAGTCATGGGCAGAGCGTAAAAAAATCGCTCGCCGCCTTCCAGCAAAACTTCCTATCGTATTTCTTGACGCAAATACCATAAGGCCATTAATCCTTGATTCTTTGCGCCTGCGATCAAGCTTCCATTCCGGACAATAAAAAAATCAGGAATCTATCCATGACATCATCATCACTCATACATATCAGCGAAGAGCAGCGGGCTTCTTATGCCGAAGATGGCGCCATCGTGATAAGGGGAAAATTCTCGCCTTGGGTGGATTTTCTGCGTGATGCGACCGAGCGTGTCTTAGAAAATCCCGGTCCATTGGGTACGCGCTATGGCAGCGAAGACCATAAAGGGACCTTTCGCGGTGACCGTTATATGTGGACTTTCGATGAGGACTTTCGACGCTTCGTCTTCGAAAGTCCCGGTGCACAGATCGCAGCCGAGTTAATGGGATCTGCGCAGACGAGATTGTTCTATGACCATCTCCTCGTCAAGGAGCCGGGATCGGAATCCCCGACACCGTGGCACCAGGATGCCCCGTACTGGTGCGTTGAAGGTGAGCAGCTTTGTTCGCTGTGGATAGCGCTCGATTCCGTATCCCATGACAGCGGTCTACTGCAGTTCGTGCGTGGTTCGCACCGTTGGAATCGTCGTTTCCGAGCACCCGACTTCCGCTACACGCAGGACTACGCCAGCGACCTCGAGCCCATGCCGGACATCGAGGGGGAAAGAGAGAAGTACGATTTTCTGAGCTGGGAGTCACTGGAACCGGGAGATGCGATCGCCTTCCATGCCATGGCCGTTCATGGCGCCCCTGGCAACGCTCATTCACAGCTACGACGACGCGCGCTATCCGTACGCTGGATTGGCGACAATGTGCGCTATCGAGAAGCCGCCAATGTGACCAAACCGATCCGGGATCCCGGTCTGCGAAATGGGCAGGCAGTAGATAGTGACTTGTTCCCCGTTGCCTGGCCGCGCTGAAACGAACGGCACCGGATATTCTCTCAATGGTAGGGTCTTCCTTCCCATACACTTTCGAGTCAAGTGTATGGGAAGCTCATGCGCAAGAAGATGATCTGCATATTGGTTGGCGATTTTCAGCAAAAGCATCGTCATCAGCCCACCGTGCAGACATCGATCGTCAGTGTGGAGGGTTCGTTAAATAGCCGGACCGTTATGCTGGTATTCAATCAGCAGCTGAACTCTGGCGAGGTGCCAGTCGGAACGTGTCGGGCAGCCTTGAGGCCAATATCGTTCCAGTCCATACCGGCGGCCAGGTCGCGAGATGCGGCCAATTCCGACGCACGACTTTGCGTGTGATCGGTCAGCGGTCGTTCACGACGTTCCCAGAGTTGCAGCGCTTCTTCCAGCGAATCGGTTTCTTCGATGGCCACGGCGAGACCCAGCGCATTGGTGATGGCGCAACCAGCGCCCTGAGCCAGCGTCGGTGGCATGGCGTGGGCCGAATCGCCGACGATCGCCACCCTGCCGGAAGACCATCTTTCGAGTACCGTCTTCTCGTAAACGTCATAGCGGCCGTTGTCCCCAATGGCCTCCAGCACCGGCCGTAAGCGTGGGAAAGCTTCCGCCCAGACCTCCGGATTCACCGGGATGGCAGTCGCTTCGGTATCGTTCAAACCGGCCATCATCGCCATGTACAACGTATCCTCGCCCGAAGGAGTGTAGAGAATACGCAAGGTGCGCTCCGGCCGGATGTTCCAGAAATCGATCACGTGATCCCACTCGCCGCCTTTTAATATCGAACGTGGTGTCAGCACGCGTGTCAGGCCATCGTGATAACGTTCGCGCTGCATGGGTATATCAAGAGAGTCGCGCACCTTGGATTTGACGCCATCGGCGCCAATCACCAGATCGGCTTTCAGGCGTGTGCCGTCAACCAACCATAACTCCCCTTCAGGGGAAGCGCCGATCGCTTCGGAACTGGTCACGAACTCTATGTCCAAGCGTTTCGCGGCCGACAGCATGGCATGGTGAAGGTGCTGCCGGGTCATGGTCAGCAGACGCTGCTTGCCGGGACCATTGATTGCCTGAAAGGAAGTGCATTCACCGTTCGTACGCGTCTCGTAGGCCGGCGCGGCGAAGGCGCCGTCGAGCACCTCCCTGTATGCCCCCAGCGCGTCCAGAACATGCAGGCCGTTGTCCCAGATGAAGATGCCGGCGCCGAAAGCACGCAATTGCGGACTGGCTTCGTGAACGCGAACACTCCAGCCACGCTGGGTCAGTGCAATGGCGCTAGCGATTCCCGAAAAACCGGCTCCGGCAATTTCTGCATGTCTTTTGATGGGGCGACTCATCGGTTGTCGATCTCCAATTGTTATTTGAGGTGTGTCCGGTATCAGGTACCGACTCTCAATGGGGCGGCAAGACCACGTAACAAGGCGATCACGCTCTGTGCGGTAATGCGCCCGGTCTTTGGATTTTCCGAAGGAATGTTCTCGATGGTCATGGAGAAGCTGGCGCTATCGGAATCCACGATAATGGTATGCGTATTGCGATGGATCGTAGGATCGGCCCAGATTTCCAGTTCGGTCAGGTCAGGACCGATGCCTGCCAATGACAGTGAAATAGCGACGTTGAGGTTGGCAGGAAATCCGGTAGCCGCTTCGCGGGCCTTCCCGGAAAACAATAGCTTCGGCTCCGTGATATCTTCGATATCGATGTTGTGCTTGACCAGGAAGGGCGCTCCACGAAACCCTTCGACGGGTTTACGAGAAACCATCGTGACCTTGTTTATCTTGCCCTCGGCGGCAGCCTTGACCGCATCCAGCCCCAGCAAGGCGCCAGTCGGGATCAGAATCCGCCCCGCGTGACGCTGGGCCAGATCGAGTAGATCCAGTCGATCGAGCAGCGCTCCCGAACTCAGCACCACCAGCGTTTTGCCAGCTTTCAGCACGGGCTCCGCCAATTCCCGCATCACCTCGGCAGGTGCACATTCGATGGCCACATCACAGTATTGTTCCAGTTCCCCTAAGGCGACGACAGGGACATCGATCCCATGCTGCTGGAGCCAATCCTTTGCGGCTGCCACGTTTCGGGTAGAGATTACGGACAGACCGACCCCGGGTACGCCTTTTACCAGTGCCAATGCAATCGTCTTGCCAATGGTTCCCAGTCCCGCAATGCCAATTTGAATGGCAATATTATTGTCAACTCCCATTTCCACTCTCCTAGATCGTTGCGAGAATCATGGTGATACCGTGCGCCCCAAAACAAATGATTTTTGAAATCGACATGCATAACTTATCCGCATCCATAAGTTCCTCTGCATGGTTTACAGAAGCTCATGCATGGTGCGCAGATAAATCATTTGATTAAGATTTCATAGTGCCCATAAGTTGGGGTCAGAAAGGCGTATCATCCGCTCTACAACAATTCGCCCAACGGAGAACAACAACATGGGACTGTTTGACGATTCGCGCTTCTCGCGCCGCACTTTTCTCAAGACAGCAGGGGCGGCCGGGGCGGTGGCGCTGGCCCCGTCGGTCTTTGCACAGAGCTCGCGAACGCTGAAATTCACCCTGCCCTGGTTGGCCCAGGGAGCCACAGCTTACATGTACGTGGCTGAAGACCAGGGAATGTTCAAAAAGCGTGGTATCGACGTCGAAATCAGCCGTGGCTATGGCTCCCTGGCCGCGGGTCAGGCCATCGGCAACAAGCAGTTCGATTTTGGTCTGGTATCGGCGAGTTCCACGATACTGTGTGCCGCGAACGGTTTGCCGCTAGTGGCATTGGGAACAACCAACTACGAAGCCTATCTGGGGCTGCTGGTACGCTCCGACTCACCGATCAAGAGCGCGAAGGACTTGGTGGGCAAGAAGATGGGCGGCGTTCCCGCCTCCGTCGAGTTTCCGCTGTGGAAAGCGTTCGCCCTGAAGTCCGGTATCGATCCTCAGCAAGTGGAGATCGTTCAGTCCGATCCGCGAGTACTGGAAAGAACTCTGGTGGAGGGACAGATCGACGCCGGCTGGTGCGTCACCAGCAGCTCCTATGCCGTCGCGCAAGGCATGGGAGTGGATACGCGAGCAATGCTGATGCAAGACTACGGCATGTCATTTTATTCGAACAACATCGTGACCCGCCCCGAAGTACTCGAGAGCGATCCGGAACTATGCCGGGATGTCACGGAAGTCATCCTGGAAGCACTGGCTTTCTCTGCCAAGGATCCTGAAGCTTCCATGGGAATCCTGCTGAAAAAGGTGCCTGAACTGGCGTTGAGTTCGGGCGGCAAGGAAAACGTGAGATTGAGCCAAGGTTTCATGCTCGCGTCGGTGCCGCATCCAGAAGCCATCGAGAATGGCTTGGGTTACAGCGACCTGGGACGGGTCGCCGAGATGACCGATCTCATCATGTAGTACGCCGCGCCGGATTCTGCAAAGCGGCCGGATCCACAGACGCTCTTTACCAATGAGTTCATCGGATCCGTCAAACTGAGTGAGCCGGAGTGGGAAAGTCTTAGCAAGCGCACTCGCGAATTCCCAAGTCGTCTCAGGGGTGACGCGGTATGAGCAACCAACTGGATGTCTGGAAAGTCTCAAAGATCTACGAAACCACTCACGGCCAGGTAGAGGCCGTCAGCGATGCCACCTTCACGATTCAGAAGGGAGAGTTCGTATCGATACTGGGACCCAGTGGTTGCGGCAAATCCACGCTGATGATGATGATGGCGGGACTGGAGAGTAGCAGTGCCGGCGGGATCATCGATCGGGGCAAGGAGGTCACGGGTCCGCGCCCCGATGTCGGCTTGATTTTCCAAGATGCCACATTGCTGCCATGGGCCACGGTGCTCGACAACGTACTGTTCCCGATACGCATCCTCAAACGTCCGCGCCGCGATTATGAGATGCGGGCCCGCGACCTGCTGGAAATGGTGGGCCTGAAGGACTTTCTTCACCAGCGCCCGGCGCAACTTTCCGGCGGCATGCGTCAGCGTGTGGCGATTTGCCGGGCCTTGATCCTCGACCCCCCTCTCTTGATGATGGACGAACCATTCAGTGCCCTGGACGCCATCACTCGGGACGAGATGAACGTTGCGCTACTGGATATCTGGCAACAAAACCCCAAGACGGGAGTGTTTATCACGCACAGTATTCGGGAAGCCGTGCTGCTCTCCGATCGCGTACTGGTCATGACCCGCCGCCCGGCTACCGTCGTCCAAGACATCAAGATACCGTTCGAACGCCCGCGCGATCCCAGCATTGTCGAAAGTGCCGAATTCAACCGTCTCTGCAGCGAACTCAGAGGTCATATCGAATCAGGCCATGCGACAAGCCAGAACAACCGCTATCGCTCGGCCACATCGGCTGCGGCCACCACCGAATGACTTTAGCCCTTCGTCGTCTATTACGCAGGTCAAGAACATGAACGTCCGCGAAGTCCACGGCGAGGCACACCTTGCCCAAGCCGCCCCAGCACCCAACAAGCGTGTAAGCAACACCACTACGCCTGCTACATCGCGCAAATCCAGGCCTACGCTGCCACAAAGTTACCGCCAGCTATTAGAGAAAACGCTGTTGCCGCTATTGGTGATCGCTATTTTTCTGTGCCTGTGGGAAGCCCTGGTCACACACTTCCAGGTTTCTGTCAGCCTGCTGCCTCCGCCCAGTTACATTTACACTCGCCTGACCGAAGTCTGGACAGTGCTGCTGAACCAGGCCGTACCGACGACGCTGGAAACCATTGCCAGCTTCTGCGTGGCAACCGCTCTGGGCATCGTTCTTGCCTCGATACTGACCTACTCGCGACTGCTCAATTCGGCGTTCTATCCCATCATTGTGTTCTTTCAGTTGATACCCAAAATCGCCCTTGCTCCGCTATTCGTCGTCTGGATGGGCATCAGCAGTCAGTCTCGTATCGAATTCGCCACGTTCATGGCGTTCTTTCCGATTGTCGTATCGACCATGGCCGGCCTGCGCGCCACGCCACCAGACATGCTGCGCCTGTGCAAAGGCCTGACAGCCAATTCCTGGCAGATATTCACGCTGGTACGTCTGCCTTATGCGATTCCACACATATTCAGCGGCATGAAGGTCGCCGTGACCTTGGCAATGATCGGCGTCATCGTTGCCGAATTCATCAGTGCACCGAAAGGGCTCGGTTATTTGATCGTCTTTGCGTCCTCGCAGGCGGATACGGCCTTGATTCTTTCGGCGATCCTCTTTCTCTGCATCATCGGGTTGGCTTTGTATGGTGTGGTAGCGCTGCTCGAGTATGTGGTGACACGTCGCTACGGTTGAGTGTCGATCGCCGGCTTGCCTTCGTTGTGGGCTTCGGTCAGCAACCAGTTGCAAAAGGTGTGTACCGAGCGATTGGTATTGGCATCTTCCCGCGTCAGCAGATAATAGGCGCCGTCGCTTTCGATGGTGCCGGGCAATGGCCGAACCAAGTCCATGCTTTCCAGTGAATGATCGACCAGTATCGCGGGCAGTATCGCCACGCCCTTGCAGTTGAGCGCTGCCCGCAATGCCATGAAGAAGTGCCCATAATGGATCGATTCCGTGCGCGAGGTCAGCCGCACGCCATGCGCCGCCAGCCAGTCCGGCCAAGCGTGTGGACGGCTGGTATTGTGTATCAGCCGATACTTGAGTAGGTCCTTCGGGCTGTTGATTTCAGCCCCCTGGGATAACAGTTTGCTCGACACCACCGGCACCAGCACGTCAGGCAACAGGAATTCGGCATTGATACCCTTCCAGCTGGTTACCATCTCCGACTCAATGCGTGGTCGCCCCGGTTGACGCGGGCTCCCTGGCAAGCGACCACATCGAATCGCGACATCGATCTCGTTGGTTTGAAAATTGACCGGGGCGATGGAAGAGATCATGCGGATGTCGATGTGAGGATAAGTTTCGCTGAAACTGGCCAGTTTCGGCATCAGCCAGGTCGCGCCAAGCGTCTGCATGACATTGATAGTGATGGAAGTGCGTTGATCGGTCTCTTTGGCACGCTGAGTCGCTTTCTCGATATCGCCCAAGGCGATCTGGATCGCGCGATAATACTCGAGCCCCGTCGGGGTCAGCTCAACACGGCGGGTGAAACGATCGAACAAACGCTGCCCGAGCAACTCTTCCAATCCCCGCACATGGCGACTGATAGCACTCTGGGTCAGGAATAATTCATCGGCTGCATACGTGAACGAAAGATGTCGAGCAGCTGCTTCAAATGCTCTGAGAGAGAGAAGGGAGGGAAGACGAGAAGACATTTCACGGTCCTGTTTGCGCGGTGCTCAAGTTCACCGCATACATGAAGGTAACTCATCCATGATGTTGCCATAAATCGTTTGTGAAGGTGATCGGCATTTTCAAGAATACCCACAGCGACACGAACAAAAACCAATGCCCCCATATCGATTCGCAGAAAAGGAACAAGATCAAATGGCACGTATCACTCTGGGAATGGGCTCCTCACATAGCCCGGCGCTGCTGATGGAGCCCGAAGCCTGGCTCGCCCGTGCGGGGCATGACGATGTCCACATCCATGCCCTCTTCGATCATGAAGGGAAGCGGGTAAGCTACGAGCAACTGCTGGCCGACGCCGATCCGTCCATCCTCAAAGAAATCGACATGGATAAGTTATGGGAACGGCATCGCACCAATCAGCAGGCGGTCGCCAAGATGAAATCCATTCTGGCCGAAGCCAACCCGGACGTGGTGTTGATCATTGGTGACGATCACAAGGAAGTCTTCCAGGAAGACAACATGCCGGCCATCTCCATCTACTGGGGCGAGAAGCTTCCCTATAAACCACAAGGCATGATGAAGTGGAAGTATGCTGCCGACCTCAGGGCCGAAGACTGGTATCCGCAGGAGGAAAAGGAGTACCCCGTTGCCAATGGCCTGGCGGAGCGTCTGATTGGTCAATTGATGGAACAGGACTTCGACGTCGCGCATTCCCATCATTACAACCCAGAACAAGGCATGAGCCATTCCTTTGGCTACGTCTACTACAAGATGATGGGTGAAACCCCGATTCCGATCATTCCGGTGAGCATCAATACTTACTATCCACCGAACCAGATCACCCCGGCTCGCGCCTTCAAACTAGGCCAGGCGCTGCGTGAAGCGGTGGAGAGCTGGCCGGAAGAGATCAATGTCACGATCATTGCGACAGGAGGGCTGAGTCACTTCGTGGTCGACGAGGCATTCGACCGGCATTTCCTCGACATCATGGAAAACGGTACCGTCGAGGAGCATGCGGCACTGCCACGTGAGAAGCTGCAGTCCGGCAATTCGGAGTTTCGCTGCTGGTCCGCGCTGGCCGGTGCGGTGCAACCGATGCAGATGGAACTCATCGACTACGTGCCCTGCTATCGCAGCCCAGCCGGTACCGGATGTGCCATGGCGTTCGCCGTCTGGCGCTGACCGCCGAATACCTCGAAGGAGCATTCATGGCCTCTGTGCGTGGAGATAATGCGACGCTCTACTACACGCTCTACGAAGACGCGGGCACGACTGACGAGCCAACACTTGTTCTATTACATGGCGTCGGTGGCAACCACGCCAGTTGGTATCAACAGATCGCCGCATGGCGCAAACGCTTTCGTTTGCTGATACCGGATGCTCGCGGGTTCGGCAACTCGACGGACCCGGGGCGACTGGGGCGAGACCGCTTTATCGAGGACTTGGAGCTCGTATTGGACGCCACGCAAACGGCCTCGGCCGTTCTCATCGGCCAATCGATGGGCGGGGGAACGGCACTCAGTTATACCTGCAAGCATGCGGAGCGCGTCACCGGACTCATTCTGGCCGATACCCTGTTTGGCTTACAGCTCGAACCGGAGCAACATGCGCGAATGGCGGCGCTGAACGCGAACAATGCCGGCCTGAGCCAGATCGAGCGTGTGCTGGGCAGAACCTGCATCGCCAGTCGGCCCGACCTCACAACGCTCTATACCGCGATCGCCAGCTTCAACGTGGCCAACGTCAGCAACCTGACGGGCACGCAACAATCGCATGCGCCGGCGGCCTTGGCCGAAACCGGGGTACCGGTGTTGTTCCTGGTTGGCGAGGAAGACGTGCTCTTCCCTCCGACGGAGGTCGCCGAAGCCCGTGCGACCGTTGCGGGCGCGGATTACGTCTGCCTGGAGCGCTCGGGACATTCCGCCTATTTCGAAACTCCCGCCGACTTCAATCAAACGATCGAGGCGTGGCTGAAAGCGAAGACACTCATTCATGACGACTGACTCCTCTCTCCGGGTGGCACTGGTAGGCGAAGGCGCAATGGGCCATACGCATGCCAAGGTTCTTTCCTCGCTGCCAGGTGTCAATCTACATGCCCTGATCGCCAAGGACGAGGACGCCGGTCGGCGGCTGTCGCAGGAATGGGCGATTCCACACCAGACCGACGATTACGCCGCCTGCCTAGCCAGCGGCGATATCGATGCCGTGATCATCGCCTCCCCCTCCGGGATGCATGTCGAACAGGGCATGATGGCTGCCGAAGCAGGCCTCCCTTGCCTGATCGAGATCCCCGCCTCACTGGACCTGGCGGGAACCCAGCAGCTGTGCGAGGCCCAGAGCCGCAACGGCAGCGTCATGATGGTAGCTCACAGTCGTCGTTTCTCTCCGGCTCATCAATGGCTCAAGCAACGCCTCCAGGCCGGTGAGTTCCATCTCTATCACCTGGTTGCACAGACCTATTTCCTGCGTCGGACCAATCTCAACATGTTCGGCCAGCCGCGTAGCTGGGCGGACAACCTGCTTTGGCATCATGCCTGCCATTCCGTGGATCTGTTCGCTTGGCTGTTGGGGTCCGATGAATTCGACGTCTGGGCGCAGCAGGGGCCGCCTCATCCGGAGATGGGCATCCCCATGGACATGACTATCGGAATGCGCGAGAGAAGTACCGGTCAGTTACTGAGCCTGGCCCTGTCTTTCAACAACAAAGGGCCCTTCGGTGGTTTCTATCGCTACATAGGCGAGGAGGAAACCTACCATGCATTCCGCGATGAACTCAGCGACAGCGAGCACCAAAACATCCCCTTGAAAGGCTCGGCATTCACCTTACAGGACCAGGAATTTTTCGACGCCATACGACAAGGTCGTCGACCCGAAAGCGATATCCACTCCGTCTTGACCACCATGCAGCTCTTGAGCAGACTGGAAAAGCAACTGAACGCGCCTCGATAGATGCCGATAATCGTCGAACCGAAGCGCCTCTTCTACCCTACGTGCTCGGTTCCGCATCGACGTGATAGTGTAAACCGCCCCCTTGAGAAATCATTGAAGAAGTACCACGTTCTCTAAGGTGATGCCGACGGCCACCTCAGCGGCACCCCGAACAACGGGAATGTCGTTAGTCTCAATGATTGTTTCACAGCGCCGCCGTGCCACGGCATGATCAGTGATTCCGTCCCATGGGCTCCGGCTCGGAGCCGCCACCGGTAAAAGGAGAACGCCATGGCTTTGCAGCTCGGCGATACCGCCCCCGATTTCACTCAGGAAAGCACCGAAGGACCGATCCAGTTTCACGAGTGGGCCGGCGATAGCTGGGTCATCCTGTTTTCCCACCCGGCCGATTTCACCCCGGTCTGCACCACGGAGCTGGGCGAGGTTTCGCGCCTCAAGCCGGAGTTCGAGCGCCGCAACGCCAAGGCGATCGGTCTCTCCGTCGACCCGCTGGACGACCACTCCCGCTGGGCCGGCGATATCGAGGAGACCCAGGGCTGCGGTCTCAATTTCCCGCTGCTGGCCGACGCCGACCGCAAGGTGAGCGAGCTCTACGGCATGATCCACCCCAACGCCAGCGGTACCAACACGGTGCGCTCGGTGTTCATCATCGACCCGGCGAAGACGGTGCGCCTGACCATCACCTACCCGCCCAGCACCGGCCGCAACTTCGCCGAGATCCTGCGCGTGCTGGACAGCCTGCAGCTCACCGATGGCTACAAGGTCGCCACTCCGGTGAACTGGAACGACGGCGACGACGTGATCATCGTGCCGTCCATCGACAACGAGAAAGCCAAGGAACTCTTCCCCAACGGCTGGGAGGAGAAGAAGCCTTATCTGCGCGTGACCAAGCAGCCCAACAAGTGAGGGCTGGCCGGCCGGTGCAGTGCCGGCCGGATGCGCAACAGCGAGTGATGCAAGATACCCGCGCTTCGGNNCCGAAGCGCGGGTATTTTTTTGTCTCCCGACTTTACTTTATCTCCCGGCTTTACCTTTCGAGCGTCACCGGTCGACCACCGCACCGGCCTTGAACCGGGTGACCGGCAGCTGTCCGCCGAGCCAATAGGCGAGCTCGGCCGGGCCGCCGATCTCCCAGGCCACCGCATCGGCGACCTTGCCGACCTCCAGCGAGCCATGGGTGGCGGCGACCCCCAGCGCCTTGGCGGCGTTCAGCGTCACGCCGGCCAACGCCTCCTCCGGCGTCAGCCGGAACAGCGTACAAGCGAGGTTCATCATCAAGCGCAGCGACATGACCGGCGAAGTGCCCGGGTTGAGGTCGGTCGCCAGCGCCATCGGCACGCCATGTTCGCGGAACGCAGCAATCGGCGGCGACTGCGCCTCGCGCAGCGTGAGAAAAGCGCCCGGCAACAGCACCGCGGCCGTGCCGCTGTCGGCCATGGCGCGGGCGTCATCGACATCGGCGTACTCGACGTGATCGGCGGATAGCGCGCCATATTCCGCCGCCAGTTGGCAGCCGCCCAGATGCGACAACTGCTCGGCATGCAGCTTGACCGGCAGGCCGAGACCGCGCGCCGCGGCGAACACCCGACGTATCTGTTCGGGGGAGAAGGCGATCCCCTCGCAGAAACCGTCGACGGCATCGACCAGCCCTTCAGCGGCCAGCGTCGGCAGGATGGTTTCGCACACCAGATCGATGTAGTCGTCGCCACGCCCGGCGTATTCGGGCGGCAACGCATGCGCGGCCAGGCAGGTCGTGTGCACCGTCACCGGCAGACGACGACCCAGTTCCCGGGCGACCTGCAACATGCGACGCTCGCTTTCCAGGTCGAGTCCGTAGCCGGACTTGATCTCCAACGTGGTCACCCCTTCGCTCAGCAACACCTGGGCGCGCGCTTCGGCGCTGGCGTAGAGGGTGTCGAAGTCGGCTTCCCGCGTGGCGCGCACGCTGCTGACGATGCCGCCGCCCTGACGCGCTATCGTTTCGTAGTCGACGCCTTCCAGGCGCTGTTCGAATTCGCCGCTGCGATCGCCGCCGAACACCAGGTGGGTGTGGCAATCGATCAGTCCCGGCGTCAACCAGCGCCCGCCCAGATCGCGCCGGCTCTCGACCGCAACGTCATCGGGGAGATCGGCTTCGGCGCCGATCCAGACGATGCGGCCGTCGCCGATCACCAGCGCGGCGTTCTCGATCACGTTGTAACTGCCGCCGGCCATGGTAATGGCATGACAGTGGTGCCAGAGCTGGTTCATAAGTGAACTTCCATTGTGTCGGGTCATGGGTTGTTCGGTGATGGGCCGCCCGGAAATCAGATGGCGTTTCCCCTAATCCGCCGATAACGCTCTCTCTAGTAGGGGCTCGCCAAGCGTCGCCGCCAGCGCTTCAGGCAGCGGCGAGCGCTTCAGCGCCGCATAAGTCGTCTCGATATCCTCGGCCAGCGGATGCTCTTCATCGTAGGCGGCGACGATCCCGCGCAGCCAGCGCCAAGCAGCCGTGGTGCCGGTGGCGAAACGTTCGCTCGGCAGCAGGTCGAAGGCCTGCGCGGCGCAGAGCCACTCGATGGCGATGATACGGAAGGCATTGTCCAGTGCGGCATCCAGCTTGAGCGCGGCGCTGTCGCCGAGGCTGACGTGATCCTCCTGCAGCGCGGAAGTCAGGTAGTTATCGGTCGCTGCCGGCTGCGCCAGTCGCTTGTTGTCGGCGGCCAGCGAGGCCGCCGTATACTGGGCAATCATCATGCCCGATTTCATGCCGCTCTCGGCAGAAAGGAATGGCGGCAGTCCACTGATGAGGTTGCTGACCTCCGGCGTCACCAATCGGTAGATGCGTCGCTCGGCCATGGCGCTCCACTCCGCCACCGCCATCGCCAGCTGATCGCAGGCGAGCGCCACCGATTCTCCGTGAGGGTTGGCCTGCGAGACGACCCGGTACCCCTCGGCGTTTTCGACCAGCAGCGGGTTGTCGGTGGCGCTGTTGAGCTCCCGGTCGATCTGGCGACAGGCGTGGGCAAGCTGATCGCGGCAGGCGCCATGCACCTGGGGAATGGCGCGCAGGCTCAACGCATCCTGCAGATGGCTGCCCTGACGGGCGGCGAGCCAGGGGCTATCGTGCAACAGCGCGCGCAAGGTTCGGCCGCACACCTGCATGCCCACCTGCGGCTTGAGCGCCAGCACGTCGGCATCGAACGCGGCCAGTTGACCGCCCAGTGCCTCGAAACTCATGGCTGCCGAGACATCGGCCCAGGCGCTCAGCCGGTTGGCGCCATCCAGCGCCAGGCAGGCCAGCCCGGTCATGGCGGGCGTGCCGTTGACCAGACTCAGGCCATCCTTGGCACCCAGCGTTACCGCCGGTTTGCCGAGGCGCGCGAGCGCCGCTTCGGCCGTGATGAGTTCGCCCTCGTGGCGCACCTGCCCGCGGCCGATCAGCGCCAGCCCGATGTGTGCCATATGGGTCAGGTAGCCGACCGATCCCTGCCCCGGCACGATCGGCGTGACGCCGGCATTGAGAAAATCCAGCAGTCGCTCGACGATTTCCGGGCTGATGCCCGAATGGCCGTGGCTGTAGTTGACCACGGCGGCGGCCATCACCGCGCGCACCTGATCGTCGCGCAGCGGATGGCCCACGCAGCAGGCATGACTCATCAGCGTATGGTAGGAAAGCCGCTGCAGCTGCTCCGGCTCGAGGCGTACGTGACAGAGCGCGCCCAGGCCGGTATTGATGCCGTAGTAGCGGGTCTCCTCCCGCGAGAACGCAACGGCCGCTTGCCGGGCGCGGCGGATGCGCGCCCAGCGCTCCGGCGACAGATGAAACGCGGCACCATGGCGGGCCACGTCGACGATCTGCCGCCAGCCGATGGGCCGCGAATCCAGCAGCACTTTGCTCACGGCATCCGGCGATGAGTCGCTCCCGTTCGAGGTTCGGCCCACGATTCGTCTCTCAGTTCGATGCATGCGCAATGCAGGGCATCACGCCTGCGGCATCATCGGCAGATTGAGTCCCTGCTCCTTGGCGCAGGCCACGGCATCGTCATAACCGGCATCGACATGGCGCATCACGCCGGTGGCCGGGTCGTTGTGCAGCACCCGGGCGATGCGCCGGTCGGCGTCCTCGCTGCCGTCGCAGACGATCACCATGCCGGCATGCTGGGAGAAGCCCATGCCGACACCGCCGCCATGGTGCAGCGAGACCCAGGTCGCACCGCTGGCGGTATTCAGCAGCGCGTTGAGCAGCGCCCAGTCGGAGACCGCGTCGGAGCCGTCGCGCATCCCCTCGGTTTCGCGGTTGGGGCTGGCCACCGAGCCGGAATCGAGATGGTCGCGACCGATCACTACCGGCGCCGAAAGCTCGCCGCTGCGTACCATCTCGTTGAATGCCAGGCCGAGCTTCTCGCGCTGGCCGAGGCCGACCCAGCAGATCCGCGCCGGCAGCCCCTGGAAGCTGATGCGCTCGCGGGCCATGTCGAGCCAGTGATGCAGGTGCGCGTCGTCGGGAATCAGCTCCTTGACCTTGGCGTCGGTCTTGTAGATGTCCTCGGGGTCGCCGGAGAGTGCCGCCCAACGGAACGGACCGATGCCGCGACAGAACAGCGGGCGGATGTAGGCCGGCACGAAGCCGGGGAAGTCGAAAGCGTTCGCCACCCCTTCGTCCTGCGCCATCTGGCGGATGTTGTTGCCGTAATCGAAGACCGGAATGCCCTGCTCGGCGAATGCCAGCATGGCGCGCACGTGCTCGGCCATCGACTGCTTGGCTGCCCTGACCACGGTCTCCGGCTCGCGCTTGCCGCGCGCGCGGTAGTCGTCCCACGTCCAGCCGGCCGGCAGATAACCGTTGAGCGGATCGTGGGCGCTGGTCTGGTCGGTGACCATGTCGGGGCGCACGCCGCGTCTGATCAGCTCGGGCAGGATCTCGGCGGCGTTGGCGTGCAGCGCCACCGAAACCGCCCTGCCTTCGGCGGTGTAGCGCTCGATGCGCGCCAGGGCGTCGTCGAGGTCACTGGCCTGCTCGTCGACGTAGCGGGTACGCAGGCGGAAATCGATGCGCGACTGCTGGCACTCGATATTGAGCGAGCAGGCACCGGCCAGCGTCGCCGCCAGCGGCTGGGCACCGCCCATGCCGCCCAGCCCGGCGGTCAGAATCCAGCGCCCCTCGAGCTTGCCGTCGTAGTGCTGGCGCCCCGCCTCGACGAAGGTCTCGTAGGTACCCTGAACGATGCCCTGGGAACCGATGTAGATCCAGGAGCCGGCGGTCATCTGGCCGTACATCATCAGCCCCTTGGCATCGAGTTCGTTGAAGTGTTCCCAGTTGGCCCAGTGCGGTACCAGGTTGGAGTTGGCAATCAATACGCGCGGCGCGTCGGCATGGGTCTTGAACACGCCGACCGGCTTGCCCGACTGCACCAGCAGGGTCTCGTCGCTTTCCAGCGTCTTCAGCGTGGCGACGATGGCATCGAAGCACTCCCAGTTGCGCGCCGCGCGGCCGATGCCGCCGTAGACCACCAGTTCCCAGGGATTCTCGGCCACGTCGGGATCGAGGTTGTTCATCAGCATGCGCAGCGGCGCTTCCGTCAGCCAGCTTTTGGCGGAAAGTTGCGTGCCGCGCGGCGCGCGGATCTCGGTCTCGCGATAGCGTGAAGCGGTCATGGTGACTCCTGGTAACCTGAGGGAGAGAGGCAAGCGCCGCGGTGGTGGCGGATGAAGCCATTGAATCTGTATATACATTAAACTGTCAACCGGCTTGGCCAGTTTGGCCGCGAGGTTCGACCGTGACACGATAGCCCCTCGCCAAAGTCCACCAAATTGGTGCATGCCTTTTCATTTCGTACTCATTTTTCGCACATTCCGATACCGCGCCGATGGATTGCGGACGGTCGACGGTTGCGATACATGTATATACATAGCCCATCAGCGCAGGAATCCCGATGCCCGACTCCTACTTCGCCTCCTACTTTGCCGAACATGCCTTGCTGGCGGAGGGCTGGCGAGCCGACGTGCGCCTGGTCGTCGACGCCGAGGGATTCATCGACAGCGTCATCCCCGATTCCCCTCCTGGCGACGCCACAAGATTGAACGGTCCCGTGCTGCCGGGCATGCCCAATCTGCATTCCCACGCCTTTCAGCGCGCCATGGCCGGACTGGCGGAGATCGGCAGCGCCCGGCCGGACAGCTTCTGGAGCTGGCGGGAACGGATGTACGCGCTGGTCGACCGCCTTACCCCCGAGCAGGTCGGCGTCATCGCGCGCGCGCTCTATGTCGAGATGCTCAAGGGCGGTTATACCCAGGTCAGCGAGTTCCACTACCTGCATCACGACCCTCGAGGACGGCCCTACACCGATCCGGCCGCGATGTCGCGCGCACTGCTGGAGGCGGCCGATGCCAGCGGCATCGGCATGACCCTGCTCCCGGTGTTCTATGCCCACGGCGATTTCGGCGGCCAGCCGGCGAGTCCGAGCCAGCGGCGCTTCCTGCACTCTCCGGACAGCTATCTGCGTCTGCTGGAAAACCTCGCCCCGCTTTGCAGCGGCCATGCCACCCGAGCCCTCGGCATGGCGCTGCACTCGCTGCGTGCCGTCACGCATGACGAAATCAGCGACATACTGGCGGCGGACCCGGCCGGCCCGCGCCACATCCATGTCGCCGAACAGTGCAAGGAGGTCGAGGCGTGCCTGGCGTGGTGCGGCAAACGCCCGGTGCGGTGGCTGCTGGATAACGTCGATGTCGACGAGCGCTGGTGTCTGATCCATGCGACCCATCTCGATGCCGGCGAGATTCGCGACCTGGCCGCCAGCGGCGCGGTCGCGGGACTCTGCCCGACCACCGAGGCCAATCTGGGAGATGGCATCTTCGCCGCCACCGAATACGCCGCCGGCGGCGGACGCTGGGGCATCGGCTCGGACAGCCATGTCTCGCTCGACTTGGTCGAGGAGTTGCGCCTGCTGGAGTACGGTCAGCGCCTGACCTCGCAACGCCGCAACGTACTGCAGGATGCCGGTCAACGCCGGGTCGGCGACTGGCTCTACCGCCAGGCACTGGCGGGAGGCGCCCAGGCTTCGGGACAACCGATCGGTGCCTTGGGCCCCGGCAAGCGAGCCGACTGGATCGTCCTCGACGGCGACGATCCCTACCTGGCCTCGGCCGGCGACGACACTCGCCTGGGGCGCTGGCTGTTCGGCGGCTCGAAGGGGCAGATTCGCGACGTGATGGTCGCGGGCAGATGGCAGGTTCGGGACGGCAGGCACGAGTTGGACGACAACAACCGCAGCGCACTCACCGATCTGCTGCGCGCGCTGCGGAAGGCCGAGTGAAGTACACCCAGGCGAGGCACCGCGGGCTCAACGTTGCGGCGAATGCGCCATGGAGCGCAGCTTGTAGCGATCGCCGGGATGCAGCAGATGGGCGTAACTGATCAGGCGGTCCCCCGACCAGGTGCGCCGCCTGACGCTCAGGCACGGCGCCCGCTCGTCCACCTCCAGATGGCGCGCCGTTTCGGGATCGGGCAGTACCGCCTCGACGGTGTGCTCCATGTCGCTGATCGGACACGCCGCGACCAGCACTTCGTTGGGTGTTTGGCGACTGAAATCGGCCTGCAGGTAGTCGGGTACCCAGCGCGGATTGACGTAGCGCACCTCGAGCTGTATCGGCAGGCCATTCTCGAGATGAATCAGACGCGAATGAAACAGTCGGCTGCCGACTCGGACGCCCATGCGCATGGCAACTTCGTCGTCGGCGATCACCGACTCCAGGGTCAGTACGCGGCTGGCGTAGTCGTGACCGCGCCCGCGCACTTCGTCGGCAATGTTGTTGATCTCGACCAGCGGCGATTCGGAGCGGCGGTCGGCGACGAAGGTGCCGATGCCCGACTGCCGCCACAGATAGCCCTCCTGCACCAGATCGCGAATCGCCTTGTGGGCCGTCATGCGGCTCACGCCGAAGGTTGCCGCCAGCGCCTCCTCCGGTGGGATCTGGTGATCCACTGGAAACTCGCCGCTATGTATCCGCTCGAGAAGGTATTGCTTGATGACTTTGTAGCGTGGTGGCTGGCGGCTCACAGCGACTCCTTGTCGTGGCCGGCTCTCTCTGGAACGGGCTTGGATCGGGCGAGCCACCGAGGGTTTCGAGAGGGTCCCGGGTCGGCTCGTGCCGGGAAAGCGTTATTCTGCGTTTGAAAACAATGTATATACATTATATAAACGACTTTCAGCCGACAAGAGCCACTTCCGTTCCTCGACGCGTATACAGCCAACGACTCCAAAGGACAACGCATGACCTCCATTAGAATGCTGCTTGCCGGCACCTGCCTTGCCGTGGCCGGTATGGCTAACGCGAACGCCGCGGATCAGAGCGTCGTTATCGGCACCAACAACTGGGCCGAGAATATCGCCATTTCCCATATGTGGCAGCAGTTGCTCGGCGAGAAAGGCTACGACGTCGAGCTCAACGATGTCTCCAAGCCCGTTCTGTTCGGCGGCCTCGCCGAGGGCGACATCGACATTTCGCTGGAAGTCTGGCTACCCAGCGACAACGCCTTCGTCGAACCCTATAGCGGCCGTATCGACCTGCACGGCACCTGGTACGACGATGCGTTGGATGCACTGGTCGTGCCCGCCTACGTCGACGACATCAACACCGTCGACGACCTCAAGACACATGCCGACGACTTCGTGTACCAAGGGGAATCGACCATCTTCGGCATCGAGCCCGGCTCGACGATCGCCGACGAAACCGATGCCGCCATCGAACAGTATGACCTGCCCTTCCGTCAGCTCAGCAGCAGTGAGTCCGCAATGCTGGCACAGCTCAAGGAGGCATACCGCGAGCAACAGCCGATAGCGGTGACATTGTGGCAACCGCACTGGGCCTTTGCGGAGTACGACCTGAAAATCCTCGATGACCCCAAGAAGACGTTCAGTGCCGGCGAACAGATCAAGTGGGTTTCCCATTCCGGCTTCGGCGACGCCAACCCCGAGCTCAAGGCGATGCTGGATGCCTGGCACATGACGCCCGAGCAGCTTTCCCAGCTGATGCTCGAGATCGAACAGACAGGAGACCCGGATGAAGGCGCTTCGCAGTGGATTGCCGACAATCGCGACCTGGTCGATAGCTGGCTGGCGGCCACTCCGTAAGCGGCATCATCGGCTACGATAGCGTGGCGCTGGAGCAAATCGCCGGGAGCGATTTTGACGTCGCGCAGCGGCGGCCCGAGGTGTCGGGCCAGGAATGACGGGGTACAAAAAAAATTCCGGCCACCGGGCCGGAATTTTTCGTCGCAGAGCCGACGGGCGTCAGCAGCGCGTGCAGTGCTTCAGTGTCTTGTCCTCCTCGCGCCCGAGGCGGGGAAAACGTCGTGGCGAAGGCAGCAGCGCGAGCGGACGCGTCAACGTCAGCGCCATGGCACGCACCACGTGCCCCAGCACGTAGATGACGATGGCCATAACGATCAACGCCTTGATGCGCCCTGGGATTTTCACGCTGTTTCTCCTGAAGATAGAGGGATGTCTAGGATGGCGCCCAGAATATAACCACACGACTGTGACGAAAAATTGAACGCATCGATAATCGTCATGCCGATTATCGATGGCTGTGGTCTACCCTGATAGGGACGTTATCGGCGCAAGAGGTTCCGACTTGAGTTCGCGCAAATCCGACTTCCCGCTCGACCAATGCCGCTGCCACCTGGAAACCGGCCCGATCGTGCTGGTGGGTTCCCAATGGCAGGGAGAGCGCAATCTGATGGTGATGGGCTGGCACATGATGCTCGGCTTCGTTCCGGCCCATTTCGGTTGCCTGATCACCGCCGCCAACCATAGCCACCGCCTGGTCCGCGAAAGCCGCGAGTGCACCATCAACGTGCCGACACGGGAATTGGTCGATGCCGTGGTCGGCGTCGGCAACAGCGATGGCGACCAACTCGACAAGTTCGACGCCTTCGGACTGACCCCGGCACCAGGGGAGATCGTCTCGGCACCGCTGGTCGACGAGTGCTACGCCAGCTTCGAATGCCGCCTGGTCGACGATAGCCAGATCGACCGCCACGAGCTGTTCATCTGGGAGATCGTCAAGGCCCACGTCGACACCTCGGTGGCCCTGCCGCGAACGCTGCACTATCGCGGCCATGGCCGCTTCATGGTCGCCGGCGACGAGATCGACCGATCCAAGGATTTCCGGGCGCAGAATCTGTAAGTCGCAGCATGGCGGTCAGGCTCGCCGATTCAGTGTTCCCTTAGGATCTGTTTACGATTGAGTGACGCCTTAGCCGTTCCTGCATGTCCCGAATGACAATATGACGAATGGCGAGCAGCACCTTTTCTTCGACGCCAACGGGCTCCCCATTATGGTAGACATCGAGATGCCTCATTGGCCGGCTTCCCCGGCGTCATCCCTGTATTGTGGCGTTTCCTTTCGATATCGGCGTCGGGGCGGCAGAGGCTTGAGGCCCTCCTTCTGCAGTTTTTGATAGAAGGGCAAGGCCGATTCCGGCACGTCGAATTCCATGCGAATGCCCAGCTCGTCGAGCAATCGCAAGAAGCGGCCGAACTCGATGCTTTCCTTGCCCCGCTCGGCATCCCGAACGAACACATGCCCGACGTTGGCAGCGCCAGCGAGGTCATCCATACGGACGGATTGGCTTTTGCGGACGGCTCGGACGAGCATACCGGCCTGCTGGACATTGGATACGGTGACTTTCATTGGCGGGACCTACATTCTATGCGTACGCATAGAATGTAGGTCCCGCAGTGTATCGTCAATTATCTATGCATACAGTTCGAAAATGTGACGGATTTTAGTGAGGAAATAGATTATCGATGCGTACGGATCGATTTTTAATCAACCAACCTATTGGCTCGAATAAAACGATGCGTACAGTTCGTTTAAACAATCTATAGCGGACACGACTTAGCGCCCCAGCAGCCCTTCGAAGAAGCTCACCGCGTTATCCTCGAGCCCCTCCAGGTAGTAGCCGCCTTCCTGTACCACCAGCGTCGGCAGATTCAATCCGGCCACGGTGTCGCCGAGCCTGGCGAAGCCGGGAGTACTTACGGCGACCTTGGCCTGCGGATCTTTTTCGTGGATGTCGAAGCCCAGCGCCAGCACCAGCGCGTCGGGCTCGAACAGCCGGATCGCCTGGCAGGCTTGCTCCAGGCGCTCGAAGAATACCGACTCCTTTGAGCCGTGCGGCATCGGCAGGTTGAGATTGTAGCCGTAGCCCGCGCCGCGACCGCGTTCGTCCTCGAAACCGCTGACGCCGGGATAGAAGTTGGTGGTATCGCCGTGGATCGAGATGTACATCACGTCATCGCGCTCGTAGAAGATCTCCTGCACGCCCTGGCCGTGGTGCATGTCGGTATCCAGCACGACGACGCGGGGATAGCGCGAGGTCAGGTGCTGAGCGGCGATGGCGGCGTTGTTGAGAAAGCAGAAGCCGCCGGCGGAGTCGATGCCGGCATGATGCCCCGGCGGCCGTGACAGCGCGTAGGCCATGCGCTCACCGCCCAGCAGCGCCTCGGCCCCGGCCACCGCGCTCTGCGCCGCCCAGTAGGCGGCCCGCCAGGTATGCTGGCCGACCGGCGCGCTGCCATCGGCAAGGTAGCGCGCCGCCTCGGCGAGAATGCCGCGCAGGGCGTTGGGCGAGCGCACGAAGATGTTGGAGATCACCTCCTCGCCCCAGTCCTCGTCCAGTTCGTGCCAGCGCCGATGGGCGCTCTCGAGAAAACGCAGGTAAGGCAGCGAGTGCACCGCGCGCAACGGGCCGACGCCGTGGTCCGCCGGCGCCTGGATCTCGAAGCCGAGCCGTTTGGCCGCCGCCAGTAGATGCCGGGCCCGGTCCGTCACCTCCTGCGGCGTGCGCATCTTGCCACGGGAGAAATAGGTTTGCGGCTGGTGCAGCAACTGATCGTCGTGAAAGAAGGTTTTCATGTTTGTCCTTGTATCTCCGGAGTCGGCGTTTTCAATAACCGGCTTGTCGATCCACCAGACTCGATGGCGATTGGCCCTGATCCAGCCTCTTCAACGCCTCGGCAACCTCCCGCGCGACCTGGGCTGGCGTCGAATCGCTGGCGTCGTGCGGGGTGACGACGATCCGCTCGTGGCGCCAGAAAGGATGATCCCGCGGCAACGGCTCGACCGCGAACACGTCCAGCGAAGCGGCCGAGAGTTGGCCGCTATCCAGCGCCGCCAGCAGATCCGCTTCGACCAGATGCTCGCCGCGGCCGACATGGATCAGCACCGCGCCAGGCGGCAAACGGGAGAACAGCTCGCCATTCAGGATGCCGCGCGTCTCCGGCGTCAGCGGCAGCAGGTTGATCAATATCTCGCTGCGTGAAGCGAGTTCCGCGAGCCCTTCGCGGCCGGTGAACCCCGCCACGCCCGCGGGCAGATTGCGACCGCTGCGGGAATGGATGGCGACATCGTAATCCAGCGCCGCCAACGCTTTCGCGACTGCGCTACCCATCTTGCCGGCGCCGAGCAGGCCGACGCGGATGTCGCGGGCCTCGCGCTTGGGGAAACGCTCCCAATGGGCCTGGCGCTGGTGCGCCAGATAGTCGCCGAAGCGGCGGTGGTGCCACAGCACATGCCAGGTCACGAATCCGGCCATCATCCGCGCCTGGGATTCTCCGGCGATGCGCATCAGCGGCACGTCACGCGGCAGGCTCGCACTGGCCAGGATGCCGTTGACCCCGGCGGCGATGGAGGAGACCAGGCGCAGATTGGGATAAGCCCGGAAGTCATCGTCGCCCGGATTCCAGGCCAGGGCGAAGGTCACCGCCTCGGAATCGGCGACATCCTCCGGCAACGCCAGATGAATGTGCGGTGCGGTCTGCTCGAATGCCGCGATATAGGGCGTCATGATCTCGGGAGTGCCCAGCAGCACGCCATGGACGGTGGCTTGCCGGGGCTCGGATGCCCCCTCGGCAGAGCCCGGGTTTTCCATCTTGCTCATGCGTTTCTCGACCGGTTCTTCTTCTCACTAACGGTTTTCTGGCGGCAATTCATGCGCTCCCCGCCGCTGCCGCCACGCTCTCGCGCTCGCCATGGCGACCGGGGATCGCCGCCAGCAGCTCGCGGGTGTAGGCGTGCCGAGGAGAGAGGAATATCTCCGTGGCGCTGCCATGTTCGACGATGCGCCCCTTCTGCATCACGATCAGGCGATCGCAGATCTGGGCGGCGACGCGCAGGTCATGGGTGATGAACAAAAGCGACAGCTCGAACTCCCGCTTCAAGCGGTCGAGCAGCGCCAAGACCTGGGCCTGGATCGACACGTCGAGCGCCGAGACGGCCTCGTCGGCAACGATCAATTGCGGGTCCAGTGCCAAGGCCCGCGCAATGCCGATACGCTGACGCTGGCCACCGGAGAACTCATGCGGGTAGCGCTCGGCGGCGCTGGCGTCGAGTCCCACGGTCGCCAGCAGCTCACGCGCCTGTTCCAGCGCCTTGACCTTCGACACGCCGTTGGCGATCGGCCCCTGGGCGATCGCCATGCCAACGCGGATGCGCGGGTTGAGCGAGGCATAAGGATCCTGGAACACCATCTGGATGCGCCGACGATGCTCGCGCAGTTCGCGCCCCTGCAGGGCGCGCAGATCGACGTCATTGAGCCGGATCTCGCCGCTGTCCGGCGTATTCAGGCCGACGATGCAGCGTCCCAGCGTCGATTTCCCCGATCCCGATTCGCCGACGATGCCCAGCGTTTCGCCTTTTCCCAGCACAAAATCGATGCCGTCGAGCGCCACCACTTCCCGCTTGGGCTGGAACCAGCCGCCACTGGATCGGTAGATCTTGTTGAGCCCTTTCACCGACAGCAGCGGTGCCGATGCCGAATCGTCCCGGCTCGGTGGTACGGCATCGCCGGGGATGGCCTCGATCAATGCGCGGGTGTACTCGTGCTGCGGGTTGTCGAGAACCTCGCGGGCGCTGCCCATCTCGACGATTCGGCCTTCGCGCATGACGCAGACCCGGTCGGCGATCTCGGCCACCACGCCGAAGTCGTGGGTAATGAACATCACCGCCATGCCACGGCGCGCCTGCAGGTCCTTGATCAAGTGCAGAATCTGCGCCTGGGTGGTCACGTCCAGCGCGGTGGTCGGTTCGTCGGCGATCAGCAATTCCGGCTCGAGCGCCAGCGCCATGGCGATCATCACCCGCTGGCGTTGCCCGCCGGAGAGTTCGAACGGATAGGCGCGCAGCGCGGTGGCCGGATCGGGCAGGCGCACCTCTTCCAGCAGCGCCAGCGCCCGCTCGCGGCGCTCCCGTGACGTCAGCAGGCCGTGGGCCTCGAATACCTCGGCGATCTGCTCGCCGACGCGCATCAGCGGGTTGAGCGCGGTCATCGGCTCCTGGAAGATCATGCCGATACGCCGGCCACGCAGCGCGCGATGGCTGACCTCGTTCATCGCCAGTACGTCCTGCCCCGCGAACAGCGCCCGCCCCTTGGTGGCATGGACCCCGGTCGGCAACAGCCCCATGACCGCGTTGGCGGTCATCGACTTGCCGGAGCCGGACTCGCCGACGACGCAGAGAATCTCGCCGACATTCAGGTCGTAGCTGACGTTGTCGACGGCGTAGAGGCGATCGGCACCCTCCGGCAGCGCCAGGGCGAGACGTTCGATACGCAGTAGTGGTTGACTCATGATCGATTCCTTAGCGCTGGCGAGCGAGCTGTGGATTCAGCGCGTCATCCAGACCTTCGCCGACCAGGTTGAGCGCCAGCACGGTCAGCAGGATCGCCACGCCGGGGATCACCGACAGCCACCAGGCCTGACGCATCACCGTGCGCGCGGCACCGATCATGTAGCCCCAGGACATGGTGTCCGGATCGCCCAGGCCGAGAAACGACAGCGACGACTCGAGCAGGATCGCGGTGGCGACCATCAACGACGCCAGCACGATCACCGGCGACAGCGTATTGGGCAGGATCTGCTTGAGAATGATGTCGCGATGGGTCTGGCCGACCAGCCGCGCCGCCTCCACGTATTCGCGATGCTTGAGCGACAGGAACTCGCCGCGCACCAGACGCGCCACCGGCGGCCAGCTGACGATGGCGATCGCCGCCACGATGGACGTCGTGCTCGGCTGCAGGATCGCCACCAGCACGATCGCCAGGGCGAAGTTGGGGATGGTCTGGAAGAACTCGGTGAAACGCATCAGCGCATCGTCGATCTTGCCGCCGAAGTAGCCGGCCAGCGCGCCGAGCGGCACGCCGATCGCCAGCGCCACCACGGTGGAAATCAACCCGATCAGCAGCGACACCCAGGCGCCGTGCGCGAGACCGGCGGCGACGTCGCGGCCCATGGTGTCGGTGCCGAGCGGAAAGCCCGCCATCTCGCCGGGGGCCAGGAACGGGCGCTGCACCATGCGCCACGGCGAATCCGGGTAGAGAAACGGTGCCAGCACGGCCAGCAGTACGACCAGCGCAAGGATGATCAACCCGACCAGGGCACCGCGGTTCTGGGCGAAGCGTCGGAAGAAACTCATGCGACCTCCGTAGGAAGCGTTGGCTCGATCGCCGAGCGGAATGAAGCGCAAGGCACGCGGCGCACAGAGGGCAAGACATAACTTGCCGTTAGGATTGCGCTCGAGCACCGCGTACCATTTCGCCGGGAGCGAAATGGAACAGCCGTAGGCTGGCCTTCGGTGGCCGCCAGGACGGCGGCCATAGCGAAGTGATTCGTCCGCGCAGGCATCTAGGCAACGCCTTCCTTGATGCGCGGATCGGCAAGCCGATAGATCACATCAGTGAGCATGTTGAACAGAATCACCAGCAGGGCGCAGAAGAAGAAGATGCCGAGCAGCAGGTTGTAGTCACGCTGCATCAGCGCTTCGTACATCAGCCGGCCGATGCCCGGCCAGGCGAATACGGTTTCGGTGAGCACCGCGCCGCCCACCATCTGCCCCGCCTGCAGCCCGGCCAACGTGATGATCGGCAATAGCGCGTTGCGCAGGATGTGCCGACGCTGGATGACGCCGGGCGCGAGCCCCTTGGCGCGGGCCGTCTTGACGAAATCCTGCTGCGAGACGCTCAGCATCGAGGTGCGCGTCATGCGGGTGTAGACCGCCATGAAAAAGAGCCCCAGCGTCAGCGCCGGCAGGATCAGGTGTACCGCCACGTCGCCGACATGGGCCAGTCCGGTATAGCCGGCGCCCACCGTCGAGTAGCCGTAGGCCGGCAGCCAGTCGAGCATTACCGAGAACACCAGCACCGCCATCATCGCCACCCAGTAAAGGGGAGTGGCGTAGAACAGCAGCGACAGTCCCATGATGATCGACCCCGACGGCCGCTTGGCGCGCATCGCCGCGAGCGTGCCGGCGAGAATGCCGAAGACCAGCGAGATCACGAAAGCGGCCCCGGTCAGCAGCAGCGTCGCCGGCAATCGATCCAGGATCAGATCGAGCACCGGCATCTGCTGGCGATAGGAGTAGCCGAAGTCGAGCTGCATGACGCCGCTCATGTAACGCCACAGCTGCACCGGCAACGGCTGATCGAGTCCGAAGCGCTCGCGCAGATCGTCGAGAAACTGCTGATCGGTGGCGCCGGCCTCGCCAGCCATGACCGCGGCCGGATCGCCGGGTGCCGCGTGAATCAGGAAGAAATTGAAGACCAGGATCGCCAGCAGCACGATGACGGCTTTACCGATGCGACCCAGAATCAGAGAGACATAGGGCATGATCTTTTCCTCGCCACGAGTCCGTAGCCGTTGCGGCAGCCGAGACGCCACGCTCTTTCGAGTCACGATTGCAGCCAACGGGAACGGAACTCAGGCTTCTGCGGAGCCGTCGGCCTTTCGATAGGCAGGCCGACGGCGACGGGCGCGCTTACTGCTGTTCGATCCAGGCGTTCTTGAACCCATCGTTGAGCCCGATTCCGGTAGTGATCAGATCATGCACGTTGCAGCGATAGATGGTCGGCTGCGCCAGCTCCATGATCCAGGCCAGCGGCACGTCGTCATGCAGGATCTGCTGCACCTCGTCGTACATCGCCTGACGTTTTTCGGGATCGTTCTCCACCGCCGCCTTGGCGAACAGCTCGTCGGCCTTGGGATTCTCGTAGCCCTCGACGTTGTTCCAGGGCGAGCCCTTGGCGATGTTGCTGGAGATATAGGTACGCGCGATGCCGAGTGACGGATCGCCATACTGGAAGAGATAGGTGAAGGCGATATCGTAGTCCCAGTCGCTGATCTTCTGGTTCCAGCCCGCCACGTCGGAGGATTCGGTCTCGACGTTGATGCCCACGTCCTCGAGATTCTGTCGTACGGCCTCGCCCCAGCGGGTCCAGGTCTCGCCGTAAGGCAGCGGCAACAGACGCACCGGCTTGCCGTCGTAGCCCATCTCGTCGAGCAGTTCTTCCGCCTTGTCCGGATCGTAGGGATACTGTTCGAGATCGTCGTCATGCGCGGCGAGCGTCGAGCTGAACGGACCGTTGGGTACCTTGCCCAGGCCGTTCCACAGCACGTTCTTGGCAAAGTCGCGATCGATCGCGTACATCACCGCCTGGCGAAAGCGCTTGTCGGCGGTAGGACCTTCACGGTTGTTGAGCCACAGCATGGCGAACGGGTTGAAGAACTCGTTGCCCTGCTCGGTCATGCAGCTGCCGTCCATACCGGAAAGCCGGGGGATATCGAAGTTCTCCACCGAACCGGCGGGCATGATGTCCAGCGTGCCGTTCTCGTAAGCGGCGGCGCGAGAGGCCGCGTCAGGAATCACGTGCCAGTAGATCTTGTCGAGGTACGGCTTGCCGTCTTCGTAGTAGTCCGGGTTCTTGTCCAGTTCGATCACCGAGCCGCGATCCCACTTGGCGAACTCGAAAGGACCGGTACCGATCGGATGGTTGTTGGCCGGGTTGTTGTAGAAGTCGGTGCCTTCGTAGATGTGCTTGGGCACCATCGGCATGGTGCCGACCTCGAAGGCCTGGATGAACGCCGGGAACGGCTGCTTGAGCGTGAATACGACCGTCTCGTCATCCGGTGCCTCGATGCTTTCGACGTGATCGAGAATCGCCCGGGTTCGCGGGTTGGTCTCGCGCAGGAAGACATCGGCGGAGAACACCACGTCGGCGGCCGTGAACGCCTCACCGTCGTGCCACTTCACGCCCGGATGCAGATGGAAGGTGTAGGTCAGACCGTCGTCGCTGATCTCCCATGAATCCGCCAGCTGTGGCATCGGCTCGAGATCGGTGTCGTAGCGCAGAAGCCCTTCGAAGATGTTGCCGGCGACACGCTGGGTGGGGGCATTCTGTACCAGCGGCAGCATCAGCCCTGGTGGCTCGGGCTGGATGGCGACGTTGGCAACGCCGCCGGACTGCGGGGTTTCCTGCGCCGACGCCGGCGCAGCCAGGGTTACCAACAAGGCGGCCGCCGTCAGACGGCCGGTCACGGACGATAGCAGGGTCATGGCAGGTCTCTTGTGTTATTGGATTTGTAGAATCTTTAACCGCTGGCAGAGCGATGTTTGGCATCACCGCGCTGCTCTATAACCTTAATAACTGACGGCAGCGAGCGACCGCTACATCCCCGTCAGCCCTCGAAATCGGGCTGGATGCGCTTCAGCAGGCGCAAGTACGCCTCCCACTCCGGATCGTGATCCGTCACACCGTGGTCCGAATCCCACTTCTCGTACTGCTGCGCCGTATGCTCGGCCAGGGCGGGATCGACCCGACGAATTTCCATGCCGCTACCCATCAGGGCGAGCTGCGCCTGGCAGCTGCGCTCCAGGTTGTACATGCGCCGGAACGCCTCTCCGACCGTGCGCCCGCACACCAGCATGCCGTGGTTGCGCAGCACCATGATCGGCTTGTCGCCGAGATCGGCCACCAGGCGTTCACGCTCGGCCAGATCCAGCGCAATGCCTTCGTAATCGTGATACGCGGTGCGTCCGTGAAACTCCATCGACCACTGGTTCAACGGCAACAAGCCCTCTTCCAGACAGGAGACCGCGACACCGGCCACTGAATGGGTATGCAGCACGCAATGCACGTCCGGACGCGCGGCATGGATCGCGCTGTGAATGGTAAAGCCGGCCTTGTTGATGCCCGCACTCTCGGGATCGTCGACAACGTTGCCTTCCAGATCGATCGTCACCAGATTGGCGGCGGTCACTTCCTCGAAGCGATAACCGTAAGGGTTGATCAGGAAGTGCTCCTTGCCGGCCTCGGCCCGCGCCGAGATATGCGTATAGATGCTGTCGTCCAGGCCGAAGTGGGCAATCAGGCGGTAGGCGGCCGCCAGGTCGCGGCGCGCATCGGCTTGCGCTAGGTGATTCGAGGGCTCGGTCGTCATGTCCATCGTCGATCTTCTCCGTGGCTCGATTTCTTGTGCTTATGGCGGTGTTCATGGCTGCGTTTGCCGAGGCGTTTGAACCGACATTGCTCGCAACGACGACCACCCTGAACCCTAACCTATCAGGCAAATTTCAAACTGTCGACACTCGACAGTCGACCCGAAGTGAGATTTACGCGATAGTGTGTCGGTCGGTAAACGCCAGCCAAACGAGATCACATGACCACGACCACACGGGGCTTCGCCACCATCCAACAGCGCGATCTGGTCAACCAGATCGCCGACATGCTGACCGAGGCGCTGCTGAAGGGAGACTTCGCCCCCGGCGCGCATCTGGCCGAAGCGCAGCTGGCGCGGGATTTCGGTGTCAGCCGCGCCCCCGTTCGCGAGGCGGCCCGTCTGCTGGAAAGTCGCGGCATGCTGGTGTCGCAGCCCCGCCGGGGCTTCTTCGTGCGCACCTTCAACGCCGCGGAGCTCGTAGACGTCTACGACCTGCGCCTTTGCCTCGAACGTCACGCCATCCGCTCCCTGGCGGGGCGCTTGACCGGCGAGATGGAGACGGCCCTCAATGGCCAGCTCGACACCATGCGTCGTGTCGCCCGAGAGGGAACGGCGGTACAGCAGATCGAAGAAGACGTTGCCTTCCACCGCATGCTGTGCGAGTTCAGCGGCAATCAGCGGCTGGTGCGTGTCTTCGACGAGCTGTGCCACGAGATGCGCTTCTGCATTCTCTTGATCGGCCAGCTCTACGATGACCCGATGCGTGTCGCCGACACTCACGAACCGATCATCGAGGCGCTACGCACCCAGGATCCGGAGGCTTGCGAAGCCGCGTTGAATTACCATATCGGCGTCGCGCAGCAGCGCGTGGTGGAGATGTTTCGAGAAAGGGAGCAAGAGTAAGAAGAAAGTCTGTCGTTGGCGGGTGGTCTGGCACTGGTTGCCCAGGCAGGTAGGATGAAACCTTCTCTCGACCAGAGTTCCCCATGCCTTCCACACTCAAGACGCTCACCCACTGGGTCTTCGACATGGACGGTACGCTCACCGTCGGCGTGCATGATTTCCCGGCGATCCGGCGCGCGCTGGAGATCCCCCAAGGGGCGGATATCCTGCACCATCTCGACACGCTTCCCGCCGCAGAGCGCGATGCCAAGCACGCCTGGCTGCTCGAGCATGAACGTGAGTTGGCGTTGCGTTCGACGGCCGCGACCGGCGCAGTCGAACTGGTTCAAGCGCTGTGCGAGCGCGGCTGTCGCCTCGGCATCCTGACCCGCAATGCCAAGGAACTGGCGCATATCACACTGACAGCGATCGGACTCGATGACTGCTTCGCTCCCGATGACGTGCTCGGCCGCGACGAGGCGCCGCCCAAACCCCATCCCGGCGGTCTGGAACACTTCATCCGCCGTTGGCAGGTCACGCCGCCGCAAGTCGTGATGGTCGGCGACAGCCCGCTGGATCTCGAGTGTGGGCGTGCCGCCGGCACGCGCACCGTCCTGGTCAATGTGGCGGAGAATCGCTGGCCGGCGCTCGCCGACTGGCATATGCGAGACTGCAGGGCACTCGCGCAGGCTCTCTGACGATGCAGAGACACCGGCCGCAGGATCAGCTGCTCATCGATAGTGCAGGCTGACGACGATCAGTGTCTCTATCGCTAGTACAGTAGTCAGTGATACGGAACCAGATTCCGCTACTCAAAAGGCACTGCCTTGGCGGTCGCCATCAGCGCATCGACATCCTCGCTGAGCAAGAAGCCTTCCTGCACCAGTTTCCAAGCTGCCTGGCGATAGGCATCGAGATAGGCCTCACGCGTCCCGTAGAGTCGTTTCAGCTTCTCGGTGCCGAACGGCACGATTTCTGGACACCCTGCCGACAGTGTAGCGCGGCCTTCACCAAAAGAGGCCACCGGCACTTCCACCATAGGCAAGCGTAGACCACCTTTCGCGGTGTTGTTCTCATCGAAGGCGACCTGCCCCTCTGATGTCAATTCGATGGGATCAGCCGAGGGTGGAGCCTTTTCATCTTCCACCCAATCGATCAAGTGCTCGTAGAGCGCTTTCTCGGCCATATAGAGCGGTACTTCCGGACTGGCTGGGCTACAACTCCATGCGCTCCACTCTGCATTGGGCGAGAGAAGTCCTGCCTTGCGGAGGTCATCATGGTCAGCGTCACCATACAGATACTGGAAGCGCCAGCCATGATTGGCGCCGGCAAGCTCCCAGGTCACGCTCCGGTCGTCGGCCGTATTGGCGTCAGGCTTCCGTTGCCCACCCCGCGCCGGAAAGAAGTCCCATTGCGAGTTGATCATGGCCAAGGGCGTACGGCGATCCGGGATCTGGTTTTGCGGATCGTCGGCAGGAAGCGGCGTCGCGCATTGCCGAATCGGCACCCCTGTCGGAGTAGTGGCCGCTTCGGTCAGGAAGCCGTCATATATCGGCACGCTCCCGCCATTCTGCTCGATCGTGGCATCGGGCTGGAAGAATTTGTAGTAAGTGACCGCATAGTTGCCGCTCTGGGACTCGCCGGTAAAGAACACCCGTTCGGCGGGAGCATCCAGCGGGTTCTTCGGATCGCCGCTTTTGAGCAGACCGCCAATTTGAGTCAGCATGTCCCATGCCACGCCACTTTCCGTCTCCGAGGAAAGCCCCTTGTAGGCGAGTTTGTCCTGCGGCAATTCGCAGTTTCGATCGCTTTCGAGATTCGCGCTCGGCATGGCCAGTCGACCATAGCGATCAGCATCGAAGGCCACTAGACCGGGAATGATGTTCGGCTTGCCAGTGATACCGACATAGATATCGCCGTTGGCCGTCACCCGCTCCCAGAGGGCCGCCCACATGGCGGTCCAATCGTAATCAGCCGACATGTTGATGACCTCCATCACCACGCGGCCACTGAAATTCTCCATGTTCTCGGGCCGGCGGACGACCATGCGAGTCGTGTAAGTGCTCTTTCCGATCGGGACGGCTTCAAAGTCACCATTGGGCTCCCAGTCATAAACCTGAGCCTGCCCCGATACCAGAAACTCTTCTTCGGTGTAATTGAATGATGGCAGGTCGATGGGCTCGACCTGATGAGCAGCGCCATTGAAGGGATACGATTCTTCAGTGATGGGTAGTAGTTCCACCTCTCGCGGAAACTGCTCCAACGGCTGGGCAAAGACTACCCCACTGCTCAGGATGGCCCCTAGACTCGGCAAGACGATTCTGTAGTCGAACTTCATGTGTATCTTTATTCTGCTTGGATCGGCTCAGTGTGCATGACACCTCTGCCAGATGCCAGAGGGAGCGAGCAGACTCTGTGACCGTTTCGTCCCTCTAGTGTGGTGATTC
>NZ_PZJU01000042.1 GCF_003206715.1 Salinicola peritrichatus | reverse complement strand
ACGCTGAATAAATCGGCGAGCAGGATGAAGCGCAAGGCGCACGGAGCGCAGGAACCGGAGCCTATGGGGTATAGGTGAGGATTCCGACCGGGCTGGCGCTCCAGTACCGCGCAACGCAGCGATTCGCCTGCGCAGACATTTATGCAGTGTTTCCTTTGGAGGTTGCATGCAACGCGAGCCACGTGACTGGCTGACATCTTGCCGCGTCTATCTGCGGGCGCCGGTGGTGACACTGCTCTTTCTGGGATTTTCGGCCGGCCTGCCCTATCTGCTGGTGTTCTCGACATTGACGGCATGGCTCGAGGACAGCGGCGTCGAGGTCGCCGCCATCGGCTTCTTCAGTTGGGTCGGCATGCTCTATTCGATCAAGCTGTTCTGGGCGCCGATCGTCGATCGTGTGCGCCTGCCGTTGCTCGGGCGCATGCTGGGCCAACGGCGAAGTTGGATGCTGTCGGGCCAATTGCTGATCGCGGGTGGCCTGTTCGGGCTTTCCGGGGTCGATCCGCTCGGGCATCTGCCGCTGGTCGCCGGTTTTGCGCTGCTCACCGCCTTCGGCGCGGCGACCCAGGATATCGTCATCGACGCCTACCGCATCGAATCCGGCGAGCCCGAGATCCAGGCCGCCATGGCCTCGACCTACATCATCGGCTACCGCATCGGCATCGTCATGGCCGGCGCCGGCGCGCTCTACATCGCCGATGCCGTTTCCTGGTCGGTGGCTTATCTGAGCATGGCGGCGCTGGTCGGCATCGGCATGCTGACGGTGCTGATCCGCCCCGAGCCGCCGCGGCCACAGAGCCTGGCCATCGTGTTGCTCCATCCCCGCGTGAAGGAATTTCTGCGCTCGAGTGCCGGACGCAGCCACTGGCAACGCCAGGCCGGTGCGTGGCTGATCGCGGCGGTGGTCTGCCCGATCAGCGACTTCTTCCAGCGCTACGGACGCCTGACCGTGATGCTGCTGGTCTTCATCGGCATCTATCGCATCAGCGATATCGCCATGGCGGCGATGGCCAATCCGCTCTATCTGAGTCTGGGCTTTTCGAAAAGCGACATCGCCAGCGTCACCAAGGTATTCGGCGTATTGATGACCATCGGCGGCGGCGTGCTCGGCGGGTTGCTGGTGGTGCGCTACGGACTGGCGCGCATGCTGCTCATCGGTGCACTGGCGGTCGCGTTGACCAATCTGCTGTTCGTGGCGCTGGCGGTCGGCGGCGACGATATGGGACTGCTGATCGTGACGATCACCGGCGACAATTTGGCCAACGGGCTCGCCAGCACCGTGTTCATCGCCTTTTTGTCGAGCCTGACCTCGCGCACCTATACCGCCACCCAGTATGCGCTGTTTTCGTCGCTGATGACGCTGCCGGGCAAGTTCATCGGCGGCTTCTCCGGGGTGGTGGTGGCCGACTTCGGCTATGCCAATTTCTTCATCGTCAGTTGCCTGATCGGCCTGCCGGCAGTGGCGCTGGCCTGGTGGCTGGGACGGCGGCTATCGTCGATCGACGACCCCGAACCCGTTGGGGAAACGTCCGTACGCAGCAGCTGACCGGCTGGCACCCTTACATGGAACAGGCTTGCCGTGACAACCACTTCAGCGCGCCCTCGGAGGCCACCCACTGATCGCGCATCAGTTGGCGATATTGCCAGGCTTCCGCTCGCGTTCCCGGCTCTGGCATGTCGTCACCGAGCCGGGCCGGCCTGGGCCGGTCCTCGCACAGCACACGGACGATATAGGGGTTGGACGAACACACCTCTCGCAGCACGGCGAGGGCATCGTCATGCCGAGACAACCGATAGAGCGCCAGTACCCGTCCCATCTGCACACCCAGCATGTCGGCGCCTTCCGGCCCCTGCTCGCTGACCGCCAGCGCCTGCTCGTCGCGGCCCTCGCGCAGCAGTTGATCGATCACCAGCTCGCGCAGGCCGAGGCTATCCTCGACATCCAGCGCCAGGAGTCGCTGCGCCAGCTCACGCGCCCGCTTTCCGGCGCCTCGCTCCATGCCGATCACCAGCGCCAGGCCCGTGCGCAACAGCGTGGCGTTGTCGGCGTCATGCCAGGAGAAGGTCCCTCCCGCTTCCTCCAGCTGGTTCAGCCACACGCCATAGCGCTCTGCCAGCGGCACGAAGAAGACGTCGACCATCCACGGCAGGCTACCGAAGCGACTCGCCAAGGCCAGGGCCAGCGCTTGCATGACACGCGGCGCATCGAGCCATTCCGGATTGGCGCACAGCGCCTGCAGCCACTGCGGCGCCGTGTGCCAGGGATCGCCGAGAAAACCCAGCGCGGCCTCTTCGTCGATTTCGATCTCGCAGGCCTCGATCCAGCCGGCGTAAAGCGACGCTTCGCGTGCGCTCGGCTCGTAGAGCAGCGCGCCATCCTCCGCGCGCGACAGTGCCAGCCGCGGCGGACGATGCCGGGTGTGCAGCAGCGCCTGCAGCGCCGTCAACGGCCCGGCCAGCATCTCTTCGGATTGAATGACCTGCTCGGCCAGCGTCGTCTCCGGGTCATCGGCCAGTTCGGCAATGAAATCGAGCTGATCCGGATCGAGACTGCGCTGACGCGCCAAGCGCCGCCACCAGAAGGCGGCACGCTGGCGAGCCTTGCCCACGTTGCCCTCGTGCAGCAGCACCATCGCTTCGATGTAAGCCAGTGACGGCGAGTCAGGCAGGGTGCGCTGGGCACTCTGAAACGCCTCGCGGGCGCTGGCGAGATCGCCGCTGTCCAGGTGCATCAGGCACAGGCGTTCGAGTGCGGCACCCTTGAGGAAGTTGGGACCGTCGCCTATCACCCGCTCCAGCAGCGCGGCGCGCTTACGGTAGAAGCCGCGCTCCTGATAGAGATCGACCAGGATCTCGAACGCCGGTTCGATCTGCTCCTCGAGCGCCGCCCAGTCACGCTCATCGTCAAACAGCGATTCCAGAATCTGCTGCGCACGCCCGTTGTGTCCGCTCTCGGCGGAGACGATCCCCGCCTCCAACAGCGCCTGCGCCGGCGCCTTGCGGCTTTCCAAGGCGGCCCTCAATGTCTCGCCGCGCCATTCGCGCAGCGACAGCATCCACATCAGGTGGCTGGGTATCGCGCTCGGCATCTCGACGCGCGCGCAGCAGTCACTGTAGAGCCGCCCGGAATCACACCAGCAGGGTTCGTCGCGCTTGGGCTCCGCCAAGGGTTCGCAGTCGAAGTGACGCCGCACCAGCGGTGTCTGGTTCCAGATGATGGGAGCCAGAGCCTGCGCCAGATCGAGACTGCCGCCACAATGTTCGGCGCCTTCGGCTCGGGCCCATGCCATCATTGCCGGATAATGTTCGTTGGCGCGAATCGCTTCGAGGGCACCGCTGGCGTACCCCAGCAGCTGTTCGACCCAAGCAGTCAGCATGGCGTTCCTCCCGGGAGCCTGAATTGGGTTCATCGTAGCACGCCGGACAACAACGCTGGCGACCGCCACCGCGGGGTGCTAAGTTACCGCCGCTCGCCCTATTCGATGTCGCCTGCAAGGAGCGCTCGTGCTCTCGCCGATTCCCTTTCGACGCCGCTCCCATCCAACCGCCAGCGATACGCCGCAGGTCCGTCTGGAGCGGGAAGGCCGCAAAGAGATCCGGCGTATCACCGCCGCCGTCGAGAAGGTCCCCTGGACCATCAGCCTGCTACAGATTCTATGGACCGCCGGCCCGGTCACCCTGCTCGGCGCCTGGGGCGGTTACTTGCTGGGCTACGGCAAGGCGCCGACGTTAGAGAACTACATCTTCTTCATCTCGTTCACGGTGATCACCGGCGCCGCCGGAATCATCGCCAACCTGCTCCATCAGCTCACCGGCGGCGGACGGCTGGAACGCACCTCGAAGCGCATAGAGCGGGTCATCAAGACATTGCCAGAGTTGCTGCTGGCGACCCGCAACCTGATCGTCGAGAGTCTCGAGGGCGATGCCCGGCGTCGGGAAGCCGCCGCCATGCTGCTGCGCAAGCAGGATCTCTCCCCGGAAGGCGTGGAACTCGCCGCCCTGGAACTGCTGGACGACCCCGACGCCGCCCGCCTGATCGGCCAGATCGACGTCTACCGCCGGGTCGGCCTGCACGCGCGCATCAGCGATCTGGTCGAGCTCTACCGCGACCGGATCGAGCCGCATTTCAACGAGCTGTACGAGTTCGCACCGCAGGCAATTGCGCTGCTGCGCGAACGCTTCGAAGGCCATGCACCGGACCCGCGCTACGGGGTACCGCGGGACGAACACTTCATCGAACGCGTGATGGCCGCGATCGAAAACGACAACGACCTGCTGATGACGCTGCAGGATGTCGAGGAGATGGTGATCCTGGCCTTCGAGCTGATCAGCGGTCGCGAGATTCCCGTGCTCTCCTTCGAGTATCGCGGCCGCTGGAAGCTGGCCCGCGCCTTCGACAACCTGGAAGAGGCCCGCGCGCGTCACCGTATCGCGCAGGCCACCGGGCTGTCGCGCCTCAAGGCGCTGAATACGTATCTGACCGAGCAGTCGACCACCTACGTGGCGGAGAGCGTATCGGGGCAGCGCGCCGAGGCGCTGCTGACGCACAGCGTGGCGGCGATCGACGAATTGAGCGAGCAGATCCATGCACTGGCGCACGCCATCCAGGCCGGACGCAGCGACGACCGCCAGGCGTTGCGTGAAAAGGCCGAGGTGCTGACCAACGCGATCAAGCTCTACAAGAGCGTCTCCAGCGCCTACGAAGCGGTCGGGCGCAGTCATGCCCACCGCCTGCGCATGACCGAGCGCTGGGAAGCCGTCAGCGCGGAGCTCTCCGACAGCTCGACGCGTCTGCGTCTCGGCCCCGGCCGGCGCGGCCTGCGCATCCGCGAGAGCAAGATCGCACTGAACGATGAAGCCAAGGCGGAAGTGTGCAAGCATCTCGGCCGCTATCTGGAAAAGGCCAATATCGGCACGCTGCGGGATCGCCTGCGCCAGGCCGAGCGCGATACCCAACTGAGCGTCGGCGTCGACAGCGCCAAGCGGGTGGCGGTGGAGATCTTCCTCGCCCTGGAGCCTCATGTGCATCTGTCGCGGCCGGCGGTGCAGCGTGCCATCAACAGCTCCAATGCCGCCGATTTCGGCCAGTTGGAGCCGAATCTGTCGGCGGCCGCCAAGGCGGCGATGGGCTCGGCGATGGTGCGCGAGATCGAGACCGATCTGTCACGCACGGCGGAATCGCTGGCGCTGGCGCTGGTGCGCCACTACCGGGTGGCGCTGGAGCCCGAGGCGATGGCATTCCTGCAACGCCAGTACGGCGCCCGCGAGGCCACGCTCACCATGCTGACCAATCTCAATCTGGAGCGCAGCGAGACGCCCAGCGTCAGCTATCTCAGCCTGGCGCCGCCCGCTGTCGGCACACCGCATCGCCAATGGTATCGTGCACTGGTGCGGGCACGCCGCCACCTGGAGTAGTCACGACATGCGTCTGATCGTCGCCGAAAAGCCGAGTCTCGCCCGCGCCATCGCCGAGGCCCTGCCCACCAAGGCAATCCGTCGCGAGGGTTATCTCGAAGCCGGCGACACGCGGGTGAGCTGGTGTCTCGGCCACTTGCTCGAACAGGCGCCGCCCGAGCGCTACGACCCGAGATACAAGCAGTGGCGGCTCGATGACCTGCCGATCGTCCCCGAACGCTGGCAACTGGTGCCGAGAAGCCAGGCCAGAAGCCAGCTCACGGTATTGCGCAGGCTGCTCAAACAGGCCGACAGCGTGGTCCACGCCGGCGACCCCGACCGCGAGGGGCAGCTATTGGTGCAGGAGGTGCTGGATCATCTCGGCTGGCGTGGCGACGTACAGCGGCTGCTGGTACAGGATCTCAACCGTCCCGCCGTCGCCAGGTCGCTCGCCCGGCTCGAGGACAACCGTCGCTATCAGCCGCTGTTCGCCGCCGCCGAAGCGCGTGCCCGCGCCGACTGGCTCTACGGCATCAATCTGACCCGCGCCTGGACCCTGATCGGCCGCCAGGCCGGCTTCGACGGCCTGCTCTCGGTGGGCCGCGTGCAGACTCCGGTACTCGGCCTGGTGGTGCGCCGCGACCGCGACATCGCCGCCTTCGAGCCCAAACCTTTCTACATACTGTGGGTCGACCTCCAGGTCGCTCAAGGCGAATTACGCGCCTGGTGGCAACCCGGCGAACACCACCCGCTGGATGGCCGGTCTTTTGATGAACAGGGCCGCCTGCTCGATCCACGCCCGGCGCAAGCGCTGGCCGCACGACTGCCCGGCACCCAGGGCCGGCTCGTCGAACTCGACCAGCGGCGCAAACGCCAGGCCGCGCCGCTGCCCTATTCGCTGTCGGCGCTCCAGGTCGACGCCGCCCGCCGCTTCGGGCTTTCCGCCAAGCGCGTGCTGGACACCTGCCAGACGCTCTACGAGCGCCATCGGTTGATCACCTATCCGCGCTCGGACTGTCGTTACCTGCCCGCGGCGCATCATCGCGAGGCGGCCCAGGTGCTGACGGCGGCATGCCGGCACGACGATACCCTGCGCGGCTGGGCCGAGGCCGCCGATTTCGGCCTGCGCTCCAAGGCCTGGGACGATGCCAAGGTCGGTGCCCACCACGCGTTGTCACCCACCGGCCGCCCGGCGGATATGGACAAACTGAATCGCGACGAGGCCAACCTGTTCCGGCTGATCGCCCGCAACGTGCTGGCCCAGTTCTATCCGCCGCTGGAGACCTTCGAGGCCCAGGCGACCTTCGAGATTCTCGACGAGCGCTTCCGTGCCCAGGGCCGCGAGATTCTTCAGCCCGGCTGGAAGCCGCTGTTCACCACCCGCGACGAAGTCCCGGCGCTGCCGCCGCTGACCCGGGGCGAGACCGCGACGGTTGCCGATGCCGGCACCGAGACGAAGGAGACGCGGCCACCCGAGCCGTTCACCGATGCCAGCCTGATCAAGGCGATGATGAACATCGCGCGCTATGTCGAGGACCCGGCGGTCAAGCGCACCCTGCGCGACACCGATGGCCTCGGCACCGAGGCGACCCGCGCCGGGATCATCGAAACGCTGCTGACGCGGGGCTACCTGGTCCGCGACAAAAAAGCACTGCGCGCGACCCGCACCGGCCATGCGCTGATCGACTCGCTGCCGCCGGCGGCATCACGTCCGGAGCGCACCGCGCTGTGGGAACAACGCCTGTCGGCGATCGCCGAAAACCAGGATGCGCCCACTCCCTTCCTCGAAGCCCTGATCGGCGATCTGCGCCAACTACTCGGCCAGGCCAACGCCGGGCAACTGAATCGCGCCCTGCAAGACGCCCGCCTGGGCCCGGCTCCCGAAGCACCGAAATCGCGCAAGGAAAAAAGCAAGGGCAGCATGCCTCGCCGCCGCCGGAGCAAGCGCGCCGCCGGCGAAAACGGCAACCCACCGGCGCGTCCGCGTCGAAGCTCCCGGAGATCGTCATGACCCAGCCTTCCAACCCTCCCGTCCTGACCGATCGCGCCTCATCCTGGCTGATCGTCGGTGCCGGCGCCCTCGGGCAACTGTTCGCGGCGCATCTCGCCAGCCAGCGGGCGGTGACGCTGCTCGGACGGCGCGACGCGCCATCGACGCTCGGCTATCTTACCGCCGAGGGGGAACAGCGACGGATCGCGCTACCCCGCCTGCGGCTGCGGGATTGGCGCCCTTCGCCGCCCCCCGCACTGGTCATTCTCGCCACCAAGGCCCACGACGGCGAAGCGGCCCTGGCCGAACTCGAGCCCCGGCTCGACCCGACGACGCCGTTACTGCTGCTGCAGAACGGCTTTCGCCTGCAGCCACGCCTCACGACATGCTGGCCAGGTCCGGTGCTCTGCGCCTCGACCACCGAAGCCGCCTACCGGCCAACGTCTCCTTCGACCTCGGGGGAGCCCGCCGTCGACGTGGTGCATGCGGCTCGTGGGCATACCTGGATCGGCGATCTCGCGGGAGAGCACGCCGAACTGGCCGAGCGGATAGCCGAAACGATGAATGAAGCGGGTCTGGCAGCCAGCGCTTGCGCCGACATTCGGCGGCGCCTGTGGCACAAGCTGGCGATCAATGCGGTGATCAATCCGCTGACCGCCAGGTATCGCATTCCCAACGGCGAACTCGCCCACCCGGCCCGGCAGCGGGAAGTCACCGCCCTGGTCGGTGAAATCTCCCGGCTCATGGCGGCCGAAGGGATCGAACCGCCCGAGGCCGGCTGGATGGCGTTGGTCCAACGGGCGATCGGGAACAGCGCCGCCAACCAGTCCTCGATGCTCCAGGACGTGCTCGCCGGGCGACCGACCGAACGCGACGCGATACTCGGCCCGCTGCTCGAGGCCGCCGAGCGCCATGCACTCGACGTTCCCGCGCTGCGCGCGCTGTATTCCTCGACGCCAGGCTGATACCGCGCCGGCGGATGTCATTGCATTCGCGTCATGCACCGCACGCCGGCAACGGCCCGGCCCGGTTCATGGGGTCTTGAAGCGGATATGCGTACCGCTCCACCACAGCTGACGGTCGGCGTTGGCGGCAACCGCTGCGATCCTGGCGGCGTTGGGGGCATCGACATCGCGCATCCAGTCATGGGCCTCTCGTTCGCTGCGTCCGAACCGCATGTGGCGGGCAATCAGCCGTTGCTCACGGAGTTCGGCATCGACATCGAGGAACCAGATTTCGTCGATCAATGCGCGAACCTGCGGCCACGGAGACTCCTCCAGCAGCAGATAATTGCCTTCGGTAATCACCAATGGCGTCTCCGGCGGCACATCGATACTGGCGGCGATCGGTTCCTCGATTTCGCGGTAGAAACCCGGCGCGTAGACCGTCTCGCCACTGTCACGACCCGCACGCAAGCGGCTTAGCAGATCGCGATAGCCATGTGCATCGAAGGTATCCACCGCGCCCTTGCGTTCGGCCCGTCCGAGCCGCGCCAACTGACGGTTGGAAAGATGAAAACCGTCCATCGGCACGACCCGCGCTTGATCGCCGAGCGCCGACAGCAGCGCCGCGGACAAGGTGCTTTTGCCGGCCCCCGGCGCACCGGCCAAACCGAGAATTCGCCGCCTGGATGCATCGATCAGGCCACGGGCGGCGTCCACGACCGGCGCGTCGATGTCGATCGATATCAGCCGGTTGCCGTCGTCGTACGGCGCTTGAAGATGAGACGGTTCAATCTCCCGGCGAGTCACTTTCCACCCGCCGACGAAGCGTCTCGAGTTCATCCATCAACTCCAGCGCCAGCGCCGCCCCCGCGAGATTGACGCCGAGATCACGCTGCAGTCGCCTGACCACCATGACCCGCTTGAGGCTACCGCCGTAGAAACGCCACTGCTCACGACGCCGACCTACCGGGGTGATGATGCCTTCTTCAACCAGCTCGATGACCCACTCGGCATGTACCGTGCAGGCACGGCAGAGTTCGCCCAGCGTCACCATCGGCGTTTCGTCAAGGTTTTCGCCCTCGAGTCCTTGCGTCGCAATCGACCGATCGAATGTCATGATGCCTTAACCTCCCATTCCGGAACGCGGATCGAACGCCGTGGCTTCCGCCAACTGACGATAGGCCGCTTTCGCCGACTCGGAATCCGCCGGGGGCAGCACGATATCGAGCACCACGTAGAAATCCCCCGGCGGCTCACCGGGAATGCCCCGCCCCTTGAGACGCAGGCGCCGCCCCGCGTTCGATCCCGGCGGGATCTTGAGCTCCACCGGCGCCTCCGGAGTCGGGATCTGGACCGTCGCGCCGAGCGCCGCCTCCCAAGGGGCAACGGGTAGTTGGAGGGTGACGTCGCGGCCCTCGACCCGATAGTGCCGATGCGCCTGGAACTCGATCTCCAGATAGAGATCGCCGGCGGGGCCGCCGTCGAAGCCGGGACCGCCCTGGCCGCTGAGGCGGATGCGTTGGCCCTGCTTGACGCCCTTCGGGATGCGCACATTGAGCGCGCGCTGGCGCGGCTGGACACGGCCCTGCGCATCGACCTCGGCGCTCTGCAGCGTGATTGCGCGCGTGGCGCCGTGATAGGCATCCTCGAGTTCGATCATTACCTTGGCGTGGTGATCCTCGCCGCGCAGCGCCTGCGAGCGGCTGCGACGGTATCCGCCAGTAAAGCCGGCGGGATCGAATCCGGCATGGCCGAATCCCGCATCGCGATATCCCCGGCGCTGGCCGAACAACGATTCGAAGAAGTCGCTGAAGGCGGCGGCGTCTTCCTGGGTATAACCACCGCCGCTGAACTCGAATCCGGCATCCCAATCCGGCGGTGGCCGAAACTCCTCGCCGGCCTGCCAGTTTTGACCGAGCTGGTCGTAGGCGGCGCGCTTCTCGGGGTCCTTGAGTACCTCATAGGCCTCGCCGAGTTCCTTGAAACGCACCTCGGCATCGGCCTCTTTGCTGACGTCGGGATGATACTTGCGCGCCAGCTTGCGATAGGCGCGCTTGATTTCGTCCTGAGTGGCGTCCCGTTCGACGCCCAGAATCGTGTAATAGTCCTTGAACTCCATGCCACGCTCCCAGAATCGGCGCAGGAAAGCGGCCCGGCCCGCCGCGCGGGCCGCCGCCTATCGGTTATATCGCATCCGGCCAACGAGGTGTTAGCCGGTATTGCGAAGCCCCGCCGCGATCCCCGCCATGGTCACCATCAGCGCCCGCGAGAGCTCCGGGCTGAAATCGCCACCGGCATCGCGATTGCGCTGCAAAAGCTCCGCCTGCAGGCCGTGGAGCGGATCGATATAGGGATTGCGGACTTCGATCGCCTGGCGAATCAGCGGCGTCTCCTGCAGCAGCGTGCGCTGATCGAGTATCCGCAGCAATACCTGCTCCAGGTCGACGAGCCGCTGCCGCAGCAATCGGCCCAGACGCTCGAGCGTCGGGTCGTCGACCAGCCGATGCTCGTAGTAGGCGGCGATCTGTGGATCGGACTTGGCCAGCAGCATCTCCAGCATGTCCAGATAGGTGCCGAAGAATGGCCAGTTGGCACGCATCTCGCGCAGCCGTTCGAGCCCGCCCGTCTCTTCGATCCGCGCGGCAAAGGCCTCGCCGCTGCCCAGCCAGGCCGGCAGCATCAGACGGGTCTGGGTCCAGGCGAAGATCCAGGGAATCGCACGCAGCGTTTCGATACCGCCTTCCTGACGGCGCTTGGCGGGGCGCGAGCCCAGCGGCAGTCGACCCAGCGCGCTTTCCGGCGTCACCGCGCGGAAATAGGCCACGAAGTCGGGGTTCTCGCGCACCACGCCGACATAGGCGCGATGAGCGATATCGGCGAGGCGGTCCATCTCCTCGCGCCAGGCCGGACGCGGCGCCGGTGGCGGCAGCAAGGTCGCCTCGAGTACCGCGCAGGCGTAGATCTCCATCGAGCGCAGGGCGATCTCCGGCTGACCGAACTTGAAGCGGATCATTTCGCCCTGCTCGGTCACGCGCAGGCTACCGTTCACCGAGCCCGGCGGTTGCGACAGGATGGCGGCGTGGGCCGGACCGCCGCCGCGACCCACCGTGCCGCCACGACCGTGGAACAGCGTCAACGCGACCCCGTGCCCGCGGCACACCTCGACCAGGCGTTCCTGAGCGCGATACTGCGCCCAGGCCGCGGCGAGCTGGCCGGCATCCTTGGCGGAGTCCGAATAACCGATCATCACTTCCTGATAGTCGGCATAATGCCGATAACCCGGCAGCTCGAGCAGCCGGTCGATCACGTCGCCGGCACGCTCGAGATCGTCCAGGGTCTCGAACAGCGGCGCGATCGGTAGCTGGACATCGCCACCCGCCTCTTTCATCAGCAGCGCCACCGCCAGCACGTCGGAGGGCTGCCGGGCCATCGAGATGACGTAGGTTCCCAGCGCCTCGCGATGTTCGCGGCCGATCACGCGGAAAGTGTCCAGCACTTCCCGCGCCTCGGCCGAGCATTCCCAGCGGGGCGGAATCAGTGGTCGCGGCGAGGCGAGCTCCGCCAGCAGGAAATCCTGGCGCGCCGACTCGCCCCAGTCGTGATAGTTGCCGATACCCAGATATTGCGTCAGTTCCGCGAAAAACTGCGCATGGCGGGCCCCGTCCTGACGCACGTCGAGTTTCGCCAGCGTGACGCCAAAAACCGTCACTCGACGCAAGGTATCGAGCAATACTCCATTGGCGATGGTCTCCAGACCGACGTCGCACAGCGAGCGATAACAGCTCAGCAGCGGTTCGAACAGCTGTTCGCGGGTTTCGATGATTGGTTCATCGCCGACCGGTGCGCCATCGAGACGCGCCCAGGCCCAGTCCCGAGTTGCCTCGAGCCGTGCGGAAAGCCGCTTGAGCAGCGCGCGATAAGGTTCGGCATCGCGCTCGGGGTCGTCCCCGACCTCGGCCTTCAAGGCAGCATTCGCCTTCCACATCGACAGCTCGGCCTTGAGCTGCTCCAGGTCGCGCAGGTAGAGATCGGCCGCCATCCAGCGGCCTAGCAGCAGGACTTCCTCGGTGACCTTGGCGGTGACATTGGGATTACCGTCGCGGTCGCCGCCCATCCACGAAGCGAAACAAATCGGCGAGGCGCCCAACGGCAGTCGCTCCCCGGCGTTCTCCAGCAGCAGCGCATCGAGGTCGCGGTGAAATATCGGCACCGCCTGCCACAAGGAGTTCTCGATCACCGCGAAGCCCCACTTGGCTTCGTCCACCGGCGTCGGCCGTTCATGGCGAATTTCGTCGGTATGCCACGACTGGGCGATCAGTTCCTCCAGTCTGCCCTGCGCGCGCTGCAGGACTTCGGGGTGATCCGCGCTGCTCTCGATGACCCGCAGACAGTCATCGATGGCGTCGTATTTCTGGATCAGCGTGCGCCGGATGACTTCCGTGGGGTGCGCGGTCAGTACCAGCTCCACCTGCATCGTCGCTAGCGCATCGACCAGCTGACGCGGCGTCTTGCCCGACGCCGCGACACGCTTCAGCAACTCGCCGAGATCGGGCTGGGTGCCGGGCTTGTAATCCTCTACCCGACGAAAGCGGGCGCGATAGTGCTGCTCGGCGATATTGGAAAAGTTGAGGAACTGGTTGAAGGCCCGGGTGACCGGCAGCAGTTCCGATTCGGGCAAGGCCCGCAGGTAATCGATCAGCTCACGCCGGTCGGCCTCGTCGACGCCCTGGCGCCCGCGCTTGGCCAGAGCTCTGATGGTTTCGATACGGTCGACGAATTCAGTGCCGAGATCCTTGGCGATGGTTCGGCCCAGACTGTCGCCCAGCAGCCTCACGTTGTCCCGCAGCGATTCGTGCAGCGATTCTTCATGGTCAGGACTCATGAAAGATTCCCCAGGCAGGCCACCGATAATAGCGCAATGATTCGCCCCCTAGGGAATTAGCATAGTCGCCGTCACGTGCCATCGACCAGGCGGCTAGCGGAGCCCGAGCATAACGAGGCTCGGGTCCGCCAACCGCGCCTACTCTAAACGGCGAACAGCTACATCGCCTCCATCGCACGGCGCACGGCGACCGCCTGGCTGTCGGGAATCTCGATATCCTCCCATCGCACTACCTCGCCCTCCGCCACGTCGCGCTTGAGCGCTACCCGACTGGCCAGCCCGATCGGCAGTGCACCCATGGCCAGCGACTCCTCGGCGCGCATCAGCCGTCCCCATACCGTGAAACCGCCTTCGCCATCCAGTTTTTCGCCGGCTGTCAGCCCCTTCTTGGCTACTGCTACCACGTCCGAATGGAAAGCACGCGACACCCCCGTTGCCTCGCCGCGAATCACCGCGCTAGCGACGCTGACCCCCAATTCCTGCCCGATCAGATGGGAGGGGCGAAACAGCGAAGCGTAGCGGCCGCTGTCGTCGGTATTGACATGGTATTCATGGAAGCAGCGACGTGCATAGTCACCACGCCGGTCACTATCCATCGCCTCGAAAGTGATATAGACCCCCCAGCGCAGATCGTTGAACACATGGCGGCCATCGCGTTCCTCGCTGGAAACCACTTCCACCATACCCGCCCGCTCCAGCAAGCCCCCTTCGCTCCGTGGCTTCAGTACCCGCGGCAGATCGTGACAGCCGCAGGGCGGAAACATTAGCCCTGACTCAGGCGCCGCCAGGCCGGTAGCGTTGGAGATTGCTGCCATCTCGATGGCCGACTTGGTGCCGTCGAGGAAGGAGTTGAACATCTGCGGGTTCATGCCACCGGCACGCGCCTGCTCGGGTGTCAGGCCGTAGTAATCCCAGATGGTGTCAGGGGTCGACTGTCGGTAGTGGGGTAGGAACTTGGTGCCCTTACCGGCCGCCACCACCGAAAAACCGCAAGTACGTGCCCAATCCACCATTTCGCATACCAACGCAGGTTGATCGCCGTAGGCCATGGTATAGACCAGCCCCGCCTGCTCGAAGGCGCGGGCCAAATAGCGGCCGGCAAGCACATCGGCCTCGACGTTGACCATCACCATATGGCGGCCGTGCTCCGCCGCCAGCAACGCATGACGTATACCGGCCGCCGGATTGCCGGTGGCATCGATCACCACATCGAGGCCGGAAGCCGCGATTAACGTTTCGGCATCTTCGGTCAGGCAGGTAAGGCCCTGTTCGAGCGCTTTCGGAAACGAATCCGTTACCACCCGCTCCGCTTCCCACCCGGTAGCGGCCAACGCCTGTTGGGCGCGCTCAAGGGAGAGATCAGCGATGCCCAGCAGTTGCATGCCGCGAATATGGCGTACCTGGGCCAGAAACATTGAGCCGAATTTGCCGGCACCAATCAGACCAACACGAATGGGCCGGTTGTCGTTTTCACGCGCGATCAGACGGGTATAAAGATTCATTATAGTATCCTTATTGCAGGGTAAAGAGAGGGACGTAGGAGACCAACATCAGCACGAGGGCGGCGGCCAGATAGAAGGGCCACAGCTCGCGGGCAACGCTGCCGACATTTCTTTTCGCTAATGCCGCAGCGATGAACAGCGTGGTGCCGACCGGCGGGGTAAATAGTCCAATGGCGAGATTGAGGGTCATCATCACACCCAACTGGACGAGGCTCAGGCCGATGGCGTTGGCCAGCACCACGAACAGCGGTCCCAGCAGCAGAATCGCTGCCGACAAGTCAATGAACATTCCCACCAGCAGCATGATGACGTTCATCAGCGCGATAATTTTCCAGGGCTCGCCGATCGACGAGAGCGCCCACTGCGCGATCACGGCGGGAATGTTCTCCGCCGTCAACACGTAGCTGACTACGCTAGAGGCAGCGATCACCAGCATTACGACGCCGGTGGTGGTAACGGTGGCGATGATACCGGCCAGTAGCGATCGAAGGCTCAAGTCGTGGTAGAACATTCCACGCACCAGCAGCGCGTAGGCCACCGCAGTCACGCTCACCTCGGTAGGAGTGGCAATCCCCAGGCGCAGCAGCAGAAGGATCATGATCGGCAGCGCGATGGCCGGTAGCGCCGATATCACCATGACAAACACCTCTCGCCGACTGCCGACAACCCGCGACACAGGAAAGTGCCGAAAACGGCCTAGCAGGTAGCAGATACCCATCATCAGCACGGTCAGCAAGAGACCTGGAATCACTCCTGCTAAGAACAGCTCAGCGACCGAACTGTTGGAGATAGTGGCGAAGATCAACAGCGGAATGGAGGGCGGGATCAGCACCGAGATGATCGAAGAAGAGGCGGTAATCGCGCCGGAAAGCGCCGGAGGGTATCCCTCACGCCCCATCCAGGGAATCATCACCGCGCCCATCGCCGAGGTGTCGGCTACCGCCGAGCCCGAAACCCCGCCGAACAGCGCCGAGCCCAGCACATTGACCTGCCCCAACCCACCGCGAAAGCGCCCCACCAGTAGCGAGGCCAAGCCGATGATCTTCTGCCCCATGGCGCCGCTCATCATCAGTGCGCCGGACATGATGAAGAAGGGAATAGCTACCAGGGTAAAGTTCTGCATCGGGCGAAACAGGTTCATGACCACGATGTTGGCTGGCATGTCGCCAAGCAACACCACGGCTCCCGTGGCCCCTAACAGCAGCGCCGCTCCGATAGGCACGCCAAGCAGCATCACGGTGAAGAAGAGCCCCATCATCAAGGTTGTCATGGGACACAATCCTTCCCCGTCAAACGGGAAACGCAAACGGTCGTATCCGGGACTACCGTGGGTACCAAGAGCGCACTGACTCCTTCCAGCAACGCACCGAGTGCCAGCAGTCCAAGCCCCAACAACAGCGCGCCGTAGCCCCAGCCCTGGGAAATACCGAGTAGCGGGTACTGCATACCGCCAACGATCTGCAGTACCAATACCACCTGCCAGCTCAGAAAGGTGTAGAGGACAATCATCAGCACACAAGAGGCAATCGCCATCAGTCGTCGACTGGAGGCAGCGACTCGCTGGGTCAACGCTTCCATGGCGATGTGCTGCCCTGTCAGACCGGCTACGCCGAAGCCAGCACATACCAGCCATGGAAATAGCACCCGCGGCAGTGCCTGCATCCAACTGCCCAATGGCAATTCGAAATAGCGCGAGATGACCGCACCCATGATGACCACAAACAGTGCAGTGGAGGCAATTACTCCCGCTGCGACGGCCACTAGATACAGCATTCGCCGCAAGGTATCGACCGCCGGCCACCGGCCGGCAACGACACGCTGTCGCTCGCGGGTAGTCACTGTCGAGCCTCCTCGGCGGCGGACTCGATCAGACTACTGAAGTCGGGATATTGCTTCTCCCACTTGTCGTAGACCGAACGGGTCGATGCTCGGAACTCGTCGGCATCGACTTTGGCGACCTGCACTCCGCTATCCCGAATGGTGTCTATCTGGTCGGCCTGCTGCTCCTGCATCAGGTTACGCTGATAACCGAGTGCCTCCTTGGCTGCCTGACGCATCCACGCCTTCTCCTCATCGGAGAGTGTATTCCAGATAGTGGCGCTGGCCATGAAGGGCAGGATTTCGTACTTGTGATTGGTCATCGACAGGTAATCCTGCACTTCATAGAACTTCTGTGAGTAGATGTTAGCGATGGGATTCTCTTGGCCATCGACCACCCCCTGCTGCAATGCCAGATAGGTTTCGGAAAAATCGATGGGGGTCGGGGTGGCGCCTAGAGCGGCAATGATGTCCTTGCCCATTTCGTCCGGCGGGACGCGTATTTTCAGTCCTTGTAGGTCGTCAGGATGTTCGATCGGCCTGACGTTGTTGGTAATTTGACGCAGCCCGTTATCCCAGTAGCCCAGCATCACGATGCCGTCTTCCTGCGCTTTCTCCGATAGTCTCTCGCCGACCTTGCCATCCATCACTCGCCAAGCCGTTTCTACATCGCTGAAAAGAAATGGCAGACCGATCATGTTGGCTTCGGGTATCACCGTGCCCAGCGCTCCCTGACTGCTAATCGATAGCGCTAGCGAGCCGAGCCGGATCTGCGACAGCATCTGGTGGTCGTCACCCAATTGGGCATTGCTACTAACATTGATCTGTAGATCGCCATCGGAAAGTGCATCGATGCGCTTGGCGAAGAAGAGTGCCGCTTCGTGGCGAGGGTTGGACTCGGTAGCGCTGTGCCCCAGACGCAGGGTTTTCGCCTCGACGGCCGCGGACTGGGCGGCCAAGATCGCCAGCACACCAATCGCTATCGTTTTGTTGAGCATAAGTGACTCCTGGATTTCAGGGATTATTTGTACTTTGGTCTGTTATACTTATGTCTATAAGTTGCTGTTTTTAGCTGTTTTTTATTTATACAACATACTCGTTGGCGACGATTTGAAGCACAATCGACTTTTTCGCCTAGAGTTTTTAAGGAAAGCTAAAAATGACAATTCCCTACCGCGCTATCGCCATCTTTCACTCAGTTGCCTACAACGGCAGCCTGACTGCGGCGGGTGCAGAACTGAGCATCACTCCCTCCGCAGTCCATCAGCAGATTCATCAGTTGGAGGCGCATCTGGGGGTCAAACTCTTCAATCGGAGCGGCAGGAAAATCACCCTGACCGAAGTGGGGGAGCAGTACTATTCCGACATCGCGGCCGAGATCGTGCAGATCAAAAGCACTACGCTAAAATTGAAGGGATATCGGGATATCAAGACATTGAGTATTCGTGCGGCGCCGACATTCGCCGCCCAATGGCTTAACAGGAAAATTCGGGGTTTTCTGAGCGAGAACGACGATATCGAAATCCACCTCGACGGCAACAGCGAGCCGCCTCACTTTCTCGACGAGCGGGTGGATATAGATATTCGCTACGGTTCCGGAATCTGGAGCGGACTTTACATCGAACCGCTGATCGAGGACGACATCGTGCCGTTATGCGCGCCACAGACCGCCGCAGCCGCCAGTTTGACGCCCGCCGATCTGTTCGATTTTCGCCTGATTCACTCGATAAAGAACATGATCCACTGGGATCATTGGTTCACGCAGGCGGAAATTAAGCCTCCCTGGCGCTGGCAGCGCATTCTGTTCGACCGCGGCCATATGGCTCTCGACTTCGCGGCCGAAGGAGGCGGTATCGCGCTGGAGGGCAAACGGATGGCGCAGCGCTATCTCGATGAGGGCAGGCTAGTGTGTCCGGTCAATGGCCCGCCCTCAATACAGCGCCATACTCATTGGATCGTCTGCCCCTATCAAAATCTTCGCGTGCCCAAGGTCAGGCGCTTCGTTGACTGGCTGAGGCGCGAGGCGAGATAACGCAAGGCGGGAATGCCTGAGATAGATCCCTCTCGCAGACTCTTCCCCTCACCACTCAACCGTGCCTCTTCACACGCTTGGCCGCCTGCCAGTGACGTTCCATTTCCTCCAGCGAAGTTTCTGCAAGCGACCGGCCCTCGATATTCACCGCACTTTCGACATAACGAAAACGCTGCTCGAACTTCCGGTTGGTACGCCGCAGTTGCTGCTCCGGATCGCAGCCGAGCCGGCGGGCGAGATTGACCGCCGCGAACAGCAGGTCGCCGACTTCGCTCTGGGCGTGCGCCCGATCACCTTCGGCCAGCGCGGCCTCCACCTCCGCCAGTTCCTCGCGAATCTTGTCGATCACGCCGTCTTCGTCGGGCCAGTCGAAACCCTGAGCGGCGGCACGCTTGCTCAACTTGGCGGCCCGGCTCAGGGCCGGCAGCGCGGCGGGAATGTCATCCAGCGCTGAGGGCTCGTCATTCCGCGCTGAGGGCTCCTGCCCCGCGGCGCGGCGAGCCTCGCGCTCCTCGGTCTTGAGCGCTTCCCAGCGCGCCTTGATCTCGGCCTCGGCGACGCTGCCGTCGCCGCGCCGGGAATCGAGCGTGCCGTCGGGAAAGACGTGCGGGTGGCGTTGCAGCATCTTGGCGGTCAGGGTATGCACCACATCGTCGAAGTCGAAACGCCCTTCTTCCCGACCGAACTGGCTGTAATAGACGACCTGGAACAGCAGATCGCCCAACTCGCCGGGCAGTTCATCGAACGCCCGCCGCTCGATGGCGTCGGCCACCTCGTAGGCCTCTTCCAGCGTATGCGGCACGATGGTCTCCCAGCGCTGCTTGAGATCCCAGGGACAACCGTGTTGCGGGTCGCGCAACACCGCCATCAGCGTCAGCAAGTCGTCGAGACCGTGGCGTTCTTGGACCGCATCACTCGGCAATGTCATTATCCCTGGCCTTGTCTCAGTCGCTTGACGTCGATCACGTTGGGCAACTGCTGGATGCGCGAGAAGATTCGTTCCAGCGCTTCCAGGCCTTCCACTTCGAGCATGATGCGCATGCGGGCGATGTTGTCGAGCTTGTCGGTGGCGGTGTTGACCGAGGTCACGTTGACCCGGTCGCTGGAGAGCACGTGGGTCACGTCGCGCAGCAGACCCGAGCGATCCCAGGCTTCGATCTCGATATCCACCGGATACTGGGCGCGCGCTTTCTGACCCCACTCGACGTCGACGATGCGCCGCGGCTCCTCGCTGCGCAACTGCAGCACGTTGGGGCAGTCCTGGCGGTGGATGGTGACGCCGCGTCCCTGGGTGATGTAGCCGATGATCTGATCGCCCGGTACCGGATGGCAGCAGTTGGCCATCGCCGTCTTGAGATTGCCTACCCCGAGCACGGTGATGTCGTCGCTGGGCTCGCGGCCCTGGTGGCGCTTGGGCTTGGTCAGCAGGCGGTCGAGCTGCTCCTGGTCGTCGCTATCGCCGAACAATTGCTGGGCCTGGTGCAGCACCTGGCCGATACGCAGGTCGCCGGCACCGATGGCGGCGTACATGTCCTCGGCGCCGGTGTAGTTGACCGCCTCGGCGAGCCGAATGAGATCGATCCCCTCGATATCGAGACGGCGGAACTCACGGTCGAAGATCGCCTTGCCCTCTTCGATGTTCTGATCCCGCGCCTGCTGCTTGAACCAGGCCTGAATCTTCGAGCGCGCCCGCGAGGTACGTACATAGCCGAGGTTGGGATTGATCCAGTCGCGGCTCGGCGCGCTCTTGGTGGCGGTCAGTATCTCGACCTGCTGCCCGGTCTTGAGCAGATAGGTCAGCGGCACGATGCGGCCATCGACCTTGGCGCCACGGCAGCGATGGCCGATCTCGGTGTGCACGCGGTAGGCGAAGTCAATCGGTGTCGCGACCTGGGGCATGTCGATGACGTGGCCATCCGGCGTGAACACGTAGATGCGATCCGGCGCCACGTCGCTGGCCAATCCTTCGCGAAAATCACCGAGGTCGCCGACCTCCTCCTGCCACTCGAGCACCTGGCGCAGCCAGGCGATCTTCTCTTCGTAGCTGCGGCTCTTGGGATCGGTATCGGTGCCCTTGTAGCGCCAGTGGGCGCAGACGCCGAGTTCCGCCTCCTCGTGCATGGCGAAGGTGCGCACCTGGATTTCGAGCACCTTGTTCTCGGGACCGATCACCGCGGTGTGCAGCGACTGGTAGCCATTCTTCTTGGGGTTGGCGATGTAGTCGTCGAACTCGTTGGGCACATGGTGCCAGCGCGAGTGAACCACGCCCAGGGTGGTGTAGCAGTCGGCGATCTCCGGTACCAGGATGCGCACCGCGCGCACATCGTAGACTTGGGAGAAGTCGATCTGCTTGCGCTGCATCTTGCGCCAGATCGAGTAGATATGCTTCGCCCGGCCATCGACCTGATAACGCTGGATGCCCTGGCGCTCGAGCAAGGTCTTGAGCGTCTCGACCACCTCATGGATATAACGATCGCGATCCAGGCGTTTCTCCGCCAGCTGCTTGGCGATCGACTTGTACTCGGCCTCGTGCAGGTAACGGAAGGCGAGATCCTCGAGCTCCCATTTGACCTGTCCGATCCCCAGGCGGTGCGCCAGCGGCGCGTAGATGTCGAACACCTCGCGGGCGACACGCAGGCGTTTCTCGCGCGAGGCGTCCTTGACCTGGCGCAACACGCAGGTTCGCTCGGCGATCTTGATCAGGGCGACGCGCACGTCGTCGACCATGGTTACCAGCATCTTGCGCAGGTTCTCCTGCTGGTTGTGCTGGGAGAGGCCGTGCTTCGGCGCCTGGAGCTGACTGATCGCCGCCATGCTGAGCACGCCCTCGATCAGTTTGGCAACCTCGCTGCCCATCTGCCTGGCGACGCTGTCGAGACTCAATAGGCCGCGACGCACGCTGCGGTATAGCACCGCCGCCTCCAGTGTCGTCTGATCGAGCTTGAGCTGGCTGAGAATGTCGGCCATTTCGAGCCCGGTGAGCAGGCTCTGGCCGGGAATGGACTCGACCACGCCACCGGCGTCCTTCTCTCCGGCCAGGCGCGCCAGTTCACAGGCCTGGCGCATGCGCTCGGGCGCGCGCAGGCCGATCTCTTCCTGCAGCCGTGTCAACCATGACTCCAGATCGACGCCACCGGCGTCGATCAGCGGCTGATCCTCACGCACTCTGACCATGTTAGCGTTTGCCTCCCGTGGCTACAGAGCTAAGGCCATCGGCGCCTTCTCCAGCACGACGGCGACGAGGGCGAGTGAACAGCGCCAACGACTCAAGATGCGCGGTATGCACGAACATATCGGCAACCGCCAGCCGTTCCAGCCTGAACCCGCCTGCCAATAGATGACCGGCATCGCGCGCCAGCGAGGCGGGGTCGCAGGATACGTAAAGCACCCGACCGCTGGAACTCGCCGCCAGACGCCGGCACAACGCATCGGCGCCACCGCGGGGCGGGTCCAGCAACACCGTATCGTGCTCGGCAAATAGCGCGTCGATGGCTTCGCCCGGTGCGCTGAGATCCGCCTGCAATGCGGTCACGTCATGGCATTCGTTACGTCGGGCATTGTCCCGCAGACGTTCGACCATCGCATTGCTACCTTCGACAGCGGTCACGCTGGCGACGTCCGCCGCCAGCGCCAGCGAGAAGTTGCCAATGCCCGCAAACAGATCGAGCAGACGCTCGCTGCCACCCAGCGCGAGCCAGTCGCGCACGGTATCGATCAGGCGCTGGTTGATCTCGGCATTGGCCTGCAGGAAATCGCCGGGCGCCAGTCCCAGCGTCACCGCGCCGGCGCTACCGGCAACCTGCGTCGTCAGCCGTGGAACATCGCTCAACCAATCGAGCGTGATCGTCTCACGACCGCGCAGCAATGCCAGGGCCACGTTCTCCCGCGCAGCGAATTCACGCCAGCGCGCGGCGTCCTCGGGCACGTCGCGAAGCTGACGCACCACCACGACCGGCCGTTCGCCATCGGTCGCCAGCAGTTCCAGATGGCCAACATGGCGCGGCACCGCCAACGTTTCGAGCTGAACGCGTAGTGCGGGCAGCAGCGCGGAGAGTCGCGGCACGAGGACATGGCAGCGAGCGATGTCGACCAACTGCTCGCTGCCGCGCGCGCGAAAACCGAGATGCACCCTGCCTTCTCCGTCGCATTTGACGCCGAGGCGCGCACGTCGACGGTAACCGCCTTCATCGCCGGCGAGCAGCGAGGGCGCATGAGGCACCTCGATCGACTGGCGTCGCAGCAGCTCGACCAGCACCCGGCGCTTGTGCTCGCGCTGGGCCTCGACGGCGAGATGCTGCAGATCGCAGCCGCCACAGCGTTCGGCATATTCGCAGGGCGGAACGACGCGCTCGGGCGCATCCGTGAGACGTTCCCGCACGTGGGCTTCGTCGAAGCGGCGGCGCTGACGGTGAATCGCGATCTCGACCTGCTCGCCCGGCAGCGCACCGTCGATGAACAGTGTCTTGCCGTGGGCATCACGGGCGATGCCGCGACCGTCATGGGCGAGCCGCTCCACCGTCACGGCGCCGCCGATCGGGCCAAAGGCCGCCGCCGGCCTGGACGACAATTTCTCCCGCTTGTTCGCTCCTTTAGCGAGCGGCACGCGTCGTTTGCCCAGTCCCGTTGTGGTGAGTCTCGCCATGTCAGGCGTCCGGCGCGTAGAGGCCGGTGGAGAGATAGCGATCGCCGCGGTCGCAGACGATGAACACGATCACCGCGTTGTCGACCTGCTCGGCGACCCGCAACGCGCCGGCCAACGCCCCGCCCGACGATACCCCGGCCAGAATGCCTTCCTCACGGGCCAGGCGACGCATGTGCTCCTCGGCTTCCTGCTGGCCGATGTCGAGCACGCTGTCGACGCGCTCGGGCTCGAAGATCTGCGGCAGATAGGCTTGCGGCCAGCGGCGGATGCCGGCAATGCTGGCACCGTCCGCCGGTTGCAGACCGACGACCTGGATCGACGGATTGCGCTCCTTGAGATAGCGCGACGTGCCCATGATCGTGCCGGTAGTCCCCATGGCACTGACGAAATGGGTGATCCGTCCGGCGGTCTGTTCCCACAGTTCGGGGCCGGTGGTGCGGTAGTGCGCCAACGGGTTATCGGGGTTGGCGAACTGATCGAGCGGTTTGCCCTCGCCGCGGGCGATCATCTCCTCGGCCAGATCCCGCGCGCCTTCCATGCCGGCTTCCTTGCTGACGCCGATCAGCTTCGCGCCGTAAGCCGCCATCGCCTGCTTGCGCTCGCTCGAGGCGTTGTCGGGCATGATCAGGATCATCTTGTAGCCCATGACCGCTGCGGCCATCGCCAACGCGATACCGGTATTGCCGGATGTCGCCTCGATCAGCGTATCCCCGGGTGAGATGTCGCCGCGGGCCTCGGCTTCGCGCAGCATCGATAGCGCCGGGCGATCCTTGACCGAACCGGCCGGGTTATTGCCTTCCAGCTTGGCCAGAATGGTGTTGTCGCGCCCGGCGGTGATACGGGCGAGTCTGACCAGAGGCGTGTTGCCGACAGTTTGCGCAAGCGTGGGAAATGCCATGGCGAGTATGTCCTAAAGCCGATACGAGCCCGACCGCGCCGAACTGGACCGTGATGGTAAGCCCGGTGAGGGTCGGCAGTGAATGAAGACAGTATATCGAAGCCGGCTGGGGGCATGACAGCTCGACGCCAAGCTTAGGCCATGTACGAAAACTGTCTGCGCTCGGCCATACGGCGTTAAAAATCGACTCAAGATACTCATTTACTGCATGTAAACTCCGTTCTTTCGCCGATTTTTGCCTTGTCTGGCCTTCGCTCGCCGACTTTTCGTACACGCCCTAGCGAGTTTTGACCGGTGATGAAGAGCTGACCGTGTTTACATTAAACCAACATAAAGCGGATATGATGAAACAAACCATATAAATCCTGGCCGCGTGGCCGATAGATCAGGTACGAACGTACGGAGTTTTTCGCTTTCGATGGCTTCACGCTGGCTGACATCGTTGTCGCTGTTGTTCGCGACGCTACTCTTTGCCTCTGCCGGCTGGCATTTCTGGGAAATGCACCGAGCCGACGAGCGCGTGACGTTACAGCGAATCGGCACCATCAGCCGGGAGTTGGCACCTTCATTGGCCGACGCCATCCAACACGACGATGCAGCGCGCATCCATGAGTTGCTGGCGCGACTGGTCAGCGACCCTCGAATCCGTAATGCCACGCTGCGCACCCCGGATGGCGACGAACGGGACTTCGGCGACCTTCCACCCAACGCTTCGTCGGCAGCTGCCGTGGATCTCGACGAAATCCGGCAACGGGGCGACGACCTGCGTTGGTTCTTGCCGCTTCCGCTATTCGCTTCAACCGGTCCAGCACAGCAATGGTGGCTGGATCTCCGTCTCGAACCGGGCGCTTCGTCCACGGAACGCTGGCACTTTCATGGCTCCTGGCTGCTGATGCTGGCAGCCGTCATCCTGCTGCTGATCGCCACTCTCGCAATGGCGCGGCGCCGTAATATCGAATCTGCACTTCCCGACACCGGCGACGGTGGGAAGCCGACCGGCGGCGCGGGGCCGGCCAGCGACGATCTGGCGTACGTGAGTCACGAGCTTCGCGCGCCACTCTCGGGAATGCTCGGGTTTTGCCGCCTGCTGGAAAACACCTCGCTCGATAGGCAGCAGCGTGCGTGGCTTCGGCACATCCAGCTGGCATCGAACGGGCTGCTGGACACGGTGGATCACGTACTCGGGGACGACCGGCGCCGTCAGGCGGAGAATGTTTTCGATATCGCCGATCTGCTGTGGGAGATCAACAGCCTTCAGGCACCGTTGGCCCAAGCGAAGGGCATCGTGCTGCTGGGCATCGTCCATGACGAGGTGCCACCGCACCTCGTCGGTTCCCCGATCGCCGTTCGGCAATTGTTGACCAACCTGATCAACAACGCGATCAAATACGCAGGCCGGGGAGATGCCATCACCCACGTCGTCCTCGACCACCGAGATGGCGATCGCGTCCGGTTGCGCATCAGTGTCGAAAGCAGCGACAACGGCGACGAAAAGCACCGCCGGCGCCTGCGTCGAGCGCTCGCGGGCAGCACGCCGGTCACGGACGCCAGCAAAGGCACGGGTTTGGCGATCTGTCGCCGGTTGACCACGGACCTGAACGGCTCGATAGGCCTGGAGCCGCGTTCGGCGGACCGCAATACCGTGGTTGTCCGCATCGAGCTGGGTACCCGCGAACCCTTCGTGCGCCCGGCCGAGTCCGATCTCGAACAAGCCAACAGCGCATCAGCGACGCCGCATCATGCGCGCATTCTGGTCGTCGACGACGACGAGCTCAGTCAACACTATCTGGATGCGCTGATGCCGATCGTCGGCGCCAGGCCACTGATCGTCGGCAGTGTCGAAAAGGCACTCGGCGTGGCCGCGAGCCATGAAATCGATCTGGTGCTGATGGATCTACACCTTGGCGAGGCTTGCGGTGTCGAAGCGAGCAAGCGTCTGCGGGCGCTGGGCGGCGAGTGGAGAGACAAGCCGATCATCGCCATGACGGCAGATGCCGGGGCCCACACTCGTTGGACGACCTACGCGCGGCCCTTCCACGACCTGATCGTCAAACCTCTCGATGAAAGGCGGCTCCGCCAGCTTCTGTCGCGCTATCTGCCGCTGGCGTCGACTCATCGCATGACTGCTGCCGTGGCATCCGCTGTCCTCGGCACACGGACCGCCGGCCTCGCCGATGCCAACGCGGCAACACGCCCCGTGGTGGATCGCGAGCTGGCGCTGCATCTCAGCGGCGGCCGGGAAACCCTGGCCGACGAAATGCTGGCGCGCCTGATCGGAGAGTTACCCGGCCAGCGCCGCCAGCTGGCCCGGGCATGGCGACGACGGGATAGCGCCGCGTTCAGCGAGGCCGTGCACAAACTGGGCGGCGCCTGCCGCTATTGCGGCGTGCCGGCGCTCTCCGCGGCTTGCGAAGCGCTTGAAACCCGACTGCGCAGCGACGGACTGATGGCTTGTGAAACCGAGTGGCAGACACTGCTGACGGCCTGTGACCGGCTGCTTTCGTGGGCCGATGAGCGCAAGATCGTCGACGCGGCCTGCCACGATCATGCGAGCGATCAGTGAGCGTGCGCGTGGTCGTGATCGCCCTCGAATGATTCGATCTGCGCGACCAATCCGGCATCCTGGCCGGCAATCATCAAGCGCTTCATTTCGGCTACCGCTTCCTTGAGCCCCACGAACAGCGCCCGCGCAATGATGCCATGGCCGATATTGAGCTCATGGATACCGGGAATGGCCGCGATCGCCTCGACGTTGTGATAATGCAGGCCATGGCCGGCGTTGACGATCAGCCCCAGCTCCCCCGCGAATTCCGCCGCCGCCGCCAGTCGCTCGTACTCCACTTGCACGGCACTGCCGCTGGCCTCGGCGTAGGCTCCGGTATGCAGCTCGACCACCGGCGCGCCGACGGCGTGCGCCGCCTCGATCTGGGCCGGCTCCGGGTCGATGAACAGCGACACCCGACAACCCGCGGCCGTCAATCGACGACAGGCCTCGGCGATCGCCTCGCGCCCCGCCACCACGTCCAGCCCGCCTTCGGTGGTCAGCTCCTCGCGCTTCTCCGGCACCAGGCAGACATCGGACGGCCGCAACCGCTCGGCGAAGGCGATCATCTCTTCGGTGACCGCCATTTCGAGATTCATGCGGGTATTGAGCACCGCCGCGATCAGTTCGACGTCGCGCTCCTGGATGTGCCGGCGATCCTCACGCAGGTGCAGCGTGATACCGTCGGCTCCCGCCTCCTCGGCCAGCAACGCCGCCTGCACGGGATCGGGATAGCGGGTGCCGCGCGCCTGGCGCAGTGTCGCGACATGGTCGATGTTGACGCCGAGTTGGATGCGGGTGGCGATCATGGTGTGGGAATCCTTGGCATGACGGGTTGTTGGTTTTCGGAAGTCGACAGACACGGCGGCTCAGAGGGTGTTTACAAAACAGGCGAACGAAGGCAAGACAAGGCGAAATCGTCTGAACAAGCGCAGTTTACAGGGTGTAAATGAGCATTGTGAGGACGATTTCAACGCTGTATTGCCGATGCAGCCCTTTTGTAAACACTCTCTCAGGTCGTGCTGCGCCGGCGCCGTTCGCTAAGTCGCTGCATCAGTTCCCGCGAGCGCAGCGGCTGCTGGCCGATCAGCGGCGCAAGTGCGGCGCGCGCCAGGCCCTTGCTCAGCCCCGCGAGCCCCGGAGCCTCCCAGTCGCCGCGCGCCAGCAGTTTCAGGCTGCGTCCATCCCAGCCGGGCTGCCGGGAAGCGACCGGTCGAAATCGACGGATGTCGGGGGCATAGACGTAACGGCCCGCCGGATCGAGCGGCCTGTCGTCCTGATCGAGAAAGACCGGCTCGGCATCCAGCGCTTCCAGCAGCGTCATTTCGAGACGCCGCAGCGTGGGCGCGCGCTCGGCGGGGCGGGTGAGACGATCGAGCGCCCAGGCGTAGATCGCGAAGACTTCGCCCACCGGCAAGCCGACGGGCAGCGCCCGGGTCAGCAGCTCATTGGCATAGAGCCCGCACAACAGCCCCTCCCCCGCCAGCAGCACGGCGCTCTGGGTCGTCTCCATCATGCGCAGGCGCTTGAGATCGCCCTCACCGATCCAGGTCAGGTGCAGCGGCGTGAACGGCTGCAGCTTGGCGCGCGATTTGCTGCCGGCCCGCTGCACCCCCTGCGCCACGGCGCGGACATGTCCATGCTCGAGCGTGATCACGTCGACCAGCGCACTGGTTTCGCGGTAGGGGCGCTTGTGCAGCAGATAGGCCGGCTGGGGTTGCATGGACGCCTACTCGAGATCGTAGCCCAGGCTCTTCAGTGCCCGGTCGTCGTCCGACCAGCCGCGCTTGACCTTGACCCACAGGTTGAGCATGACCTTGCTGTCGAAGGCACGTTCCATCTCCTGACGCGCCTCGATGCCGATCTTCTTGATCCGTTCGCCCTTGTCGCCGATCAGGATCTTTTTCTGCCCCTGGCGCTCGACCAGCATCAGGGCGCTGATGTGGATCACCTTGTCCTCTTCGCGGAACTCTTCGATCTCGACGGTCATCTGGTACGGCAGTTCGTCGCCGAGCTGACGCATGACTTTCTCGCGCACCAGTTCGGCCGCCAGGAAGCGCTGGCTCTTGTCGGTGACCTGATCGTCGGGGAAGTAATGCACGCCCTCGGGCAGGCGTTTGGCGACCTCCGCTTCCAGCTCCGGCACGTTGGTGCCGTGCTTGGCCGAAATCGGCACGATCGCCGCGAACTCACGCCGCGCGGAGAGCGACTCCAGCCACGGCAGCAGCGTGGATTTGTCCTCGAGCCAGTCGACCTTGTTGACCGCCAGAATGACCGGCGCCTCGACGTGGGTGAGCTTGTCGAGCACGACCTGATCCTCGTCGGTCCAGCGCGTGCGGTCGACCAGGAACACGACGCAATCGACGTCGCGCAGCGCCTGCGACGCGGCCTGGTTCATGAAACGGTTGATCGCCTTGTTGCGATCGCCGGTCTGCAGATGCATGCCGGGCGTGTCGACGTAGATGAACTGCGCCTCGTCGACGGTCTTGATCCCCATGATCTGATGCCGCGTCGTCTGCGGACGGCGCGAGGTGATGGAAATCTTCTGTCCGAGGATACGGTTCATCAGCGTCGATTTGCCGACGTTGGGACGCCCGACGATGGCGACGAAGCCACAAGTCTGTGTCATCCGCGCTTGCTCTTGGTAGGTTCGAGTTTGGCCAGCGCCAGTTCGGCGGCCTGCTGTTCGGCGAGACGCCGGCTGGTGCCCTCGCCCAGCGTCGGCGTCTCGCCCAGCATGGCGACGTGGCATTCGACGCTGAAAGTCTGGGCATGCGCTTCGCCTTCCACCGAGATCACCTCGTAACGCGGCAGCGCCTGTTGACGCGACTGAAGAAATTCCTGCAGTCGCGTCTTGGGGTCCTTCTGCGTATTGTGCAGATCGATCGACTCCAGCCGGGTGCCGAACCAGGCCAGCACACGACTACGGGCGACATCCATGCCGGCATCGAGATAAATCGCGCCGATCACCGCTTCCAGCGCATCGGCGAGGATCGAATCACGCCGGTGGCCGCCGCTCTTCATTTCACCGGACCCCAGGCGCAGGCAGCCACCGAGTTCGAACTCGCGCGCCACCACGGCCAGTGTCTGCCCCTTCACCAGACCGGCGCGCAAACGTGACAGTTGCCCTTCCCGGGCCGCGGGAAAGCGCTTGAACAACGCCTCGCCGATGACGAAGTTGACGATCGAGTCGCCCAGGAACTCGAGTCGCTCATTGTTGGCACCGCCGACGCTGCGGTGAGTTAAAGCCAGCTCCAACAGCGCCGGATCGTGAAATTCGTGGCCGATACGCCGACTGAAGCCTTGTAGAGGATCACTCACGTCATTCCCATTTTTCATTGGTCTTGTTTGCAAAGCGGGCGCGGGTCAGTCCGTCGCCCGCTGAGCGAATCCGTTGGCACGCTAGCGTATACCCATGACCGATCAAGACCATGGGTAGCGCTACCGCGTTTATCGTTAATTCAGAATTTACGCATTCTCGAATTCAGTCTATCTGGCGTACCGTACTGAAGCTAGGCAAGCCGCCATCCCAGTGCATCCACACCGCAAACGCCTTGCCGACGATGTTCGCCTCCGGCACGAAACCCCAATAGCGACTGTCGTTGGAGTGGTCGCGGTTGTCGCCCATCATGAAATATTCGTGATCGGGCACCACGATCTCGCGCATCTGCGGTCCCGGCATCTGCGGGTTGTTGAAGATGCTGTGCTCGACGTCGCCGAGCTGCTCCTGGTAGCGCTCTTCTCCGGGGGCCTCGGCCGGTTCGGGGTCGATCAGTGACTTCGGCACCGGCTCACCGTTGACGTAGAGCTGCTTGTTCTCGTAGCGGATATGATCGCCCGGCAGACCGATGACGCGCTTGATGAAGTTGACGGAAGGGTCCTGCGGAAAGCGGAACACCATGACGTCACCACGCTGCGGTTCGCCGACATCGGCGATCTCGGTGTTGATCACCGGCAGGCGCAACCCATAGGCGAACTTGTTGACCAGGATGAAATCGCCGACTTCCAGCGTCGGCCGCATCGAACCGGAAGGGATCTGGAACGGCTCGACCACGAAACTGCGCAGCACCAGAACGACCAGCAGGACCGGAAAGAAGGAACGGGCATAATCGACCGGCCAGGGGTCCTTGTAGGTGACCGATTTGTCATCACCCTTCTCTGCGGCGGCGGCCCGCTGGCGTTGGCGGCGAGCGCGGCGCCAGAACAGGCTGTCGAGTAACCAGACGAGCCCTGTGATGGCAACCGCCAACACCAGTAACAACGAAAAATCCATGAGACGTTTTCCTACTCGTTCACTTTGAGGACGGCGAGGAACGCATCCTGGGGAATTTCCACACGCCCCACTTGCTTCATGCGTTTCTTGCCGGCTTTCTGCTTCTCCAGCAGTTTCTTCTTGCGCGTGACATCGCCGCCGTAGCACTTCGCCGTGACGTTCTTGCGCAGCGCCTTGACCGTCGAGCGCGCCACGACATGGCCGCCGATCGCCGCCTGCACCGCGACGTCGAACATCTGCCGCGGAATCAGTTCCTTCATCTTGTCGACCAGGATTCGGCCACGTGAGTGGGCGTGGTCGCGATGGATGATCAGCGCCAGGGCATCGACACGGTCGCCGTTGATCAGGATATCCAGGCGTACCAGCTTGGCCGCTTCGAAGCGCTCGAAGCTGTAGTCCAGCGAGGCGTAGCCCTTGGAGATCGACTTGAGCCGATCGAAGAAGTCCATCACCACTTCCGCCATCGGCAGTTCATAGACCAGCTGCATCTGGTTGCCGAGCACCTGCATGTCCAGTTGCACGCCGCGCCGATTGACGCATTCGGAAATCACGTTGCCGACGAACTCCTGCGGTACCAGGATATTGGCACGCACGATCGGTTCGCGCATCTCGGCGACGCTGGCCAGATCCGGCAGCTTCGACGGGTTGGAGATGTATTGCACCTCGCCATCGTCCATCACCAGTTCGTAGATGACCGTCGGTGCCGTGGTCAGCAGGTCGAGATCGTATTCCCGCTCCAGGCGCTCCTGGATGATCTCCATGTGCAGCGTGCCGAGGAAGCCGACACGGAAGCCGAAGCCGAGAGCATCGGAATTTTCGGGCACGTAGTCGAGCGAGGCATCGTTGAGCGCCAGCTTTTCGAGCGCGTCGCGGAAATCCTCGTAATCGTCGGAACTCACCGGGAACATGCCGGCGTAAACCTGCGGCTTGACCTTCTGGAAGCCAGGCAGGCGCGGCACGTCCTTGGTCCTGGTATGGGTGATGGTATCGCCGACCGGCGCCCCGTGGATGTCCTTGATCCCGGCGATGACGAAGCCCACCTCGCCGGCACGCAGGATACCGGTGGAATTCTGCTTGGGCGTGAAGTAACCGATATCGGTCACCTCCCAGTCGCCGCCGGTCGACTTCATGCGGATCTTGTCGCCCTTCTTCAGCGTGCCGTCGAAGATGCGCACCAGCGATACGACCCCTTGGTAATTGTCGAACCAGGAGTCGATGATCAGTGCCTGAAGGTCGCCGTCGCGGTCTCCCTTGGGCGGCGGAATGTCGCGTACCAGTCGCTCGAGCAGCTCGTCGATATTGAGCCCGCTCTTGGCCGAAACGCGTACCGCGTCCTGGGCCTCGAGCCCGATGATCTCCTCGATCTCGTGGGCGACCCGATCGGGATCGGCCTGCGGCAGGTCCATCTTGTTGAGTACCGGCAGGACCTCGAGATTCTGCTCGATGGCGGTATAGCAGTTGGCCACCGATTGCGCCTCGACGCCTTGGGCGGCATCGACCACCAGCAAGGCGCCCTCGCAGGCGTAGAGCGAGCGCGATACCTCGTAGGAGAAGTCGACGTGTCCGGGCGTGTCGATGAAATTGAGCTGATAGGTGTTGCCATCCCGGGCCAGGTAGTCGAGCGTCACCGACTGCGCCTTGATGGTGATACCGCGCTCGCGCTCCAGATCCATCGAGTCGAGTACCTGCTCCTTGAGCTCTCGGTCGCTCAACCCGCCGCACACCTGAATGATGCGATCCGCCAAGGTGGACTTGCCGTGATCAATGTGGGCAATGATCGAGAAGTTCCGAATGTACTTGAGCTTTTCGTTACTTGCGGCGTCTGCCATTGAGTCCTTACCGGTCATTTGTACGCGCTGACGGACACAGTGCGTGGTTTGCGGTCGCGCGGTTGATTACGAAATGGCGGCATTGTACCGACATGGCGGTACCAAGGACAGCGACACGCCGAAACCACACAGCCCCGCCTGAACGGGCGGGGCTGCGGGTTCCGCGTACGTTGCGTCGCGGGGCGTTCAGTCCTGGGCCTTCAATCGCAGCGCCACGAACAACGAGTTGCCGTCACGCACGATGCGCACCGGTACGGCCCGATCCTCGTCGACCTGCTTGACCGCTTCGATCAACTGGTCGGCGTTGTCGACCGGCTTCTGATCGAAGCTGACGATCACGTCCCCCGGCTGAATGCCGGCAGCCGCCGCGGCACCGCGCGGATCGACACGACGTACGAGCACGCCGCTGTCGATGTCGAGTTGCTGCTTCTGCTGATCGTTGAGATCGCTGATGGCGATACCCAGCTTGGCCTGATCGTCGGTCGCCTTGCCGGTTGACGACGAGCCATCCGCGGTCATCTCCTCCGGCCAGTCGCCGACGGTGACATCGATGTTGCGCTGGTCGCCATCACGCATGACCTTGAGCTTGACGTCGTCGCCGGGGGATACCCGACCGATCAGTCGGGGCAAGGTGGTGGAGTCGTCGATGGCCTCGCCATTGACGCTCAGGATCACGTCGCCCGCCTTCAGGCCGGCTTTCTTGGCCGGGCTGTCGTCGGTGACATCGGAGACCAGGGCGCCGCGCGTGTCGTCGAGCCCGAAGGACTCGGCCAGATCCTTGGAGACCGGCTGGATCACGACGCCGAGCCAGCCACGGCTGACATGGCCTTCGGTGCGCAACTGGTCGGCGACGTCCATCGCGACACTGATCGGGATGGCGAAGGAGAGCCCCATGAAACCGCCGCTACGGGTATAGATCTGCGAGTTGATACCCACCACTTCGCCGTCCAGGTTGAACAGCGGACCGCCGGAGTTACCGGGGTTGATCGCGACGTCGGTCTGGATGAACGGTACGTAGGTGTCGCTAGGCAGCGTGCGATTGATGGCGCTGACGATGCCCGCCGTCACGGAGTGGTCGAAGCCGAACGGCGAGCCAATGGCCGCCACCCACTCGCCGACCTGCAAGTCATCCGAGTCGCCGATTTTCAATGTCGGCAAATCATCGGCATCGACCTTGAGCAGCGCCACATCGGTGCGCGCATCGGAACCCACCAGTTTCGCGGGCAGTTCCCGCCGATCGTTGAGGCGCACCATGATCTCGTCGGCATCCTTGACCACGTGCGCATTGGTCAGAATGTAACCGTCCTTGCGGATGACGAATCCGGAGCCCAGCGACTTGCGTTCCTCGTTGCCGCCGGGCATGCCGGGCATCGGCGGCATCTGGTCACCGAAGAACCGCCGAAAGATCTCGGGGATGTCCTGTTGAGCGTAAGGACCGCTCGCGGCACTGATCGTGCTGGTCGTCGAGATGTTGACCACGCCGGGGGCGGCCTGCTTGACCAGTTCGGTGAAGTCCGGCAGTTCGCGCGCCTGAGCCGTCTGGACTGACAGCAAGGCCACGGCCATCAGCAGCCAGGGAGCGAACCATCTTGTCATGCGTTCCATTAAGCACTCCTAACATCGTGAAGACTCGAAGCGAGCCGTACGTTGATGAACATGATGACGAACGCAAGGGATAACACCTACCGACTGAACCTTGCGCCATCGGAATGGCGGACATCCGCCGACGGGATGTCGCTGCCACTCCCATTGATGCGAAAAAACGTGAAGAGTTCAATGAGATGTAAAGATTCTTTGCATTGAGTGGCCGGCAAGTCGGTAGGAATTCAGGAGCCAGTGTCGGCGGAGGAAGGATCATCCCTGGACGCACCCTCACCCGTATTGGCCGTGGCGGCACCGGCGTTTCCGGTGCCGCTCCAGCTCACCTGAACGGCGATCCGCGCCAGGACTTCCGCAGGCGCCTCGCCCAGCACTAGAATCTGCATCGGGCGCCCGTCGTGCACGACGTGACACGGCAGCGAAGGAAATACCGAGCCGATGCACGCCGGCCTTGAGCGGTGGGCGCGAACCGGTAATCGGCTCCACGAACAGGCTGATGCTGGTCAAGCCATCACTGTAGAGACGATGTTCGGTACGCGCCATCTCTCCGGGACTGCGCGCGGGAACCGGTTGCGCGATGAATCCGGCGGGCAGCCATTGGGCATCCCAAGGCGACGTTGTCGGATTGCGCTCGGGTCCCAGGCTCAAGACTCCCTGATAGAGCTCAGGGTTCTGAAGTTCGGTGATCTGGAAGGTCTCGATGACCTGGCCATTGATATCGATCATCTCCTGCTTGAGCGGGAGTGCGGTTTCCCGATCGAGCCACAGCCGATAGCCATAGCGCAGGGAGTCCTGCGGCTCGATATCGAGCCGCCAGGCCGCTCGCCCGGCGATACGCTCGAGTTCAACGGGTTGCAGGCGGTAGTACCGGGCCACGTGGCGGGCCAACTGGGCCGGCGACATGCCGGTGGAGAAGTCGAGCACGCCGCTGCCAGCCGCCCTTTTGTTCACCCCGCCGCGCTTTTCGATCGCCACCGGCGGACCATCGAGGAATCTCGCGGCCTCGGTTTCGATGCCCTGGTCGATCGAGTGGGTAAGCGCCAGTGTGCGAACGCCGTCGAAGCTGATACGCACGGCTCTTGCGCTGAAGCGATAGCAATGCCCCGCCCACAGGCTCCGCTCGAAGAGTGCCTCCGGTGTCGCGTCGTCCTTGTCGACTTCCGCCATTCGAGCGCAATCGAACGTTTCTTCAGCGGCCGGAGATGACGAGGGTGAGTCTTGCGCTACCGCGGCACCGACCGAGACCGCCATCAACAGCGCAACGCTCCCTACGCGGTGCAGCGACATCAGCGCGTTTCCGTGGCTCCGATGCTGTTCAACTGGCTGGCATACGTACCCGGCGCGCGCAGCAGCGGCATCCAACTATCGCCAGTGCTGTAGGCCGCGCCCAGCGAGTGACGTTCGAGATAGGACTGCAACGTTTCCGCCTGCTCTCTATCGATGCTTGGCTGCTCGGAACCGGAGGAAAGAAACATCGGCGACATGACGTTCTCGCCAATCGTCATCAGGCCGCTGCCGGCGCCGTTGGCCGAGAAATACGGCAGCCCGTCGGAGGCAGGCGCCTGCATAGAGGCGGGCATGACACCATTGCCGCCGGACGAGGTCTCGGACGCAAACGATGGCTGAGTACCGCTCGAGGGCGGCAGCACGGTACCACTGGCGACGTCAGGGGAGCTCTCGGTATCACCGGCGAATCGACCGTTGTAGACCTGGGCGCCGGCGATCACCATCAGCGATACCGCCGCGGCCACCGCAGCACCGCCCATGAAGGAGAACGAGTGACGTTTCGTCGATTCGTGCCCCGGCGCCGAGAGCGGCTGGGGTTCATCGGCCAGCGCTGCCATCACGTCCCCGGAGATGTCGATGTTGACGACCGCGTCCCGCTCGCGTTGCATCATGCTGCGAGCCAAATGGTAGCGTCGCCACGTGTCCGACTCTTCCGATGCGCTTCCCAGGCTCTTGAGAACCCGGCGTAGATCGAATTCGTCGGCTTCGTTGTCCATCAGCGCGGAAAACGACTCACGTACCTGCTTCATAGTCACACCCTCACACTCGGCCTTGCGGCTTGCCACGTGTTGAATGAAGGCGACACGTCGCCATTCAACGACATCAGTGTTCTGCTTGCTCCTGTATGACGATGGAAATCGCCAACAGTTCATTTTCGATTCATCTTTATCGTCAAAAAGTGCCGTGCGATTTCAAGATTCGTTCGCGGCATCCTGCGCACTTCGCTCCAGCAACGGATGGATATGTTTGTCGACCGCTTCCCGAGCGCGGAAGATGCGTGAACGCACCGTGCCGACGGGGCACTCCATGATGGTGGCAATGTCCTCATAGGAGAGACCGTCGAATTCCCGCAGCGTGATGGCGGTACGCAAGTCGTCCGGCAGGTTCTCGATCGCCTCGAACACCGCCGCTTCCAGTTGGTCACGGGCAATGGCCGCTTCCGGTGACTCGATATCCGACAGCCGCCCGCTCTGATCGACGACTTCGGCGTCGCTGATGTCCAGGTCGCTGCCCGGCGGCCGCCGCCCTCGCGACACCAGATAATTCTTCGCCGTGTTGATGGCGATGCGGTACATCCAGGTGTAGAACGCGCTCTCGGCGCGAAAACTGCCCAGGGCGCGATACGCTTTGATGAAGGCTTCCTGGGCTACGTCCTGAACTTCGGCGTGGTCCTGGACGTAACGGCCGATCAGGCCGAGGATCTTGTGCTGATACTTCTTGACCAGTAGATCGAAGGCTCGGGTATCCCCCTTCTGGGCGCGCTCGACGAGTTGTTGATCGGTCTCTCTGGCACCCATTCAACTCCTCCCCATGTTCATGGGCGCAGCACATCGCAAAAGGACACAGCGGTGACGATAATGGTGATTGGGTAACGATACGCTCATGATTCAACCTGGAGCCTTGGGACTCACGATTCGGTGACAGGCGTGCAACTTATAACAGAAACGGTGGATAAGCACGCGGCGAAACCGATCCAGTGTTCCTGTTTTGCGGCCAACCATCAAGTCGCGCGATAGTGGCATGGAATAGCGGCATGCAATCTTCAGAAGTGACCGAAAAAGGATACTAACAAGCGTCACGAGCACGAGCGCAGTCGCTTGTCAGCACTCTCGAAGTTGATTTTTGTACCGTGCAGCCGCCATAGTACGCGCTCCACGCGCATTCAGTAGAAGAACCAACGGGCCCAGCATGTCGGAACAGCAGGTCAACAATCTCAACGTCCTGTCTCAGGACGTCCTGATCACCCCCGAAGTGCTCAAGCAGCACATTCCGCTCAGCGAAGCGGCACAGCGGACAGTCATCGAAGGCCGCCAGACCATCCAGCGCATTCTCGATCGCGAGGATCCGCGCCTGCTGGTCGTGGTCGGCCCCTGCTCGATTCACGATCCCGATGCCGCCCGCGACTACGCCAGGCGTCTGCGTCGGCTTGCCGATGCCGTCAGCGACAGCCTCTATATCGTCATGCGCGTCTATTTCGAAAAGCCGCGAACCACGGTGGGCTGGAAAGGGCTGATCAACGACCCCCATCTCAACGACTCCTTCGATATCGAAGAAGGTCTGCACATCGCCCGGCATCTGCTCGTCGACCTGGCCGAGATCGGCCTGCCGCTGGCCACCGAGGCGCTCGATCCGATCTCGCCACAGTATCTGCAGGACTGCATCAGCTGGTCGGCGATCGGGGCGCGCACGACCGAGTCGCAAACGCACCGCGAAATGGCCTCGGGCCTATCCGGTCCCGTGGGCTTCAAGAACGGTACCGACGGCAGTCTCGATGTCGCCGTCAATGCGTTGCAGTCGGTCGCCAGCCCGCACAATTTCCTGGGTATCGATCAGGCCGGCCAGGTCGCGGTCATCCGCACCCGGGGCAACGCCTACGGCCACGTGGTACTGCGCGGCGGCAACGGCAAGCCCAACTACGACAGCGTCAGCGTGACCCTGGCCGAGCAGGAACTGCACAAGGCCGGATTGAAAGCCAATCTGATGGTGGATTGCTCACATGCCAACTCCAACAAGGACCCGGCACTGCAACCGCTGGTGATGGAGAACGTGACCCACCAGATTCTCGACGGCAACCGCTCGATCATCGGCTTGATGATCGAATCCAACATCGGCTGGGGCAGCCAGAAGATTCCCGAGGATCGCAGTCAACTCGAGTATGGCGTCTCGATCACCGACGCCTGCATCGACTGGCCGACCACCGAACGCACGCTGACCCAGATGGCCGAGACGCTGGCGCAGCCGCTCAAACGCCGCCAGACGGCCGACGACTGAGCGCCACTGTCCATCCTCAACGACAACGCCCGATGCCACTGGTATCGGGCGCTTTCGTTTACTGTCCAGGATTTTCTATTGCGACACCCCGGGAATACTGAGTAAATCGGCGAGCAGGATGAAGTGGGCGGCACTCCGTCGCAAGGCGCACGGAGCGCAGCATATGGGTTTATATGTGAGGATT
>NZ_PZJU01000041.1 GCF_003206715.1 Salinicola peritrichatus | reverse complement strand
AAACACCACACTAGCCGGCACAAAGAGATAGAGTATTTCCAGGTTCATGCTGCCGTCCTCTTATCGTGTGCTTCTTGTCGGTTATTACGCAGTTTCAGCACCAAAATCATGAACCATGGTAATTCGGTGCGGACACAGCGGGACAAGAGCAAAACGATGCCGGAAAGGAGCAAACCCACCGTGTACCCACTTCTCAAGGGTTTCAGCGACGTTGGCCTGTTCCCGAAGGCCACTCTTCCGATGTGATGGCATAGCGCTCATGGTCCCTCCACTCACCATCAATTTTCAGGTAGCGCGGAGAATAACCCTCCAGTCGAAAACCCAATGATTTAACCAGACCCACCGACTGCATGTTACCTGGCTGGATATTAGCCTCCAATCTATGAAGCTCGTGTGTGCCAAAGGCAAGCGAAAGCACGGCACTCATAGCCTTTTTCATCAGTCCCTTTCCCTGGTTCGGATGAAATGCATAGTAGCCAAGGTACGCGGACTGGAGCGAGCCACGAACGATCTCATTTAGATTAATACAACCAACCAGAGTGCCGTCCCCCGTCTTGGCCAAATAGCTGTAGTGCGTATCCACCGAGTACCGACGCAGATAATCAGCGTATCTCTCCGGAGTGTCTGGCGGAGCGACCCAGCGATCAAAAACGGACTTGCTGCGCCGAACGGCAGCCAGAAACGCCGGCCTGTGCTCGTCTCCGGGTTGAAAGACTTCCACATTCATCGTAGTGACGTCCAATAGGTGGGTGCAGAAATATGCGCACATGCTACGGCGCGCCGAAATCTCCAGAGAAGCGGTGAATTTCCCGGCATCGCCCGAGGCCACTTGCTGCAGGATCATTCAAGACCTTCATCATCGGAATCTCTAGCCTATCGATCAACTTGAGACAGCATTATCCCCGAGGCAGAGAGATGGAGATCGTTTTGTACGCGTTCACCGTGATGTACACCCCCGGCCCCGTGAATCTGCTGAGCCTGAACGAAGGGCTGAGCGCCTCGCTCAGGGAGACGTGGGGGTTCTTCGCTGGCGTGGCACTGGCGATCTTCTGCTGGTTCGCCGTGATCGGTTTCGCGGGCCAGATTCTGATCGTCCGGGACCTGATCCCCTATATCGCGCTGGCCGGCAGCGCCTATATTCTCTACCTGGCGTTCAAGGTATTCACATCGACCCCGACTGTCTCGGAGCACCAGGACAAGACCCATCCCGGGAGGTTGAGCTTCGGCAATGGATTTTTCATGCAGTTGCTGAACCCGAAGAACTCACTCGTCGTCATCCCGATCACCACGGTCATGTTTCCAGGCCGGGAAATCACCGGCATCGCGCTGTTCGGTTGCTCGGCACTCATCGCCCTGGGCGGCGGCGGCGCTCCCGCGCTCTACTTCGGGGTAGGCAAGATAGTTGGCAAGCAAATCCATCAGCCGAGATACTTTCGTCTCTGCAACCGGATCATGGCGATTCTGCTCGTCGTGGTCGCAGTGATGATGTTCTTCGATTACGTTGTCGCACCGCTGCTATGACAGGAACCGCCATGGCCGATAACAGTGCCGACTGGTGCATCGTGGCTTCGCCTTCTCACATCGAGCGTCTGGAGGCCCGCTTTCAGGGTCATGCCTACGACACCCACCGCCACGACACCTTCGCCATCGGCATCACGCTGGATGGGGTGCAGAGCTTCCACTACCGGCGCGACTATCGGCACAGCCTGCCCGGCACCGTCATGGTGCTCCACCCGGACGAGGCCCACGATGGCCACGCCGGCGACGAGCGCGGGTTTCGCTACCGCATGCTCTACATCGCCCCGGCGCTGATCCAGACCGCGCTGGGCGGCAGGACCCTGCCCCACATTACCGGCGGCCTGTCGACGGACCCGCGATTGAGGGACGCCGTCCGCTTTCTCCTGACCTCGGTCGAAACGCCTCTGGATGCGCTCGAAGAGGAGAACGGCATTGCCGACCTGGCCGCCGTACTGGAAGCCAACAGCGATACCCGGATCGCCCGCTCGCGAACGACACCCGACTACCGCGCGGCAAGCCGGGTTCGGGACTATCTCGATGCCCACACTCATGAGGGCGTGACGCTGGGCGATCTCGAGTCGATATCCGGTCAGGAGCGCTGGACGCTCTCCCGCGACTTTCGTGCGCTGTTCGGCACCAGTCCCTATCGCTACCTCACGCTACGTCGGCTGGATCTCGCCAGGCAGTGCATTGCCACCGGCATCAGCCTGAGTGAAGCGGCGCTCTCGGCGGGATTCGCCGATCAGAGCCACATGACGCGCGCCTTCGGGCGAGCCTTCGGCATGACGCCCTCGCGATGGAGATCGCTTCTGAAGCGGGGTTGAGATTTTCAGCGGCGGTTCGACTACCGGACCAACCAGGCTGTCGAACTCCCGGAACATGTGCATGCCTAGCCCAGCAGGTGTCGCAACAAACCCGTCGAGATCACACTGATCATGACCGTGGAAAGCAGCGAAAAGCGGATGGCTGCCAGCAAGGTAATCGCCAGTGCCAGCAACTCACCCATGTCCCCGGTGACGAATCGAGGCGCTATTACCGTGATGAGCACACAGCCGGGAGCAACTTCCATGACGCGAGTCGCTCTGGCATTCAATGCCAGACGACTGACCGCGAGGAAGCCGATCAGGCGAGTGGAATAAGTGGCTAGTCCCATGAGAGCTATCGTCAACGCCGCATCGAACGAGACCATCAGCGTTCGCCCCCCGACAGATATGCCACCAATAATCCGCCAGTCGCCCCAGCCGGGACGTACCATCCCTGGGGTAGCCATAGCCATGCCCCTAAAGCGACCAATAGACTGGTCACCCAAGGCAATGCAAAGCTACGCCCTCTCCACATGCCTCTCATCAATACGAGGAATACGGCAGGAAACACCATGTCGAACCCCCAGGCCCGGATATCGGTCAAGGTTGGGCCGATCAGCGCACCAACGGAGGTAAAAGCCACCCAGTTGAACCAGAGCAACAGCGCAACACCCAGGTAATAGTGGAAGCTGAAAGATAGGGGTCGCGATGAACTTCTTGCATCGTTAAGCCCCATCGCCCAACTCTCATCACACATGAAGAAAAGAGCAGGCACCGTCTTGCGGTAAGACAGGTGTTTCAGCAGAGGAGCCAGCGTGGCCCCCATCACGATGTGACGACTGTTGATCAAGAATGTCATTGCCACGATCAGAGCGATATCCGGTGACGAGGACCACAGCTCGACCGCGGCGAACTCGGATCCGCCGGCGTAGTTGAGCGCAGTCATCAACGACACCTCGGCGATGCTCATTCCCTTCTGACTCGCTTGCGCGCCCAGTACCAGCGCCAATGGAACCAAGCCGATAATGACGGGAAGCGAGTCCTTCATTCCTCGCTTGATCTCATTCCTAGGATAGAACGCAGTCTTGGACATCGGTTGCATAAGGCGTGCTCGCTAGCCATGAAGTGATGAATAGACTATCGAACAGAGCGCGAAATTAGGTTCTTTATGCACCGCTAAAGCGGTAGATTATGGAACTGGATTGCAAGTCGGGAGAGAAATTTGAATTCAAGACCATATCCACTCGATAAGACGGACAAATGGATATTGAACGCCCTGCAAAGGGACGGCCGAGTGCAGAATCTGGAACTCGCCAAGCGGATCGGGCTCGCTCCTTCCACCTGCCTGCGAAGAGTACGACTACTGGAAGAGGCTGGCGTGATACGTGGCTACGCGGCACTTCTGGATGGTGCCAAGGTCGGCGTGGGCGTCAGCGTTTTCGTCCGTGTGTGGCTAACCGGCCAGGACGAAGCCACGGTCGATCAGTTCATCACGCTGGTGAAGGAGATGCCCCAGGTGCTGGAATGCCATCTCATGGCCGGTGACTGCGATTTCCTGCTCAGGGTAGCTGTCGAGGATCTGGCCGCGTATCGGCAGTTCCAGATACACAATCTGACCGGCCTGAAGATCGTCCAAAGCGTCAAGACCGAGATACCTATGGAAGATATCAAATGCACCTCGAAGATCGAACTCTAGCGAGCTCGCCGCTTCGGGCAAGGGAAGTGACAGCCAATGTCTGGCGACAGACGAGGGAAATGGCCGAGCCATCCGAGAGGGTTTTGACCTTCGCCCCTGGCTTGGTTGCTTCGATCTGACGAACGGTTAGCGGCATGCAGGTATATCGACCGAGATATAACAGGTAGGCAGGCCAGAAACTATACCTTTTGTATGCCAGATTTGGTAGGAACAGAGAGGAACAACGAGGAAGAAGACTTCCTATTTTTCTTCCCTTTCAGCGTCTTAAAAGAACATCTGGGAACGCTTGGGAAGGTGGACTGGCGCCCGAAGCAGGACTCGAACCTGCAACCCACGGCTTCGAAGGCCGGTACTCTATCCAATTGAGCTATTCGGGCGCACGGCGCAGACAATAACATTGCCAAGGCCTTCGGCGCGAGGGGAATCGTGCCGGAGGCTTCGTATCAGATGAAGGAAACGATTGTTTTAACTCGCTTTTCCACGCACGGCACTGTCAGTGCGCCATCATTTCCTTGGCGATTTCATCGCCGCTGAGCGACGACGGATAGTAGGTTGGCCAGTTGACGACCTCCTCCAACAACGCGGCACGGTCATCACCCATGTAGAGATGGTAGTGGTCGGCGTCCGTAGGATAGACGGCATGATCGCTGAACTGGATGAACTTGGGTGCGTCTTCGTCGCCGCTCTTCCGCTCGAAAATATAACGCACGCCGCGATTGCCCGCTTCATAGTTCAGAATCTCGTAGCCGTCATAGGCATATTCGCCAGTGTGACTGCCTCCGTCATCATGAAAGGTCACCTCATCACCATCGATCACGATGCGCTCGACATCTGTCCTGTACCCTTCCTCGTAATACGTCTTGTACTCGTCGGCGCTTTCATCGCCATGTTCGGCCTTGTGGGCGAGCACGCCGTCGAGCGTGCCATCCTGCAGGTAGGGATAGACGGACTGCCAGTCCCCTTCCCAGTCGGACAGCTCGCGATCCTCGATCTGGTCGTCATCGAAGTAGCCGGCATAGATGTCCGAGTCGTGGCTGTGCTCATGCTTATAATCGTGTGCATGCTCATGAGAGTGATCGTCGGCATGGTCGTGATCGTGAGCCTGCGCAAGCTGGACGCTGCCGGCCAGGAATAGACCGATCGCCAACAGACTCTGTGCTGAAACTGACTTCATGACTGAATTTCCCTTGCTTCCAAGTAGATACGGAACATATAGATATGTTACAACATAACGTATCATGAACCAGAAGCACTTCCCCACTTTTCGAGCCAGCAGACTCAGTCAATGAGTGGAAAAATTACTCCGGCGAGAAGACCCGGGCCATTTGCGAGCCGAAGGCACGACGCTCGAGCAGGCGCTGCATCGCCGGGGTGGGCTTTTCGAGCTTGTGGTAGATGCGGCTGGCGGCGTAGCTATCGTTGAAGGCGTCGAAGTAGTCGTCGAGTATGCCGGCGGCGGCGACATCGCCGGTCTTGCGCAGCAGTTCGGCGGCGACTTCGGCGGTACACAGGTGCGAAGCCGAGGCCGGCTTGCGCAGCCGATAACGAGTCAGCCGCTCGGTATGCAGCGGCAGCACCGGCAGGCCATCCAGGTAGGGGCTCTTGCGGAAGATGCGCCGAGCCTGGCGCCAGGTACCGTCGATCAGGATGAAGACCGGGATGAAGTCATCCTGCTTGGCACTGGCGACGGCACGCTCGTCGACCACGCGATGCTGATAGTCGGGCTGATCGTCCGGAAAGACGACGAACGGTACGTAGCGCCTGTCCGTCAACTGCTGGAGCAGGCGTTCGTCCGGCGCGGTACGGTACCAGGTGAAAATTTCGCTCTGCGGCAGCACGTCGGCAATCAGCCGCCCGGTATTGGTCGGTTTGTGATGCTCGAAGGGGTGCGTCAACAGCCACACCCTGACATCACTGGTCGCGCTGACGCGGTAGGGACAGAGGCAGTTCAAGACCGGCAGACGACAGCCGTCGCAACGTTCGACGAAACTGCCCCGCGCCTTGAATTCACGACGTGGAGGACATGACTGCCCAGTCCCCGGATCGCATCCGATAGCCTCGTCGCAGGCACCCATGGAGCCTGTCCCGGTCGAGAATTCGGCGTCGTCACGCATGTATCGTTAGTCTCTATTCTGCGAAAAACGGGGCGGATTCTATCATCTCGCCCCGCTTTCCTAGCGCCGGAATTGAGCAAACATCCGTGACAATCGAATCAGCGGCTGACACTCTCCCCTGCCCCGGGCTTGGTGATGGCAGACGAAATACCGCGCCGTTTCCAGTAACCCGCCAGCAGCGAACCGGAAACGTTGTGCCAGACCGAGAACAGCGCACCCGGCAATGCCGCGCCGGCAGTGAAGAACTGGTTGGCGAGCGAGACCGCGAGACCGGAGTTCTGCAGCCCGACCTCGAAGGCAATGGTGCGCGCGGTGCGGATGTCGAAACCCAGCGCACGGGTCAGCCAGTAGCCGGCGGCGAGCCCGATGCCGTTGTGGGCAATGACCGCCAGCGCGACGATCGGGCCCAGCGTGGTCAAGTTGCCGGCGTTGAGTGCGACGACGATGGCGATGATCAGTATGATCGCCGCCATGGCGAGCGTCGCCAGCGCCGGTTCGATCTTGCGGATGCGTGCGCCGAGCAGGTGGTGCACGATCACGCCGAGTGCGATCGGGGCGAGGACCAGTTGCGCAATGCTCATCAGCATGCCGAGCACCGGCACATCGATGCTCCGACCGACGATCAGCCAGGTGATGAAGGGCGTCGCCACCACCGAGATCACGGTGGAAACCATGGTCATGGTCACGGAGAGCGCCACGTGGCCGCCGGCGAGCCAGGTCATGACGTTGGAGGAGGTACCGCCGGCGGTGGCGCCCACCAGCACCATGCCGGTGGTCAGTTCCGGGCTGAGGCCGAGCACGCGGGAGACCAGCAGCGCCGCCAGCGGCATGATCAGAAACTGCAGCACCACGCCGACGGCAACCGGCTTGGGCGCCTTGATCACGCGCGCGAAGTCCTCGCGGGTCAGCGTCAGCCCCATGGCGAACATGATGACGACGAGCAGCGTTTGGATGTCGCTTTTGAAGCCGACGAAGAGCTGGGGCTGGAAGGCGGCGATGACGGCCAGCAAAACGACCCAGACCGGGAATAGCCGGTTGATGCGTTCAAACATGATATGTGTCCTAGCGGTTCAAGGCCCAGGATTGGTTCTGCGCGAACGCTTTGCTTACGCACGGAACCTGGCGAGCCCGGCCACTCGAGTGGCTCTGGAATGTTACGAGTTGGTACCCGGCGAACCGGGGACGCTATTCTGCCGCACTGCGGCGGGCGGCAAAATAGGTCAAAGGCCGAATAATCGTCGTCTACGACCGTCTGATCAGACTCAAGGAAAGGCCGGGAAGGCTGTTCGGTCGTTCAGTCCGCGAAGCCGCCCCGCGCTTGCCATTCGGCGACCAGCTCGGGGACGCCCCGACTGGCCGGCTCGGCGATGGGACTGACACCCGCCGGCGTCAGTTCGCGGGCGTTGGGGTCGACCAGCCAGCACGGCGCCTCTAACGGCGCCTGCTCGAGCAGCAGCGCGGCGGGCATCACCGCCAGCGAGGTGCCGACGACCAGGAGCGCATCGGCCTCGGCAACGAGATCGCAGGCTTCCGCGTAGCGCGGCACCGACTCGCCGAACCAGACCACGTCAGGGCGTAGCTGGCTGCCCTTGTCGCAGAGGTCACCGATGGCGATACCGCCGTTCGGCAGCGGATAGCGCAGATCGTCGTCGACCGAAGAGCGCGCCAGCAGGATCTCGCCGTGCAGATGCAGGACATGGCGCGAGCCGGCACGCTCGTGGAGATCGTCAATGTTTTGGGTGACGACGCTGACGCGGAAACCTGCCGTCTCGAGCTCGGCCAGTGCCCGATGGGCCGCGTTGGGCCGGGCGCTGCGAGTCTGCTCGCGCCGCTCGTCGTAGAAGCGCAATACGGTAGCGGGATCGCGGGCCCAGGCTTCCGGCGTGGCGACATCTTCGATACGGTGGTTTTCCCACAGTCCGTCGCCATCGCGGAAGGTCTTGAGGCCGCTCTCGGCGCTGATGCCGGCGCCGGTCAGCACGACCAGATGGGGAGGTTGTCGCTCGCTCATGTTCATTCCTTGGATACGCATCCATCCGAGCCTAGCATGACGCTAAATCATCAACACCGGCCCGTCGGCTCTTGCGATCCCATCCCCATGCCCCAACAATAGCGCCCTGTTCCGCTCGCGAAACAGGTCGACATGAGCGCTTTCCCCCAACTGCCGGCGTCTCCTTTACCGATACTTTACCGCGACGACCACCTGATCGCCGTGGTCAAGCCGCCCGGCATGCTGGTCCATCGCACGGCGCTGGCACGCGGCGAGACGCGTTTCTTGCTGCAGACGCTGCGCGACCAGATCGGCCGCCGCGTCTACCCGGTGCACCGCCTGGACCGCCCGACCGGCGGCGTGCTGCTGTTTGCGCTCGATCCCGATAGCGCCGCCGCGCTGACGCGGGAATTCAGCGAGCACCGGGTGACCAAGCGTTATCTGGCGGTGGTGCGCGGCTGGGGACCGGAAGCGCTGATCATCGACGCCCCGCTGCGCGAAGAAGACGGCATCCGGCCGAAGGCGGAGATGCCGGCCCAGCCGGCGCTGACCCACGTGCGGCGATTGGCGACGGTGGAGATTCCGGTGGCGATCGACCGCTACCCGCAGTCGCGCTATTCGTTGATGGAAGCGCGACCGGCGACCGGACGGCGGCATCAGATCCGACGCCACCTGGCACGCTGCGGTCATCCGATCATCAACGATGCCAAGCACGGCAAGGGTATTCACAATCGCTATTTCCGCGATCATCTGGACTGTCCGCATCTGCTGCTCTTTGCCGTGTCGCTCTGTTTCCGGCATCCCCGGGAAGCGCGTACGTTGACGCTGGAAGCCGCCCCGGACGACCATTTTGCCGCCCTGCTGGCCCGGTTCGGCTGGCAGGCGCACCTGACCCACAGTGCCGCGCGCTGGGAAAACGCCAGCGAGCCAGCAGCGACGGCCGAACCGATCGGCGAGAGTTCATGAGCGACGATACCGCGACCGCAGAGAACGACGACTACGATTTCCGCTTTGGCGGCATCCGCCGCCTCTACGGCACCCGCGCCGCCCACGCCTTCCGCCATGCCCATGTGGTGGTGGTCGGCGTCGGCGGTGTCGGCAGCTGGTGTGCCGAGGCACTGGCACGCTCGGGCATCGGCAGGCTGACCCTGATCGACCTGGACGACGTCTGCGTCTCCAACGTCAACCGCCAGCTCCACGCGCTGGACGGCCAGATCGGCCGGCCCAAGGTCGAGGTGCTGGCCGAGCGCTGCCGTGCGATCTGGTCGGGTATCGATATCCACGCCGATGCCGCCTTCATCACCCCGACCAATCTGGCCGAGCGCATTCCGGCGGATGCCGACCATGTGATCGACGCCATCGACCATGTCGGTGCCAAGGCGGCCCTGATCCATTACTGCCGGCGGCGCAAGTTGCCGATCACGGTGACCGGTGCCGCCGGTGGCCAGAGCGACCCGACCCGAGTGCGCGTGGCCGATCTCACCCGTACCGAGCACGACCCGCTGCTGGCCAAGGTGCGCGCGCGGCTGCGCCGTGACCACGGTTTCTCGCGCAATCCCAAGCGTCGCTTCGGGGTCGAGTGCGTCTATTCGGACGAACAGCTGGTCTATCCCGGCGACGATGGCGAGGTCTGCCTGCAGAAGCCGGAGCCGGGCCAGGCCACCCGGCTCGACTGTGCTTCCGGCTTCGGCGCGGTCAGCGTGGTCACCGGCACCTTCGGCTTCACCGCCGCCGGCCGCGTGCTGACCCGGCTCGCCGAGAAGGCCCGGCGCACGGCCGAAGCATCGACGCTGCCATCACTGATTCAGGAGAGTGAGTTCCATGAGTGATACCCAGCGCCCCGTGCCGGGGATCTATCGCCACTACAAGGGCCATCTCTACGAAGTGCTCGATGTGGCCCAGCACAGCGAGACCGAGGAGTGGCTGGTGGTCTATCGCGCGCTCTATGGCGACTACGGCCTGTGGGTACGCCCACTGGACATGTTCTGCGAGCAGGTCGACGTCAGCGGCGAGCCGGTACAGCGCTTCGCGCTGGAAAAAGCGTTTCGCTGACCGTGTCTTGCTGTATTTACCGTTAGCTGTATTTCTGTATTGCTGGATTTACGGTGATACAATACGCTGCTTTCCAAGCGGCGGCCCTTGTGGCCCAGCAGCGGCTGGCCGTCGAACACTCCCGGAGGAAGCATGAGCGTACGCGTCGGCGTGATCATGGGGTCCAAGTCGGACTGGTCGACTCTCTGCCATACCGTCGAGACCCTGGAACAGTTGGGTATCGAGCATGAAACCAAGGTGGTCTCCGCCCACCGCACGCCGGATCTGCTGTTCGAGTACGCCGAGACCGCCGCCGAGCGTGGCCTTCAAGTGATCATCGCCGGCGCCGGCGGTGCCGCTCACCTGCCGGGCATGTGCGCCGCCAAGACGCGGCTGCCGGTACTCGGCGTGCCGGTCAAGTCGAGCACGCTCTCCGGGGTCGACTCGCTGCTTTCCATCGTGCAGATGCCGGCCGGCATTCCCACCGCGACGCTGGCGATCGGCCGTGCCGGGGCGATCAACGCCGCGCTGCTCGCCGCCGCCATGCTGGCCAACCATGACGAGCACATCCGCCAGGCGCTGGAAGCCTACCGCGCCGAGCAGACGCGCAAGGTGCTCGAATCCCCCGACCCCCGTCCTGTAGACGACACGAGCGAGAGCTGATCATGCGTATCGGAATCGTCGGCGGCGGCCAGCTCGGGCGCATGCTCGCCCAGGCCGGCGCGCCGCTGAACCTGCGTTTCACCTTCCTCGATCCTGGCGACGAGCCTTGCGCGGCCGTTCATGGCGAGCATGTGCGGGCCGACTGGCAGGACGCGGCAGCGCTCGAGACCCTGGCCGCGACCTGCGATGCCATCACCTTCGAATTCGAGAACGTACCGGCCGAGGCCGTCGAGCGCCTGGCCGAGCAGCGTCCCGCCTTTCCGCCCGCCCAAGCATTGGCCACGGCGCGCGATCGCTGGCTGGAGAAGTCGCTGTTCCGCTCGCTGGATATCGCCGTGCCGCCGATCGCGCGGATCGACAGCCAGGCCGATCTCGACGCCGCAGTCGCGGAAATCGGCCTGCCGGCGGTGATCAAGACCCGCACCCTGGGCTACGACGGCAAGGGCCAGAAGGTGCTGCGAACACCGGAAGACGTTGCCGGCGCCTTCGACGAACTCGGCGGCGTGCCGCTGATCCTCGAGGGCTTCATCGACTTCGATCACGAGATCTCGGTGATCGCGGTACGCGCCCGTGACGGCGAGATTCGTCACTGGCCGGTGGTCCGCAACGAACATCGCCAGGGCATCCTGCACTGCTCGGTGCCACAGGTATCCCATCCGCTGCAGGCCCAGGCCGAGGACTACGCCAGCCGGGTGATGAACGCACTCGACTATGTCGGCGTGATGGCGTTCGAGTTCTTCGTCACCGCGGCGGGGCTGCTCGCCAACGAGATCGCCCCGCGAGTGCATAACTCCGGCCACTGGAGCATCGAAGGCGCGGTGACCAGCCAGTTCGAGAACCACGTCCGCGCGATCGCCGGGCTGCCACTGGGCGAGACCGCACGCCTGGCGCCGTGTGCGATGCTCAACGTGATCGGCGCCTTCCCCGAGCGCGACGCCGTGCTCGCTCTGCCCGGCACCCGCTGGCACGATTACGGCAAGGCGCCCCGCCCCGGCCGCAAGATCGGTCACATCACGGTGCTCGCGGCCGACGACGAGACGCTGACCCAGCGCATCGAGGCCGTCGAGGCACTGCTGGTCAACGAGCTGGGCTGAGCCGGAAAAATCGGCGGTCCACAGCAAAAAAGCCCCGATGTCGATGACATCGGGGCTTTTGCGTATGCGTAAAGTGCGTGCCTGATCAGGCGTCGCGCCTCACTCCTTGTCCGTCGTGAACATGTGCTTCTGCAGATAGTTCTGGATGCCGACCTTGTCGATCAGGCCCAGTTCCGCTTCGAGCTTGTCGATGTGCTCTTCTTCGTCGTCGAGGATCTTGATGAACAGATCGCGGCTGACGTAGTCGCGGACGGATTCGCAGTAGGGAATCGCTTCCTGCAGGTCGGCGCGAGCCTTGTGCTCGATCTTGAGATCGCTCTCGAGCATCTCCTGGCAGTTCTCGCCGATGTTCAGCTTGCCCAGATCCTGCAGGTTGGGAATGCCTTCCAAGAACAGGATGCGCTCGATCAGCCTGTCGGCGTGCTGCATCTCTTCGATGGATTCTTCGTACTCCCACTTGGCCAGCACGCTCAAGCCCCAGTCCTTGTACATCTTGCTGTGCAGAAAGTACTGGTTGATCGCGACCAGCTCGTTGCCGAGCACGGTGTTGAGATAGGAAATGACCTTGGCGTCGCCTTTCATTGTCGTATTCTCCTCATTGCCTCGAGCGATTCGCATCGAGTGATTGGTCTCTGGCGATGGGGAGGCACGTTCCGGCCACGCTCTCCCGTCTGGACCACGCTACCACAATCGGCAGCGTCGATCCGATAGAGGCAGTATCGCTCAGCGAGAGAATAAATGACAACTATTACAGTAGGTTACGACAAGATCTCATCTGCAAGCCGTTGGCAGATGGAAACGCGGCTGATAACGACTTGCGTCTGAGAGTTACGAGCTACGAGCTACGAGCTGCGAGCTGCGAGCTGCGAGCTGCAAAGACGAATATCGACCAACGCTCGGCGTTCACAATTATTTAGCCCGAAGCCAGCATAAGTAAGCACTCGTAATCCAGCTTATACCGCGTAGGCGAGATCCGGATCCATCGTCAGTTCCTGGCTGATCGCCTCGCGCATGATGCTCTTGCCCGTACAGGCGCACTTGCCGCACTGGCCGGCACAGCCGGTCGTCTCGCGGACTTCGCGCCAGCTGCGGGCACCGTCCGAAACGGCATTTTCGATATCGCGGTCGGTGACCCCTACACAGAGACAGACGTACATAAACACCTCGCTTGGCATTACGAAGTGAAATGTAAATTATTCTCATAATGAATCGCAAGACCGAACCGCGAAAAAAACATGGTCAACTTCGCCATCGTTCAGGAGATCCGTGACGCATTCCCCGGCATTCACACCGCAACTGGCACCAGCACACCGCAGATCATGGCAGCCATCATGATATAGCCAAAGGAATCTCAAAGCCCGGCGGGCCAGATCTCGCCAAGAGCGATCAATTCGTCAAGACGGTCGATAAAGCGCAGTCCGGCCGATACCCTCCCAGGTACCGTCAAGCATGGCATAGGCTAGCGCTGCGACCAGCGCTGCTGGTTCCTGCGCGCGCGCTGCACGTAGGGCGACAAGCGAATCAGATTGAAGACCAAGCGGTTGACCAGTGCGCCCGGGAAGCGCATAGGCCGCATGACATCCAGAAACAGCACCACCCTGACGCCGTCGGTGTCGTTCCACACCTCGTGCTCGTAGGTATCGTCGAACAGCAGACTGCCGCCTTCCCGCCAGTAGCCGGTGTCGTCGCCGACGCGGATGCGGCAACGCTCGCGCGGTTCCGGTACCCGCAGCCCCAGATGGTAACGCATCACGCCCTTGTAGGGGCCGCGATGCGGCGGGATGTGCTTGCCGGGTGCGAGGATCGAGAAGAACGCGGTCGTCATTCCCGGCACGCTTTCGATCAGGCGGGTCGTTTGGGGACAACGCGCGCAGTTGTCATCCATGCGATAACCGTAGCCGTAGAAGAAGAAGGTCTTCCAGCGATCATCCTGGCTGATGCGTGCCTGGTCCTGCGAAATGTCCTGGAAATTTGGCAGCGCATCACGCTCGCGCAGGATGTCATCGAGTTCCGTACGAATGGCCTGCCATTCGGCTTCCAGCGGACTGACCCAGGCAAACTCGGCAGGATCGAAGAAGGTGGGATCGCCTACCCGGGAATGACGGGCGATAAAGCGATCTACCGAGACCAGCAACCTGCGCCCGGTCTTGATGTACCAGGGCTTCCTGCGCTTGGCAGGAGGCCCTGCTTCAGTTGGAGGGGGTGAGGACTCTTTCATGATGCTCGTCTCCTCGTATATCAGCGCAGCACACGCTCGCGCAGCAACCGCCACAGTAGCGGCCAGCCGAACAGCAACGGATAGCGGCGCAAGCGGTCATTGACGGAAATTTGCCGGCCACTGTGGCGTTCCAGCTTCCAGGCTATGTAATCGACACCGTTTTCAAAGGTCAGAACCGCCTTCATCAGTCTGGCGATGTGCAGGATATGTCCCTGTCGGCGTCGCCAGCGCCAGACGCGTCGTCCCCGGCGGCGCTGTGCCGCTTCCAGTACATTGCGATAGTGGTCGTTGCCGGTCGCCGACAGCCCGGGCAGCGCCTCGGCTGCCGCTGCCAGCCGCCCGCGGTATTCCGCCTCCTGTCCAGCCAGCAGCGAGGCCGGGCGCGATGCGCCTTCGGGTCGCAGCTCGACACCGTAACTCAGCGCGAGGGCCTGCTGCCAGCCCTCGGCGGCCTCGAAGGTGTCCGGCAGACAGGGCAGCGCGGCACGCCACAACGCGAGCACCGCCCCGGCCAAGGCGTCGTTCACCCGCATCCGGGTGACTTCATCGCGGCAATAGGCCAGGCGACAGGGCTGGGCGAAGCGCCCCCACAGATAGCTTTCGAACCAGCGTGTCGCTCCCTGTGCGAAGTCATCGAGGGTGATGACCGCGCACTTGGCGCGCAGGCGCCGCCCCTGGGCATCCTGTGCCTCGAGATAGAACACGTTGGGTGGCAGCCAGGCGTTGACCAGCCGCAGCAGACGGCGATCGTAGACGGCGGCGTAGCGGTCGACCAGCGCATAGAGATCGACCACGCCATCACCCGGATCGTGGCTACGCAGGCAGGAGCCGTAGAAGAGCACCGCGCAGGTAGCCTGACCAAAACGCTCCTGCACGCGGGCCACCAGCGGTGCCACCCCCTCAGGCTGCGGACGGGCGGCCTGTTCGGCCACCTGAGCGACCAGCGCCGCGGGCGGAGATAAATGGAGGGTTCGCATGGGGCCTCGGAGGATGGACGAGAAAATCATGGGAAGACGAGAAAATCGATCGCCAGCGTCGCCGATAGCTCGATGGCCTCGCCAGGTTCGGCGCGGAAGCGTTCACCGTCGAGGATGCCGCCTGCATCGAGCTCCAGACGCAGCGACGTCAGGTTGCGGCTGGCATAGCCTTCCCCGTCGCGTACGGCGCGGCCGCCACGCCCGCGCAGAATGGCCGGCAGGCGCCGCCACAGAGCGCGCGGTGGGTAGCGTACGGCGGTAAAATGCAGCGGCGCGGACTGTTCTCCCCAGAACGGTCGCGAGCCCAGCAGCAGCCGCTCGAGGGTCGATACCAGTACCAGCAGGTAACGGCCTTCCAGCACCTCGTCGCGATCCAGCACCAGCCGGCACGACGCAGCAGGCAGCAGCGGATGGGGCCGGCCACGCAGCATCGACACCATTACCCGCAGGAAGGCCAGGCGTGGCCCCCATGCGCCCGCTACCGGACCGCAACGTACCCGGCTGTTGAAGTAGTCGACGCCGGTCTGGATCGCGCCGCTACCGAAGAACAGACCATACTGCGCCGCCTCCGGGCGCCCCAGCGCCAGGCGCACGAGGGGGCGGGAACAGGAGTGCGGCTCCGGGCCCCTGCGTTCGAGCCAAGCCGCCAGCCTGGTCAGCGCGACAGGCGGCTGGCAGCGCGTGCCGAGATCGGCGGCGCTCATGTTGGTCGTGCCACCGCCAATTACCAGCAGCTTCGGCAAGGTCTCGGCCGGTAGTGCCAGGTCGCGCAGCAGGCCGGTCAGGGCCGCCTGCAGCGTGCCGTCACCCCCCACCACCGCTATCAGTTCGACACGTTCGGCATGAAACGCACGCAACGTCTCGACAATCGCCTCCGGCGTCGTGGCCTCGTGATAGACGAACAACGCCGCCTGCTGCTCGGCAATGCGGCGGATCGCCTCCAGATGGCGGCGGTTGCGCCCGCTGTGCGGATTGCACAATACGCCAACCCGGCGCGGGAGATCAGCGGGATGAAGCATCGGAGGTACCCTACCCGCCCGAGCGGATGGCGGGAAAGGTGAACCAGCGTACCATCAGCGGATGGCGTCCGGCGCGCGGGTCGTCGCTGTATAGCCAGGCCCGAGGCGGCTCGCCCTTGGCGCGGGCCAGCAGCCCTTGCGCGAGGCGCACCGCCAGGACCAGTGTCGAGAGCAGTGTCCAGAGCGTGACCAGGACCAGGCCGATATAGGGCAAGCCTGCCCACCAGGCCAGCGTCAACAGGATCAGATTGGGGTTGCGGCGCGCGGTGACCAGGCGGTTGACCGAGTCGAAGGGGCGCCAGGTGAACATCGAGAATGGCGCCGCGAACTTGAACCCTCCCTCGCACAAGCGTCCGCCGACATAGCCGATCACGGTCAGCCACAACAGCATCGTCACATCCGCGGTGCCGGCGGCCAGGCCAACGCCCCAGGCGATGTACCACAACGGCGGGTGGACCAGGTCCAAGGCGTGATCGAAAACGTTGCCGAAGCGGCTCGACGTCAACGTCACGCGGGCCAGCTTGCCGTCCACCGTATCGAGGAAGGTCATGATCCAGCCGGCGAGCAGGCCGGCGCCGAACTCGCCGTACCCGAACAGCACCCCGGCCAAGATCGCCAGCACGTAGCTCAGCGACGTCACGTGATTGGGCCGCAGCCCCCAGCGCACGCATAGCCGGGTGACGGCGCGTGCCGGCAGCGGCCAGGCCCATTTGGTGACGAGATCGGTCACGCCCTTGTAGGCGGCACTGAACAGGGCGTTTTCGAGACGTCGGCGTGCCGACGCCGACACCCGGGCCACCCAGGGCGTATCGAACTTGCGCAGTTTCGACTGCTCGCTGCTGGCCACGGCGGGAGGCGCCAAGCGTTTCAACGCCGACAATGGCCCATTGGCCAGGGAGGGGCGCGTATTCGGCGGCCACTGATCGGCGCATGCCCGTACGGCGACTACGCTGTCATCGCTGGGGTCAGTGAGCGCGAGTTGCCCGGTTTGGCTATCCAGCAGGCCATTCAGCACGCGTTGATCGTAAATGTAGTCGGCGCGCAGAACGAGGATATCGGTGCCGGGCTGATCGCTGCCGGACCCGGGGGACGTGGCGTCATCCGCGAGGATCACGTTGGACAGCGGTGCCAGCGATTTCACCAGCCGCTGACGAGGCGTCAGACCCCATAACTGGACAGGCGAATCCTCTTCGAAATATACGCGTATCGTCATCATGCCACCAATGATCCTTTTCCTTTCAAAATCCTGCGATTATATTATGCCGATGACGACGAAGGCACCCCCGATTTTCGCTGGGCAAGATATGTCGCTGTGCCTGGCGCATCTCTCCGACCCCCATCTGACCTCTTTCGACATGCCGCCATGGAAAGAGTTGTTCAACAAGCGTGCCTTAGGATACTGGGCTTGGCGACGCAAGCGCCGGCACGTGCATCGGGCGGAGGTGCTGGCGACGCTTGTCGACGACCTGCGCGGTGCGGCGCCCGACCACATTGCCGTGACCGGCGACCTGACGCATCTTGGCACGCCTGCCGAATGTCGTCAGGCGCTGACGTGGCTACAAGCGCTGGGCGCACCGCATGACGTCTCCGTCGTCCCCGGCAATCATGACGCCTATGCACCGGCGCCATGGGCCGGCACCGTCGGGCTGTGGCGTGACTACATGCATGATGAAATGCGTGAAACGATGGGCGACGCAACGGCACCGAGTGATGCACCGCTTGTGCCGCGCTTCCCCTTCGTTCGCTATCGTGGACCGGTCGCGTTGATCGGCGTCTCTACGGCGATACCCACGCACTGGCCTTTGGCTACCGGCGCGCTTGGTGATGCACAGCTCGTGCGCCTGGAGCGCTGTCTGCACCGGGCGGGGCGCGAGGGTCGCTTTCGTATCCTGTTGATCCATCATCCGTTACAGCGCAACGCCGTGAACTGGCGCAAACGCCTCACCGATGCGCCGGCGCTGCGTCGCGTACTGGCACGCGCGGGCGTCGAGCTAGTCCTGCATGGTCACGCCCATTGCCGCATGGACGCCTGCCTGCCCACGCCGCACGGGCAGGCAGCGGTGTTCGGAGCGCCCTCGGCCTCGCTGCTGCCGAACGACGACGTGACGAAGGCTGCCGGGTACACGCTGTTCCGCATCGCGCGCCAGGTGGATCGCTGGACCCTGACGGCAACGCACCGCTACCTGAGTGAAGCCGGGCGCTTGCACGTCTGTTCGAGCGCGACTTGGCACTGGGCTTCGGTCCCGTAACGCGGAAAGAAGTCGGGTAGCGGCAGGTCGAATGGAAACTGGATTCGATTCAATAACCGTGTTGCACTCAGAAGCTGTATCCACCGGGTAAGCCTTTGTTCAGGTCTAGATGATACATTCAAAAGTGAATGAGCAGGGTAAAATTGCTAAAGTCGAGTGCCGTAACGAAAGGCAGCGCCTGGCTCTCAGCACCAAGGAGCGGGCGCTCGCCTTCCCGGCCTTCATGCACAGCACCATACAGACGAGACATCGACCCACCATGCAGCAATCGAATCCTTCGCGGCCACGCCAAGCCATCCTTCTCAGCGCCGGCCAAGGCAAACGTCTATTGCCTTATACCGAACATTGTCCCAAGTGTCTCATTCGCCTTGGCGACAAGACCGTCATCGAACATCAGATCGATCATCTGCTCGCCGCCGGTTTCGAGCGGATCACCGTCGTACTCGGCTATGGCATCGAACAAGTGACGCAATGCCTGCATGATCGCTATGCAGATGATCTGGTCGATATCGTCTTCAACCCCTTCTATGAGGTCGCCGATAACTTGGCCAGCTGCTGGATGGCGCGCGAGGCGATGCGGGAAGACTTCCTGCTGCTCAATGGCGATACCCTGTTCGACCAGCCGGTGGTGGAACGCTTGCTGGAGGCGCCGCAGCATCCGGTCACCCTGGCCATCGACCGCAAGGCGCGCTATGACGCCGACGACATGAAGGTCAGCCTGCACGGCGATCGCCTGGTGCGGGTCGGCAAGACGCTCGATCTGGATACGGTAAACGGCGAGTCGATCGGCATGATGACCTTCCGCGGCGCAGGCGTGGCGCTGTTCCGCGACACGCTGGAACGCATCATGCACGACCCTGAGGCGCTCAAGCGCTGGTATCTGAGCGTGATCGATGAACTCGCGGCAAGCGGCAACATCTTCGTCCAGTCCATCGAGGGGTTGCGCTGGGCGGAACTCGACTTTCCCAAGGATCTCGAGCAGGCGCGCGCTCTGGTGACTCGCTGGCAGACCCGTGACGCGGCGGTGGAGGCCGCGCGCGGCTGAACGTCTTCTCTCCTTCTCGGACCCGTCGGCTTCTGCGAGCGCTGCCAGGCTCCTAGCCGGTCAGCGTTCGCCGGCGAGAATCGCTTCGACCAGTTGCCGGTCGGCAGGCGTGTCCACGTCGACGGCCGCCTCGGCGTGATCCAGCACTACGGCCCGGATGCGTATGCCGAGCCGGCGGGATAGCCTGTCCAGGGCCTGCTCGAGCGTCAGACGTCCGAGCAGGTAACGCAGCACCGCCCCCCAGCCCAGCGCTCCGCCGATGACCCGCCAGGGCCGCTTGCGTTGCTGCTCGACCTGGCGCCAGAAGTCGGCGAGCGCGCGGCCTTGCGGTGTGGTGAAGACAAACAGGTTGCAGCCGCAGTAGGGACCGTCGGACAGCCGTATCGCCGTGCGTCGCGTATCGGGGAAGCGCCTCGTCACTGTCTCCAGGCGTGCCACGCCCACCACGAAATCGCCATCGCTGGCCAGGGCGCGACCGACAAACGCGGTGACGATGGTCGGCGTCAACAGGGCATGATCGGCGGTGGTCACCATGACCGGCACGTCATCGGGCAGCGACCGCAGGGCGGCGCCGACGCTGGCGCTGGGCGTCGCGGCATTCTCCACCCAGCTCACATCGTCGCGGCTAAGCAGCTCGCCAAGCACCGGATCGTGTTCGATGATCGCCGCCGACGGTCCGGCCAGACAGATACGCGCGATACGCGCACTGCCGTCGAGCGCGCCGAACACGCGACGCAGCATCGGTACACCGGCGACCGGTGTCAACGCCTTGCAGGCGACACCGGCCTCCCGCGTGACCGGATCGTCGGCGCCGCGATCCGCCGCCAGCACCACGGCCGCAATCTGCCCTTCAGAGATGCTTTTCATAGAGACGGTAACGTTTGTAGAGGTCGGTTCCGATATGCTCGAGGATATTTCGCATGCCAGCGTTGTCCTCGAGTATCCAGGACATTTCCACGGCTTCGATGCCATGGCGGATGAGCGACGCCTGGATCGACTCGATCAACACCAGGGCAAGCGTCGGCCCGAGGCGACTGAACTGGTATTCACTGCGTACCCCCATCAGCGGCACGCGTCCGGTCTTTGGCCTGCGCACCTTGAGTCGCCATAGCAGACGCAGCCAACCCACCGGCCACAAACGTCCGTGCAGTGGCGCGATCGCCTCGTTGAGGTTGGGCAAGCCGACAATGAACGCGACGGGCTTGGCGTCGATCTCGGCGATCTGGATCAACTCCGGCGGCACCAGCATCTTCAGGCTGGTGCCCAACTCGTTAAATTCGGCTTCGGTGAACGGTACGAATCCCCAGTTCTTTGCCCAGGCGTCGTTGAAAATGTCGCGTAGAATATCGAGTTCTTCGTCGAAGCGGTCGCGACGCAGGGGGCGTAGGTGAATTCGTTCGCGCCGACGATCGATCATGCGCCTCATCGTTGGCGTAAAATTCACGCCACGTGTCGACATCCAATAGGCGAGCAGATCCTTGGCGGGCGTATAGCCTTGCGCCTCGACGTGGGAGGCATAGTAGCGCCCGGCATGTCCCATCATCATCGAAGGCGGCCACTCGAAACCGTCAACCAGCAATCCGCACTCCTCGTTGATGGTCAAGTTGTAGGGACCGGTTATGTGCCGCGCGCCACGCTCGCGCAGCCAGGTCTCCGCAGCGGTGAACAGCGCCGCGAACACGGCGGGGTCGTCGATGGCGTCGAGCATGCCGAAATGGCCGCTATCAGCGCCGTGATACTGGCGGTGGAGGCTGTCAGTCTGGGCACTGATCCGCCCTACCGGTCTATCGCCAGACCAGGCGATGAATCCCTGCCAGGTGACATGGTCGAAGGCCGGGTTCTTGGTCAGATGCAGGCGTCGCTCCAGGTGCAGCGGTTCAACCCATTGCGGATCATCCCGCAGCAGGTCGCCCGGCAAACGCACGAAGGTAGCCAGATCCCGGCGCCCTTTGACCGGCCTGACGTCGATCTCGGCAGGCGAGTGACGGGGGGCGGCGTGATGATGAGTGTCGGAAGAGACACGCACTTCGGAAGGAGCGTTACTATTCACGTGAAGCCTTAAGCATGCCATCGCCTCACACCGAGCAGCATGATGCAGCGCGACAACGGAATTCGGCGGGATGGGAGGCGATCGAAAGCCGTAGCCAGACAAGCGGATCGCTTTAGGAATTTTGCATCGGATGCCGCATCATAGGTATCTTCACGCATCACTGCAACGCGAAGGCGTCTGCGACTACCATGAAAAAGGAAGAAGGCTGTCCGATGATTTCTAGTAGCCTGCTAAATATGTTAAGACATCATTAAGGTTTTGTTCGTTATACTGGGAATACAATAAGCAGAGGTGAGACAAGGATCGTGAGTACGCAACCACAAGCCGAGCCGAACTCGACGATGGTGAAGTTCGGCGCTCCCGGCAATATCGTGCATGACTATCGCCACTGGAGCGTGCTGTTTCGCGAGGCCCAAGTGACCGTGGGCGCGCTGGTGCTGATTGCCAAGGGACCGGAAACTGCCTTTCCCGACCTGCCCCGCGAGGCATTCACCGAGCTGGCCGAGGTGACTGCCGACATCGAAGCCGCTCTGGGCCAGGCTTTTGCCTACGACAAGATCAATTACCTGATGCTGATGATGGTTGATCCTCACGTCCATTTTCATGTGGTCCCTCGCTACGCGACGCCACGCACGTTCGATGGCCATGATTTCGCCGATGCCGGCTGGCCCGGCCCCCCCAGGCTGGATGTCGTCAATGCCAGCGACGCTGCGCTCAATGCACGGATACAGTCAACGATCATGCAGTATTGGGCATGACCATTGTATGACATGCCGCAGCCTCCAGGATCGCCGCCGGCAGATCGAAGGTCTGTGTCACACCGCGCGCAGAAACAAAGGTATATCGAGCCGGTCAAGGCCATCCGGGACACTACCACTGACTATGGTGTGTCCAACGGCTACGCATTGTCTTTATAACAACCCCCTCTGCTTCGATGATCGAGACTCTCCTCAATAATGACCGAACTCTATATCACCAAAACGTCAACACGGAACCCGCTTCCCCAGCGGCTGGCCGATTTCACCACTCTGGCCGAAGCGCTCGACTATGCCGCGCAGGGTGTGACGGGCTACAACTTTCATGATGGCCGTGGCCGTCTCATCGCCCCCTTGCGCTACGCCGAGCTGCGCCAGCGTGCCCTGGCGGCGGCTTACCGCCTGTGTCGCCTGGGGCTGAAACGGGGCGACAAGGTGGCCATTATCGCCGATACCAGCCCGCTGTTCATGGAAATCTTCTATGGTTGCCAGTATGCGGGCTTCGTTCCCGTGCCGCTGCCGATCAACATGAGCCTCGGCAACCATGCCAGCTATGTCGAACGTCTCGCGCGCCTGCTGCGCAGCTGCGAGGCCCGCGTTGCGATTGCGCCTGCCGAGATGCAGTCCTTCCTGACGGAGGCCGGCAGTGAATTCGAGCTGCTGTTCAGCGGTGATGGCGAGGCGTTTCATCGGCTCGACGCCAATGTGCAGCCTCTCGAGCCGTCGCGGCCGGATGAGCTGGCCTATCTGCAGTACACCTCGGGCAGTACCGGCTTTCCGCGTGGCGTGATGATCGATCAGGCCACCGTGATGGCCAACCTGCGCGGGATCGTCACCCATGGCCTGGGGGTGCGCCCGGACGACCGTTGCGTCTCGTGGCTGCCGTTCTACCATGACATGGGACTGGTCGGTTTCGTCCTCGGGCCAATGGCATCACAGCTGTCGGTGGATTATCTGGGCGCGCGCGAATTCGCCATGCGACCGATGCAGTGGCTGGCGCTGCTCAGCCGCAACCGCGGCACCATCGCCTTTGCGCCGCCCTTTGGTTACGACATCTGCGCTCGCCGCCTGCGCAGTGGCGATCTCGAACGTCTCGACCTGTCGAGCTGGCGCGTCGCCGGCGTCGGCGCCGAGCCGGTGCGTACCGATGTTCTCGAGCGTTTCGCCGAATGCTTCGCGCCTGCCGGCTTCGACTCGCAGGCCTTTCTGCCCTGCTACGGTCTGGCGGAATGCTCCCTGGCGGTCAGCTTTGCGCCGCTCGGTCAGGGCATCGCCGTCGAGCGCATCGACCGTGCCCATCTCGAGCATCATGCTCACGCCCGCCCGGCCTCGGCATGTGGCGATATGGCCGTTACCCGCTTCGTCAACTGCGGTCATGCGCTGCCCGGCCATGACATCGTGATTCGTGATCAGCAGGGGCAACCCCTGCCCGAGCGTGCGGTAGGCCGCGTCACCGTGCGCGGCCCCAGCGTCATGTCGGGATACTTCCAGAATCCCGAAAAGACTTCCAAGGTGCTCCGTGACGGCTGGCTCGACACCGGCGATCTGGGCTACCTGACGCCGGAGGGGCTGTTCATCACCGGGCGTCATCGCGACCTGATCTTCGTCAACGGCCGCAACATCTGGCCCGAGGATCTCGAGCATCTCGCCGGGCGTTGCCAGGGCATCCGGCATGGCGATGTCGTCGCGTTCACGGCGGCGGCGGAAGACGAGGAGGCGGTGGTCATGCTGGTTCAGTGCCATCTCAGCGATGCGCAACGTCGACGCGACCTGGTCAATGAGCTGACCAGCCTGATTCGCAGCGATTTCGGTGTCGCGTGCCGTGTCGTCCTGCTCCCCCCCCGCTCGCTGCCGCGCACGTCGTCCGGCAAGCTTTCGCGCAGCGAGGCGTGCAGACGCTACCTGCAGGACGGTGGCGAGTCGCTGGGGCTGGCACCGCCAGCCGCGTCGCTGACCGGGACCGGGGCGCCCTGATCCCCATGGCCACGAGTGTCGCGCTTACCGGAGCCACCGGCTTCATCGGCCGCCGGCTGCTCGCCCGGCTGGTCAGCGATGGCGTGCAAGTGCATGCCCTGACACGGCGCGTGCCAGCCGAGCCGGAAGACCCGCATATCCGCTGGGTCAGCGGGTCGCTCGACGATACGACGGCGCTGGAGCGGCTGGTCGCTGGGGCGGGGGCCGTCATCCATTGCGCCGGCGCGGTGCGTGGCGCCAATGACGCCACGTTCCGGCGCATCAATGTCGACGGTAGCCGTCGGCTGTTCGAGGCGACGCAGCGTCAGGGGTGTGCCCGCCTGCTGTTGATGTCCTCGCTGGCCGCGCGCCATCCCGAACTCTCCTGGTATGCCGCCTCCAAGCGTCAGGCGGAGCAGCAAGTCGCATCGGCAGCGCGGCCGGCGGTGACGGTATTTCGCCCGACGGCGGTCTACGGACCCGGCGACCGCGAGTTACAACCTCTGTTCGAGATGCTGATGCGCGGCTGGCTGCCGATGACCGGCCCGCGCGAGGCGCGCCTGTCGTTTCTGCATGTCGACGACCTGGTGGCCGCAGTGATGGCCTGGCTGCGTCACTCCCCGGCTGGCGCTCCCGCCGACGGCGGTCCCTTCGAGCTTCACGATGGCTACCCGGGCGGCTACACTTGGCCGCGCATCGCCGCGATCGGCGCTGCCGTGCGCGGCGCTCCGGTGCGCCGCCTGCCGATTCCCGCCGGCCTCTTGCACGGCATGGCGCTGGTCAACCTGATGCTGGCGCGCGGGCTGCACCGTTCGCCGATGCTCACACCCGGCAAGGCCCGCGAGCTGCGACATCACGACTGGACATGCCATAATGATGCGTTTACCCGCGCGACCGGGTGGGCACCGCAGATCACGCTGGAGCAGGCGCTTGGCGATCGTCGGCAGTGGGCGGTGGACTGACCGTGCCACCGGCTTTTCCACTACCCTGCTTTTTCATGACATTCAACGTGGCGCACGCCGCCAGCAACGGACATAGCACGCATGCCGCAACATGAACAGATCCTCGAGCGATTGATGGCGCATCTCGAACGCCTGGCGCCGCCGGACAGCAATCTTCACCCCGACATCGACCTGGTCAGCGAGCTGGGGCTCGACTCGGTCAAGGTGATGGATCTCATGCTGGATGCCGAAGACGAATTCGACATCTCCGTCCCTCTGAACATCCTCGCCGATATCCGCACGCCCAACCAGTTGGCCCAGGCGATCAATAAGCTGCTCGAGAGCCAATGATGTCCCTGTTCGATAAATTCCAGTCTCTGAGCGATGCGCGCCACGCCTTGATCCAGGCAGAACCCAGCCCGATCGGCACGCGCATCGATGAAGTCCTGTCGCCTACCGAAGGGCGCGTAGACGGCAGGTCGGTGATCCTCGCCGGCACCAATAACTACCTGGGACTGACTTTCGATCCCGACTGCATCGCGGCGGCACACGACGCTCTCGATCAAGAAGGCACCGGCACCACCGGGTCGCGCATGGCCAACGGCAGCTACGTCAGCCACACCCGCCTCGAGGAAGAGCTGGCGCGCTTCTTCGCGCGTCCCTCGGCGGTCGTATTCTCCACCGGCTACATGGCCAATCTCGGCCTGATCGGTACCCTGGCCGGTGCCGACGACGTCATCGTGCTCGACGCCGACTGTCACGCCAGCATCTACGATGCCTGCCGCCTCACTGGTGCCGACATCATCCGCTTTCGTCACAATGACGCCGGAGATCTCGAGAAACGCCTGCGCCGTCTGGGCGAACGCACCGCCAATGCCTTGATCGTGGTGGAAGGCATCTACAGCATGCTGGGGGACCAGGCACCGCTGCGCGAGATCGTCGCCGTCAAGCGCCGCCATGGGGGTTACCTGCTGGTCGATGAGGCCCACTCGCTGGGGGTGCTGGGCGCCCATGGGCGCGGCCTGGCCGAGGCCGAAGGCGTCGAGGCCGACGTCGACTTCGTGGTCGGCACCTTCAGCAAGAGCCTGGGCGCCATCGGCGGCTTCGCCGTCAGCCATCATCCGCAGCTCGACATGATCCGCTACGCCAGTCGGCCGTACATCTTCACTGCCTCGCCGTCCCCGGCGACGATCGCATCGGTGCGTGTCGCGCTCGATATCGTCGCCAGCCGCCCGGCGCTGCGCCGCCAGCTGTGGGCCAATGCCGAGCGTCTGTATCACGGACTGGCACGGCTCGGTTTCGAACTGGGGCCGGAGCCCGGCCCGGTGGTCGCCACGCTGCTGGGATCACCTCAGCAAGGGGTCGCCTTCTGGCACGGGCTGCTCGAGCGTGGCGTCTATGTCAATCTGGTCCTGCCGCCGGCCACGCCGGGCGGTCGGGCGTTGATGCGCATCAGCGTCAGCGCGGCCCACGACACGGCCCAGATCGACCGGATCATCGCCGCCTTCGCCGCCCTGAAACCCATGCTCGACCATCACGGGCACGAGTGAACACCGGCGGTCGTCATGACCGCCCACGGACTCGCACATGCGTCTGCTTTTCGCATTCTTTCGCCTTTACCCGCAACGCACGATCATCATGTTGATCTGCCTGTTGTTCGCAGGCATCGCTGAAGGGATCGGCCTGACCACGGTGTTGCCGCTGCTATCGGTGGCGCTCGGCCAGGACGATCATCCTAACGCCTTCTCACAGAAGGTGCTCGCCATCATGGACGCCATCGGCTTGCCGACCACCATCGGCGTCATCCTGACGATCATCGTCATCGGCATGACGCTCAAGAGCGCGCTGGTGCTGCTGGCCAACCGCCAGGTCGGCTACACGGTCGCGCGGGTCGCCACCGACCTGCGCCTCGAACTGATCCACTCGCTGCTGGCCAGCCGCTGGGAGCACTATCTGCGCCAGCCCACCGGCGGCATGGCCAACTCGGTGGCTACCGAGGCTACCCGCGCCGCCACTGGCTATGAACACTGTGCCAACGTCATTGCCCTGTTCATTCAGGTGGTGGTCTATGCGATTGTCGCGCTGATGATCGGCTGGCAGGCGACGCTGGTCTCGCTGGGACTCGGCGTGCTGATGTCGCTCATGCTGTATCGGCTGGTGCGCGCTTCCAAGCGTGCCGGCAAGAAGCAGACCCGACTGATGCGTGAACTGCTGTCACGCCTGACCGATACGCTGGGCTCGGTCAAGCCGCTCAAGGCGATGGCACGCTACGATGTCGCCGACGCGCTTTTGCAGCGCCAGACCCATCGTCTCAACCGCGCCATGGAGCGTCAGGTGCTGGCCCGCGAGGGGATGAAGGCCTTTCAGGAGCCGATCCTGACGCTGTTCATTGCCGTTGGCCTCTATCTGGCCCTGGTCGTGTGGGGGCTGTCGCTGCCGTCGGTGATGGTCATGGTGTTCCTGCTGGCTAGGATAGTGATGCAGCTCAACCAGCTGCAGCGGCGCTATCAGCAGATGCAGACCCAGGAGAGCGCCTACTGGGCGCTGAAGGATGCGGTGCAGGCGGCGCGCGACAACGCCGAGCCCGTCAGCGGCGACTTGAACCCGACCCTCGAACGTGGCATTACCTTCGAGAAGGTACGCTTTCACTATGGCGACCACGCGATTCTCAACGAGACCGACCTGACCATTGCGGCGCGCTCGTTCATCACGCTGATCGGCCCCTCCGGCGCCGGCAAGACCACCCTGCTCGATATCCTGTGCATGCTGCTGGAGCCCAGCGCCGGTCAGGTCCGTATCGACGGCGTGCCGATCGCGCGGATCGACCGGCTCGCCTGGCGGCGTCTGATCGGCTATGTGCCGCAGGAGACGCTGCTGCTGCACGATAGCGTGCTGGCCAACGTCACGCTCGGCGATCCTACCCTGACCGAGGCGGACGCCGAACGCGCGCTGCGCCAGGCCGACGCCTGGTCGTTCGTCGGCCAGATGCCCGAAGGGATGCAGAGTTCGGTGGGCGAGCGCGGCTCGCGGTTATCGGGAGGCCAGCGCCAGCGCATTGTCATTGCCCGCGCCCTGGCCCATCGACCCAAGCTGTTGATCCTCGACGAAGCGACCAGCGCCCTCGATATGGAAGCGGAGGCAGCGATCAGCAAGACCCTGCAGAGCCTCAAGAGCGAACTCACCATTATCGCCGTCTCTCACCAGCCCGCGCTGGTACAGGCCGCCGATCATGTCTATCGGCTCGAACGGGGGCAACTGTTGCCGCTCGAGAAAAGCGAACTGTCTCGCCTCCCTGCCTGACCGCCGTCGACAACAAGGTACCTCTTCATGCGCATACTGCTTTACAACGCTCTCGAGACGCACCGCATTGCCGGTTTCGACAAGGTCCGTCAGGCCCTCGAGCGCGACGACTTCACCCAGGCGGACGTGCGCAAGGTGGGTGACAACCTCTACCGCGCCCGGCTGAACAAGCGTGACCGGCTGCTGTTCAGTCTCTACCGTCATGGCGGCGAAACCTGTTGCCTGATCCTCGAGCACATCGCCAACCATGCCTACGATCGCTCGCGCTTTCTGGCCGGCAACGCGTCGATCGACGAGGCCAGAATCCCGGCGCTCGAGACGCCGGCAGCCGGCGAGGTGCCGGAGGCGCCCTATCTGCACCCCGAGCGCGAGCGCTTTCATCTGCTCGACAAGATCCTCTCCTTCGACGACGACCAGCAGGCGATCTTCGAGCTACCGCCGCCGCTGGTCATCGTCGGCTCGGCGGGCAGCGGCAAGACCGCGCTGCTGCTCGAGAAGATGAAGGAGGCCATCGGCGACGTGCTCTATGTCAGCCTGTCGTCCTATCTGGTCCACAACGCCCGCGACCTCTACTACGCCCACGACTACGACAATCCCGATCAGGAAGCCACCTTCCTCTCCTTCCAGGAGCTGCTCGAGAGCATCCACGTGCCGGCGGGGCGCGAAGTGACGCTGCGCGACTTCCAGGGCTGGTTCGAGCGTCACCGCCGCGGCAGCCACCTGAGCGACGCCCACACGCTCTTCGAGGAGTTCCGCGGCGTAATCACCGGCCCGCTCAGCGAGGGCGGCTGGCGCTCGCGCGAGGCCTATCTCGAACTCGGCGTCAAGCAGTCGATCTTCGCCGAGGAAGAGCGGCCCAGGGTCTACGACCTGTTCGAGAAGTACCTGGCATTTCTCGACGAGGCCGGGCTCTACGACCCCAATATCGTCGCCCACCACCACCTCGCCCGGGTCGCGCCACGCTACGATTTCGTGGTGGTCGACGAGGTTCAGGACATTACCACCGTACAGCTCTACCTGATCCTCAAGGCGCTGCGCGAGCCCGGCGCCTTCCTGCTCAGCGGTGACGCCAACCAGATCGTCCACCCCAACTTCTTCTCCTGGGCCAGCGTCAAGTCGCTGTTCTTCCAGGAGCAGGCGTTGACCGGCCACGGCGAGATCGTGCGTGTGCTGCACACCAACTACCGCAACGCCGCGGTGGTGACCGAGGCCGCCAACCGCATCCTCAAGCTCAAGCAGGCGCGCTTCGGCTCGGTGGATCGCGAAAGCCACTACCTGGTGCATAGCGTCAGCCGCCAACCCGGCCAGTTGCAGCTGCTCGCCGCCAGCGACGCCGTCAAGCGCGATCTCGACGCACGTACCGCCCGCTCGACGCGATTCGCAGTGATCGTCATGCACCCGGAGCAAAAGGCCGAAGCCCGGCGCTGGTTCAGCACGCCGCTGGTGTTCGCGATCCAGGAGGCGAAAGGGCTCGAGTACGATAACGTCATTCTCTACGACGTCGTCGGCGGCGAGGCGAAGGCCTTCCGTGACATCGCCGCCGGCGTCGATCCCGCCGCGCTGGAGCGCGACAGCCTCGACTATGCGCGGCCGCGGGACAAGCGCGACAAGTCGCTCGAAGTTTACAAATTCTACATCAACGCCCTCTATGTGGCGCTGACCCGCGCGGTGCGCAACGTCTACCTGGTCGAATCCGACCCCGCGCACCCGCTGCTCGGACTGCTCAAGCTCGAACACCTCGACGACACGCTCAGCCTCGAACAGAGCGAGGAATCCTCGGTCGAGGAGTGGCAGCAGGAGGCGCGCCGGCTCGAGCTGCAGGGCAAGGCCGAGCAGGCGGAGGCGATCCGCAGCCAGGTACTCAAGCAGCAGCCGGTGCCCTGGCAGGTGCTCGACCGCGCCGCCTTCGCCGAACTGCGCACGGCGGCGCTGGCCGACGACGGTGGCAAGAAGGCGCGCCTGGAAGCGCTGGAATACGCCCTGATCCACCACCACCGGCCGACGCTCAACGCCCTCGAGGCGGCCGGCTTCAAACCGGCGCTGAGCGGCGAGGCGAAGGCCGTGAGCCAGCTCAACCGCAACCGCTTCATGGCCTACGCGTTCAGCCAGCCACGCGCGGTGTTCAAGGAGATCGAGCGCTACGGCGTCGATCACCGCACGCGCTTCAACCTGACGCCGCTGATGATCGCCGCCCGGCTCGGCAACGCCGAACTGGTGGCGGCGCTGCTCGAGCGTGGCGCGGATCCGACGCTGCGCGCCAATAACGGCTTTACGGCACTCCACTTCGCCCTCGAACAGGCATTCATCGACGAAACCTTCGCCCGCCAGCAGCTGGCCTCGCTTTATCCGCTGCTGGCACCGGCAAGCGTCTCGCTGCAGGTCGACCAGCGCCTGGTCAAGCTCGACCAGCGCCTGATGGAGACCTTCCTGCTGCACGTGATGACGGCCCTCTTCTACCGCTATCTCGGCCCGGCGCAGGCGAGGGGCAATGCCTACACCGCCAAGCAGCTCGCCGATTGGCTGGCCGGGCTGCCCGAGCGCGTGCTGCCGGCGCGGCGCAAGCAGCGCCCCTATATCAGCAGCATCCTGTCCAAGAACGAGGCCGACGGGCGCGATCCCTACAACCGCAAGCTGTTCGTGCGGCTGCAGCGCGGCCATTACATCCTCAACCCGCGCCTCAAGCTGCGCGACGGCGAGCAATGGCGGCCGCTCTACGCCTGCCTGCCACCCGAGGATCTGGGCATCGTGCGCACCGCGCAGGACATGTCGACCCTGGGACGCAGCGCTCCCGAACAGAAATCCCAATCCTTGGCGGACACTCTCGACGCCCACGGCGAGCGCCGGCTCGGTGATTTCCGGGCGACGCTCGCCAGGCTGGCGGAAGAAGGGTAGAGAACGGGACATGCTTGTTCCCGGACGGAAGATGATGCATTTCGGACGCACCTGGTGGGGCCAGCAGTGGCTGGCCGCTCTCGACGACATCGATTTCAGCAACCGCTTGCCTCGGGGCCGGCGCTACGCGGGCAATGGCTCGGTGCGTTCGATTGCGATCGACGATACGGCGGTCACCGCGCACGTAAAGGGTAGCCGGCCTTCGCCGTACCGGGTCGAGGTAGCGCTGACGTCGTATTCCGAGTCACAGCGACAGTTCGTACTGGAGGTGGTGGAAAGCAGCCCGGTATTGCTTTCGCGCCTGCTCAATCGCCAGCTCCCCGCGCCGGTGCTGACGCTGCTCGAAGAGCGCGGGATACGGCTGTTTCCGGGCAGTTGGCAGGACATGACCGCGCGCTGCTCCTGTCCCGATGTCGCGCTGCCCTGCAAGCATATTGCGGCGGTGATCTATCTGATCGCCAACGAGATCGACAAGGACCCCTTCCTGGTGTTCGCGCTCCACGGCCTGGATCTGCCCAGGGCGCTGGCGGCGCGCGCTGGAGTCCGGCCGGCGGCGCTGGCGACCCTGCCGGCGGTTTCGGCGGGCTGGTCCGAGGCATCCACCATCGCCGGTTCCGAGCCACCGGACAGCGACGCCTTCACCGGCATCGACCTCTCCCGCGTGCCGGCACTCGAATCGCGTATCTTCACCATCCTGTCCGCCCAGCCACTGTTCCATGCCAAGGATTTCCGCGCGATTCTGGCGACCCAGTATCAGCGCGCGCGCCGCGCCGCCCGCGCCTTCGACAAAGGCGCCGATACGCCCTGGTTCGAGGCCGAGCAGATCGTGGACTTGACCGCGGTCATCGATGACAGCGGGACCCTCGTCGAACTGCGCGGCGATGGCAAGCGACTGTTCACGGCGGGCCACAAGCAAGATGACGCCGATCCGTTCGCGGCTTACCTGGCCGGCCTGCATGCGCTGCCCGCCGAACGCGAGCCGCGGCTGGCGCATAGCGTGCTGCTGTGGCGCGTGCTGCTGCGCTTCGCGCTCAAGCTCCTCGAGCAGGGTGCTTACGTGCCCTGGGCGGGCGAGAACAATGCTGGCGAGACGCTGATTCAGTGGCGCCCGGCGCGGCTGGACGCCAGCGTCGACGCCCTGTTCGCGCGGCTGTGTGAGCTATGTCCGTCGGATCTCGTGCAGCTTCGCATCACAAGCGGGCGGCGCGAGTATGCCCATGGCGACGCGCCGACGCAGCTCATGGCCGCGCTGCATCTGCTGCTGGGACTGTTCATGCGCAGGGGCTTCGAGAACACCGCAGAGGCGCACGGCGATGATGCCGTCAAGCGGCTGTTCTTCGCCGGCCGGCCGCTGCACTTCAAGCGCTTCGAAACACAGCAGACACCGCAGCTCATCGCCCATTGGCTGCGCCGGCTCACCCTCGGCGAGCGTGCGCACCGGCTGCATCTGATGGTCGGCGAGCGTGGCGGCGACGCCTTGAGTGTCGCGCTGAGCGTCGAGTGCGACGACGGTTTCGAGCCCGTCGCCGACTGGCTCGTCCGGGCCGAGGGCGGCCAGGCCAAGGCGGCGGTGCTCGCCGATCTGGCGGTGCTCGCCGATTATTTTCCGGATGTAGAGCGCCTGTATGGCCACGCTGATGCGGGCAGGGCCAATCATGAGCTTGTCTACGCCCTGGATGCCTTCACCCCCATCCTGCGCGAGGTGTTGCCGGCGCTGCGCATGCTCGGCATCGGCGTGATCCTGCCCAAGGCGCTGCACAACCTGGCGCGGCCGCAGGCGAGCCTGTCGTTGTCGCGCTCGGGCGACGCGGCACCGGTGTCCTATCTCAATCTCGAGCGGCTGCTGGACTTCGATTGGCAGGTGGCGATCGGCGATCAGCGTATCCCGGTCGATGCGTTCCGGCGTCTGGTCGACAACGCCTCGGGGTTGGTGCGGGTGCTGGATCAGTACGTCCTGGTCGACGAACGCGAGGTACGCCAACTGCTCGACAAGCTGGCCACGCCGCCGGCCGAGCTCTCACGCGCCGAATTGCTGCAGGCGGGGCTGGCCGGCGAGCTCGACGGCGGCGAAGTGGCCCTGCGGGACGACGCACGGGCGCTGTTCGACCAGCTGATCCGGCCCGAGGCGCCGCCAGCGATACCGGAGACGCTCAAGGCCCAGCTGCGGCCGTACCAGCAGCGCGGCTTCGCCTGGCTGGCCGGCAACGCCCGGCTGGGGTTCGGTTCGCTGCTGGCCGACGACATGGGCCTGGGCAAGACGCTGCAGGTGATCACGCTGCTCGCCCATCTCAAGGCCCAGGGCCGGCTGAACGGATCCTGTGCACTGATCGTGGCGCCGACGACGCTGTTGACCAACTGGCGCCGCGAGATCGAGCGCTTCGCGCCGGCGCTGACGGTACAGGTGTTTCACGGAACGCAGCGCAAGCTCGATCCCGACGCCCACGACGTGGTACTGACCAGCTACGGCCTGGTGCGCAGCGACGCGAAAACCCTGACCAAGCCGCGCTGGGGCGCGCTGGTAATCGACGAGGCACAGGCCATCAAGAATCCCGCAGCCGCCCAGACCAAGACGGTCAAGCGCCTGAAAGCCGATATCAGGATCGCGCTGTCCGGCACGCCGGTGGAGAACCGGCTGCGCGAGTACTGGAGCGTGTTCGACTTCATCAATCCCGGCTATTTGCGCAGCCAGAAACGCTTCGCCGAGGCGCTCGCCACACCCATCGAGCGCGAGCGCGACCAGGCCGCGCTGAAAACATTCCGCGCCATCACCGCGCCGTTCATCCTGCGCCGTTTGAAAAGCGACAAGTCGATCATCGCCGACCTGCCCGATAAGATCGAGGCCAACCGTTACTGTGCGCTCACCGCCCGCCAGGCTGCGCTCTACCAGAACACCGTCGACACGATCATGGACGAGTTGGCCAACAGCGAGGAGAGCGTCGCGCGCCGCGGGCTTATCTTCAAGCTGCTCAATGCTCTCAAGCAGATCTGCAACAGCCCGGACCAGTACCTGGGCCGGAGGCAGGTCGACATCGAGGCCTCCGGCAAGCTGGCGGCGTTCGTCGACATCATGCGCGAGGTCGAGGCGGCGGACGAGAAGGCCCTGATCTTCACTCAATACACCGACATGGGCGAGCTGCTCGTCGCGGCACTGCGCAATGCCTTCGGTATCGAGGTGCCTTTTCTGCGCGGCGGGCGCACCCGCAAGCAGCGCGACGACATGGTCGCCGCCTTCCAGCACGGCCGCGGCCAGCGCGCCCTGGTGATCTCGCTCAAGGCCGGCGGCACCGGGCTCAACCTGACCGCCGCCAGCCAGGTCATTCACTACGATCTGTGGTGGAACCCGGCGGTAGAGCAGCAGGCCACCGACCGCGCCTACCGCATCGGCCAGCGCCGCAACGTCACGGTACACCGCCTGATCACCGAGAACACCTTCGAGGAACGCATCGACGCCATGATCCAGGCCAAGAAGGAACTCGCCGAGCTCACCGTGGCCGACGGCGAGCGGTGGATCACCGAGTTCTCCGACGCCGAGTTGCGCGAGCTGGTGAGCCTGTGAGGCGGGCGGAAACCGAGTCCGACAGAAAAAACATGACCGTTGGCAAGGCCATCGTCAGCTCTGATCTGCCCGTATTGTCTGGCCGAACTGGTGCTCTGGCGGGTATATTGAGAGCGGAGTCACTGATTCAGGCATGACAGAGCTGCTTGAAAACAGAAGTAGCCTTTTTGAAGGCACCGGAGAGAGGAGTCATTCATGAAGACGCGAAAGCTGGGATCTGAGGGGCTCGAAGTTTCCGCGCTGGGCCTGGGCTGCATGGGCATGTCCGAGTTCTACGGGCACAGGGATGAGGCCGAGTCGATCGCCACTATCCACCGCGCGCTCGACCTCGGCATCAGCCTGCTGGACACGGCCGACATGTACGGCCCGTTCACCAACGAGCAGTTGGTGGGCAGGGCGATACGGGATCGCCGCGATCAGGTCGTGCTGGCCACGAAGTTCGCCAACGTACGCGGCGAGAATGGCGAGTTTCTCGGTATCCGCGGTGATGCCGACTACGTGCGGCAGGCCTGCGATGCCTCGCTCAAGCGCTTGGGGGTGGATCATATCGATCTCTACTACCAGCACCGCGTGGATCCCAACGTGCCGATCGAGGAAACGATCGGTGCCATGGCCGAACTGGTCAAGGCCGGCAAGGTACGCTACCTGGGCATGTCGGAAGCGGCCCCGGAGACCCTGAGCCGTGCGCATGCCGTGCATCCGATCAGCGCGCTGCAGACCGAGTATTCGCTGTGGAGCCGCGACGTGGAGGACCGGGTCCTGCCGACGGTGCGCGAGCTGGGCATCGGCTATGTCGCCTACAGCCCGTTGGGACGGGGCTTTTTGACCGGGCAGATCAAGCGGTTCGAGGACCTGCCGGAGGATGACTTTCGCCGTCACTCGCCGCGCTTCCAGGGTGAGAACTTCCGGAAGAACCTGGACCTGGTTGCCGAGGTCGAGCGTATGGCGGCCGAGAAGGCTTGCAGCCCGGCGCAGCTGGCGCTGGCCTGGGTGCTGGCGCAGGGAGACGACATCGTGCCTATCCCCGGCACCAAGCGGCGCGAGCGCCTCGAGGAAAACATCAAGGCGCTGGACGTGCAGCTCAGCCCCGAGGATCTTGCACGCATCGACCGCATACTGCCGCCGGGTGCGGCTGCCGGCGAGCGCTACGATGCCTCTCAGATGCAGGCGTTGAACAAATGAGTGGCGTGACTGATGCTGCGCTCGATGGCCGCGTGGCAATCGTTACCGGCGGCGGACGCGGCCTGGGTCGGGCAATGACGCTCGGCCTAGCTCGAGCCGGGGTACGAGTGGTTGCCACTGCGGCACGTGAATCGGCGGAGATCGAGCAGGTGGCGGTCGAGGCATGCGCCGAATGCGGCGAGGAGCGCGTCCTGCCGCTGGTCGCCGATGTTACCCAAGAGGCCGATTGTGAGCGGGTGGTGGCCAGCGCGCTGGAGCGCTGGCAGAGGCTGGACATCCTGGTCAACAATGCCGGCCGCGGCATGAAGTACGTCAGCGAGCGTTTTCTCACCGAGCCCACTCACTTCTGGGAGGTGACTCCCGAGACTTGGCGCATGGTTATAGAGACCAACGTCAACGGGCCCTTCCTAATGGCGCGCGCAGCGGTACCGCATATGCGTGCCGCCGGTTGGGGCCGCATCGTCAATATGTCGATGAACCACGAAACCATGCGGCGACGGGGCTTTTCGCCGTATGGACCATCGAAGGCGGCGCTGGAATCGGAGACCGTGATCTGGGCACATGATCTCGAGGGCACCGGCGTCACCGTTAATGCGCTGCTGCCGGGCGGCGCGACGCTGACCGGCATGATTCCGCAGGACCTGGATGAACACTTCCGTGCACAGCTGCTCGACCCGCAAGTCGTGGTCGCGCCGCTGCTGTGGCTGGCTTCCCCGGCAGCCGACCATATCAACGGTCAGCGCTTACTGGCCAAGTGCTGGCGTGACGACGATCCGGCGGCGGCGTTCGGAGATGCCGGCTGGGGGCACACTGATCGTTAGGGGCTGTTGACGTTTCATGCACGGCCGCGCCGGAGCCAGTTTTTGTGCGGGGCAAGGCGTGAGGAGTGTGATTTGTTCAGTACATCCCTGTACTTCACCCCTTCGGGGCTGACGCGCAAAAACGCTCCAGGCGTTTTTGTGGTCATTCCAAATGAGCGACGAATAACGCAGCACTGTGCAAAAACTGGCCCGGCCCTTCGGGTTGCGCGGCAAATGGCGCCATGCGGCGTTGCGGGATTGGAAAAGGGAACCACCCTTTTCTGCATCCCGCGCCTGGCCTGGCGCCATTTGGCGCAGCAACGCGGTTCGCGCTGAAACGTCAACAGCCCCTAGGTCGCCCCCGTTTGCCCCAGGTGGAAGTGCCGGAAGGAGCCCTCTTCCTTGAGGCCAGGGGCACCTAACTTGGCAGGCCCAACCGGTCCTTGGCCAGACATTCTATAGTGAGGCTCGAATATATGACGACTCAATGGTGCTGGGGTCTATTGCTCGGCGCTCTCGCCACAACGGTTTCCGCTGAGGGCCTGCTCTCTCTGAAAGTGGAAAACGATGCATTCTCTGCTGGTGGCGATCGCCACTACACCAACGGCATCGAGGCAGTCTGGGCTTTTTTTTGAACCTGTTGACGGGCACTGGGCCCGACATTTCGCAGAGGCGCTTCCGGGATGGCCGGCAAGCAGCCTGGAGGTTGTGGCTTACCGATTAGGGCAACAGGTTTATACAGCGGAAGATATCGAGGTCGAAGCGCTCATCAAAGATGATCGCCCCTATGCCGGCCTGCTCATTGGCGGAGTCTCGCTTTTGAACAATCACCAGCATGACAGATGGCGACTGGCAGAAAGCCTACACGTCGATGTTGGCATTGTAGGGCCGGCTTCCGGAGCAGGGAAGCTACAGAGAGAATTCCACAAGTGGATTGCCACGGACGATCCAAAGGGCCGGGATAACCAACTTCCTGAATCCGTGACTTCGCACGGCTCGAATTGCCGCTCAAGCCTGCAACGACAAGGCTTCGGACGGTATAACAGCACCTGACATCCATTCACCCAGTCAGTGCATTGGCCCATGCGCACCTTCACTCTCCAGCAATCCAAGACCGAAGTCTACACACCCCATGGCGGACTGGCCCTGGTAGGCCATTGCCTGAATCGACACACGTCATTGACCCAAACCGCGCGCACCGTGGCCAAACGCCACGGCATTCCGAACATCGAGCGGATCCGGACCTACCTGGGCCTGATCACGCTGGGCAAAAGCGACTTCGAGGCGGCGGCGCCAGTGCGGATCGATCCGTTCTTCAAGTCCGCCATGGGCATCAAGCAGTCGCCGTCATCGGCCCGGTTGCGGCAACGCTTTGATGAAGATGCCAAGGCGCTGACACCCTTGCTGGACGATGCCAGTTCCGAGTTTTCGAAGTCCGTGCAAGCTCCGGTTTCCCCGCGGGGCATGGGCCATGTGGCTCTGGATATCGATGGCTTCCCCATGGACAACAGCCAGACGAGCCAGGAAGGTGTCAGCTACACCGACAAGGGCTACAACGGCTATGCGCCCATTGCCGCGTACCTGGGCCAGGAAGGCTGGTGTATGGGTTGTGAGTTACGCCCCGGTAGCCAGCACGCCAATAACGGCTTTCTGGAAACGCTCAAGCGCGTGTTGCCTCGTGCCCGAACGCTCACCGCTTCGCCGATCCTGTTGCGCCTGGACAGTGCCCATGCTGGATACGCTTGCAGCTCCTCTGCCATCCCAATTGTTGATGCAGCGTGCTAATATGTTCAGCTTAGAACGCAGCGCCAATGAATTTCTTGAGATTCTGTTGCCCGATCATCCATCGATTCACGTTGAGCATGGAATGACGCCATGACAATCCCTACTCCACCCTCCTCGCATCATATGTCCAGCCAGAATACGGGGCAGGAGCGCATCGCGATATTCATGCGTTCACTCGATGCAGGAGGCGGAGAGCGGGTAGCGCTGACATTGGCCAGGGCCTTCAGTGAGCGCGGCCATACCGTAGAGCTGATCGTCACCGATACCAGTGGCCCCTATCGTTCCCATATTCCTGAGAACGTAAAGCTGGTAGAGCTTATACCCTCTACGAGATCAAGGGCCTACTGGCAGATAATGCGTAATGAATGGCGGACGCTTTTCACTACTCTTCCACCGCTTCTCCTGCCGACGCCAAGATTTAAACGACTGATGCCTTATTTACCAGCGCTTGGTGAATATCTTGAGCGCACCCCGATTCACTCATTGCTGGTGATCAATACTTATTCCAATATCTTGGCTATATGGGCGCAGCGCTGGGTAGGCCGCTCCATTCGCATAGTACTAAGCGAACACAACGCCTTCTCCGAACGACTCAAACTTGGCCGCTCATGGCGTCGACATCGCCTTCTAAAGGCTGTTATTCATCACTCTTACCAACGTGCCCATGCCGTGGTCGGGGTCAGCCAGGCTATCAGCGAGGAGCTCGTGCACCATGCGCGACTCCCCTCCGACCTCGTTCAGACCATCTACAATCCGATCTATGATGAATCGTTATTTGCCAATGTCCACCGGATGCCATCACCCCATCCATGGCTGGATGACGAACGGATGATCCCGGTGATTCTCGGTGCCGGCAGACTGGTGGCGCAGAAGGATTTTATGACCTTGTTGCGGGCCTTTGCCCGTGTCGGTGAGCGGCGTAGTGCACGATTAATCATTATCGGTGAAGGTGAGCAGCGGGCAGAAATCGAACGTGAAGCACGAAGCTTGGGGGTTAGCGAATCTGTACTTTTACCGGGATGGATACAAGATCCCTACGTCTGGATGAGTCGAGCCAATCTCTTCGTGCTTTCCTCGATCCATGAAGGTCTGTCCAATGTACTGATCGAAGCCATGGCCTGTGGATGCCCGGTGGTCAGTACCGACTGCCCCCATGGCCCCAACGAAATCCTTGCTGGCGGCCAATATGGTCCACTGGTTCCGGTAGGCGATGTAGAAGCACTGGCAGATGCCATGATCAGACAGCTGGATACACCGCAACCGGCGGAGTACATGCGCTCACGGGCCAGCGCGTTCAGCGTTGACCGTTCGGCACAACATTATCTGCAACTCCTGCACACTGGCCCGAAAGAGCTCCCGCCAAAGGCCAAGATGTTCGCCGCAGCCACGTCACTGTAGCCCAGCGTCTCGCGCATGTAGTGGATACCTTCTGCATCTATATCCACGCCGAAACAGCGTGTGGCCGCTTGGTCGAGCGCCTGGTGCAGCCATCTGCCGCGCTGCATTTTCTTACGGATGCCGGCCGAGCCGTGATCAACACATCCCACGTGAATGACTTGCTTGTCGGCCACCCGTTCGGTGAGCACATCGAAACGCGATCGATACTCGTGATCTGCCGGTTCCAGGTCGAACGTCGCAACCAGATCGTTGGAAAAACATTTCCCTCGCAAAAAGCCAGAGGTGTTGTCGCTAAGTTTCATAGGTTGTCACGTCCGTGGTGAACCGAATTCGAGTTGTTCATAGAGGCTGAGGCTATTCCGGTGTGCGGACCACCTGCGGCATACGCTGAACCTGAACGCCCCGGCAACAATAGATCGAGGTAGCGTCCGGCACTGCGCTGCAGGCTAAAAGCGGCGCCACGGCGGCGCAGCATATCCGTCGGCAGCGGGGCATCGAGCGTGCGTATCATGGCTGCGGCCAACGCCTCGGTATCGTTCACTGGCACCAGTTCGCCATAGCGACCACCATCCAGAATCTCCGCCGGGCCGCTGGGGCAATCGGTACTCACGACCGGGCAGCCGCAGGCAAGCGCTTCGATCAGTGCATTTCCCAGCCCTTCGTAATCGGAAGAGAGCACGAACAGGGCGGCCCGGGAAAATGCCGCGTAGGGATTTTCGGTGAAGCCGGGGAGCGCGACATCGTCGCCGATGCCCAGCGCCTCGACCTGCGCTTGCAGCCGCGGCCGTTCCCGGCCCTCACCGATGATCAGCAGCCGTGCCGGCCGCCGCTCACGCAGCCGGGCGAAGGCGCGCAACAGAAGCGGGAAATTCTTCTGCGGCACGAATCTTCCCGCTGCAACGATCACCGGCGTTCCACCGTCATCCAGCCACGGATGTGGCGCAGATTCGGCGGCGCGAACGGCCAGTTCCGGCGTGACCACCGGATTGTAGACGGTATCGATGATGGCGCGAGGCAACCCGGTGGTAACGGCCAGATCATCGGCGACGCCATCGGAAACCGCGGCAATCGCATCGGCCCATGGATAGGTGCGTGCAACCAGCGGCGCGATATGACGCCAGCGCCACTTGCGGCTGAGCGTGATAGATTGGGAAAGCTGGGTGCGCTCGCTGATCACGATGCGGGTGGGTGCGCCACTCAAGCGCCGCGCCCATAGCGCCAACAGATTGGTGGGCGTCTTGGCAGCGAGCAGCGCTGCCGGGCGCATATCGGCCAGATAACGGGCCAGATCGGCCAGATAGGGTTGGACGGGGGCCGGGCGCCGCGTCAGCAGCGCGGGCCGAGCCAGCGCCATGAGGCCACCGGGGTCCAGTTTGGCGAGTTGCAGTTGTGCGGCCAGGCCGTTCTGCTGCCGCAGGGTCACGATATTGACGCCCGCCGGCACCGCCGACAAATAGGGGCCTTCGGCGCGACACAGCACCAGGTCCACCGGATGGCCGGCAGCGTGAAAAGCTTCGGCCAGATGAAGTAGTGAACGGCCGACACCGCCAGCGGCAAGCGAGGGCAATAGCAGGGCAATCCTTGGTAGCGGGTGTTCTGGCATTCGGAATTCGGGCTCATGTTCGAATCAGCGCAATCGCTGTTTTTTAACCTATCGTGTTGTAGCATGCCAATAAATCGTTTCAGGTGCGCCCAGTGAAGGGGGTTTTCCGGTGACCAGCAACGCTTCATCCCTCAACGAGGATATCTTATCCATCGCCGCCCGGCCGATCCGGGTCGAGCGCGCCGATACGCCGCATCAGCCCCACTGTGTAGTATTGCCGGCATTGACATCCGAACCGTCGCCGCCGCGCCCGCCCGTACGCATCTTTCTGGGCACCGAGAAGGCTCAGATACGCGCCCAGCGTGTGTTCTTCTATTCGGTCGAACGCGTACGCGATCCTGCACGCGAATATCGCATCTATCTGATGAAGGATATTGCCGGTTTCGATCGCAGCCAATGGCGCACCGGCTTCACCAACTACCGCTTCGCGATTCCCGATTTCGCCGGGCGCGAGGGCCGCGCCATCTACAACGATGTCGATCAGATCTACTTCACCGATCCCGCCCAACTGTTCGATCTGCCCATGGCCGACCATGGCTACCTCGCCATCTCGCCCCGGGACACTTCGGTCATGGTGATGGATTGCGCGCGCATGGCGCAATGGTGGAATCTCGAGCAGGCCCGGCATGCCGACAAGAAGGCGTTGACCCACACGCCGGCGGAGCAGCCCGGCCTGTGGGGCGAACTCGACGGTCACTGGAATGCGCGCGACGAAGAGTATGAGCATGGTCGGACCCACGTGCTGCACTATACGGCGCTGCATCAGCAGCCCTGGCAGCCGACGCCGCGCGTCTACTCCTATCACCCCAATGCGCTGGGCGATCTGTGGCACAGCCTGGAGCGGGAAGCGGACGCTCACAACTATGGGCCCTTTTCACGCCAGACGCCAAGCCCGTGGTTCGACCAGGCGCTGCGCGCGCTCGAGACACGCCCTGATACCGACACACCAATAACCAGCAGTCTCCAAGCCGCGACGCTGGCGAGCGAGTGTCGCGTCACTTCTCTACTATGGTGTCGGCCCGCCCGGCAGGCCGCAATGCCAGCGCCGCTGAACATCGAGGCCACTCAGGTCTGGCCCCCCGAGCGCGATGCCCCGGAGGACAGCGTCTTTGACGGCGCCGCAGTGACGGGCGTGCTCGAACATCTTCCCGCCGAGGACATCCCCTGGTTCATGGCGGAATTGGCGCAGCGTGCTCGCTACATGCTCTATGTGGGCGTGCGTCTTCCCGATACGCGACGTGTCGATGATCTGCCGTTCTATCGCACCCACTGGTGGCGCGAACAGCTGCGCCGGATCAGCCGCGCCCATCCCGATCTCGTCTGGCATCTCGATATTCAGCGCGAAGGCACCAGCGAGCGGGAATGCGTGCAATCCGGGCTGACCGGCGCGCGCGATGGCCATGGTCGGGTACCGCGGGTGTGGTTATTGCTGGGCCAGCATCACGGCGATAATGCCCAGCTGCGGCTACTCGCGCAGCGCCTGGGCTGGCCGAGCGAGGAGAAACGGCTGAGCTTCAAACCGTCTGCGCCGAGACCTGCGCTGTTCAGCAGTCCCTCGCTGGCCAGCGTAGACCTGGCCAATTCCGACCGCCTCGAGCCACCCTGGCCGGATATGATCCTGAGCGCCGGCCGGCGCAGCGTCAGCGCTGCGCGCTGGGTCAAGCAACAGTCGGGAGGCCGCACGCAGCTGATTTGTCTCGGCCGGCCGCGCGCACCGCTGGACTGGTTCGATCTGATCATCACTACGCCTCAGTATGGCCTGCCGGCACGAGACAATATCGTCCACAACATGCTGCCGCTCAACGCCAATGATAATGCCGCGCTCGAGGAGACTGCAGCGCAGTGGAAAGGTCGCTTCGATGATCTGCCCCGGCCGCATATCGGCGTGCTGATCGGCGGCGCCACAACGACGCAGCAGTTCGATGCCGAGGTCGCCCGTTCAATGGCCGAGGCCGCCTGTCGTCTGGCCAGAGCCCGCGGGGGTTCGCTGCTGATCGCCACCGGCCCGCGTACAGCGCCTGACGTGGCAGAGGCCTTCTTTGCCGGCATCGAAGTCCCCAGCTATTGTTATGCCTGGCACAGTGACAACGGCGCCGATAATCCTTACCGCGCCTACCTGGCGCTCTGCGATGAATTCATCGTTTCCGGCGACAGTGTATCGATGCAGGCCGAAGCCATTCGTACCGGCCGGCCGGTGCATGTCTTTCCGCTCGCTACACCAGCGAAGTCACGAAGCCGTCTGGGCCACCGGCTTGAAGCGTTCATGCATGGGCGCACGCGCGAGACCGGCACCCGCGGCACCCATCGCCAGCAGGACTGGAAAGGTCGGCTGTACGATCGCGCCTTCTGCCTGGGTCTGATATCCGCACCGCGCAACGCCGAGCGCCTGCACAATGTGCTCGCCATGCGCAATCTGGTTGAGGATGTCCGCAATGGATCGAGCGATGCGTCGAAAAGCACCGCCCCACGCCGTCAGCGCATCGCAGTCTCCGACGAGGTGAGTGCTACGGTAGAGAGAATTCGCGAACGCGCCGGCGAGCATTACTGGCGCGAGCGAGTCAGTGCCAAGGGCCACGCGAGTGACAGATGACAATGATGGATAGAACCGGAACTGACGGAGCCCTCATGAACATTATGGTATTCGCTGCTGCGCCAGGGACACGATAAGCATGGCCACAACGCCGCGCGTGACGGTCTTCATTCCGGTGCATAACCGTCAGCACTATATAACGACTGCCGTCGACAGCATCCTGGCGCAAACATTCGAGGACTTCGAACTGTTGATCGTCGACGATGGCTCGACCGACGCGACTCTCGATGTGCTGGCGGGCTATCAGGACCCGCGCCTGCGTGTGGAAAGCAACCCGCGTAACCTGGGCATCCCGGCCACCCGCAATCGCGGCCTCGAGCTGGCGCGCGGCGAATATATCGCCCTGCTCGACAGCGATGACATCTCCTGGCCGAACCGGCTCGCCCGTCAGGTCGAAACGCTGGATCGTCATTCCGACCTGGCTCAGATCGGCAGTGCCTGCGATTTCATGGATGCCGACGGCCAGCGAATCAATCGTGTCCGCCGCCAGCCGTTAGCGGCCGATGACGTCGCCGCCAGCCTGGCGTTCTACTGCGCGCTGACCAACCGCACGATCATGGCGCGTACCGCCATTCTGCGCGAGCATGGCTATTGCGAGACTTTTCCGCGCTGCCAGGACTACGAGCTGCATCAGCGCCTGTCACGGACGCAGCGCATGGCCAATCTCGCCGACGTGCTGGTCTGTGGCCGCGAGCATGGCGGCCGTTTCACCAAGCAGACCGATGCGTTGGGGCGCGAGCGCAAGCGTGAAATCTGCCGACGTGCGCTGATCGAGATGGGTATCACGCCAGGCGAAGAAGACCTCGATCGCCACTACGCGCTGGCGCGTCCGAAGAAGCTCGGCGCCGCGCTGAACAAGGACTATCTGGCCTGGGCCGAACAGTGGCTGGCCCAGCTCGACGCCGCCAATCGGCGCAGTCAACGTTATGTGCCTGAGGCGCTGTCACGGGTCATGACCGAGCGCTGGGTAGAGCTGTGCTGGCATGCACGCCGCCAGCTCGGAACAGGGGCATATCTGCACCTGATGCGTTCGCCGCTGGCCAGACGCGTACCTGCAGCGCTGTGGCGCCGCTTGCGAACGCCGCGTCCAGCGGCATCTTGATGCCAACGTGAGCGCGACAACACCATCGCTGTTACGGCAGGATATGCAACCTGCTCATTGACGAGGCTTGACATCCTCCCCGGGCTTTAGCCCGGGGATTCCCACTTCTGGACGGCGATGCCCCGCCGCGAGACTGAGGATATTCCGAGCCGCATTTACGTCCCGGTCGTGGAGCACACCACATTCCACGCACTCCCAGTCTCTTATTCGCAACCCGTTGACGCCTTGTGGCCCGCTGAGCGAGCCGCAAGCCGAACAGGTGCGGGTGGTGTTCCGCTCGCCAACTACCTTGAACACGATGCCTGCGTGAGCGCATTTATATTCCAGCATCGTCTCCAACTGGCCCCACCCGGCATCGAGCACGGACTTGGCCATTTTGGTCTTGGCGAGTTTCTGTGAGCTGACATCGCCCACGATGATTTCACCGTACTGGTTGACCAGACGGCGAGAGAACTTGTGCAAGGCATTCTTGCGGCGATTGGCAATCTTGGCGTGAATGGCGCGGGTGCGTTTCTTGTTACGGCTGCGTTGAGCTATTGCCAGCTTGTCTTCCATGCCGCGATAGAAACGCCCATTTTCCAGCTTTGCGCCATCGCTACAGGTCGCCACGTCTTTCAACCCAAGGTCGATGCCTACCGAGCCTTGTCCAGTTGATGGCTTAACCTCGGCATCAACCACCACGTTGAAATACCAACGCCCGCGAGCGTCTTCATTGAAGGATGCCGAGCGGAACTTGTAGTTGGACAAACCGTAGCTATCCCACACCTTGAAGTAGCTGCCGTTGTGGAATACCTGACCGTTCTTCCACTTGGCCGCGCCGGTATTGACCGGTATCCAGCCGAGGGAGCGATGCACGCCACGCGACTTGCGCCAATTAAGTCGAGACTTCTTGAACTGCTTGCGACGGGTGACGTATTCGGCGGCGATACACTGCAGCGTCTGACTATGCAGGCCAAGTTCCTTGCCTGCGTCCTTGGTATACGGATGTAGATCGTAGGCCGACAGAAACAGACCGCGCTCACGGATGGCGCGTAAACTCAGTTCGTTGAGGTAGTTCCAGACGAAGTTCACGCTGCGCGCCATGCGGTTAAGCTGGGCGGCGTGCTTGTCTTTCACGCGAACTTTTAATGTCTTGGTCTGCTTCATGGCTTTGAGTATACTGGGTCTATGGACAAAATCAACTCAATCAGAACTGGCAGGCACTGCGTTTTTGAGATGCACGCCCACTTGGTCTTTGTGACTAAATATCGTGGCAAGGTATTCAATGATGCGCATCTCCATTCCCTTGAAAGCCTGTTCAAGCGGGTATGCCAGGACTTCGAGGCCGAACTAAAGCAATTCAATGGCGAAACCGATCATGTTCACTTGCTGGTCAATTTCCCACCCAAGGTGGCGATCTCAAAGCTGGTGAACAGCCTGAAGGGTGTTTCGAGCAGGCGGATGAAGCTGTTGCACCCCGAATTGGTACAGCCCGCCTACAGGAAAAATGCGTTGTGGAGTCCCAGCTATTTTGCGGGAAGCGTCGGCGGAGCGCCGCTGAGTGTCGTCAAGCAATACATTGAGCAGCAGACAAGGCCGGAATAGGGGACGCTTCGCGTCCCACGCTACCTGGGCGGCCCCATCCATCCTCGCACTAGAAGTACGAGGTTTTTCGCGTTAATTGATAAGGGAAGGAGCACATCATGCGCTATCTGGATTTCGAGGCGCTGGCGCGCATGGATGCCAAGGCGTTCCAGCAGCAGCATCCCTACCCGTGGGCCAATCCGGCGGGCCTGCTGACCGATGAAGGTTACGCGGCGCTGCGTGAAACCCTGCCCGCCGCCGAGCGATTCGAGAAAGTCTTCGGCAAGCAGCGTCGTCACGGTCAGCAGCCCCATGACCGTCTGGCGTTGGAGTATTCGCCGGGGCTTGAACTCTCGCCGCACTGGCAAGCGTTCATGCAAGAGCTGACCGGCCCGGACTATCGACAGTTCATGGCGCGCATGCTCGGCACGCGCGCCTTCAACCTGCGCTTTCACTGGCACTATACGCCGGCCAGCTGCTCGGTCTCGCCGCACTGCGATGCCCGCGAAAAGCTGGGCTCACATATCTTCTACTTCAATACCGAAGACGACTGGCAGCCGGAATGGGGCGGGCAGACCGTGGTGCTCGATGACGGCGGTCGCTTCGATAGCAAAAGCGCGCCGGCATTCGAGGATTTCGACAGCGCGACCGAGTCGCATGCGATGGGCAACTACAGCCTGCTGTTCACCCGCCGCGGCAACTCCTGGCACGGCGTGCGTGAGATCAGCTGTCCGCCGGGATATTACCGCAAGGTGTTCATCGTGGTCATCAACGAACGCCGCCCGATCAAGCAGCTATCCAAGACGCTCAAGGGCCTGTTCAAACCCGCCGCCTGACTACGCTCAATCAGCGCATCGCGGTCACCATGTCATCGAGGGAGGCAATCAGTCGCTGTTCCTGTCTACTGGCGATGCCGGGCGCATGAGCGGCAGGCGCTGGCAGACGGCGGCGCTGTGACAGTTTATGCAGTTGCTTCTCGACGGCGTCGAGCTTGAGCTTATCCGGCTTGTGCCGCAGCAACCGGCGTCTTGAGAACGGCTTTTTGGTCGAGTGGCGCACCAGCAGCGGTAACAGCCGTTCGGCGGTGGCAAAACCGGCTTCGGCGCCCACAAGCCCGTACAGCAGCCTGCAAGCGCCATCCTCGAGCTCAGGTGCCGGCGAGGCACGCTTGCCGTTGAGCTCATGCAGAAACACGCCCAGGTGCAGCGCCGCCGAGATGGCAGGGTCGGCTTCCATGCTCATCTGCCCGCAATCGATCGCCCGCAGGGGAGCCTGTAGATCAGGTGAAACCATGACATTGCCGGGGTGGAGATCGAGATGACTGATACCGGTATCGCGCAGCGATACAAGCATGTCGAAAAACTGTAACAGCAACGTCCTACGCAGCGTTGCATTATCTTCATGCAATTTCCAGACAGCATCGAACGGCTGCCAATCCACCAGATATTCCTGTAGCAGTACCTGCTGAACAGGCAGGCCACCACGGAAATATTCGCCAAAGGCAAAGGCCCTGACACCGTGCGCCGTCTGCTCGTTCAAGGCCAGGTTGTGTGACAGTTCCGCCGTGCCATGGCTATACCCTACCAAAGGGTTGCTGCGGCCCAGCAGTGCGCCCAGGCGCTTGCGCGGCGGCAATGTCATCTGCTTGGCAAAATAGTGCGGTGAATCCGGCAGGGTCGTCGGCGCGATACGATAGAAGCGACGCGATTTCGCCGCTTTCTCACGTAATAGCGTAATGCCGGACGAATCTCCGGTACGGAAATAATGATCGATCGTCCGGGCCGGTAGCGCTGCATGCCCTTCGATAAGCCACCAGCGCCATCCCGAATCGGAAAATGCCACCGGTCCGTCGCTGCGTGCAGTCAAAAACTGCGGCCGGGGCCACCGAGCCCCCTCTCGCCTTGCACCCGTTATCATTCCATCGACTCTTCGCCGGATCAGTAACGCCTTAATGTTTCCTTAATATACAGCTACCGACGGGCACAAGCACGCCGCCCTGAGGGCAGCCGCACAGGGGGTTGCATGGCACAAGAGATAACCGTTCAGCGGGAAATCATCAGCTTATGACGATTCCCCGCTGAGGGATCACGGAAGGACATGAAGAAAAAGCGAGTTAACCTGCCCGCCTGAGCAGGAAACAGCCAAGCAGGAAACAGGCCAGCGTGGGCGTCAGTACCACCCAGATCGGCGAGAAGCCGAAGATCGTCGAGGCCGGGCCGAGCAGGTCCTGCAGGTATTTGAACGACAAACCGACGAGGGTGCCATAGAACACCCGCGTGCCGGCGGCAGCGCTTCTGAGCGGTCCGAACACGAACGAGACGGCGACCAGCATCAGCCCTGCCAGCACCAGCGGCTGCAGCAGCTTCTGCCAGAAATACAGCCAAGTATCGGTGGCGTCGGTGCCCTGAGCATTGAGATAGCGGCCATAGCGCCACAGATCGGCGATCGACTGACTGTCCTGGTCGGTGATGATCTGCTTGAGTAGTTTCGGATCGAGCGATGTCCGCCAGGGCTCGCTGGCATAGGTGTCGGTTACGGTACGGTCTGGCTCGAAATGGGTCTCCTGTACGTTCTGCAACTGCCATCCGCCTTTCATCGGCACGGCGCGCTCGGCATGCAGGGCACTCTCCAGGCGTTGGCCGTCAAAATGGTAGCGTAGGACGCCGATCACGGTATTATCGGAGCGCATCGAGGCGAATCGGTAGAAATCGTTGCCTTCACGCTGCCAGCCGCCGTCCTGTTCAGCCAGGCCATTATCCCCCTGGCGCTGTTCCGCCCGCCATGACTTGGCATACTGCTCGGTACTCGGTGCAACGTATTCGCCGACCGCCATGGTCAGCAGGATCACCACTCCGAGCGGCTTCATCACCGCCCAGATGATGCGTGCCAGCGACCATCCCGCCGCGCGCATCGCGGTCAGCTCGTTATTCGATGCCATCGCACCCAGCCCGATCAACCCGCCGAGCAGGACACCCACCGGTGCGTATTGATAAAAGCGCCACGGCAGCCGCATGAGGGTGTACAACAGCACCTCGAAAGCACCGTAATGGTTTTCCACGTCATCGAGCCCGGAAATGTAGTTGATCACCAGATCCAGCCCCATCAGAAGGACCTGAACGACCAACATCGCGGCAAGCACGTTTCGCGCAGTGTAGCGGTCGATAAGGTTCATAGGACACGTCTCCTGCGTGGACGTCGGCCTCGGTTCAGCCATAAACCGAACGCGAGAAAAGCGACATGGATCGGCCATACCCCCAGCGTCGCCGACAACTGCCCCCTGGCGATGGCGCTCTGTGCCGCCAGCAGCAGGCTCATGTAGCAGATATACAGGAAGATCGACGGCAGCAGCTTGGCAAAACGTCCGTGGCGTGGATTGGCGCGTGACAGCGGAAGCGCGATCAGGGTCAGGATCAGTACCATCAAGGGCAGGCTGGCGCGCCACTGAAGCGCCCCGCGGGCCTCCGGATCGTCACTGGCAAGCAGGGAGGGCGTGGATAATAGTTCGACGTCGTCGTATTGCGGCGTCGTAGCGGCGCCGGCGAGGCGAATGGCATAGGTCTCGAACTGCAGGCGGTCACTCGCCGCACTACCCGGCACGACGCTGTAACGGTAACCGTTCTTGAGAACCAGATAACGGCTGCCCGTCTCCGGGTCGGTCGCCTGATAACCGCTACGAGCACGCGTGATGACCTGTCTCGGCGGGCCGTTGGCCTGCTCCTCCTGTTCGGCGATGAACAGGTCCTGCATGCGGCTGGCGTCGTCGCCGAGCGACTCGGTGTATGCCGTACGATCGCCAAGCTCCTGGAAACGTCCGGGCGTCAGTGTACTGAAATCGGCGTTCTGCTTTTGATCATCCAGCATGCTCTCGTTATGCACCAGGCCGGCCGGTGTCAACCATAGACTGCAGACACCTACCAGCAGGGCCACGACCGCGGCGGGCCATAATGCCACATGCAACAGCTTGCGCGGGCTGACGCCACAGGCCGCCAGCACGGTGATTTCGCTGTTGAGATAGAGCTGCCCGTATGCCAGCAGGATAGCCAGAAAGAATGCCAGCGGCAGCAGTAACTGCATGAAGTTCGGCAACTGATACAGCATCAAGGTGCCGAGCAGCCTGGCGGGAAAGTCCCCTTGCGCCACATCGGTAAAGTAGCTGATGAAGCGGTTGCCCATGATCACCAATAGCAGCACGCCGGCAACGGCGGCCATGGTGGTGAGTATCTCGCGAGTCAGATAACGAAAAATAATCAAAAGTGTCTCCCGAAATGGCTTCCTTGCTGGCCTGTCTTCCTATCGACGCCGGTTGCCGGTCCATGCAATACGGCACCGCTTTGCGTACACTGAGAAACGTTCGAGGCTGGCGACGTGCCAGCATTATCCAGAAACCGCTCGCCCTTGTCTCTTCGTGAGATGTCGGTGGTGTGGATGAAGCCTCTGTCGTGTGGAGATGTCATGGAATTTTCCGTACTGACCGTCAATCCAGCCAAGGTCGAAACAGCCTGTCTGGTCGTACCGCTGTTTGAGGATGGCGACCTGCTGCCCGCCGTCGCCAAGCTGGATGACGCCAGCGAACGCTTGATCGCGCAACTCGTCGAGCGCGGCGATTTCACCCCGGAGCTCGCCAATGTTCAGCTCATTCCGTTTGCGCCGGGTCTCGCCACCGAACGGCTGCTGCTGGTCGGCCTGGGCAAACGCGACGCCTTCAACGAAGGCGCACTGCGCAAGGCACTCGATGCCGCCTTCACCGCGCTGGCCAAGCTGCCGGTCGACAGCGCTGCGGTAGCGTTTGCCGATGCCGAAGTCGAAGATCGCGACACCGCCTGGAATGCACAGATGACCTTGGAATCCGCGACTCGCGCGGTCTATCGCTTTACTCAGTGCAAGTCGACCTCGGCACCGTCACCGCAGCTTAGCAGGATCGAACTGCTAGTGAGCGAACCGGGGCAGGCCGACAATGCCAAGGCAGGCGCGAGCATCGGCGCCGCGCTGGGCGACGGTATCAATCTGGCCCGTACCCTGGGCAATCTGCCCGGCAATATCTGTACCCCGACGTACCTCGCCAATCAGGCCGAGACGCTGGCCGCGGAATCCGCCGGCTCGCTGGCAGTCGAAATTCTCGACGAAGCCGCGTTGGAAGCCCTTGGTGCCCATTCATTGCTGGCCGTGGGTCGCGGCAGTGCGGAACCCTCCAAGCTGATCGTGATGAAGTACCAGGGTGCCGACGACGCCGAGGAGTCGCCACACGTTCTGGTCGGCAAGGGCATCACCTTCGATACCGGCGGCATTTCGCTCAAGCCGGGTGCCGGCATGGACGAGATGAAGTTCGACATGTGCGGTGCCGCCAGCGTCTTCGGCACCATGAAAAGCGTGATCGCACTGAAGCCGAAGCTCAACGTGATCGCGATCGTCGCCAGCGCCGAGAACATGCCGGATGGTCGCGCCATCAAGCCGGGCGATATCGTCACCACGCTCAAGGGGCTGACCGTCGAGATTCTCAACACCGACGCCGAAGGTCGCCTGGTGCTGTGCGACGCGCTGACCTACGCCGAGCGCTTCGAACCGGCCAGCGTCGTCGATATCGCCACCCTCACCGGCGCTTGCGTCATCGCGCTGGGCGATCATGCCAGCGGCCTGTTCTCCAATGACGACGACCTCGCGCTGGACCTGCTCGAAGCGGGTGAGTCCTCCTGGGATCGCGCCTGGCACATGCCGCTGTGGGACGACTACCAGCAGCAGCTGGACTCCAACTTCGCCGATCTCGCCAACATCGGCGGGCGTCCGGCCGGCAGCATTACCGCCGCCTGCTTCCTGTCACGCTTCGCCGACAAGTATCCGTGGGCGCATCTCGATATCGCCGGCACCGGCTGGGACAGCGGCAAGCAGAAAGGCGCCAGCGGCCGCCCGGTAGGATTGCTGACGCGCTATCTGCTGGACCGCGAGAGCGAGCTGGTGGTCACACCGGAGGCCTGATCATTGTGGAGTTTGGCCGTGGAGAGCGGCGGCGCCACGCGGGAAAATATCAGCTCGCCGCAGGCAGGCGCTGAAACTCGCAGGCGCCGGGACAGGCGCGGAATCGGGCGCCAGAGATAACCGCCGCCGCCCTCTTCGCAGCCAACGCTTTGCATGCTAATTTAAATGTTCCGCTGCCCGTCGAACGGGCAGTTCCCAACCGAGGTCATCGACCGCCTGCCGCCCCGCTCGCGTCGTCAGGCATCATGGACTGTCAGGAGAAGTCGCAGTGTCCACTTCAGGTTTCGAAGCCCACCTTTCATCCAATCCACTCGATGCTGCTCTGCGCAACGAGATTCTTGCCAACCCGGGCTTCGGCCGCTACTTCACCGACCACATGGTACACGTACGCTGGACCAAGTCGGGCGGCTGGCAGCGCGGCGAGATCCGTCCCTACGGGCCGCTGCTGATCGACCCGGCCTCTCCGGTGCTGCACTATGGTCAGGAGATCTTCGAGGGCATCAAGGCGTATCGCCATGCCGACGGTTCGGTCTGGACCTTCCGCCCCGAGAAGAACGCGGCACGCTTCCGCGCCTCCGCTCGTCGCCTGGCGCTGCCGGAGCTCGATGACGAAACCTTCCTAGGCTCGCTCAAGACTCTGGTGGCGCAGGACGCCGCCTGGGTGCCGACGCCGAAGAACGATACCGAAGAGTGCAGCCTGTACCTACGCCCGTTCATGATCGGCAACGGCAAGTCGCTGGGCGTCAAGCCGGCGGCCGAGGTCGATTACTATCTGATCGCCTCGCCGGCCGCCTCCTACTTCAAGGGCGGCGGCAAGCCGGTCTCGATCTGGCTCTCCCAGCATTACAATCGCGCCGCACCGGGCGGCACCGGCGCCGCCAAGTGTGGTGGCAACTATGCGGCATCATTGCTGGCCCAGGCCGAGGCCGAAAGCCACGGCTGCGATCAGGTCGCGTTCCTCGACGCGGCGGAGAACAAGTGGATCGAAGAGCTCGGCGGCATGAACCTATTCTTCGTCTACCGCGATGGCCGCCTGGTCACGCCGGCGCTGACCGGCACCATCCTCGAGGGCGTCACCCGCGACTCGATCCTGGAACTGGCGCGCGACGAGGGCCTGACCCCGGAGGAGCGACCGATCAGCATCGACGAGTGGCGCGAGGGCGTGGCCAGCGGCGAGATCAGCGAGGTGTTCGCCTGCGGTACCGCCGCCGTCATCACCCAGATTGGACAATTGGTCACCGAAAACGACCGCATCGTCACGCCGGAAATCGCGGACGAAGCGATCAGCGCCAAGCTGCGCAAGCGTCTGCTCGATATCCAGTACGGCCGCAGCGAGGATACTCGCGGCTGGCTGATGCGCCTGGCCTGACCGCTGCACTGACCTGGCCTAAGCTGAACGTCGGCTTTACTCGCGAAGAAAGATACTCGATCGTCATACGACCGCCCAACGGCGGTCGTCTTGCACTTAGCCCATCAGCATCCATTGATGCACCCAGCCCATTCACAAAAGGATCCCGTGATGAAGCCAGTCATGATCATTACCGGCGCCGGCCGTGGCATTGGCGCCGCCACCGCCAAGATGGCGGCCCGCAAGGGTTACGCCGTCGCCGTGAACTACCGCAGCGACAAGGCTTCCGCCGAAGCGGTTGTGGCCGAGATAGAAGCCGACGGTGGCCGCGCCATCGCCATCCAGGCGGATGTCGTCGACGAAGCGGCCATCGTCGCCATGTTCGAGACCGTCGACCGCGAACTGGGGCCGGTCGATGTACTGGTCAACAACGCCGGCGTGGTCGACCAGATCAGCCGCGTCGACGAGATGAGCTTCGCGCGCGTCGACCGCATGATGAAGATCAACGTCGTCGGTCCCTTCATCTGCGCCCGCGAAGCGATCAAGCGCATGTCGACCAAGCACGGCGGCAAGGGCGGAGCGATCGTCAACGTCGGCTCGGCGGCCTCGCACCTGGGCGGCGCCGGCGAGTACATCGATTATGCCGCTTCCAAGGGCGCGATCGACGTCATGACCGAGGGGCTCTCCAAGGAAGTCGCCGGCGAAGGCATCCGCGTCAATACCGTGCGTCCCGGCGTGATCCGCACCACCATCCATGCCAGCGGCGGCAATCCGGACAAACCCGAGGTGGCAGGCAGCGTGATCCCGATGGGCCGTATCGGCGAGCCGGACGAGATCGCCAACGGCATTTTGTGGCTGGCCGAGGCCGGCTTTACCACGGGGGCATTGATCGATATCGACGGCGGCGTTTAGGAAAGGTGGGGCCAATTCGGTTTGACAGCCTACGTTGCATCATGGATGGCTTGAGGGACATCGGTCCTCGATAGGAGACACCAGCATGCCCCTCGACACTTGGCTCGCCTTCGTCTTAGCCTCGGCCATCATGTTGGCGATTCCCGGACCAACGATATTGCTGGTGGTCTCCCACGCACTGAGCCATGGCCGCAGGGCCGCCGGCGCAACTGTCGGCGGCGTGGCCCTCGGCGATCTCACCGCAATGACGGCTTCCATGGCGGGCTTGGGTGCCCTGTTGGCCACCTCGGCGATGCTATTCAGCGTGCTGAAATGGATCGGGGCTGCTTACCTGATCTATCTGGGAATCAAGGCGTGGCGAGCGCCTGTTGCTCTGGATGATGGCGAAAAAGTCCCTGATTCCAACGACGATAAAACCGTATCGGCCTTGTTCTGGCACGCCTATACCGTCACCACCTTTAATCCCAAGAGTCTCATTTTCTTCGTGGCATTCGTTCCCCAATTCCTGACCCCCCATCACGCGTTGATGCCACAGGTAGCGATTATGGAGGCCACGTTCATCATCCTGGCCACGCTGAATGCCGCGTTCTATGGATTACTCGCCTCATCGGCTCGCGAGAGAATTCGGCAGCCCCGTGTTCAGCGAGTCGCCAATCGCATCGGCGGCAGTGTGTTGGTGGGCGCAGGCTGTATTACTGCTATTTACCAACGGAATCAATAACGCGCCCCCATGACCCAAGTCGATTTCTACATCCTGCCCGACACCACGCTGGAAGCGCGGCTAACCTTTGCCTGCCGTCTGGCGGAAACGATCTACCGCAAGGGTTATCGGTTGCATATTCATGCACAGGACGAGCGGATGGCTCGCGAGTTGGATGAGTTGTTGTGGGCCTTCCGCGAGGACAGCTACGTTCCGCACATGGTGGCGGGAGACGCCATGGAGCCGGTACCGCCGGTGACCATCGGCTGGGAGAGCGTGCCGGAGCCCGGCGTCCAGGCAATGCTCAACCTGCACGACGAGATCCCCGAGTGGTTCTCGCGTCTGGAGCGGGTCGCCGAGATCATCAACCAGCATCAGGACGTGCTGCGTACCAAGCGTGCCTGCTGGCAGACTTACCGGGACAGGGGTTACAAGGTCGAAGCCCACAAACTCTAGCATCTTGACCTTGATACCTGAGCGCCCCTCCCCTGCCATGACGTGGCATGTCCCCAAAGGGTATAATCCCCGCCATTTTCGTGATGCGCTGCGGCCTTGGCTGCACGCATCGTCGTTACCGATCGCCGAGCCCGATAGCCGCCATGGACAAGACGTACCAACCCGATCAGATCGAAACCCGCTGGTATCAACGCTGGGAAGCCGACAACCGCTTCGCCCCGAGCGGCCAGGGCGAACCGTTCTCGATCATGATCCCGCCGCCCAACGTGACCGGCAGCCTGCACATGGGCCACGCCTTCCAGGACACGATCATGGACACCCTGATCCGCTGGAAACGCATGCGCGGCAACAACACCCTGTGGCAGGTCGGTACCGACCACGCCGGGATCGCCACCCAGATGCTGGTGGAACGCAAGCTGGCGGCAGAAACCGGACAGACCCGTCACGACCTGGGTCGTGACGCGTTCACCGACAAGATCTGGGAGTGGAAGGAAGAGTCCGGCGGCCATATCACCCGCCAGTTGCGCCGCATGGGCGCCAGCGTCGACTGGAGCCGCGAGCGCTTCACCATGGACGATGGCTTCTACAGGGCGGTGCAGGAAGTCTTCGTGCGGCTCCATGACGAGGGCCTGATCTATCGTGGCAAGCGCCTGGTCAACTGGGACCCGACCCTGCACACTGCGATCAGCGATCTCGAGGTGGAGAATCGCGAACAGCAGGGCCAGTTCTGGCACTTCCGCTACCCGCTGGCCGACGGCGCCAGGACAGCCGACGGCAAGGATTATCTGGTGGTCGCGACCACCCGCCCGGAAACCCTGCTTGGCGATACCGGGGTGGCGGTCAATCCGGAGGACCCGCGCTACGCCTCGCTGATCGGCAAGTTCGTCGAACTGCCGCTGGTTGGCCGGCGGATCCCGGTGATTGCCGACGAGCACGCCGATATGGAGAAGGGCTCCGGCTGCGTCAAGATCACCCCGGCTCACGACTTCAACGACTACGAAGTCGGCAAGCGCCACGATCATGCATTGATCAACGTGTTCTCCAAGGATGCCAGCGTGCTCGAACGCGCCGAGGCATTCGACCTGCAGGGCCGTCCGCTGGCCGACGTCGATACCCGTCTGCCCGCCGCCTACGCCGGGCTCGACCGCTACGTCGCCCGCGAGCGCATCGTCGCCGACATGGAAGCCGCCGGCCTGCTCGAGAAGATCGAGACAATCACCAATACCCTGCCCTATGGCGATCGCTCCGGCGACGTGATCGAGCCGCTGCTGACCGACCAGTGGTTCGTCGCCGTCGAGCAGCTCGCGAAACCGGCCATCGCCGCAGTGGAAAACGGCGATATCGAGTTCGTGCCCAAGAACTACGAGAACATGTACTTCGCCTGGATGCGCGACCTGCAGGACTGGTGTATCTCGCGCCAGTTGTGGTGGGGTCACCGCATTCCGGCGTGGTACGACGCCGACGGCAACGTCTATGTCGCGCGCACCGAAGCCGAAGCCCGCGAAAAGTACGGCATCGACGCCGGGATCGCCCTGACCCAGGACGACGACGTGCTGGATACCTGGTTCAGCTCCGGGCTGTGGACCTTCGGCACGCTGGGCTGGCCTTCAATGACGCCGGAACTCGAAACCTTCCACCCCTCCAGCGTGCTGGTGACCGGCTTCGACATCATTTTCTTCTGGGTCGCGCGGATGATCATGCTGACCCTGAAGTTCACCGGCGAAGTCCCGTTCAGGACCGTCTACGTCCACGGCCTGGTGCGCGACGGCCAGGGCCAGAAGATGTCGAAGTCGAAAGGCAACGTGCTCGATCCGATCGATCTGATCGACGGCATCGATCTCGAAAGCCTGGTGCAGAAACGCACGGGTAACATGATGCAGCCGCAGAAGGCGCGTGCGATCGAGAAAGCGACCAGAGCCGAGTTCCCCGACGGCATCGAGGCCCACGGCACCGACGCCCTGCGTTACACCTTCCTGTCGCTGGCCACCACCGGCCGTGACGTCAAGTTCGACATGGGCCGGCTCGACGGCTACCGCAATTTCTGCAACAAGCTGTGGAACGCCTCGCGCTACGTGTTGATGAACGCCGAAGGCGAGGATGTCGGCCTCAACGCCGAAAACATCGAACTGTCGCTGGCCGACCGCTGGATCATTTCGCGTCTGCAGCAGACCGAAGCGCAGGTCACCAGGGCGTTCGAGGAGTACCGTTTCGATCACGCCTCCCAGGCACTCTACGATTTCGTCTGGAACGAGTATTGCGACTGGTATCTGGAACTCTCGAAGCCGGTGCTGTGGGAGGATGACGTACAGGGAGGTACTAGTGCCGCGGGAGACAGGATGTCGGGAGCGGCCGAGCTGGAAAAAAGAAAGCGCGGCACACGCCGTACGCTGGTCCGTGTACTCGAGGCCATTCTGCGCCTCGCCCACCCGATGATGCCGTTCATCACCGAAGAAATCTGGCAGCGCGTGGCACCGCTGGCCGGGATTCTCTCCACAACCGGCTCTACTGCCGGTGCATCCGCGACCGGCGGCGAAAGCCTGATGACCCAGCCCTGGCCGGAAGCGGACGAGTCGCGCATCGACGAGCAGGCGATCCGCGATATCGAGTGGCTCAAGGGCGTGATCGTGGCGGTGCGCAATATCCGCGCCGAGATGAATATCGCCCCCGGCAAACCGCTCGACGTACTGCTGACCAAGGGCGAAGCGGCCGACCGCGAACGCCTGGAAGCCAATCGCCTGTTCCTTTCCAAGCTGGCCAAGCTGGCAAGCGCCAGCTGGCTGGACGATCCCGAGCAGGCGCCGCTGTCGGCGACGCAACTGGTCGGCGAGATGGAAGTGCTGGTGCCGATGGCCGATCTGATCGACAAGGAAGCCGAACTGACGCGCCTGGCCAAGGAGATAGACAAGCAGGACAAGCTGATCACCGGCATCGAGAAGAAACTCGCCAACGAGAGCTTCGTCGCCAAGGCCCCGGAAGCCGTGGTCGAGAAGGAGCGCGGCAAGCTCAAGGAGTTCCTGTCCACGCGTCAGCTGCTGGTCGAGCAGCGCAACAAGATCGCCGCGCTCGACTAGGAGCCACCATGCTTTGTACCCCGCGCCTTGCCTGACACCATTTGGCGCAGCGCCAACGCTGGCCCTCGCCTTTGGCGGGGGCTTTTACGTTGAAGTCCGATTGCAGCGGCCTGGATGAACGTCCTGCTGATGGCGAGCCAGGCACAGTTAAAAAAACACTGTTCCTTATGTTTTGCTTAAACCAAAATGGAGTGAACGAGACTGACGACGACTGGCGCAAAGTCGTTACCGAGCGGGAACTCCACCATGAACATCAAGCGCATTGTCGCCTTCAATCTGACCGGGGTCTTACTCCTGCTGAGCTGGGCCTGGCCACACGGCGTTTTGTGGACCGATCTCGACGATCGCATCTTCTGGGCTTTCAATCAGTTGATCACGCCGGAGAACGGTTTCTGGGACGACGTGCTGGCGCTGCTCAACACACGCTTTTTCGACGCCGCCTCGTTCGCTGTGATGGGAGTGCTGTTCGCGATGGCGATGCGTCGGGACCCGCGCCCCGATCGTGTACGCCGCTGGTGCGCCATTGGCGTGACCATGCTGCTGACCGCCGGGGTCGTCGCGGTCATCACCAACAAGGCGATCAGCTATGGGCATCCGAGCCCGACCCGCTTCTTCGAACACGCGGCAAGGCTGACGGATATCGTGTCGATTCCCACCAAGGACGCCGCCGCCAACAGTTTTCCCGGCGATCATGGATTGATGCTGATGATCTTTGCCGGTTTCATGCTGCGCTTCGCCGACCGCCGCCTGGCTGCCTGGAGCATCGCCTTCGTGGTCCTGCTGAGCGCACCGCGCATCATGGTCGGCGCGCACTGGTTCAGCGACGTTTACATGGGCGCGCTCAGCATCGCGCTGATCGTCCTTCCCTGGGTATTGTGTACCCCGCTGGCCAGCGGGGTCTCAGGGTTCATCCAGTGCTGGCTCTCCCGTCTCCTTCATCCTCGCTGACGGTGGCCGTGGCGTCATCGGGCTGCAGCGCATTTTCAATGCCCTGCGCCAAGCGGTGGGCGTTGCGGGAAGTCGCACTTTCCGCATGTCCCTCGGCCACGACCTGATCACGCCCGGCCGATTTGGCCGCATACAATCGCCGATCGGCGAGTTCGATGACATCCCGCAGATGGAGCCCCTCGCATGAGCGGGCAATGCCCATCGACAGCGTGACCGATAGCGCCTTGCCATCGAACTGGCAAGGCATACGCGCCAAGCGGTCGCGAATGCGCATGGCGGCCTTCAGCGCATCGTTGTGGCCTGCGCCCGGCAACAGGATCAGGAACTCCTCTCCTCCGACCCGGCCGATGCTGTCGTCATTGCGCAGCGAAGCGCGCAGCAGTCCCGCCAGATGATGCAGCACCGCATCGCCAGCGGTGTGGCCGAAATTGTCGTTGATCTCCTTGAAGCGATCGGCGTCCACCAGCACGATCGAGAAGGCGCGGCCCGCCTTCCAATGAAACGAGGCGCGCTCGAAGATCGCGCGGCGGTTGAGCACCAGGGTGAGCGAGTCATGCGTGGCGTCGCGTCGATAGCGGTGTTCATGACGATCGGTGATCGCGAGCATCCGCAGAATCACTGCGCAGATCATCGCGAAGACCAGGCCCAGCCCCAGATCGGAAAGTAGCAGATCAAGCGTCGACGGCGTTGTCGTCAATGGCGGCAGCACCGGCAGATGAACAATGGCAAGAGCGACGCCGAACATACCGACCGTGGCCGCGACTTTGGTACGCCGGCGCAGGTCCGCCAGCATCAACTCGACTTCGGCAAACAGCAGATAGTAGATCAGATTGTTACCGTTATCCGTCAGCATGGCGCCGTAGGTGGCAAAAAGCATGAACGCGCCGAGCTTGGTCATCAGCGCCGCGGCGATGAAGAGCCGACGGTGCAGCACCAGCGCAACGCCGTAGCCAACGAGACACAGCAAGTTCAGGTGCCCCAATGTGACGTGTCCGGAAAAATAGAGCACCGGCGCTATCAATATCTGCAAACCCAGCGCCAGTAGATAGATCTCCGCCATGATCTCGAAACTACGACGGCGCTCGACCGCCAAGGCCTCGGGCGGCCGCGTGAGAGTTCGCCAAATAGAAAGAAACAGGCTCCACATTGCGTACTGACCCATTGTCTCGTTGTAGCCTCACACGCCGTTGTGGAGGCATTCGCCGCATTAAATGCCGGCACGACGCACTGCGGGATCGGCGGAAGCACTCATGAGCGGCAACGGGCCAAGTATCGCTGGTTTTTACATAAAATAACATTCCAAATTCGCGCCTCCCCTTGTAAGCGAAGAGTGACGGCATCCCCCCGAGGCCAAGTTCTGATAGGCTTGGCGCGCCGAGGGCGCTGCTGGTATCACGAATACAAGGAATGACACTTCATGCGATTTCTGCACAACGAAGACTTGGGCAAGCTGCTGCTACGACTCTGCGTCGGGATACTGATTCTGTTGCATGGCGTCAGCAAGCTGATGGACCCATCGAGCCTCAACGGTATCGCCCATCAGTTGTCGGGAATGGGCCTGCCCTCGTTCGTTGCCTATGGAGTGCTGGTCGGCGAACTCGTTGGGCCCGTCATGGCCATCGTCGGCTGGCAGTCGCGTATCGGCGGGTTGCTGATGGCGATCAACATGATCGTGGCGATCATCCTGGTGCATCTACCGCAGTTATGGACGCTCAATGCCCAGGGTGGCTGGACGCTGGAGTTGCAGGGCATGTTCCTGTTCGGCGCGCTGGCGATCCTGTTCCTGGGCAGTGGCCGGATGGCGGCCAAGCCCGATTGACGTCGACTCGAAGACGCTTTGCTACGGCGTCAATCGATCCCGAGCGTCGCCAGCCGCCGATCCATCAATTCCGGAAAGCGCTTGAACCAGCGCTGGTTGAGCGGCGACGGGTGCGGCAACGGTGCCAGCGAAAAGCGCTTGGTTCTGCCATCGGGCAGGCTCAGTTCGGTGTCGTGGACGGCCTCGAAACGGGAATCGTCAGCCCAGAACGCATCGAGTGCCTCGCGTACCGCTCGCGACTGACCGATACCGAACCAGAAAAAGGCATCGCGCCCCAGGGTGATGACGCGGTGCCCTTCCCAGCGATCCGTCAGCAGCTCGGCTATCAACGGCTGGAAGCGCTTCTTGACCGCCATCGACCAAGCCTTGTTGCCCTGCGGCTTGTAGGGCACGGTATTGATCCAGAAGAGTGCCTTGCCCACCGCCAACGACGCCTCGAAATCCGGCAACGGCTCGCCATGCCAATGGCGATAGAGCGCCTCGCGCGCCTTCTGCCCGCCGGCACCGACGAACGGTAGACCGATCTCGACCTCCTTGCGTCCGGGATCGCGACCGAAGATGGCCAGTCTGGCATCCGAGGGACCCAGGCCGATGATTGGTGCCAGCGGATCGCGATCGAACTGCGCATAGACCTCGCGATCCAGGCGATCCAGCTCGGCGGCCTCTCGACGCATCGCGGCTTCGAGAGGCTTGGGGACGGGATGGCCGTACTTGTGCTGTGGATCCTGCGACACGTCTCCTCCCAATACATCTCTCTGCCTGAGGGGCCGCCCCGAACGGTGCGGCCCCTGTCTTACACGGCCAGCCGCTTAGAACCCGTTCACGATCTAGCGAGCTAGGATCAAACTAGGCGAAAACGACTGAGGATACGGAGTTTACATAGAAGTAAATGAGTATTCCGAAGTCGTTTGACTCGCTTCGCTCGCCCTATGGGCCAGCCTTCGGCTGTTGTCTCCGCTGCGCTCCGGCTCAACAACGTTTGGCCGACGCGCAGCAGATTGTGGCCAGGTTCTTACCAGCTGCCGGTATTCTCCATCGACGCCCACGGCTCTTGAGGTTCGAGCGCCTCGCCTTTTTGCAGCAGTTCGATGGAGATGCCATCCGGCGAGCGCACAAAGGCCATATGACCGTCCCGTGGCGGACGATTGATGGTCACGCCGCCGGCCTGCAACTTCTCGCACAGGGCGTAAATGTCATCGACCCGATACGCCAGATGGCCGAAGTTGCGACCGCCGCTGTACTCCTCCGGATCCCAGTTGTAGGTCAGTTCCAGCTCAGGCGCCTTGTTCTCCCGCGAACTCGCCTCGTCATCGGGCGCAGCGAGAAAGATCAAGGTGAAGCGGCCTTTCTCGTTCTCGATGCGCCGCACCTCGGTCAGGCCGAGCAGGTCGCAGTAGAAATGCAGCGAGGCATCGACATCGGTGACACGCACCATCGTATGTAGATATTGCATGGAATCATCCTAATTCAGTGGAGTGGTGCCCCTATGGTAGATCACCCGGCGATGCCGGTGAATGCGTGCGGTGTCGGACATCGGTCCGTACTCTCGACCGGTGCTCCAGGCCGCNNGCGGCCTGGAGCACCCATCGAACGCTGCCGGGATCAGTCCGGCCTGAGCGCCATGCGGCCGCTGCCCAGAAACAGAATCGCCACGGCACCGAAGAAGTACATGCCCTGCAGTTCCAGCATCCAGCCGCCCTGATCGTTCAATGACCAGAACTGGCCCAGGTGGACCAGGATCACCGCGACGATCATGTTGCCCGCCATCAACGGACCGACGACCTCCTCGAGCAAGACCCCATAAGCGATGAAGGACGGCAGCCCTAACTCGGCGAGGGGCTGACCAAGCCAGTCGAAACTCTCCGGATGAATCAGCTTGTTGATGCCATGCAGGAGGATCAGGATACCGACGCACAGGCGCAGAATAAGTTTGCCGAGATCGTCGTTTTGCAGCAGTCGATATATGTCGTTCCCCTCGAATGGTCGCTCTCGACGTTTCCCCCGCCGGTATCGAGAACCCGCTAGTCAGATAAGCTTCGCAGCGTAGTGACCAATCGCCTGCCTGGCTTCATCGAGCGACTGCTGCTTGCGTTCGTCGCCCGTGTTGAGGCCCTCGGCGTAAATGACCTCGACATCCTTAACACCGATCAATCCCAGCATATGCTTGAGGTGCGGTGTCTGGGAATCGAAATCGGTCCCGGCATACATGCCGCCACGTGCCGCCAGGATCAGCGCGGACTTGCCTTCGAGCAGGCCGACCGGGCCATTTTCGGTGTACTTGAAGGTCTTGCCGGCACGCAGGATACGGTCGAACCAGGACTTGAGCTGGCTGGGAATTCCCAGGTTATAAAGCGGCACCGCCAGCACGATGACCTCGTTGGCTTCGATTTCGGCCAGCAGCTCGTCGGAGTGACGCGCCAATGCTTGCTGCTCGGCACTGCGTTCGGCGGGATCGGTCATCCAGCTCATCGTCTCGGCGCCGGTCAGGTATGGCAGCGGCTGCTCGACGACGTCGCGTTCGCTCAACTCGACATCGTGACCGCTGAGCGTTGCCTTGAAGGATGCCGCCAGGGCACGGGACTGGCCGCCCTCGCCGAAGATGGAGCTGGTAACCAGAAGAATACGCTTTGCCATGAGACTTGCCTCCAGTGAATGTGCCGGTGAACGAACCGGTAATCGGTGGAGGCATTATTCATTGTGTTTATTGAAATGAAAAACGCGAAAAATGGGATGTATCGTTCGATTCAATTATCGTGTTCAGACATCATTGACTCGCCTCCACCCCCTGGCCACAGCCTTGCCACTGCTGGTCGCCATAACGCAGCGTCACCTTGACCGGCCAGGGTTGGCCGCTCATGGAGTCGAAACAGGCGCCGGCACGCAGATCCATCTCCAATGGCAAGCGCCCGCTGTCACTGACCAGAACCATCCGAGCGTCACTGCCGTTAGTGACCGAGGCGACCCGGTAATCGAAGGTGTCCCGCGCCTGGCCGTAATCGGAAACCAGCGTCAAGGTGGTGGTCCGCCGATCCAGCGAGACGTTCCAGCCCGGCTCGTTGCCGCTGGCATAGAAGATGCTTTGCGGGTGATCTTCCCGGGTCGTCGTCTTGCGCTCGCTGGCACGCGTGCAGACCAGTCGTCCGTTGTCGCTCTCGACCCGGGCGTCGCGTCCCTGCCGCCAGAAAGAGAGATCGCCGAGTTCATAACGGGCACCGCTGCCGACAACGGCGCGGGGAAGCTCGGTTCCCCCCAGTGCCGTCCACAAGCGCAGGCGGCCTTCGTCCGGCGTCGTCGTCACCAGGTCCTGAGACGGCGTACAGCGCCAGGCGGTAAAACGCTCGCCGCCATCGGCGAAGAAGGGACTCGGCAGCAACGGCGACTTCGGTGCCTCCGGCGACAGCGATACCGCGGACGCCGCGTCGACGCCCTGCCCCGTTCCGCCACTGGCACAACCGCCGAGCAGTGCCGCCAGCATCGCGACCGTTCCCCAACGGGCGAATTTGCGGTGACGGTCGATGGCATAAAGGCGAGCGGCGGCAGAAGTCGCGTGTGACATGGATCAGGTTCCCGAGCGAGTGCGGTGCAACAAACGAAAAAAGCGCCGCGAGAGCCTCTCGCGGCGCCAGTCCAGCCTAACATGTCGGACATGATGGCGGGACCGCCCCCTCGGCACGGAGCGCCGGGAAGCGGCTTCAGGCGTAGCGCTTAGAACCCGTTTACGGTCTCGCGAGCTAGAGCCTCGATTTTTGGATAATTCGGGGCAAAAACACTTGAGGAAAGGACCGGGCTCGCGTACGAGTTTACATGGGGTTAAATGAGCATTCCGAAAGTGTTTGACTCGCTTCGCTCACCCTACGGGCCAGCCTTCGGCTGTTGTCTCCGCTGCGCTCCGGCTCAACGACGTTTGGCCGACGCGCAGCAGATCGTAGACAGGTTCTTACGCAGTTCACGCGCTGCCTCGACCATATTCGCCAGTGCCGGCTCCACTTCGGCCCAGCCGCGCGTCTTGAGACCGCAATCCGGATTGACCCACAGCCGCTCGGCGGGGATCTTCTCGGCCGCCTTGATCATCAGATTCACCATCCACGCCTTCTCGGGGACGTTCGGCGAGTGGATGTCGTAGACTCCCGGCCCGATCTCGTTGGGCCCGATTTTGCTGGAATCACCGAAGTCCTGGAAAGCATCCAGCAGTTCCATGTCGGAGCGCGAGGTCTCGATGGTGATGACATCGGCGTCCATCGCTGCAATCGCACCGATGATGTCGTTGAACTCGGCATAGCACATGTGGGTGTGGATCTGCGTCTCGTCGCGTACCACGGCCGCACTCAACTGGAAGCACTCCACCGCCCAGTCGAGATAGGCCTGCCATTCGGCCTGGCGCAGCGGCAGTCCCTCGCGCAGCGCCGGTTCGTCGATCTGGATGATACCGATGCCGGCCCGCTCCAGGTCGGCCACCTCGTCGCGCAGCGCCAGCGCGATCTGGCGGCAGGTGGTGGCACGCGGCTGGTCGTCGCGCACGAACGACCACTGCAGGATGGTCACCGGGCCGGTCAGCATGCCCTTCATCGGCTTGTCGGTCAGCGACTGGGCGTACTCGCTCCAGCGTACGGTCATCGCCTCGGGACGCTCGACGTCGCCGAAGATCAGCGGCGGCTTGACGCAACGCGAGCCGTAGCTCTGTACCCAGCCGTTCTGGGTAAAGGCGAAACCGCCGAGCTGCTCGCCGAAATATTCGACCATGTCGTTGCGTTCGGCTTCACCATGGACCAGCACATCGAGGCCCAGCTGCTCCTGGCGCTCGACCACCAGCGCGATCTCTTCGCGCATGCGGGCTTCGTAATCCGCCAAGCCAAGCTCGCCCCGCTTGAAGTCGCGGCGGGCAGCGCGAATTTCCTGCGTCTGCGGGAAGGAGCCGATCGTGGTCGTCGGAAACAACGGCAGTTTGAATCGCTCACGCTGTGCCGCGGCCCGAATCGTATAGGCGCTGGCGCGACGCGTATCGGCAGCCTCGACCCTGGCCAGGCGCTCGGCAACCTGCGGCTTGTGGATACGCCGGGATTCGCGGCGTGCCGCCAGTGCCCGATCGGCGTCCGCGACACGCTGGCGATCGATATCGGTTTCGCGGCCGTCGATCCGATGCGCCAATGTCACCACCTCGTCGAGCTTCTGGCGGGCGAAGGCGAGCCAGCGCTTGAGTTCCGGGTCGAGCCGGGTTTCGTTGTCGAGGTCGACCGGCACGTGCAGCAGCGAGCAGCTCGGCGCCAGCCACAGGCGCTCGCCGAGACGCGCCTTGGCCTCCTCGAGCGTGGAGGCGAGCTGGCGCAGATCGGCGCGCCAGATGTTGCGACCATCGATGACACCAAGAGAGAGCACCTTGTAGGATGGCAGGCGGTCGAGCAGCGCGGTCAGTTGTTGCGGCGCGCGTACCAGATCGACGTGCAACCCTTCCACCGGCAGACCCACGGCCAAGCCCAGGTTGTCACCGAGGCCACCGAAGTAGGTCGCGACCAGCAGCTTGACGCCGGCGGACTGCAACTTGTTGTAGGCGACCTCGAACGCACGCTGCCACTCGCCCGGCAGATCCTGCACCAGCGCCGGCTCATCGAGCTGGACCCACTCGACGCCGAGCGCCGCGAGCCTGGCCAGAATCTCGCCGTAGGTGGCGACCAGTCCATCGAGCAGTGATAACCGGTCGAGCCCTTCGCTCTTGGACTTGGCCAGCCACAGCCAGGTTATCGGACCGGTCAGCGCGACCTTGACCGGGTGCCCCTGCGACTTCGCCTCGGCGACTTCCTCGAACAGGCGCTGGCTGGCGATGCGGAACGTCTGCCCTTCATACAACTCCGGCACCAGATAGTGGTAGTTGGTATCGAAGTACTTGGTCATCTCGCAGGCAGCCGCCGGCTCACCGCTGGGCGCACGGCCGCGCGCCATGCGGAAGTAGGTGTCGAGATCAACGTTACCATCAACCCTGCCGTTGACCTTGCCAAAGCGCGGCGGTACTGCGCCAACCAGCACGGAAGCGTTGAGCACCTGATCGTAGAAGGCGAAATCGCCCACGGTGACGACATCGAGTCCCGCATCACGCTGATCCTGCCAGTGCGCCTTGCGCAGTCGCGCGCCTTCCTGCTCGAGTTCGGCCCGGCTCAACTCGCCTTTCCAGTAGGCCTCGACGGCTTTCTTCAACTCGCGCCGGGCGCCAATGCGTGGATAACCGAGGGTGTGTACCTGCGTCGTCGTCATGAGTAGGGTCTCTAAGCGTTAACGGGTAGAATCAGGGATGAATTCGTTTGGCACGCAGTCTCGCTTGGCAGCGCATCCTGAATCAAACGCGTTTACCTAATCATCGACGTGAAAAATATTCATAGCATGCTCGAACTTCGCCACCTCCGCACGCTGATCGCTCTGCGTGACACCGGCTCGCTGGTCGAGGCCGCGGAGCGCGTGCATCTGACCCAGTCGGCGCTGTCGCATCAGATCAAGGATCTCGAGTCGCGTCTGGGCATGCCGCTGTTCGCCCGCAAGACCCGGCCGGTCGCGTTCACCCGCGCGGGCGAACGCCTGCTGGCGCTTGCCGAACAGGTCCTGCCGCAGCTACGGCTCGCCGAACGGGATCTGGCACGGCTCGCGGGCCACGAGCAAGGCCGCCTGCACATGGCGATCGAGTGCCATAGCTGCTTCCAGTGGCTGATGCCGACCATCGATCACTTCCGCGATCACTGGCCGGAGGTCGAGGTCGATATCCCCAGCGGCCAGAACTTCGACCTGCTGCCCGGGCTGACCCGGGAAGCCCTCGACCTGGTGATCACCGACAATCCACAGCCGCTGCCCGGCGTCCACTATGCCCCGCTGTTCCGCTACGAGGGCCTGTTGGCGGTGGCCAAGCAGCATCCCCTGGTGGGCAAGGCCTGGGTCGAGCCCGCCGACCTCGCCGCGGAGACGCTGATCGTCTATCCGATCGATCACTCGCGGCTGGACGTGTTCACCCAGTTCCTCGACCCGGCCGGCGTCCAGCCCAAGGAGATTCGCAGCGCCGAGTTGACGGTGATGATGATGCAGCTGGTGGCCAGCGGACGCGGCGTTTGCGCCCTGCCCAACTGGGCGCTGACGGAGTATCTGGAGCGTGACTACGTCAAGGCGCTGCCGCTGGGCAAGGATGGCGTATGGAGCACGCTCTACGCCGCCATCCGGGAGGAGAGCCGGGAACTGCCGTGGATGGAGGATTTCATCCGCACCGCGCGGGATACCTCTTTCGCGGTGTTGAGCGGCATCAAGCCGGCCGGCGCAGCGGATTGACGGGAAGGTTGGAGGCTGCGCGAAAAGTCGCCGGACGCAGGCGGTATTCGTATTGAGCCTGCGTCTCGACGGTCAGGCGTTCTGTTCATTGAAGGTCAGCGGATGAATGGCCTCGCGTCCATACAACGGCAGCAGCAGGCTGAAGCGAGCACCGCCGAGACGCTCGCTGCGATCGACGACCACGTTGCCGCCGTGCCAGGCCATGATCTTCTGCACGATCGACAGCCCCAGACCATACCCCCCGGAGCGGCGCGTGCGGCTGTCGTCGAGTCGGGCGAACGGCTTGAAGATGGTGATGCGGTCCTTCTCCGGCACCCCCGGACCATCGTCCTCGACATCGAAGCGTACTGCCCGCGGTTCGCGCAGCACACTGACGCTGACCTGGCTCTCGGCATGGCGACAGGCATTGGCGACGAGGTTCTGCAGCGCCCGCTGCAAGTAACGCGGCTCCGCCTCGACCTCGAGTTCTTCGCCCTCGGTCACGCTGAGAGTCAGGTGAGCGTGCAGCGGACTCAGGGTCTCCACTACCCGCCAGGCCAGCGCGCGGCACTCGAGACTCTCGGTCTTCAGGCTGACGCCCTGGGCATTCTCGCTGTCGAGCTTGGCGTAGGTCAGGATCTCGTCGATCAGGCGGTCGAGCTCGGCAATGTCCTCGTCGATTCCCTCTAGCTGACGGCGTGCACTGTCGTCGCGACTCAGATCCTCCAGCATCTGCACCGCGAAACGGATTCGCGCCACCGGCGTGCGCAATTCGTGGGAAACCGCGCGAATCATCTCCTGCTGACTACGCAGCAGCGACTGCACCTGGGCCGCCATGCCGTTGAGCGCCATTCCCAACCGGCCAAGGAAGTCGTTGCCGTCGACACGAACCCGCGAGCTGAGATGGCCGGCGGCAATTCGCGTCGCCGCCCGCTCCAGCCGTCCGACCCGGTCTTCGACGCTCCACACGATCAGATAGATCGCCCCGGCCAGGGTGATCAACACCATGATCAGCAGTGCCAGTGCCAGCGACAGCGGCATCGCTTCGAAGCTGGGCAACGGGCCGATACGCAACCAGCGGTCGGGGCCGACACGGGCATGGATGTACAGCGCGCTCAGGCCGGTTTCCAGCCGCACCACCACCTCGCCGGCGTCGAGACGCGTCGCCTGGATGGGATCGACGTCGGTGGGTGGCGTGGTATAGAGCCCGACCGGTACCTGGAACTGTCGCTCGACGCGACGCAGACGCTTGGCCTGGACCTCGTCCGACTCACCGCTCAGCCAGCTACGCAGCACTTCGGTGATGCCGCGCAACTGCATTTCGTTGAGACTATTGATGCGTGCCGCCAGCACCCAATCGGAGTGCGGCAGCTGGTAGAGCGAGCGCCAGCCATCCTCGGTCGACTCGATGACAGGACGGTTTTCCTGCAGCCGCGCGCGGGCGAAGTAGTCCAGCGACAACTCGTCGAGCGGGAACAGTCCCAGCGGCATTCCCAGCGTCGAGGCCATGGAGGCCAGCCACTCGTCGCGTTGTTCCATCGGCTGTCGCGAGACCAGGTCGGCCAGCAGCGCCAGGGGCCCGCTGACCAGACTCTCGCGATAGTGCTCCTGGCGCACCTTGTCGACCAGGAGAAAGCCGAACAGTGCCAGACCGAAGGTGATGACCAGCGCGGCCAGTAGCGCCAGGTAGAAGCGCAGGAAGGTGCTGTCGGTAAAGGATCGCCGCATCACTACTCTCGCGGGAAGTGTGGGGTGAGTCGAAGGGAAAGACGGCGACCGCGATCGCCGCCCTCTCTCAACTGTCCCTCACGAACAGATACCCCTTGCTGCGCACGGTCTTGATGCGATGGGGATGATTGGGGTCATCACCGATCTTGGGGCGAATGCGCGAGACGCGCACGTCGATGGAGCGGTCCTGGCCGTCGTACTTGATGCCGCGCAACTGCGAGAAGATCTCCTCGCGCGTCAGGACGCGGCCGGCGTTGTCGGCCAGCAGCCAGAGCAGATCGAACTCCGCGCTGGTGAGGTCGATACGCTCTTCGTCGAGCCAGGCTTCGCGCGTGGCGCTGTCGATCACCAGATTGTCGAAGGTGAGCCGCGTCGCCCCGCTGGAGGAGACCAGGCTGTCGGCGCGGCGCATCAGCGCCCGCATGCGGGCGAGCAGAACCCGCGGCTGGACCGGCTTGGGCACGTAGTCGTCGGCGCCCATCTCCAGCCCCAGAACCTGGTCCATGTCGTCGGTACGCGCAGTCAGCATCAGGATGGGACCGGCATAATGCGGACGTGCGCGGCGACAGATCGACAAACCATCCTCGCCGGGCAGCATCAGGTCGAGGATCACCATGTCCGGCTGTTCCTCGACGATTCTTTCCACCCCGTGAGCGCCATCGTGTTCGAGTCCGACCTGAAAACCATTGGCTTCCAGATACTCGCGTGTCAGATGCGCCAGTCGCTCGTCATCTTCGATGATCAATACGCGATCTTGATGTGCAGTGCTGTCCAAGCTGTCTTCCATCCCTTTGGTTGGCCTCGAAACCCTGCATACCACCGCTTCGTTTATTATGTGACGCTTGTCGGCATCGCTGAACGTCATACGGTGGGCCATCCCGACCCACGCCGCAACGAAACCCTAAGAAACGATACCGGATGCTACGTTCAACTGCTAAATGTAGCGGATAGAACCGCATCATACCCGAATTGTTCCGCTTGTAATCCAGTATCGTGAAATGGAAAGTCACTGTACGCCGAAATGATGAGCCGAAATCAGGGACAAGGGCATAATGATGACCGCCGACACCCGGACCGCGCATGACCCGTTCGTTCTCGACATCGCCGCCGCCGTTATCGTCGATGAACGTCGGCGGCTGCTCCTGGTGCGCAAACGCGGCAGCCGCTGGTTCATGCTAGCCGGCGGCAAGATCGACGTCGGCGAGACACCGGAGCAGGCCCTGCGACGGGAAGTCCGCGAGGAGTTGGGCGTCCAGGCGACGGACGCCGAGCTGATCGGAGAGGCCACGGCGGTGGCCGCCAACGAAGCCGATCACCGGGTCCATGCCCATCTGTTCTGGACCACGATCCAGGGCCAGGCCCGCGCACATGCCGAAATCGAAGAGATCCGCTGGGTCGACTGCGACGAAGCCGTGACATTACCGCTGGCTCCGCTGCTACGCAGCAAGGTGCTGCCGAAAGTTCGGGAACGTTTGGCCAGTATCTGATCGCTCATCGGCTCAAATCCACTTCCCGCGTCTGGCCATCGCCGATTTCGATCTGGCGAATGATGATCGGACTGCGCGATTCCCCACCCGGCAACAACACACTGCCGGCGACATAGAACACGCCGGCGGGAATGCCCCGGACAACGAAATAACCGTCGCTGTCGGTCTTGGCGTAGTGGGTATATTCCCGCGCGCGCGGATCGGCGGGCTCGATCCTGCGCCCGGAAAGCGCGACATCGGCGGCTTCGGCGGCGTAGCGGGTCGCCGGGGCGACGGAGATGGTCTCGTCGGCGCCGACGAGGGTCTCGCCTTGCGGCGTGGTGTAGGTCAGGCGCCCCTGGATCGCCGCGGTGCCATGCTTTTCGAGCCTGGCATACTCCTCGGCCGGGAACGGTATCTTGCGCTTGACCACGTTTTCGTCGCTGGAGGTACCGAAAATATCCGGCATCCGGAACGCTCCCGTCGACAGGCTTTCGCAGCCCGCCAGCACCAGCATGGTCAGCAACATCAACGCGCCGAGGCGCAGCCGTCCGATAACCATCGCTTCTCTCCCTGAATCCCCGTCACTATCCCTTGATGAAATCGATCATACGGTTTCGCGCCTGACGCCATGGCAACCAGCGTGCCAGCCTACGCCGCAATCTCGCAGCGAATACGCACAAAAACGCCACGTGCCCGGTAACAGGTGGCGTCATTGAACGCGATGCGCTATTGCGGCAGTGCATAGGCGATCACGTAGTCGCCCATCCGGGTGCCGAAGGTGCCGTGTCCACCGGCAGTGACGACGATGTATTGACGACCGTCGCTGCCGGCATAGGTCATCGGCGTGGCCTGACCGCCGGCGGGAAGGCGCGCCTTCCACAGCTCCTCCCCGGTGGTCAGGTCGTAGGCACGCAGGTATTGATCCAACGTGCCGCTGAGAAAGCTGACGCCGCCAGCGGTGGTGATGGGGCCGCCCAGCGCCGGGACGCCGACTCGCAGCGGGATCGGCAGGTCGAACGGCATGCTGTCGCGGGTGGTGCCGTTACGGTGCTGCCACACCATCTTCTGGCTGTTCAGATCGATGCCGGCGACGTTGCCCCAGGAGGGCGCCTGGCACGGCAGTCCCAGCATCGACAGCAGCGGAGCGAGCTCGACCGCATAGGATGCCCCGACATTGGGTTGCAACCCTTGCTCGCTGGCCGAGCCCTGCTGCCCTTCGACTTCTCCCCTCGGGACGAGGCGCGAGACGAAGGCCAGATAGTTGGGGCTGGTGAAGATCGCCTGGCGCGCGGGGTCGACGGCGATGCCGCTCCAGTTGAAGACGCCGACGTTGCCGGGATAGACGATACTGCCCTCGATCGATGGCGGCGTGTACTGTCCCTGATAATTGAGCGAGTGGAACTGAATCCGACAGAACAGCTGGTCGATCGGAGACGCGCCCCACATATCGCGCCCGGTCAGCGGTGACGGCAGCAGATTCAGGGCCGAGCGCGGCTGGGTTTCGGCCGTCCAGTCGCCTTCGGCGGCGCCACTCGGCGCCGGCACCTCCTCGATCGGCAGGATGGGCTCGCCGGTCGTGCGATTGAGTACGTAGAGACTCCCCTGCTTGGTCGGCTGGATCACCGCCGGAACCATGCCGTTTTGCGTCTGCATGTCGAGCAGGACCGGCTGGGCCGGCGTGTCCATGTCCCACAGGTCGTGATGGACGAATTGATAGTGCCAGCGCACCTCACCGCTGGCGATATCCAGCGCCACCAACCCGGCGCCGAAGGTCTCGTCGTTCTCGCTGCGATTGGCACCGTACTGATCGGGCGTGGCATTGCCCGTCGGCAGGTAGACCAGGCCGAGATTCTCGTCGACGCTCAGCGGCGCCCAGACGTTGGGTGAATTGCGGGTATAGGTCTCGTTGGCCCCAAGCGGCTCGGTCTCGTCCGGATTACCGCTATCCCAGTTCCACACCAGCTCACCGCTGCGCACGTCGTAGGCGCGAACCACCCCGGAAGGTTCGTCGGTGGAGCTATTGTCGGTGACATGCCCACCGATGATGACCAGATTCTCGGTCACCACCGGCGGCGAGGTGGAGTAGTAACCACCTGGCGCGAAATCGCCGATGTTGCGGGTCAGGTCGACTTCGCCATTCATGCCGAAGCCGGGGCAGCGTTCGCCGGTCTCGGCGTTCAAGGCGATCAGCCTCGCATCGGCGGTGGGCAGGAACAGCCGGCGCGGACACAACACGTCGGTCTGGCTGATCGGCGGCGCTATCGGCGTGACCCGAACACCGTTGGCCGCCTCATCAGCGTCATCGCCGGCGGCGTCCGGCGTGATGGCATCGGTCAGCGAACCGCTGCCGCCACCATCGTCGGCGTAATCCGAAACGTCGTAATAGGCCAAGCCACGACAGGTCATATGGGCCCAGCCGGAAAAGTCGTCGGCGCCCATCTCGTCGAGTTCGGGGTCGAAGCGCCACTTGACCTCGCCGGTCTCCGGCGACACAGCGATCGCACGGCTGTGAGAGGTACAGAGATAGAGGTTGTCGCCGACCTTGAGCGGCGTGTTCTCGTTGGTGATCTCCGGCGGCGATGTGGGGGTCGGAGTGTCACCGGTCCGGATGCGCCAGACTTCCTCGAGCTGGCCGACGTTATCCGGCGTGATCTGATCGAGCGACGAGTAATGCGTCCCGGCGTTAGTGCCGCCGTAGGCGGGCCAATCGTCACCGGCCACTTGCGCGCCGTCGATCACCTGGGCGCGGCGCTCGCTATCGAGCTGACCCTCGAGGGCCTGCGGATCCCGGAACTGGGTCATGACCGCCACCACGATCGCCAGCCCCACGGCGGCCACCAGCGCACCGCTGCCGAGCCGCGACGCCACCGGTTTGCGCCACCACGGCAACAGCAGCAGGACGCCCAGCACACAGGGGAGCGCCACTCGCGGCACCAACTGCCACCAGTCCAGCCCGACCTCCCACAGCGCCCACAGCAGCGTGCCCAGCAGGACGACGGCGTACAGCAGCAAGGCCGCGGGATGATGCCTGATCAGTAGCCAACCACTCAGCATCACGCCGACACCGGCGATCAGGTAGTACCAGCTGCCGCCCAGCACGATCAGCCAACCACCGCCCAGGGCCAGGGTCAGGCCGATCAGCAGCATGACGACACCCAGAATCCAGGCGGCGACCCGTCGGGATGGGGTCACACTCCTATTCATAACTCCCCCTCGCTCCCTCGATGGTCGCCGGTTTCCTGACAACGGCATCCCGAATGCGTTTGGCTCGCGTCGCTCGCCCTATGGGCCAGCCTCCGGCTGTTGTCTCCGCACAGCTCCGATGATGTTTGGCCGGCACATGGCAGATCGTGTACCGGCGCTCAGCGCAGATCGGGATTGAGCGTGTAGGTGCCGGTGACATGGGATTCGGCGAGTATATGGCCGGCCATGGCTTCACGCACCTGCTCGCCGGTGAATTCGCCTTCCAGGCCCAGCGAGGGAACATCCAGCGCAAAGAGGCTGAAGGTATAGCGATGGACGACCTCGTCGTTCCAGGGCGGGCAGGGGCCGTCGTAGCCACCATAGGTGCCAGCCATGTCCGGGTCGCCGGCCATGAACCCGGTGTAGCCGTTGATCCCTTCGATCCCCTTGGCCGTCTTGCCCGGCGTCTTGCCCCTGGGCACCACGCCGTCGGCCGCTTCGCCCTCCTCGACCAGGCGGACGTCCGCCGGAATGTCGATCAGCACCCAATGATAGAAGTCGACGCGCGGCAGATCGGCAGCGAGCGTCTTGCCCTCCTGGTTGACGTCATCGGCCACCCCCGGCACATCCGGGTCCATTACCAGCACCACGAAGCTCCGGGTGCCCTGCGGCGCATCGAGCCAGCGCAGTTCCGGGTTGCGGTTGTCGCTGAAGCGCATGTGCTGTTCGGGGTCGGGCACCGCAAAGGCGAACTTGGCGGGAATCGGCTGACCTTCCTCGATACCGTTGACGGTGAAACGCATGGCTCTCTCCTTGTCGTGGATCAATGCGATGGGCGAGCGCTGGTCGCTGCGAAAGCGTAGCGGGTAGTGCTACAGTCGCCATCGGAATTCACCGATAACCTTAGGGTTCCCGCAGGCGTTTGTCATGACCGATCTCGTTTCTCAGGACGTTCCTCCTGCCCGGTTGGGTTTTCGCATGCCGGCGGAGTTCTCCCCATGATGCCTGCTGGATGCTGTGGCCGCAGCGACCCGATAACTGGCGCCTCGGCGCCAAGCCGGTCCAGCGCGCCTTCGTTCAGGTCGCCGCCCGTGACACGGGCTTCGAAACATCGACGAGTCTGGATGTGGAAATTTCAGCGGCAGAAAGCCACGCCGCGCATGCCGAGATGGAAATGGTTGGCATGCGCGGCGTTGTAGTCCGGCCCCAGCGTCGTACCGAAGTAGCGACACGCCCCCTCCTCCGCCTCATGTAGAAATTGCGCCCTTTCTCCGTCCGCGTCCCAGTCGTCGAGCACGCTGATCCGCGTACCGTCCTCCAGGCGAAAAGCGGCGACATCCAAGGCCGAAGCGCTGGCGTGCTCGCTGCGTCGGGCATTCTCCCGGTGATAGATGTTGCGGCAGGCGAACGAGCCGTAATGCTGAACGGAGGCGACTCGCTGATCGAATAGCCGCGTCGCCAGCGGCTGAAGCTCGTGGCGTTCGAACATCGTCCACGCCAGCGCCAAGGGGCAGGTGGCGACGAAACTGGCATTGAAAGTGACACCGGTGCGCGCAAGACGCACCACGTTTTCCAGCGGGCAGCCAGCGGCCGGGGTGTAGTCCGCGAGCGGGGTATAGCGAATCGAAGGCGCGCTATCGAGCGCTGCGAGGCAGCCTTCGCGATCATTGGCCAGCCACTTGAGCTTGAGCTGGGTGACCGGCGTGACCGGATCGTTCACCACCAGCGGCGCGAACGGATTCCACTCCCGCGGCACTTGCCACAGGCCTTTGTCGAAGGCGACGCCGACGGCGATCAACACCAACCAAAGGATGGTAGACGCGCGCGGTCGTCTCATGGTTTCTGGGTAATCGTCACGTTTATCCGGCAAGCCTCTTCCGGCTTTGATGAATAGCAGCTATGGCAAATCGCAATCGACCGAAGGTATCAGCCAGGCGATGAATTTCTTACGATAACTCGCCTCACCGGCCAATGTCCCCCCTTCTCAATCCCGAGCCCGCAGGACAGCGATATGAACCAGATCCACCATTTTCTCGACGGCCAGAGCGTGACCGGTCACAGCGAACGCTTCGCTCCGGTCTACAATCCCGCCACCGGCGAGCAGGCCGCCCAGGTGGCCCTGGCATCCGCCGACGACACCCGTACCGCCATTGCCTCCGCCCACGCCGCCTTCCCGGCCTGGTCGAAAACCACGCCGCTCAAGCGCGCCCGCATCATGTTCAAGTTCAAGGCGCTGGTCGAGGCGCATGCCGACGAACTGGCGACGCTGATCTCGCAGGAACACGGCAAGGTGTTCTCCGATGCCAAGGGCGAGCTGACCCGAGGCCTGGAAGTGGTCGAGTTCGCCTGCGGCATTCCGCATCTGCAAAAGGGCCAGCACTCGCTGGATGTGGGCACCGGCATCGACAGCTTCTCGCTGATGCAACCGCTCGGGGTGTGCGCCGGCATCTCGCCGTTCAACTTTCCCGCCATGGTACCGATGTGGATGTTTCCGATCGCCCTGGCCTGCGGCAATACCTTCGTCATGAAACCGTCCGAGAAGGATCCATCGACGCCGCTGCGCCTGGCCGAGCTGCTCACCGAGGCCGGATTGCCGGACGGCGTGTTCAACGTGGTCAACGGCGACAAGGAAGCGGTCGATGTGCTGCTCAGCGACGAGCGCGTCCAGGCAGTGAGCTTCGTCGGCTCCACGCCGATCGCCGAATACATCTACGCCACCGCGTCAAGCCACGGCAAGCGGGTCCAGGCCCTGGGCGGGGCCAAGAATCACATGGTGATCATGCCCGACGCCGATCTCGACCAGGCCGTCGATGCACTGATGGGCGCGGCCTACGGCAGCGCCGGCGAACGCTGCATGGCGATCTCGGTGGCAGTGCCGGTGGGCGAGGAAACCGCTCGGCGGCTGCGCGAGAAGCTGGTGGCCAAGCTCGACGGCCTGCGCGTCGGCCCGGGTCTCAATGATGGACCGGATAACGACATGGGCCCGCTGGTGACCCGCGAGCACCTGGAGAAGGTACGCGGCTACATCGATATCGGCGTCGAGGAAGGCGCCGAGCTGGTGGTGGACGGCCGCCAGACCCAGGTGCCCGGCGCGGATGGCGGCTTCTTCATCGGCGGCACGCTGTTCGACCACGTCAAGCCAGGCATGCGCATCCACAGCGAGGAGATCTTCGGCCCGGTGCTGTCGATCGCCCGCGCCGCCAGCTTCGACGACGCGGTGGCCATGATCAACGACCACGAGTTCGGTAACGGTACGGCGATCTTCACCCGTGACGGCGATGCCGCACGTCAGTTCTGCGAACAGATCCAGGTCGGCATGGTCGGCGTCAACGTGCCGATTCCGGTACCGATGGCGTTCTACAGCTTCGGCGGCTGGAAGCGCTCGCTATTCGGACCGCTGCACGTTCACGGCCAGGACGGTGTGCGTTTCTACACCCGCATGAAGACCGTGACCCAGCGCTGGCCCAGCGGCATCCGCAGCGAAACCAATCAATTCACCATGCCGACCCACTAAGCGGCTTCATTGACGTTACCGACGCCGGGCGAAATCGCCCGGCGTCGGCGCATGGCGACGCCCTCCGGGGCAACTTTCACACTTTCCTACCAAATCGACGCTATTCGACAATAGTATTCTTCACTAACCTTCTTTAGCTTATCGAAAACACTGGACGTGTTCTTCGCTAGCCCCAAGATGCCGTGCTTGTCGTCAAGGAGGACCACAATGCCGGAAAGTTCCTTACTCCCCTCGCACAAGGCGCCTTCCCAAGGTGAGGCGACCGGCCCTTCGACGCTGATGGGTCTGGATAGCCTGGGTATCGCCGCGCTTCTCTATTGCGTCGATTCCGGCGGACCATTGCTGGTCGACGCCAATGACACCGCGCGACGTCAGTTCGAGCTCGGCGAACGCTTTCCGATGGCGGACCCCTGGCAATGGCTGGATGCGCAGTTACATCCCGCCGCCGGCGAGAGCCACCCGAGCCTGGTCGGGCTCGATGATCCCGAATCGCGCGGCTGGCGCTTCTTTCATATTCGTCAACACCAGCGACCGACCCGGGCGGTACAGCTCAAGGCAAGCCGCCTCGAGCCATCGTCGGGAGAGGAAAACGCCGAGTACGTGCTGATCGCGATCAGCGAAGTCATCGAAATCGATTCTTCTTCGACACTGTTGCCGCAAGCGCAACCGCATTTGCGACAATTGCTCGGCAGCCTGCCGCTGGGGGTCTGCGTCATCGATGTCGATGGCTATCTGCGCCTCGTCAACCCCGCATTCTGCGAATTCTTCGGCTATCCCGAGAGCCAACTGCTCAACGCCCACTTTCGCAAGTTGCTGCCGCCGGAATCCCGAAGCGCCGCTGAAACGCGTCACATCGACAGTTTCCCGCATGCCGCCTCGCGCCGGCGTGCGGTGGAAGTGCTGCGATGCGACGGCTCACGGCGTAGCGTGATGGTCGAGGATGCGATCAGCCGCGACGACGACGGTCGACCGCTGAGAATCGCCTTCCTGGTCGATATCACCGAGCGGATGGAATTCGAGCGCAAACTGGAAGAGAAGAACCGACGTCTCGAATATCTGGCAACGCGTGACGAATTGACCGGGCTGCACAATCGCCGTTTCGGACTGGAACTGCTCAACCAGGCGGTACAGCGAGGGTGCCGTTACGGTGAGCAGGTGGCCGTCGCCATGCTCGACCTGGACCATTTCAAGGCGATCAACGACCAGCACGGCCATGCCGTGGGTGATGCCGTGCTGGCCGAGTGCAGTCAGTTCATCAAGCGAGCCCTGCGCAGCAGCGATACCTTGATACGCTGGGGCGGCGAAGAGTTTCTGCTGATACTGCCGGGCATCGATCGCTTCTCCGCCCAGGCGACCGTCAACCGCATCCTGGCCCGGCTCAAACAGCGGTCGTTGAGCCGGGCATCCCTGAATGTCAGCTTCTCCGCCGGCGTCAGCGAACACCACGACCAGACGCCCGAGGCCTTGCTGGAGGAGATCGACCGCGCGCTTTACCGCGCCAAGCATGCCGGTCGTGGTTGCGTCGCGATCGCCGACGTTCCCATGCCGCCCGAGGGATACGCTGCCAAGCGTTCCTTCTCGGCGTTCTAGAAGATCGCTCGCACCGCCAGGAACAACACCGTCGGCGCCAGCAGAATGCCCAACCCGGTATAGAAGGTGGCCGTCATCGCGCCGTAGGGCACCAGCCGTGCATCGGTCGCCGCCAGTCCGGCGGCCACGCCGCTGGTGGTGCCGATCATGCCGCCGAAGATCATCGCCGAGCGCGGGTTGTCGAGCCCGATCAGGCGCGCCGTCATCGGCGTGGCGATCATGGTCAGGATCGATTTCACCAGACCGGCGGCGATCGACAGCGCGATCACTTCCGAACTGGCGCCGAGGGTCGCCCCGGTCACCGGACCGACGATGTAGGTCACCGCTCCGGCAGCGATGGTGGTGATATCCACCGGATCGGTATAACCGAACCCCGCCGCGACCGCAGCACCGGCGATGAAGGAGACCAACACCCCGGCGAACAGCGCGATCACCCCGCGCAGCCCCGCCTTCTTGATTTCCTGGAAGCGTACGCCATAGGCGGTGGCGATGATCGCCAGGTCGCGCAGCATGCCGCCGCCCATCAGGCCGAGCCCGGAAAACAGAGTGACGTCGGCCAGCCCTTTGGTACCGCCGGTCGAAACACCGCCGACATAGGCCAGAATCAAGCCGATGACAATGGCGATTGCCGAGCCGTGCAGACGCCCGGCGGTCAGATGCTGGCTCAACCAGTAGGCCACGTACATGGTCAGCCCAACCACCGCGAAGGCGGCAATGAGGTGATATTTATCGACCAGAGAAACGATGGAGTCGTTCATGTGTGCTCACCCTCAGTGGCCGCCAGGCGCGTGCGAAGTCGAACTGGCGTCCAACGGCTTGGCATCGTCGCCGACCTTCTTGCCGGTCAGCACCGGCACCAGGGCCAACCCCAGCACGACCGCCAGTACGCCGGCCAGAATCGATACCATGCCGCCACTGAAGGCGGCGGCCACGTTCTGGCTCGCCGCCATGGCGACGACGATCGGAATGTACATGGCGTTCCAGAAATTGATGCCGCTTTCGGTGGATTCCGGCAGCTTGCCGTGATCCTTGAGGAAGCCGGTGACGAAGATCAGCAGCAGCATGGCGATGCCCACGCCGCCCAGGTTGGCGTCGATACCCAACAGCTGCCCGAGTACGTCGCCGATTATCAGACCGACCAGCATGCAGCCGGCCAGCAGTGCTACACCGTAGATCACCATCGTTATGCACCTCTCAGGGCGTTATTGTCGGAGCTTGGCGTGTGTCATGCCGCCGCTGCCAGGGCGACGGCCGTGCCACGTGGCCCACGTGGCGGGGTCGATCAGATCAGGAGCCGGTGATTACTTCTCGACGCTCTCGGCGCTCTGGTAGATATCGGCGTAGCGGCTGCGCAGCACATTCTTCTGTACCTTGCCCATCACGTTGCGCGGCAAGCTGTCGACGAAGAACACCCGCTTGGGCTGCTTGTAGCGGGCCACCTTGTCCTTGAGCGCTGCCAGCACCTGGGCTTCGTCGAGCTGCTCGCCCGGTTTCAGCACCACGGCGGCGGTCACCCCTTCACCGAGATCGGGATGGTTGACGCCGATCACCGCCGACTCCGCCACCTGCGGCAGGTCGTCGATCCACTGCTCGACCTCCTTGGGATAGACGTTGTAGCCACCGGAGATCACCAGATCCTTGTCACGCCCGACGATGTGCAGGTAGCCATCGCCGTCGATCAGGCCCAAATCGCCGGTAATGAAGTAACCGTCTTCGCTAAATTCCGCGGCGGTCTTCTCCGGCATGCGCCAATAGCCTTTGAACACGTTGGGTCCGCGCACTTCGACCAGCCCGGTCTCCCCCGCCGGCAGTACCTTGCCGCTCTCCCGGTCGGTGATGCGCACCTCGCTCCCCGGCAAGGCGAAGCCGACCGTGCCCGGTCGCCGCTGGTCGTCCTCATAGGGGTTGGAGGTGTTCATGTTGGTCTCGGTCATGCCATAACGCTCGAGAATGGCGTGGCCGGTGCGCTCGCGGAATTCACGGTGGGTTTCGGCCAGCAGCGGCGCCGAGCCGGATACGAACAGCCGCATGTTGGCAGTGACGCGCTTGTCCAGGCGCGGACTCGCCAGCAGCCGGGTATAGAAGGTCGGCACGCCCATCAGCACCGTGGCCTTTGGCATCAGATCGATCAGTTGCTCGGGATCGAGCTTGGGCAGGAAGGTCATCGAAGCGCCGACGGTCAGAATGATGTTGCAGGCAACGAACAGACCGTGGGTGTGGAAGATCGGCAATGCGTGCAGCAGATGATCGTCGGCAGTGAAGCGCCAGGTCTGCATCAGTGCCTGGCTGTTGGCGGCCAGGTTGGCGTGGGTCAGCATCGCGCCCTTGGAGCGCCCGGTGGTACCCGAGGTGTAGAGAATCGATGCCAGGTCGTCGGCAGCGAGTTCGGCGATGCGGGCATCCTCTTCGGCCTCGGCCACGCGCGTCATCAGGGAGCCGTCGCCATCGGCGCCGAGCGTTTCCACGCCGGCGACGCCGCAGCGCCTTGCCAGGCGACTGGCGACGTCCTCGTCAGTCGGTCGGCAGACGTAAAGTCGCGGTTCGGCATCGGTCAGGAAGTATTCGACTTCGGCTTCGGTATAAGCGGTATTGAGCGGCAGGTACACCGCGCCGACCTGGAGACAGGCGAGGTAGAGCATGATCGCCTGCGGGCTCTTGTCGACCTGCACGACGACACGGTCGCCCGGCTGGACCCGGCTCTGTCGCAATACGTGAGCCATGCGCCGGGAAATCGCGAGCACATCGCGGTAGCGGTACTGCTCCCCGCTCGGTGTGTCGATCAGCACCTTTTCCGGCCGGCGCTCGAAATTGCCGGAAAACTGAAGATATAGATTGTGATTCATCGAACCTCTCCTGCTTTAGCGTTCGCCTGGCGATTGGCGCGAATTGTCATGCGTCGGCCTTGGAAGCATTGCGCAGGCGAGCGCGTCCCTGCTTGGCCTCGCGCCGAATGTCACTGGTACAGACGACGGTTCCCTCACGGCTGAATGCCTCGTGGTTCTGTTCGATACGGTCGAGCTCGTAGAGATAGTTGACCATCAGCCCGTGGGACTGCTGACGCCCTTTCTCCGACGTATCGCCCGGCCAATTGAGCCGGTGCAGACTCGCGCCGTTACCGAGGTGGAAGCGCGCGACCGGATCCAGCGGTAGGCCATTGTCGCGTTTGCCGTCGATCAGATAGTGGGCGGCCAGCGCGCGCAACTCAGACGACAGCTTGTCGCGCAGCTTGGGGTCCTCGGCCCAGCGGTCGCCATCGAGGCTCGCAGCCGCGTCATCCGTCAGCTGGCAGCGCCCGTTCTCGCGCTCGCCGGCCAGCCAACTGGCGAAACCGGGCACCGGCGAGAGCGTGACGAAGTTGTCCAGGTTGGGCAGCTCGCGCTTCAACTCTTGTACCACCTGCTTGATCAGGAAGTTGCCGAAGGAGATGCCCTTGAGACCGGCCTGGCAGTTGCTGATGCTGTAGAAGGCGGCCGTGTCGGCCTCGTCCGGCCGCACGCTTTCCTCGCCAGCCAGGATGGTCTGGATGCTGTCGGGAATACCGCGACACAGCGCCACTTCGACGAAGATCAGCGGCTCGTCGCCGGTGGCCGGGTGGAAGAAGGCGTAACAGTGGCGGTCCGCGGGATCCAGCCGGCGGCGCAGATCCGACCAGTCGCCAATGGCATGAACCGCTTCGTAGTGAATGATCTTCTCGAGTATCGCCGCCGGCGTGTTCCAGTCGATGCTTTCGAGCACCAGGAAACCGCGGTTGAACCAGGAGGCGAACAGATGGGCGAAGTCGGCATCCAGCGGCGCCAGTTCCGGGACCTCCTTGAGCGCGCGCAACAGATCGGCGCGCATCTTGACCAACTCATAGGTGCCGCCGGGGCAGAGATTCAGACGCCGCAACAGATGCTGGCGACGCGGTTCGCAGGCCGAGAACAGCCGTTCCAGGCTGGCGTTGTCCTCGCTGTCGCGATACTGCGCGTATGCAGCGTGGATCTGTGCCGGATCGGCCGCATAGCGCTCGGCCAGCAGCTGGAAAAAGGCCAGACGGCCCGCTTCGTCGAGCGAGGCGTAGCGTTCGAGCGCCTCCTGAGCGATCAGGATCTGGGACGCTTCGCCGCCCGGGTGCATCAGGGTTTCGCATACCGAGGTCAAGCGCGCCAGGCTGCTTGGGGTGACGGCCTTGCCGCCACGACTGGCCTGGCCGCGGGTACGCCGCCCGATGCTCGATAGCAGTTCCTGCAGGAAGTTCATGTTGACGTTCATGCCGGCCCTCTCGGGTCGATGTACGAGCGTCCCTCGGGTCGGAGGAACCGTTGAACAGGCCATGACATGCGGCTACTTATGGTTAACATACATGTCATGACTCTGTTATATACAACAGTTAAGACCCGCCACGCTGGGTGTCAACACAGGAGAAAGTCTAATATGGCCCGCATTCCGCAGGCGCAGCGGCTGCGCGACCTTCTGGAAGATGCCATCGTCGATGGCCGTTACGCCCCCGGCGACAAGCTCGATCCCGAGGCACTGGCGCGGGATTACGCCTGCTCACGTACGCCGATTCGCGAGGCGCTGCAGCAACTTGCCGCCTCCGGCATGGTGCGGGTGCTGCCCAAGCGGGGAACCTTCGTCGCCCAACTCAGCGTCACCGAGCTGGTCGAACGCTTCGAGGTAATGGCGGAACTGGAGGGCATGTGCGCGCGACTGGCCGCACGACGCATGACGGAGGAAGAACTCGACGCGCTCAGGTGCGCGCACGACGCCTGCCGCGAGAGCATGGCCGCCGGCGACGCCGACGGCTATTACTACGAAAACGGCACCTTTCATCATCTGATTTATCAGGCCAGCCACAACGCCTTTCTGGCCCAGGAAGCCTCGCGCCTGCATGCCATCCTCAAGCCCTACCGCCGGCTTCAACTACACGCACGCCATCGCCTGGCAGGCAGCTTCGGCGAGCACGAGGCGATCGTGGCGGCGCTCGAACGCGGCGATGCCGACGCCGCCCAGGCCGCGATCCGAACCCATGTGCAGGTTCAGGGAGAGAGATTCAACGACCTGGTGGCGTCGATGCAGCGGCTGCAGGCCGCACGCGCCGAAGGATAGCGCAGCTCAACCGAAGATCAGCGTCACGAGCAGCGCCAGACCGCCGACGATCAACGCGATCGTCACGCAGAGACTGACCAACGCATTGAGCCAGCGATCGAATTTCGAGCCGGCCGCCGGCCTCGACCGCCAGGTCGCCCCGTGAGGCCGGTGCCGTGCCGTTTTCGTCGCCGGGGGCATGAGTGAACTCCGCAAGTTTGACTTCGTTATGCTCGTGTTAACGGCGGTAGTTTTCTTAAATTGAGCATTTTCCTCGTTTTCCTCCACTCATCGGGAAGCGCGCCAAGGCCGCCAACGCAAACGGCCCCGACGCCGTTCCGACGTGGGGCCGCCAAATGCCGCAATACGCTATCAGCGAGTGTTGATTCGGCGATTGATCACATCCGGCGCGCGGCGATAGCGATCCTCGTCGAACAGCGCCTCGGCTTCGAAGGCATCCGCGCCCACCGGCGTCTCGCTGTGGCGGCGATAGAGCGCTTGCAGCATCGCCTTGCGGTCGGCACGCAGCTCCTTGATCATCACCGATATCATGCCGTACAGAATGAAGGTAAAGGGCAGCGCCGAGAGTACCGATGCCGACTGCAGTCCCTTCAGGCCATTTTCGCCGCCGGCCGACAGCAGCGTCAGGCAGATCGCGGCGATCAGTACGCCCCAGATGATGCGCTTCACCAGCGGCGGGTTGAGGGAACCATTGTCGGTCATCTGCGAGACGATGTAGGTCGCCGAATCCGCCGAGGTCACGAGGAAAATGAAAATCAGGCACAGCGCCACCACCGACAGCACGTTGGAGAATGGCATCAGATCGAACATCCGAAACAGCGCCGAAGTGATATTGTCCGCGGTCGCCTGCGCCAGCCCGGCATCGCTCGTGAGTTCCATCTGAATCGCCGCGCCTCCGAAGACGCCTATCCATAGACAAGCGAGCAGCGGCGGCACGATCAATACACCAAAGACATACTGCTTGATCGTACGTCCACGCGAAATACGCGCCACGAAGGTACCCACGAACGGCGACCAGGCAATCACCCAGGCCCAGTAGAAAATGGTCCACCCGGTGGCCCAATCACTACCGTTGTAAGGCGACATGCGCAGACTCATGCCGATGAAGTTCTGCAGATAGTCGCCGAGTCCGAGCGTGATGGTTTCCAGGATCTTGACCGTCGGCCCGGTGAACAGAACGTAGAACATCAGCGCGAAGCAGATGATCAGATTGAGGTTGGATAGATTCTTGATCCCCTTGTCCAGCCCCGACGTCGCGGACAACATGTAGCAGACGAACATCGCCCCCATGATGATGAACTGCCAGGTCATGTTTTCCTCGACCCCGAAGACCGAGTGCAAACCGCCATTGATCTGCAGTACCGCCAGGCCGATGGAAGTCGCAACGCCCATCACGGTGGCGACCACGGCGAAGATATCCAGCACCGGCCCGAGCCGATGCATCTTGGGACGCTTTGCCGTCACCGTCGACAGCACGTTGGACACCATTCCGGCCTGTCCCTTGCGGAACTGGTAATAGGCGATGATCAGACCGACGACCGAGAATGCGGCCCACTGATGAATGCCCCAGTTGAAGAAAGCGTATTGAATGGCATAGCGTGCCGAGGCGGCCGATTCGGGCTCCACGTCACCGAAAGGCGGCGTGAGATAGTGGGTCATCGGCTCGGCCATGCCGTAGAAAACGAGGCCGACGCCGAAGCCCGCCGCCAGCAACATGCTCACCCAAGAGAAGAACCCATAAGTTGGCTTGCTATCCTGCGGCCCAAGGCGAATTTTTCCATACTTGCTGAACGCCAATACCAGCAGGAAAATCACGAATCCGAAGACGGACAAGAGATAAAACCATCCGAAATAGTGCGTCGTCGCGTCCAGTGCAGTGTTGGCAAGATTACCGAACCCCGTTGGGAAAATGGCCCCGATGGCCACGATCGCCGCAATCAATACGGCCGAGACGATGAATACGCCCTCTTTGCCAAGCTTGGCCATGATTTCCTCTTTTATGTGTCTCTATCCGCTGAGCGCGACTTCCCTGTCTTCTGATACCAGTGTAGACGAGCCGATGCCGTCCGCGACTTTCGCGCTGCCTTCTCCGATACTGTGCCGCTCCTGGAAGTGCCGAACAATCTCGAGGCGGAAAACCTCAACGGTTGCATTCGAAGCGGGAGCCCTCATGATGGAATCATAAGGGCGCTAAGAAAACGCCACCTCCCGGACCGGCGCCATCATCTTTTATCGAGGATACTCATGTCACGACTCGCCGATATCCCGCTTTCGGTGCTGGATCTGGCACCGATCACGCTAGACGGCACACCCGCGGAAACCTTTCGCCGCAGTGTCGACCTGGCCCAGCAGACCGAGCGGCTGGGCTACAACCGCTACTGGCTGGCCGAACACCACAACATCGACGGTATCGCCAGTGCCGCCACCAGCGTGCTGATCGGCCATATCGCCGGCGCCACCTCGACCATGCGGATCGGCAGCGGCGGCATCATGCTGCCCAACCACCCGCCGCTGGTGATCGCCGAGCAGTTCGGCACGCTCGCCACGCTCTACCCCGGCCGTATCGATCTCGGACTCGGCCGAGCGCCGGGTTCCGACGGCATCACCATGCAGGCGATGCGCCGCGATCCGATGGCCGGCGTCAACGACTTTCCCGACCGTCTCGACGAACTGCGCCGCTACCTCGGGGACAGCGTACCGGGGCAGCGCGTTCGCGCGATTCCCGGCGAAGGCACCCACGTGCCGATCTGGCTGCTCGGCTCCAGCGGTTACAGCGCTCAGCTGGCCGCCCGCCTCGGCCTGCCGTTCGCCTTCGCCGGCCAGTTCGCGCCCGGCTACATGCTCGAGGCGCTGCATCTCTACCGCGAGGGCTTCCAGCCCGGCGTACTCGACGAGCCACATGCGATGATCGGCATTCCACTGATCGCTGCCGAGAGTGACGAACGCGCGCGTTTCCTAGCCACCACGCAGCAGCAGAAATTCCTCAATCTGATCCGCGGCAAGAGCACCCGTACCCGCCCGCCGGTAGAGGTGATGGACTGGTCACCGCAGGAAGAAGCGATGGTCGCGCAGAATCTCGGCGCCGCCGTGGTCGGTGGCCCGGAGCGCGTTCGCCAGCAACTGGAAGCCCTGCTCGAAAACACCCAGGCCGACGAGATCATGGTCAACACCGACTGCTACGATCATGCGGATCGGGTGAAGTCCTACGAGATTCTGGCGGATGTGTGGAAGGGGGCTAAGCGCGAATAGCGCCATTAACAAGGCGGCTTATTCGAACTTTCCCAGCTTACGACTGATTGAGCATCAACCGCTCTCTCGCTCGTTGTTTTGAGGGGCAAGCCCCTCAAGCTCCCCTTTTTCGACGCCACAGGACGGCGAAACCTTGAACGCTCGATCATCGAACTCGGGTCGGCGCGAAAGGGCATCCTGCCCAACGCGCCTCTTGCGACATCCATGTCGCAAGCCCCGGTTCGCCAATCAAGCGTCCAGCGCCGTCCTGGAAGGCGTCATGGGCGTCTTGGCATATAGTTGGGAATGGAAATTTATGTCCTAAAAGCGGACACCCGGCACATGGCCGGGTGTCTGCTTTTGGAGAGCCGCGCCGGAAATTACCCAAGACGCTTGGCGAGCAGCCCTTCCAGTTTCTTCTGGTCGGCGGCGAAGGTGCGAATGCCTTCGGCCAGTTTCTCGGTCGCCATGGCGTCTTCGTTGTGCTCCCAACGGAACTGCGCTTCGCCAATAGGACCCATCCGCTCGCTGCCGCCACCGGTGTCGGTCACCTTGCGGGTCACTTCACCGCTGGTGGAGGCCAGTTCCTCGAGCAGCGCCGGCGAAATGGTCAGACGATTGCAGCCGGCCAGCGCCAGGATCTGGTCGGTGTTGCGGAAGCTCGCGCCCATCACCACGGTTTCGTAACCGTAGCGGCTGGCGTAGTCGCAAACGCCGCGCACGAACTTGACGCCCGGATCCTCGTCGGGTGCGTAGGATTCGGTGCCGGTGGCCTTCTTGTACCAGTCGGTGACACGGCCGACGAACGGCGAAATCAGATAGACGCCGGCTTCGAAACAAGCCCTCGCCTGGGCGTCGGAAAAGAGCAGCGTCAGGTTGCAGTTGATGCCTTCCTTCTCGAGTCTTTCAGCGGCACGGATGCCCTCCCAGGTCGAGGCGAGCTTGATCAGCACGCGGTCCCTGGAGACGCCTTGCTTCTCGTAGAGATCGATCAGGTGATGGGCTTTCTTGATGCTCGCTTTGCCATCGAAGGAGAGCTTGGCCGCCACCTCGGTGGAGACGCGGCCGGGTACGATCTTGGTGATCTCGGTGCCCATCGCCACCGACAGGCGGTCGACCGCCTCCTCGACGCGCGCCTCGGGGTCGGAAACTTCCGACTTGACCGCGGCGAGGGTCTCGTCGATCAGCTCCTGGTAACCTTCGAGATCGAATGCCTTGAGAATCAGGGACGGGTTGGTGGTCGCATCGTGCGGCTGATAGCGACGGATGGCATCGAGGTCCCCGGTGTCGGCCACCACCATGGAAAGCTGTTTGAGAGAGTCGAGTAGCTGAGTCATGAGTCGCTCCATCGTCTTGGCGTGTGATTGCACCCATCGCAATCTCGATCCTTAAAGCATAACACCGATGGGCCGTCGTCGCCGTGGAGATCGGATGACAACTCGAGGCCATCGGTTGTGTAAACCAACGACATCAGTCGATGCCGTACTCGGTTTTCAACGCCTCGCGATAGCGCCGGTAAATGCCGTGGTAACGGGCCACGATTTCCGGTTGCGGGCGGGTCAATGTCGATTCATCGACACGCACCCAGGCCCGGCACAGTCTGTCGAGCGGCATGTCGCTTTCGCGGCGGTCGCACCAGCGAGCCTGGATCGCGCCGCCGAAGGCCGCCGCCTCGGTCACCTCCGGACAGACCACCTCGACATTCAGCACGTCGGCGACGATCTGGCGCCAGATCGGGCTCTTGGCGCCGCCGCCGACCAGACGCACCTGGGTCGCCCGACCGGCCAAGGACCCCAGCAGTTCCAGCCCGTAGCGCAGGCCGAAGGTCGCGCTCTCCACCGCCGCCCGGCACAAGTTGGCCGGGGTGGTATTGAGGCTGGTCATCCCGCTCAGGCTGGCGTGCGCCTGAGGCAATGCCGGTACCCGCTCGCCGCTGAAGAACGGCAGCAGCGTGATGCCGCCGGCGCCCGGTTCGGCGCCCGCCACCGCACGGTTGAAACCGTCGATGTCGAGCCCCACCAGCTCGCGCAACGTGGTCGTCGCCGAGGTCACGTTCATGGTGCAGATCAGCGGCAGCCAGCCGGCATGACTGGCGCAGAAATTCGCCACCATGGCGTTGTCGGGAATCACCGGATCCGGCGAATGTACGGCAATGGTGCCGGAGGTGCCAAGACTGATGGTCACCATGCCGGCCTCGATGTTGCCGGTGCCGATCGCGCCCATCATGTTGTCGCCGCCGCCGCTGGCGACCAGGACGTCATCGCCCAGGCCCAGCTCGCGCGCCAGTTCCGCGCGCACCTTGCCGACCGGCTCGCGGGAATCGATCAGTCGCGGCAATACGCTGTCGGCATCGAGTTCCGGGGCGATCTCGGCGAACACGTCCCGTCGCCATTCGCGGGTGCGGGTATCGAAATAGCCGGTGCCGGAAGCATCGCCGCACTCCGCCACCCGTTCGCCGGTGAGCCAGAAGTTGAGGTAATCATGCGGCAGCAACAACGTGGCAATGCGGCGATAAGCGTCGGGGTGCGTTTCGCGCAACCAGGCGATCTTGGAGGCGGTATAGCCGGTCTGCAGCACCAGTCCGAGCTTGTCGATACAGCCCGACTCTCCACCCAGCCGGTCGATCAGGCGCGCGTTCCATTCCGCCGTTTCGGTATCGTTCCAGAGCTTGGCCGGATGCACGGGAACGCCGTCGGCATCGAGCGCCACCATGCCGTGCTGTTGCCCCGAGATGCCGATCGCCTTGACCGCATCGGCGGCAACGGCGGCGTCTTCCAGCGCTTCCCGCAGCGCGCCGCGAAAGGCTTCGGTCCACTCTTCGACACGCTGCTCGCGGCGGCCGTTGTCGCCCTGCTCCAGCCGGTGGGGGCGCGAGGCTTCGCCGATGATCCGCCCGTCGCCGCCATCGACCACCACCACCTTGGTGCTCTGCGTGCCACAATCCACGCCGATATACATCGCGCTCCATCCTTTCAATTGACTACGGGTCGGGCATCACGCGGCGCCTGACGTCAGACATCGCGCAGCATATCGACCTTGCCTGGCCCGGGCCAATGTCAACGGCCCACCAGATGCTCGACACAGGCGCGGGCGCCATCGCGGTGCAGCCGCTCGAGCGCATCGAGATAAGCGCGGCGGAAACGTTCGTCGTCGACCAGGTCGCCGAACAGCTGGCGATTCTCGATGAAGGCCGTCGGCTGGTCCCGATTGCGCTTGGCGATTGCCATCAATTCGTCCTTGAGGCGGTCGACGACGGCGATCGGTTCGCCCTGCTCGTCGATGCCTTCAGCGTAGCGCGCCCAGCTGGCAACCACCGCGGCACTGCGCTGGATCTCGCCGCCCTTCTCGAGTTGCTCGCGAATCACCGGCAGCAGCCATTTGGGAATGCGATCCGAACTCTCGGCGCACAGCCGCGCCAGGGTGTCCTTGATCTCCGGGTTGGCAAAGCGCGCGATCAGCGTGTGCTTGTAGTCGTCGAGATCGACACCCGGTACCGGGCGCAGCGTCGGCGTGGCCTCGATGTTCATGTAGTCGAGCAGGAAATCGATGAACAGCGGGTCCTGGCAGACTTCATGGGCGTAGCGGTAGCCGGCCAGATAACCGAAATAGGTCAGCGCCTGGTGGCTGGCGTTGAGCAGACGCAGCTTCATCAGCTCGTAGGGCATGACATCTTCGACCACCTGCACGCCGACTTTCTCGTAGGCGGGCCGCCCGGCATTGAAGCGATCCTCCAGTACCCATTGGGTAAACGGCTCGCACACCACCGGCCAGCGGTCGTCGAGCGCGAAGCGGCTGCGAATCTCGTCGATATCGGCCTCGGTGGTCACCGGCGTGATGCGGTCGACCATCGAGTTGGGGAACTTGACGTTGGCGTCGATCCAATTGCCCAATTCCGCATCCCGCGCCCTGGCGTAGGCGACGAACATCTTGTGGGCGACTTCGCCGTTGCCCTGGATGTTGTCGCAGGACATCACCGTGAACGGTTCGATGCCGCGCTCGCGGCGTCGCGCCAGTGCCTCGACCACCAGCCCGAAGGTGGTCTTCGGCGCCTGCGGCGAGGCCAGATCGTGCTGAACATCGGCGTTGCCGAGATCGAACTCGCCGGTGACGTGATGAAAGTTGTAGCCGCCTTCGGTCACCGTCAGCGAAACGATGCGAATCTGCGGGTCGGCCAGCGTCTCGAGCACCTTCTCGACATCGTCCGGGGCGTAGAGATAGTCGATGATCGAACCGATCACCCGCGCCTGATATTCGCCATCGGGATGCTTGACCACCAGGGTGTAGAGATGGTCCTGGGCGGCCAGCGCCTCCTGCATGCGGCGGTCGCCCGGCATCACGCCGACACCGACGATGCCCCAGTCCTGCGCCTCGCCGCGATTCATCAGCTCATCGAGATACATCGCCTGGTGGGCGCGATGAAAACCGCCGACGCCGAAGTGGACGATGCCCGGCGTGACCCGGCTACGATCGTAAGCCGGCTTGGCGACGGTGACATCGAGTTGGTCGAGGACCGCCGAATTCAGCGATGCCATGGGGTTTCTCCTAAACAGTCACTTCCCGAGGAAAATTGTGAGCGTAAAGCCGGGCCAGGGCCTAGGCTTCGGCGGCCGTGGAAGATGCCGCTGCCGGCTCGCGACCAATGGCCCGGTCGCTATCGACATCGAACAGATGCAGCTTGTCGCTATCGCAGGCGAGCGACAGGCTATCGCCGATCGCTATCTGGCGATGCCCGGGCAACTGTGCAGTGATCGTCGTCTCGCCTACCGCGAGCTGCACCATGGTCACCGCGCCCAGGGTTTCGACCACTTCGACCGTGCCTTCGAGGCCGTTGTTCGGTTCGTCCCCGTCAGCGAGCCGCAGATGTTCGGGGCGTATGCCGACCCAGATATCGCCGTGATGCGAAGCCACGGCAGCCTGGTGCGCGGCGTCCAGCGTCAGGCGATAGCCCTCGCCGCCGACGACACCGTCGGCCAGCGTGCCGCGCAGAAAATTCATCGACGGATTGCCGATGAAACCGGCGACGAAGCGGTTAGCGGGATACTCATACAGGTTGATCGGGGTATCGATCTGCTGGATCTCGCCATCCTTCATCACCACGATACGCTCGCCCATGGTCATCGCCTCGACCTGGTCGTGGGTGACATAGAAAGTGGTGACCTTGAGCCGCTTGTGCAGCTTGACGATCTCGGCACGCATGTCGACGCGCAGCTTGGCATCCAGATTGGAGAGCGGCTCGTCCATCAGGAATACCTGAGGACTGCGCACGATCGCCCGCCCCAGCGCCACGCGCTGACGCTGCCCACCGGAGAGTTCGCGCGGCTTGCGCTCGAGCAGATGCTCGATGCCCAGGGTCTTGGCCGCTTCGTCCACCTTGGCCTTGATCTCCTCGGCGGGGCGCTTCTTCAGCTTCAGGCTGAACGCCATGTTCTCGGCCACGCTCATGTGCGGATAGAGCGCGTAGCTCTGGAACACCATGGCGATGTCGCGCTCCTTCGGCGGCACCTGGCTGACGTCCCGGCCACCGATCAGGATCTCGCCCTCGGTGTTGCGCTCGAGCCCGGCGATCATGCGCATGGTGGTGGACTTGCCGCAGCCCGAAGGCCCCACCAGCACCACGAACTCGCCATCGCGGGTCACGAGGTTGAAGTTGTCGACGGCGTTGTTGCCGCTCGAACCGTACTGTTTGGCGACGTTCTTGAGTTCGACGATGGCCATGTCGTTAACCCTCTCGATAAAATTCGGTACCAGCACGATCGCCGGTCATTTGACGGCGCCGAAGGTCAGGCCTCTGACCATCTGACGTTGCGTGAACCAGCCGAGCACGATGATCGGCGCGATCGCCAGCACCGAAGCGGCGGACATCTTGGCCCAGAACAGCCCCTCGGCACTCTTGAACGACGCGATGTAGACCGCCAGTGTCGCCGCGCGGTGGTCGGTCATGGTGATGCTCCAGAACGATTCGTTCCAGGCCAGGATCAATGCCAGCAGCCCGGTCGACGCCAGCCCCGGCAGCGCCAGCGGCAGCACCACCTTGAACAAGGTCTGCATGATGCTGGCGCCGTCGATGTCGGCGGCCTCGACGATGTCCTTGGGAATGTCGCGGAAGTAGGAGTAGACCATCCACACGATGATCGGCAGGTTCATGGCGGTGAACAGCAGCGTCAGCCCCAGCGCATGATCGAGCAGGCCGACCGTCTTGTAGACCAGGAAGATCGGGATCAGCACGCCGACCGCCGGGATGAACTTGGTCGAGACCATCCACACCAGCAGGAAGTCGGTGCGCTTGTTGGGATAGAACGCCATCGCATAGGCCGCCGGCACCGCCAGCGCCAGACCGATCACGGTCGAGGCCACCGCGGTCAGCGCCGAGTTCCAGGCGTAGTGCCAGTAACCGCTGCCCTGGGCCAGGGCGGTCTTGAAACTCTCGATGGTCGGCGTGAACCAGAACGTCGGCGTGACGGTGAATGCCTGCTGCTCGGTCTTGAACGCCGTCAGCAGCAGCCACAGGATCGGGAAGAAGATCAGTAACGCGACGATCCAGGCGAGTACGCCGAAGGCGGTATTGGCGAAACGGCTCGAGTTCATCGTGCGGCCCCCGCGTTGAGATTGCCGGCTATGTAGCGGATCAGCATGATCGCGAAGACGTTCGCCAGCACGACGGCACCGATGGCGGCCGAGGAGGCGATGCCGATGTCGTATTGCTGGAATACCGTCTGGAAGATGTAGTACGGCAGATTGGTCGTCGCCGTACCCGGGCCGCCGCTGGTGGTGGTGTAGATCTCGGCGAACGAGGTGAGGAAGAAGATGCTCTCCAGCATCACCACCACGTAGAGCACCTGCCCCAGGTGCGGCACCACGATATGCTTGAATTCCTGCCAGGCATTGGCGCCATCGAGCTTGGCCGCTTCCAGTTGATCTTCCGGCAGCGACTGCAACCCGGTGAGCAATACCAGCAGCGCGAACGGCGTCCACTCCCAGGTGATCATGATGATCACCGAGAGCATCGGATAATGGGCCAGCCAATCGGTCGGCTCCAGGCCGAACTGACGGGCGATCCAGGCGAACAGGCCGTAGACGGGATGAAACAGCATGTTCTTCCAGATCAGCCCGGTCACCACCGGCATCACGAAGAACGGTGCCACGGCGAGCGTGCGTGCCACGCCGCGGCCGACGAAAGTGCGGTTGAACAGCAGTGCCAGCGCCAACCCCAGGCAGACGGTCACGACCAGGCTGGCGAGAACGATGATCAATGTGTTCGCGAGCGCCTTCCAGAAAGTCGGGTCGCTCAGCAGAATGGCGTAGTTACCGACACCCGCGAAGCCGTTGTACATCGGCATCATCAGGTTGTACTGCTGAAACGAGTAGTAGATGGTCATCAACAGCGGCACGAGCATCCAGATCAACAGGAAGATCACCGCTGGCGCCATCAGCAACCGCGTGGTGCGTGCGAACGAGCGCGCACCGCTCGCCTCGGCGGCGGGCACGGTCGACTGAATGGATCGAGACATGGCTTTCATGCGTATTTCCCGAAGGTGGCGGCTACACCAGGTAGCCACTGAACCGATTCACGCGGATACGACAACGACCGACGGCCGGCCGCTGTCGCACTTGCGCGTCGTTGCGCGCCCTCACCCGATCATTGCGGCGCACCGGTCTGCTTCATCATGCGCTCGGTGAAGGTCTGCCCTTGCTGCAGGGCTTCCTCGACGCTCTGCTGACCGGAGAGCATCGCCGCCATCAACTGGCCGACACGGGTACCGATGGCCTGGAACTGCGGGATGGTGACGAACTGCACGCCGGTGTAAGGCACTTCCTGCGCGCTGGGATCGTTAGGGCTGGCGCTGCTGATCGCCTGCTCGACGAGCGGCGCGAAGGGCGCGGCCTTGACGTAGTCATCGCTGGCATAGGTCGACTGACGCGTGCCCGGCGGCACCGAGAGCCAACCCTTCTCGTCGGCCACGGCCTGAATGTAATCCTGGGAGGTCGCCCACTCGACGAAGGTCTCTGCCGCATCCTGATGCTGCGAGGACTGCGGTACTGCCAGCGCCCAGGTGAACAGCCAGTTGGAGCCCTTCTCGGTGGTCTGATACGGCGCCTGCGCGAAGCCGACATTCTCAGCGACCTTCGAGGTTTCCGGATCGCTGACATAGCTGGCCGCCACGGTGGAATCGACCCACATGCCGCACTGGCCGTTGGCGAACAGCGTCTCGGATTCGGTGAAGCCGTTGGAAGTCACCCCCGGCGGGCCGTAGTTGTTGAGCAGCTCGACATAGGCGTTGGCGGCGTTCTTCCACTCATCGGAAGTCAACTGCGGCTGCCAGTCCATATCGAACCAGCGCCCGCCGAAACTGTTGACCATGGTGTCGAACAGCGCCATGTTCTGGCCCCAGCCGGGCAGACCGCGCAGACACACGCCGTAGACACCGTCGGATGGAGAATGGATCTTGGCGGCGTACTCCTTGATCTGATCCCAGGTCGGCTTCTCCGGCATCTCGATACCGGCCTTCTCGAACAGATCCTTGCGGTAATAGGTTACCGAGGACTCGGCGTAGAACGGCAGCGCATAGAGTGTGCCATCGACCGACAGACCGTCCTTGACCGGCGTCAGCAGATCGTCGACAGCGTAGTCCTCGGGCAGGTCGTCCATCGGCTTGAGCCAATCGTTCTGCGCCCAGATCGGCGTTTCGTAGTTGCTTACGGTCACCACGTCGTACTGGCCGGCACCGCTGGCGATGTCGGTCGTCACTTTCTGACGCAATTCGTTTTCCGGCAGCGTGACCCAGTTCACCTTGATGTCGGGGTGCGCCTCATTGAAAGCCGACATCATGCTTTGCATGGTCACCATGTCCGGGTTGTTGACGGTGGCGACAGTGATCTCCGTGCTCTGCGCCATGGCGGCGGAGCAGGCGCCCAGGCCCGCGATCCCGATGCCAGAAACAAACAAGGCAAGTCTCATCTCGAATTCCTCTCGTAGCGCTCGTTATTGCTATCACTTATGGCTGCTGTCACGCCGAGTTTCGACGACCCCGCGGGTACGATCCGCCCTTACAGTGCCAGGCTGGCGTCGACGGAGGCTGGCTGGATCGACCGTGCGCTCCCACGCAAACGCGCGCAATGACGCACATGACATCAGAACAAATCATAACCGTAACACTCGAGGAATCAAGTTCGGTTTACTACGTAATTTTCTTACAAAACAGCCATTTAAATCCCTATAGACCAAGGTTTAATACGCAATATAGACCTAAGTAGTAGGGAAAAAGCAGGCTTTCGGAGAGAATATCGATGATAGAAAATGATACGAAATGACATGTTGCATCAACGATGCGCAACGACGCCGATTCATGGGGCGTCGGAACCCATTACGCTTGATGTCAGCTGTTCAAAATTCCCGCGGTTGGTCAGCAAGGAGATGGCGCGGATGGCTCGCACCACGCTGGAAGACATCGCCAGGAAAGCCGGTGTTAGTAAAATTACGGTGTCGCGAACCTTCACCTCACCGAAAAAAGTACACGCCGATACGCGTGAGCAGATCCTGCGCATCGCACGCGAACTCAATTACGTGCCGCAATCGCACGCCGCCGCCCGGGCGCCAGCCTCGACGCGTACCCTGGGCGTGGTCAATCCCAACATGAGCAATCCCTTCTTCGGCCGCATGACGCGCGAGATCACGCTCGCGGCGCGGGCGCGGGGCTATACGGTGCTGGTGTTCGACTCCTATGAGTCGGAAACCCTGGAGGCGGAGGCGATCGGCAAGCTGATCGAGTTTTCCGTGGATGCGGTCATTCTGTCGGTGATCTCGTCGGACATCGACTATCACCCGGCCTACCTGGATTGGCTCAAGGCCGCCGGCATCCCCGTGGTACTGGTCGACCGCGAGCTCAAGGCAGCCCATTACGGTGGCGTGTACATCGACAATCTCGACTGCGGCTATCAGGCCGGACGCTATCTGCTCGAGCGCGGCATCGAAAAGCTGCTGGCGGTATCGGGGCCGGCCGACTCGATGGTATCGATCGGACGCATGTCGGGGCTGCGCGAAGCGATCGGCAGCCGTGACGTGGAACTCGACGTGGTCTACAGCGACTTCAGTTTCGAGCCGGCCTATCGCGCGCTACACGACTACCTCGAGCGGCATGCCTGGCCCCAGGGCATCGTCGGGGCGAACAACCAGATCACCATGGCGGTGCTGAAACTCTGCCACGAAAAAGGCAAGGTGCCGCAGCGCGACGTGCAGCTGTTCAGCATCGACGACATCGAGCACAGCGACGTCTTCGGGCTGCATATTCCCTGCATTCACCACGACCTGCCGGAAATCGCCCAGCAGGCGCTGCAACTGGCCCTGGCGGCGATCCAGTCTCCCGAGCAGCGCGGTTTTCGTACCGTGGTGCGGGGCAAGCTGCGCGAGAACTGACGGCGCGGCGACTCATGTCCCGCCCGGTGCCGGATCGCCATGCGGTGAAACCGGCGAGACCGGCAGCCAGACGTCCGCCGCCAGGCCGCCGAGATCGGCGCGCTCGAGACGCAGGGTACCGCCGTAGAGCGCCATCAGGTCCTCGACGATTGCCAGTCCCAGCCCAGATCCCCCAGAACCGGAACCAGAGCCCCGGGCATCGAGCCTGACGCCACGCGCCAGTGCGGCTTCGCTCTGGGCCTGCGTCATCCCCGGTCCGTCGTCCTCCACCCGCAGGCGTACCCCCTGGTCGACCTGACGCACCGTCAGAGAGACCTCGCCCTCGGCCCAGCGCAGGGCATTCTCGAGCAGGTTGCCGGTGAGTTCCTGCAGATCCTGCGGGTCGATGCGCGCGGCAGCCAGCGGGTCGACGTAGGACTCGAAGCGCAACCCACGACGTTGCGCCAACCGCGCAAGCCCCTGGACGACCGGCTCGATCGCCTTGGCGATCGAGACCCGGCCCGAGAATGCCGCGCCGCCGGCCGCCGAGGCCCGTGCCAGATGATGGCGCACGGCGTCGTCGATACGCGCCAGCTCGGTGTTGATCGGTTGGCGCTGTTCGGCGGGGAAACGCTCGGAGAGCGTCTTGAGCACGCTCACCGGTGTCTTCAGCGCATGGGCCAGATTGCCGGCCGCCGCCCGGCCACGCTCGATCAGGCGTCGATCGCGTTCGAGCACGCTGTTCATGGCCAGCGCCAGCTCCTTGAGCTCCGCCGGCAGCTGGGTGTCCAGGCGTTCGGCTTCGCCCTCCTCGACCGCGCGCAGATTGGCTGACATCCGCCGCAGCGGCGCCAGCCCCCAACGCATCTGCAATGCCAGCCCAGCGAGCAGTAACACGCCGAAGGTAGCCAGGGACATGATCAGCAGACGCTCGAAGCGCCCGACCTCCCGGTCGAGTTCGCGCGTCGAGCCGGCCAGCGCGACGTGAATCTCGTTGGCGTGCCCCGGCAGCCGGATATCGCGCTCGATCATGCGCAGGCCTTCGTTGCGTGGCCCGTCGACGGCATAGACATTGACGCCATTGTCATGCGCCGGCACCGGCAGGCGCTGGTCCCACAGCGAGCGCGACGTCAGCATGAGATCGTCCCCGTCGGTGATCTGCCAATACCAGCCGGAGTAGACCCGATCGAAGCGGGCGTCGCCCAGAGATCGATTGAGCTGCAGACGCCGACCGAGATTGTCGACCTGAATGCCGGCGAGCAAGGCGTTGAGCTGGGATTCCAGCCGGCTATCGAAGGAAGCCGTGGCGGACTGGCGAAAATTGTAGGTCAGCCCGAAGCCGGCCAACGGCAGCAGCACGATCACCAACAGCAACGACGCCAGCAGCAGCCTCACACCCAGCGGAGCCAGCCGCACGCGTCGAGTCCAGCGGGTCGGCCGGGACATCCCGCCTGGCGTCACGCTTGCGCCTCGAGATCGACCAGACGATACCCCTGCCCACGCAGCGTCTCGATCCGGCCACGACCGAACTTGCGCCTCAACCGGCTGATCTGGACATCGATGACGTTGGAGTCGGGTTCGTGATCGCGGTTGTAGACATGCTCGGCGAGCTCGGCCCGGCTGACGATGCGCGGCGAGGCATGCATCAGGTACGACAGCAGGCGCGATTCCTGGGCGGTCAACGTGATCGGCCGCCCGGCCAGGGTCACGCTGCCGGAGTGGGTATCCAGCGTCAGCTCGCCGATACGAATGACCGGATGGGCACGGCCGTGGCTACGACGCACCAGGGCGCGCAGCCGAAACAGCACCTCGGCGGTCTCGAACGGCTTGACCACGTAATCGTCGGCGCCGGCGGAGAAACCCGCCGCCTTGTCCGACCAGCGCTCCCGCGCGGTCAGTACCAGCACCGGCAGATCGATGCCGTCCTCCCGCCACTGCGACAGCCAGCGCGTGCCATCACCGTCGGGCAATCCGAGATCGAGAATGACCGTGTCGTAGCGCTCGGTGCGCACCAGGTAGTCGGCTTCCCGTCCCGTGGCGGTCGCCTCCACCAGCAGGCCGGCGTCCCTCAGGGCATCCCCCAGCGCCTTGGCCAGCGCCGCATCGTCTTCGACCAGTAATACCTTCATTCCAACGATTCCCCCGCATGCCAGCGACTTCTTCGATGACCGGACCGTGTCGATGCGGCCTGTCAGAGGGTGTTTACAAAATAGGCGAACGAAGGCAAAACAAGGCGAAATCAAACGAAAAAGCGGAGTTTACACGAGGTAAATGAGCATTTGAGGACGATTTCAACGCCGTATTGCCGAGTGCAGCCCTTTTGTAAATACCCTCTCAGGGCTCCTTTTTCATGGCATCTATATTAACGCCCTCGATGCTCAGAAGCTCGCCGGTGGCGGCGTCGAACTCGAATTCGACGACCTGCCCCTGCGGTCCGATCATTTCCACTTCGTATTGGATCTTGCCGTCGCCATCGCCCTGCTCGAGCTCGACTTCGAGTATCTGTCCTCGGTAACGCGCCTCGAGCCAGTCCATGATCCCGGTCAGGCCGACCAGGTGGCCTTCCTCGACCTCTTGGTGAAGGTCTCGCCAGTCATCGCCGTTGGCCGTTGCAGGGGCCACCGCACCGCTCAATAGCAGCGGCACGATCAGCAGCAAAGGGAATGAGTCGCGCATGTCCATGCAGCCAGTCTGCCGCAAGCGCCATGAACCGGAAATGAATACCTCTGTCAGCTCCTGGCAAGGTCGTTGCGAGTATAACGACGTTGAGCGATGCCACTCATCTCCACATCGCATGATCGTTTTTGCACTTTGGCCGAGGAGGAATACATGAAATACCGTCTCTGGATGCTCCCCGCCGTCGCCATCGGCAGCGGCCTGAGCGTCAGCGCCATGGCCAACGATGGTACCTTCTCCTACAGCGACCTGGATACCCTGCTCGGCAAGGCCGAGGGTTACGGCTTCAGCCGCTTCGAGAAGCTCGAGGCCGATCACGATGACGACATTCTGGAGTTCGAAGGCTGGCGTGACGACGGCTGGAAACTCGATGTCTCGATGCAGATGGACGGCACACCGATGCGCGAAAGCCAGCGCAAGTCGAGTACGCCGGCCTGGAGCCTGACCGGTGAGCAGCTACGGCAAGCGCTGAGGCAAGCCCGCGAAAAGGGTATGCAACGATTCGAAGAACTCGAGGTCGATAGTGATGGACACATTGAGATCGAGGGCTATAACGCCCAGCATGATGAGATCGATCTCGACCTGCATCGCGACGACCTCAGCATCGATGATCTCAACGTCAAAGGAGAAACCGGATGACCGTCAACCGTCACCATACAGACAATGCCGCATGGCGCGCCGCCCAGCAGTGGCGCGAACGCGTCCGGCAGAACCGTCCTCATCAAGGCGCCGGCGGCCTGCGCCTGCTGCTCACCTGGCTGCTGTTCGGCGTCATGCTGGTTCTCGGCACGCTGCTGGGACTGTTCTTCCTGATCATTGGCTGGGCCATGCTGCCATTCCTGCGCCATCGCATGAAGAAGCATGCCGAACAGGTGCGCGCCTCTCAGGCGCAGTACGCCGGCGGTGCCGCCGACGGCACCCGGAATTCCGCTTCGCGGGAGCGCTCCCAGCGCGTGCTCGACGGCGAATATGAAGTACGTTCCGAGCGCTGACCATCGCGTTGTCCTTACCCAATTCCCGCCATCCGACTTCCCCTCATCCATAAGCCATCGATCCGACGACTCAACCGACGCGCGTGCGCCCACCCGACGCACGCGGTAGAGTCTTGCTAGACGTTGGTCGTACCGACGTTACAACGATAATCGTCGTCGCATCGCGGTGCCGATGGAAACGCTGAATAAATCGGCGAACAGGATGAAGCGCAAGGCGCACGCAGCGCAGACTCGAAGNNGGTATAGGTGAGGATTTTGACCGGGCTGGCGCTCCAGCAGCGCGCAACGCAGCGATTCGCCTGCGCAGACATTTATGCAGTGTTTCCCGATGATGGCGGACTGGACAGGACCGATGACTCATGAACGCTGCCGAACGGCTGCTGCAGGCAGCCAGATTCTCGGAGATCGAACAACTCACGCGTCTGGCGGAAACCGCTGCGGTGGTCGGTGACATCAGTCGCTTCGTTCACGCCCTGCAGCGCGAACGCGGCTCCTCGAGCATCTATCTCGGATCCGGCGGCAAGCGCTTCGCCACGCAGCGCCGACAACGCATCGCGGAGTGCCAGCACGCCGAGGCGCAGCTGCGGCAGCGTCTGGAGAGTTGGGCCGCGCCGGGCGTGGAGGAGGCATCGCCGCGCTATGCCGATGCACGTCTGCTGATCCGGTTGGCCGGCGTCTGGCACGGTTTCGACGCACTGCCGCGGATCCGTGAGGAGATCCGGCGTCAACGGCTGTCCGCCGACGATGCCATGCGCCTGTTCAACCGGCTGATCAGCAACCTGCTGTCGGTGATCTTCGAAGCCGCGGATACCGCCAGCGACACCGATATCACCCGCGTGCTGGTATGCCTGTTTCATTTCATTCAGGGCAAGGAGCTGGCCGGCCAGGAACGTGCCTGCGGCGCACTGGGTTTTACGTTGGGCGCCTTCGACGCGACGCATCGTGACACTATGCAGCAACTGATCGATGCCCAGCGTCACTGCTTCGATACCTTCGCCGAGTTCGCCAGCAAGGATACCCTGACGCGCTGGCAAGCCGAGCTCGGCCATCCCATCCACGCCGCTATCGCCCGCTTGCGTGACATGGCCTGTCAGGGCGCGGCGCTACCCGACGATCTCCCTGATCCCGGTGAGCAGTGGTACGCCATCGCCACGCAGCGCATCGATACCATGAAGGGGCTGGAGGACAGCCTGGTCGAGGAGTTGCAGCGTCTCTGCCAGGACAAGATCGCCCGGGCCAAACGTGAAATCGACGACACCGCCGGCCTGCTCGACTCCCTGGACGACGAGCTATGGGCGGCGCCGGTGAGCCTGTTGCTGGAGGCCAGGGACGCCGACCACGCCTCCGGACTCGGCGAGCTGACGGCCAACGCCATGGACTCCCGTTTCAGTCGCTCGTTGATCAATCTCGTGCAAATCCAGAACGCGCGACTCCAGCAGATCAGCGATGAGCTGGAGAGCACCCGCAAGACCTTGCGCGATCGCAAGCAGGTCGAACGCGCCAAGGGGCTATTGATGACGCATCGGAAACTCTCCGAGGACGAGGCCTATCGCCTGCTGCGCAAGACCGCCATGGATCAGAGCAAGCCGTTGGTCGAAGTCGCGCGCAACGTCATCGACCTGGTGGAAATGCTGTCCCAGGGCCGGCCCTGACGCTCGGGCGCCACGACGGCCACCGCTCTCGCGACTCGCTGGTGCATGGCTTTCCGCCACTGCACCTTCGGATAGCGCAATCGAACTTTCACGCTTCCACCCCTACCCAGCAAACGCCCTATCTTGTTGAATCATTAAGACTCCTTCGATCCTGGCATCGCTTCTGCTTGGGTTTTGACAGATCGAGCCAATGGCGGCTCGACCAGAGATCGTCACATGGCGATCTCGAATCATTCAGCAGTCAGGCCACCGTCGGCCGGCTGCCATAACGGACAACGGCGTCCATCGACTCTTCATGCAGCGCATGACGAGAGATGGGCGCCGTTTTTTTGTGCTCACCGTCCCTGGCGGACACTCTTCGGGTCGTCGCTGACACGTCAAAAATCGCTCCCGGCGATTTCTTGTGTCACGGCCATCGCCGAGTGTCGTCATCACCTCGGAGCGAGATATCTCATGGACATCCGCCACAAGGCCAACAAGATACGTCTGTTCACTCTATCGACGCCGCAGATGCGAGCCTTCCATCTATCCTGGTTCGCCTTCCACGTCTGTTTCTTCGGCTGGTTCGGCATCGCCCCGCTGATGGCCGTCGTCCGCGACGATCTTGGCCTGACCAAGACCCAGATCGGCAACACCATTATCGCCTCGGTGGCGATCACCATCCTGGTGCGTCTGGTGATCGGTCTGCTGTGCGACCGCATCGGCCCGCGCAAGGCTTACACCTGGCTGCTCTGTCTCGGCTCGCTGCCGGTCATGGCGATCGGCCTGGCCGACAGTTTCGAGACCTTCCTGCTGGCGCGTCTGGCGATCGGCGCCATCGGAGCGTCCTTCGTCATCACCCAGTACCACTCCACCGTCATGTTCGCGCCCAACGTGGTCGGCACCGCGAACGCCACCACCGCCGGCTGGGGCAACCTCGGCGGCGGCACCACGCAGATCCTGATGCCGCTGGTGTTCTCCGGCATGCTGATGCTCGGCGTCAGCGAAACGTTGGGCTGGCGCCTGGCCATGGTGGTTCCCGGTATCGTGCTGTTCCTGACCGGCCTGGCCTACTACCGCTTCACCCAGGACGCCCCCGATGGCAATTTCAGCGATCTGCGGGCCCGCGGCGAGCTGCCGCCGGCAACGCGCGAACACGGCGCCATGCAGAGCTTCACGGCAGCCGCCAAGGACATTCGCGTATGGGCGCTGTTCGTGGTCTATGCCGCCTGCTTTGGCGTCGAACTGACGATCAACAACATCGCCGCGATCTACTTCTTCGATACCTTCTCGCTGGATCTCGCCACCGCCGGCCTGATTGCCGGTCTGTTCGGCCTGATGAATCTGTTCGCGCGCACGCTCGGCGGTATCTTCTCCGATCTGTTCGCCCGTAACGGCGGGCTCAAGGGACGGGTACGCTGGCTGTTCATCGCGCTGTTCTGCGAGGGGATCGCACTGATGGGCTTCGCCCAGATGCAGACGCTGGCGATCGCCATCGGGATCATGCTGGTGTTCAGCCTGTTCGTGCAGATGGCCGAAGGCGCCACTTTCGGCGTGGTGCCGTTCATCAACAAGAAGGCCCTGGGGGCCGTCGCGGGGATCGTCGGCGCCGGGGGCAATGCCGGCGCGGTAGCGGCGGGCTTTTTGTTCCGCGCCGAGTCGCTCAGCTATCAGCAGGGGCTGTTCTACCTCGGCATGGCGGTCATCGCCGCATCCCTGTTCGCACTCGCGGTCAGATTCACGCCGGAGACCGAGGCCGAAGAGAACGAGGCCTATCAGCGAGCCGACAACGAGCGCAATGGCGGCGGCGCACTAGCCCAGAACTGAGTTCCGTTTCATCGCGTCCATGCGATCTTTGCCGCTGTCCCGGTTTGCCTTCCCGGGCAGCGGTTTTTTGTGCCCGCCATCCCTGGCAGGCACCTTTCGGGCCGACGCACAGCGGATTGTGAACAAGCTCTCAGGCCTTCCGGACGAACTCCGACTTCAACTTCATCGCCCCGATACCGTCGATCTTGCAGTCGATATCGTGATCGCCGTCCACCAGACGGATGCTCTTGACCTTGGCGCCGACCTTGACCACCTGGGAGGAGCCCTTGACCTTGAGGTCCTTGATCACGGTGACGCTATCGCCATCGGCCAGCGGCGTGCCGTGGGCATCGGTCACCACCTTCGCGGCTTCGTCGGCTGCGCGCTCGCTATCCGACCATTCGTGGGCGCACTCGGGGCAGACGTAGAGGCCCATATCCTCGTAGGTGTACTCCGATCCGCACTGCGGACAAGGGGGCAATTGGTTCATGAGTCGCTCCGGTGGGGAAGAAAGAAGCGGCGCATTCTATCCTGATTGGATCCGTCCCGCTCGGTTAAACGGGACGTTCGAGACTGGAGCACGAGCCAGCAGTGGAACGGGCCATCTCCACCACACTCCCCACCACGATCAGGCACGGGGAAGGCAACGGATGCGCGGCGAGTTTTGCCGGCATCTCCGCCAGTGTGCCGGCCAGCGTTTGCTGCTGCGGCAGCGAGGCATTGGCGATCAGCATGATCGGCCAGTCGTCGGGCAGTCCGCCCCGGCGCAGGCCCGAGCAGATATCGCCGACGCGATTGAGCCCCATGTAGAAGACCAGCGTTTCGTCACGCCGTGCCAGCGCCGCCCACTCCGGCTCGCCATCGGCGCGGCCCGTACTTTTGCAACATCGCTGGGCGGTGATGAAACGTACCTGCTGGGCATGGGCGCGATCGGTCAACGGCATCCCCATCGCCGCCACGGCGCCGGATGCCGCGGTAATGCCGGGGATGATTTCCGTCTCCACGCCGGCATCATGGAGCGCCGCCAACTCCTCGCCCATGCGCCCGAAGATACCGGGGTCGCCGCCCTTCAAGCGCACCACCCGCTTGTCCTCGCCAGCGAGACGCACCAGCAGGCCACCGATCTCCGCCTGGGACACGCTGTGATTCCCTCTTGCCTTGCCGACGTAGTAACGTTCGCAGCCTCGAGGCAGCAGCGCCAGGATATCCGGGCCGACGAGCCGGTCGTAGACCACGGCATCGGCCGCTTCGAGCCGTCTCAGCGCTCGCATGGTCAGCAGATCCGCGGCTCCCGGACCCGCGCCGACCAGCGCCACCCGGCCACGACCCGCGCCATTGTTTGCCACCACACCCCCCGAATGAGAGCCAGGCGTCAGTCGGCCTTGAGCGGCCTGCCTGAACGTTGAACAGAACCGCGCTACCCAACCAGCGGTCTTGAGCGTGGGGTCACGCGAAGGATTACAGGCTGGCATGGGCGTTCTCCTCTTCCAGCAGGGCTTTCAATTCGGGTTGGCAGGAACCGCACTGCGTGCCGCAGGCCAGGCGGGCCCCCAGCGCCTCGACACTGGTATCGCCGGCGCGGATGGCGGCAATGATCGAGTTCTGCCCGACCTGATGGCAACTGCAGACGATCGGGCCATCGTTGCGCGCGCCGCTGCCGCAGCCGGCCAGAATACGGCGCCGCGTTTCCGGGTCGAGCACTGCATCGGGAGCACGCGCAAAACAGGCATCCAGCCAATGCAGCGCCGGCAGCGACTGCGGCGGCCCGACCATCAGCCACCAGCGCAACCGGCCCTGTTCGATCCCGCTGACACGCAGCCGCCCGCGAGCATCGTCACGGCTCCATTGCGATGCCGGCACCGGCAGGTAAGTGGCGGCCCACGCCAGCCAGTCGCGATCGCCGGCTTGCGGACTACCGCCCAATTGCCAGCGCAGCGCGTGATCGAGCGGAATACGCGCCCAGTATTCGCAATCAAGGGTCGGATCGATCTCGGCGGCGAGATCGGCCGCGACGATCAAGGTCGCCTCCCACGCCAGCGGCAGCGGACGCAGGCCGACCGCGCCCTGCTTCGATTCCGGCTGGCCCGAGATGGGATCGGTCACCGGCGCGATCAGGCCGTTGGCCTTGGCCTGGCCACTGAACGCCTCGTTCCAGTGCATCGGCACGAACAGTTCGCCCCGTCGCTGACCCTTGGCCAGACGCGCGCGCCCCCGATAGCAGCCATCGATACCGCTCAGTTCCACCAGTTGCTGGTCGGCCACGCTGAAAGTCTCGGCGTCCAGCGGGTGAATATCGACGAACGGCTCGCTGCGATGGTTCATCAGTCGCGCGGCGCGCCCGGTGCGAGTCATGGTGTGCCATTGATCGCGCACGCGGCCGGTATTGAGACGCAGTGGCCGCGCCGGCGACACCGCCTGCTCCGGCTGGCGCGGCCGCACCGGCAGCAGCCGCGCCAGGCCATCCGGCGTGGCGAAGCGACCCGACTCGAACAGCCGTGCCGTGCCTTTAGGCGCCTCGGCAGTGACCGGCCACTGGATCGGCGCGAGGGCGTCGTATCCCGCGCGACCGAGCCCCGCCAGCGCCGAGATATCGAAGGGACGCCGGCTCTCGCCACGGTTTTCGAAGCCAGACAGGCGTGCGTGCTCATCGAATATCTCCGCCGGGTGGCGATAATCGAAGGCTTCGGCGTAGCCCAGACGAGCGGCGACCTGGCTCATGATCCACCAGTCGTGGCGCGCATCAAAGGGCGGCGGCAGCAGCCCGCGCTGGCGCGAAATGCAGCGCTCAGAATTGGTCACGGTGCCATCCTTCTCCGACCAGCTGGTCGCCGGCAGCACGATATCCGCCACCGCCAGAATGTCGGCGTTGGCCATGCAGTCGGAGACGATCACCAGCGGGCACTGGGCTAGAATGCGCTTGATCCGATTGGCCTCGGGCAGGCTGACCACCGGATTGGTCGCCATGATCCAGACGGCGCGAATCTCGCCGCGCTCGATGGCATCGAACAGCTCCACCGCTTTCAAACCCGGCCCCGTCGGCAGCGCCGGCGTCAGGCTCAGCGTCGTCCAGAAGCGGGTGACCCGGTCGATGGCGCCGGGCGTGTGGTAGTCCATGTGGGCGGCGAGCTGGTTGGCGAGGCCGCCGACTTCGCGCCCGCCCATGGCGTTGGGCTGGCCGGTGATCGAGAACGGCCCCGCCCCCGGCATGCCCAGCTTGCCACCCGCCAGATGACAGTTGATGATCGCCTGGCACTTGTCGGTGCCACTGCTCGACTGATTGATCCCCTGGGAGTAGAGCGTCACCACGTGCAGTTGCGTCGCGAACCAGTAGTAGAAGGTTTCGAGCCGCTCGGCGTCGACATCGCAGTCACGGGCGACCGCCTCGATGCCGACATCGTCCTCCCGGGCCGCCTGCAAGGCTTCCTCGAAACCCTGGGTATGGCGCTCGAGGTAGAGCCGGTCGATCCGGCCAGTGGCATGCATCCAGGCCAGCAGGCCATTGAACAGCCGCGCATCGCTGCCGGGGGCAATGCCGAGATAGAGATCGGCGATCTCGCAGCTGTCGGTCACGCGCGGATCGATCACCACCACGCGCATCAGCGGATTGCGGCTCTTGGCTGCTTTCAAACGCTGGTAGAGCACCGGATGATTCCAGGCCAGATTGGACCCCACCAGCACCACCAGTTCCGCGCACTCCAGATCCTCGTAGCAGCACGGCACCGCATCGGCGCCGAAGGATCGCTTGTAGGCAGCCACCGCCGAGGCCATGCACAGGCGCGAATTGGTGTCGACGTGGGGCGTGCCGAGGAACCCCTTGAACAGCTTGTTGGCGACGTAATAGTCCTCGGTCAGCAACTGCCCGGAAAGATACGCGGCCACCGACTCGCGGCCATGCTCGCGCCGGGTGGCAGCCAGGCGCTCGGCAACGCACTCCAGCGCGTATTCCCAGGTCACCGCCTGGCCGTCCACATGGGGTTGCAACAGTCGCCCCTCGGCGCCAAGGGTTTCATGCAACGCACTCCCCTTCACGCAGAGCCTGCCCTGGTTCGCGGGATGCTCGGCATCACCGGCGACGCCGGTCAACGCGCCATCCTCGATAGTGGCGACGACACCGCAACCGACGCCGCAATACGGGCAGGTAGTGGTGCCCTTGGAAGGCGGGCAGGTGGTGGTGCCCTTGGAAGGCGGGCAGGCGGTGGTGCCCTGAAAAGGCGGGCAGGTGGTGGTGCGCGGTTCGGACATGGAAGCCTCCCTGAAACGCAAAGAGGCCCGACATCACTAACGTGACGTCAGGCCTCTTTGCCTGCTACCGCAGCCGTACAGGGCAACTGCGGTGCCGTGTTGTAACTCGTCGATTCGCTCGGGCCCGCTGCCGGCATTGGCAAGCGAAAGGCCCTTCTGATGCGTGTACCGATGCAATTACCGGACCGACGATCATTTTTTACTTGCGGGACAGCGACCTGACCGATTCTCGAGAAACGCTCCCGTCATCGACGGCGGCGTCCGCGAAGCGTATTGCTTTTCTTTGGTGCGAAAACGCATCGATCTGCACCGGGCTTGAGCAAGCCAGACCGTTGCAGGCCGCTTTTTCGCCTTCGCGATCGCTACCAAGCGACTGAATCGTCTGCCAGATCGTCGATCTGGCACACCTTTCGCTTGGCACGCATGCCAGCGATCAATGACGGTCGCTAGCGTCGGCCGGTCGCCGCAATGTCGCAGCACCGTGCCAGACGGACCGAAACGTCATAGCGGAATTCAGGAACCGCTGAATAAAACGGCGAGCAGGATGAAGCGCAAGGCGCACGGAGCGCAGCAACCGGAGCCTATGGGGTATAGGTGAGGATTGCTAGCACCGCGCAACGCAGCGGTTCGCCTGCGCAGACATTTATGCAGTGTTTCCTTCAGGCAAAGGCGCCTGATGCCACGAAGCCCAAGCTCTCGGAAGCCGGCCTTCGTGTCATCAGGCGCCTTTTTTCGTTGCGTCGGTGTGCTCGGCTTATCAGTCGAGTCATCGCCGCACACGACGGGAGATAACCATGGCAAAGACCACCCAATCCCCGCCTCTCGCGGGGGAGCATCTGGTCATTATCGGTAACGGCATGGCCGGCCACCGACTGCTGCAGGCGTTGCATGGCCGTCCTGACCGGCCGGATCGCATCACGGTGATCGGCGAGGAAACCGCAGCGGCCTACAACCGCATCCTGCTCTCCCCCTGGCTGGCCGGCGAGATCACCCGCGATGCGCTCGATCTCAAGCTGAGCGACACGCAGGCTTCGGGTATCGAGTGGCGCCTGGGCGAGCGCGTGGTCGACATCGACCGCCACGCCCGCTGGCTGCGCACCGAGTGTCAGCGCACCGGCAAGGGCAGCCGCGTGGATTACGACCGGCTGGTCATCGCCACCGGCTCGCGCCCGACACTGCCCGACATTCCGGGCATTCGGCTGGGCAACGTCGGCGGCTTCCGCAATCTGGAAGACGCCGACTGGCTGAGCGCGCAACCCCCGGGTAGCCGTGCCATCGTCGTCGGTGGCGGCCTGCTGGGTCTGGAGGCGGCGGAGGGACTGCGCAAGCGGGGTTTGCAGGTCACCGTTGTGCAACGCAGCGAGCGGTTGATGAACCGCCAGTTGGATGCCACCGCAGCGGCCTGGCTGCGTGAAAGCCTGGAAGGACGCGGCCTGACCATCGAGACCGGCGCCAGCCTGGTCGACTGCCAGGGAGACGAAAACGGCAAGGTGCGCGCGGTGACGCTCGCCGATGGTCGCCGCCTGCCGGCCGACTGCGTGGTCGTCGCGGCGGGCATCACCCCCAATGCCGAACTGGGCCGAATGGCGGGGCTCGATGTCGGCGCCGGCATTCACGTCGATGCGTGCCTGACCACCACCGAGCCATCGATCCATGCGCTGGGCGAATGCTGCGAATTCGACGGTTGCACTGTGGGTCTGGTCGAGCCGATCTGGCGGCAGGTCGAGACCCTCGCCGAGGTGATCTGCGGTGACGCTCCCCGGCCCTACGTCAACAGCGACTGCGCAACCCGGCTCAAGGTGGCGGGCATTTCGCTCTACGCCTTCGGCCCGGTCGACGCTCCCGACTTCGAAACCCTGACTTATGCCGACCGCGATGCCGGCGATTACCGCCGCTTGCTGCTGCGCGACGACCGCCTGAACGGTGCGGTGCTCTACGGCGACACCGCCGACGGCCCGCGTCTTTATCAGCTCGCCCAGGCGGGCGTCCCGCTCGGCGACTGCCGCGACACGCTGCTGTTCGGCGCGTCGGAAGCCACACAACATCTGGAGGAGGCAGCCTGATGTCCTCGTCAAGCATCTCGAATCCCAACACGCCGCGCCTGATCGTCATCGGCAACGGCATGGTCGGGCACCACTTTCTCGAGCAGTTGGTCGAGAGCGGCGCTCACCAAAGCTATGCCGTCACGATCTTCGGGGAAGAACGCCGTCGCGCCTACGACCGCGTCCACCTGTCCGAATACTTCAGCGGTCGCGATGCCGAGTCGCTGTCGCTGAACGAAGCGGATTTCTGTGACCGCCACGGCATCGATCTGCACCTGCGCGAAGAAGTGACGGCCATCGACCGCGCTGCGCGTACCGTCTCCACCGGCCGTGGAGAATACGCCTACGACCAACTGGTACTGGCCACCGGCTCCTATCCCTTCGTGCCGCCGATTCCGGGTAACGACCGCCCCAACTGCTTCGTTTACCGCACCCTGGACGATCTCGATGCGATCCGCGCCGCGGCCGAAACGGCCTCCAGCGGCGTGGTGGTCGGTGGCGGCCTGCTGGGGCTGGAGGCCGCCAACGCCCTGCGCGGCCTGAATCTCGACACCGCCGTGGTGGAGTTCGCGCCGCGCCTGATGCCGATGCAGGTCGACACCGAAGGCGGCGATCTGCTGCGCGAAAAGATCGAGCAACTGGGCGTCCAGGTACTGACGGGGCGGGCCACCCAGCGCATCGAGGACGGTCAGGACCACCAGCACCGCATGGTCTTCCAGGATGAAAAAGTGCTGGAAACCGACTTGATCGTGTTCTCCGCCGGCATCCGTCCCCAGGATCGACTGGCCCGGGGTTGTGGGCTGGAGATCGGCGAACGCGGCGGCGTCGTGGTGGACGACAACTGCCGGACCAGCGATCCGAACATTCTGGCCATCGGCGAAGTGGCGCTATGGCAGGGCAGCATCTTCGGCCTGGTGGGCCCCGGCTACCAGATGGCCAAGGCCGCCGTCGATACCCTGGTCGAGGGCGAACTCACCTTTCAGGGTGCCGACATGAGCACCAAGCTGAAGCTGCTCGGCGTCGATGTCGGCTCGATCGGCGATGCGCATGGCGACCGCACTCCCGGGGCGCGCATGTACCGCTATCTGGACCAGATCAAGCAGGAGTACCGCAAGCTGGTGGTCTCCAGCGACGGCAAGAAGCTGGTCGGCGCCATGCTGGTCGGCGACAACAGCTACTACGACACTCTTTTGCAGTACTACAGCAACGGCCTGGAACTGCCCAGGGACCCGGCCTCGCTGATTCTCCCCAGCAGCGAAGGCGCGCCGACGCTGGGCGCCGACGCCCTGCCCGAGACGGCGATGATCTGCTCGTGCCACAACGTCACCAAGGGCGCGATCTGCCAGGCGGTCGATGCCGGCTGCACCGATCTCGGCGCGCTCAAGGCCGAGACCAAGGCGAGCACCGGCTGTGGCGGCTGCACGGCACTGCTCAAGCAGGTCTTCGAACACGAGCTGGAAAGCCGCGGCGTCGAAGTCGATCGCAGCCTGTGCGAGCACTTCGCCTATACCCGCCAGGAGCTCTACGGCCTGATCCGGGTCGAAGGCATCAAGAGCTTCGATGAGTTGCACGCCCGTCACGGCAAGGGCCGGCTGGGTTGCGATATCTGCAAGCCGGCGGTCGCTTCGATCCTCGCCTCGTGCTGGAACGAGCCGATCATGAATCCGTCGCTGGTGCCGCTGCAGGACACCAACGACACCTTCATGGCCAACATGCAGAAGAACGGCACCTACTCGGTGGTACCGCGTATCCCGGGCGGCGAGATCACCCCCGACAAGCTGATCGCCATCGGCGCAGTAGCCAAGAAATACAACCTCTATACCAAGATCACCGGCGGCCAGCGCATCGACCTGTTCGGCGCCCAGCTGCACGAGTTGCCGGATATCTGGAGCGAACTGATCGCTGCCGGCTTCGAGACCGGCCACGCCTACGGCAAGTCGACGCGCACGGTGAAATCCTGCGTCGGCAGCACCTGGTGCCGCTACGGCGTGCAGGACAGCGTCGCCATGGCACTGATCATCGAGAATCGCTACAAGGGGCTGCGTTCGCCGCACAAGCTCAAGTTCGCCGTCTCCGGCTGCACCCGCGAGTGCGCCGAGGCGCAGAGCAAGGATGTCGGCGTGATCGCCACCGAGCACGGCTGGAATCTCTACGTCTGCGGCAACGGCGGCATGCGCCCGCGCCATGCCGAACTGTTCGCCACCGATCTCGATGACGACACGCTGCTCAAGACCATCGACCGCTTTTTGATGTTCTACATCCGTACCGCCGACAAGCTCCAGCGCACCTCGGTGTGGCGCGAGAGCCTGGAAGGCGGCCTCGATTACCTCAAGCAGGTGATTCTCGAGGACAGCCTGGGTCTGGGCGCCGAACTGGAAGCGCAGATGCAGCACGTGGTCGATCAGTACGAGTGCGAGTGGGCCGGGGCGCTCAAGGACCCGGAAAAGCTCAAGCGCTTCCGCACTTTCGTCAACGACAAGCGCAGCGACCCCGACATCATCGCCGTGTCCGAACGCGATCAGCCGCGCCCGGCACGTCCCGAAGAGATCGCCGCGCTGGCGGTGGAGGTGACCTCGTGAGCGAACTGATTACACAACAAAATCCGGCCACCCAGAAAACCCCGGCGGAGCAGGCCATCGCGCCTGCGCTCCCCGTTCGCCTGTGCGGCCGAGCGGATCTGGTCGCCGGCTCCGGCGTCGTTGCCTGGCATGCAGGCCATCAGATCGCGCTTTTCTATCTACCTTGTCGGCCGCTATCTTGTCGGCCCGAAGACGCCGAAGACGCCGACGGGCTACCTCGCCGACCGCTATCTTGTCGGCCCGAAACCGCCGACAGGACCGACGGGGCCGATGAGCCTTCTAGGCAACCCGAAGCCGTTGCCGAGCTTTACGCCCTGGACAACCGGGACCCGTTCTCCGGGGCTAACGTGATCGGCCGCGGCATCGTCGGCGATCTGGGCGGCGAGCTGGTGGTCGCCTCGCCGATCTACAAGCAGCACTTCCGGCTACGCGACGGGCAATGTCTCGAGGATCCGGAACGGCGGCTGCGACATTGGTCCGTCGCGCTGGACGGGAACGACGTCGTGCTGTTGCCCGATGAGGAGAAGTCGCACCCGGACTAACCGGGCCAGCGTGTCGACACGGCAACACGGCAAGACCTCTCAATCGTCTCGATCATAATCACAATGAGGAAAGCGTCATGTCCTATCTCGTCCCTGCGGAATTCGCCGCCAAGATGGTGGATGCCGGCGAGTCCAAGATTTTCATGTCGACCCGCGACACGCTGATTCGCACGGTGGACAAGCTGGAAATGTACCATGCCTTGATAGCCGCCAAGGCACGCAGGCACGCAGGCACGCAGGCACGCAAAGACCTTAGCTGAAATGCGCTGGACAACGCGATCGGGCGCTGTGTGGATCGTCTCAGTCTGATACGGCATGAATAGCGCCATCGACTTCGAGATGGACGTCGCGCGCAAGGGGGATCCCAAGGGTGACCGCGTCGTGGTCACCATGAGCGGCAAGTTTCTGCCCTATGAAAGCTGGTAATTCGGCCCAGTCGGCGAGGTCATCTGTTCATCAGATCGAGCCGCATCAGTGTGACCCACTCGCCACGATATTCAAGGCGCTCCTGTTCGCACCAGCCCAGCCGCGCATAGAGCCTCTGTTGATCCGGAGTGTAGAGATAGCAGTGATTGAAGCCCGCGTTGCGCGCCTCTGCTTCCCCCCGCGCGATCAGCGCTGAGGCAATCCCCAGCCCCCGCCACGCCAGCGGCACGAAGACGGAAGCCAGCCACGGCGTCAATTCGGGTCGCACGCTCATATCCTGCGCCGTCAGACTCGCTGTACCCACCAAGACATCTTTTCCTCCCGCTCCCACGACAACCGCAACGAACACCGAAGGTACACCGCTGTCGCGACACTGGAGACGCACGTTCTCACGCCACTGCGCCCAACTCTCCTCGGGATAGAGCGCACCCCAGGCGTCGTAGGTCCAGCGGGCTACAGTCTCGACATGAGTGGATTGAGGCGAGAGGCTTTGCAGAGAAACGTTGGACATAGGCGTTACGCCCCTTCGGCGAAAATCGGTCGATCCGGTCACGATAGCACGCGCGATCGCATTTGACGGCCACGCTTGCGCTGCGCACCGCACTAGCCCGACTGCTGAGCGGACACAAAAAAAGCCCGCGCAAGAGGGGGGGATGCGCGGGCGAGGCGGGGTGTTACCTAGGAGATGCGTCTGAGACGCGACTCGAACGACTGCTACCGAAGAATCTTCATTCGACAGAAATTATATTAGCACCCTTATGTTTTTCGGGCAATGCAATATTCCAATCGTCGTCATCGCTCTCGCTCATCGCCCGCCTCGCTCGCGTGATGCTCCGCCAGTTCCTGGCGATGCTCCTGGAGTTCCCGCCTGAGCGACTCGATTTCGATCTGCAATTCGCTGACCTGTTCGATCATATGTCGCATCATGCGCCGGTTGGCCTTGTGCTGGCGCGCCTCCGATTCGCCTTGATCCTCGACGAACAGTGAGCTGACGTAAGCCGCGAAACTACCGAACAAGCCCACCCCGCAGACCATCAGCAACACAGCGACGACCCGCCCCAGGGTCGTGACCGGGTAGTAATCTCCGTAACCCACCGTGGTGACTGTCACGATCGCCCACCATAGCGCCTCCTCCGCGGTATTGATCGGGCTTTCGGGGTTCGGCGTCTCCACCAGCAATACCGTCAAGGCGCCGAAGACCACTAACAGCATGGTCGCCGTGGCAGCCGAGGCGAGTACGCCTTCGGCGCGGTTGCGAAACAGCAACTGCCAGATCAATTCCATCGAGCGCAACGCACGCAACACGCGGATAACCTGCACGACGCGGGCGAGACGCGCCGCCTGGAACCAACCGGCGGGAATGCATGCCAGCAGATCCAGCCATCCCCAACGCAGCATATAGCGCCATCTGTTCGGCGCACGATAGAAACGCAGACAGAAGTCGATGAAGAAGACCGAGCAGACCACATAGTCCATGTAGCCGAGCAGTTGACTGATTTCGGGCGGAAGCGTGAAAAAGGTATCGGCGACCATCGCTCCGAGGACATAGAACGAGAGGGCCAAAACGAAGAATTGAAATGGCGAGACGTGTTCCTTCATGACCGGTCCGCTGACGCTGGTGACACGAACGACCCGCCGTTTCGAGACGGACCCTGCGTATTATCGTTAGGTTACGGCACCAAGCACGAATCTCTCGACACAGGAGAGTTCGTACCGATCGCCGGCAGCGAAACGCCCCTTGATGGAAGCACTAACAAGCCGAGCAGGGATTGGCCGCCTTGAGCTGCACGAAGTTGGTCACGAAGGTCTCCATCTGCTCCGCGTCGTAGGCCTGGAGACCACTGATCACCAGTTTCTTGGAGCCGGTTCCCACTGGTCGGCCGTTACAGCTCATGCGAAATTCCAGGTGTGCCTCGCCCCGCTTGCCCTTCACGTCCAGCTTGGCCCCGGCGAAGTCCAGATCGAGATCGCACGGGTCATGATCCTCGAGATTGAATCCCATGCTGTCGTAGATGACCAGTGGGCGCTGCGGATTGAACATCACGCCCTTGTCTTCCAGCAGCGGCTTCAGGTAATGCGGAAAGTTGCGCCCGGAAAAGGCAACGTAACGGCGGGTAAAGGTCTCGATGGTGGCCGGATCGCGGATGGTCCACCCTTCGCGCCTGACCTCGAGGTACTGCTTGTTGGCATCGTCGACCACACTGACCGAGCCCGCGTCGCCCTCCACGAACCGCAGCGGCACGCAATCCCCCACCATGCCACAGAAATGAAACGACATGTGCTGGGACAAGCCGTAGCGCGACAGGACCAAGGCAAACAACAGATCCCCCGGCACGCAGAAACGCCGCGCGCAAGGGTCGTGGATCGGATTGTAATCGCCAGCGACCTCACGGGCGAACCGACTGGCCTGCTCTGCGGTGATGCAGAAACGATCTGCGTCGGTAGAATGAAACTCGTCGAGAAACATGGATGATCGACCTACATGTCGAATGACTTGGCACCGTTGCCTGGCAGCGTCGCTGTTTTACCATAAGCCAACGGTAAGGTCAGCGTAGCATTAACATTTAGAGACAAATGATAGCGCAGTTTACCAAATGTACGCTCAGACCACAGTTCCCGCCCGCGACGCTCTCGCCCCTTGTCCCTGCGACAGCGGAGCAGACTATGGCAGCTGCTGCGGCCCTTATCACCGAGGCCAGGCGCTGGCGCCGACACCCGCGGCGCTGATGCGATCGCGCTACAGCGCCTTTGCACTCGGTGGCCTGGGCGCGTACCTGCTCACGACCTGGGACCCCAAGTATCGAGACCCGGCATTGACCGCGCAGATGCTGGACCAGCGTGATAGCGACTGGCTCGGGCTCGAAATCCTCGATGCCAGCGACGACGGCACGCGAGGCACGGTCGAATTCAAGGCCACTTACCGCCCGCTGACCACCGCCTCCGGTGCGCCATCTCAGCTGCTCCACGAACGCTCCCGCTTTCGGCGCCATAAGGGTGCCTGGCGCTATGTCGACGGTGTCATCGACCCGCCACCCCGGCCGGCATCGCGCAATGCGCCCTGCCCTTGCGGCAGCGGCAAGAAGGCCAAGCGGTGCTGTCACGCCTGAATTCCCTCGAATTCAAAGGCTTAACCTTCCCTTGATCCCGCCGCCAGGATTTCCGAGTTAGAAACTGGCACCTGCCTTTGCTTAGCCTTCCAAGCAAATGTGAATTCGACTTTCGTCTTGCGGTTAATTGTCGCATGGCATATGTTAAACATAATAGTTAGCACGCCATTTAATCTCATGCGAACTTATTCTAATCATGAATTCGGGCCCCGTTTCTTCTCCGAGAGAAGAGACCATGGCCGGTCTTACCGCAAGGGAAACCGTGATGAGCAAAAAACCTAAAACTGCCGCGGCTGGCGGCCTGACCCGACGCGAGTTACTGGGCTCGTCGGCCGCTCTGCTGATTGGCGCTTCCGGCACCGCCCAAGCCCTGACCCATACCAGCACCCCCCAAATGGCAACCCTTTGCCAACATCGCTGAAGAACCGGTCGATCCCGATGCCGGTTGGCAATTCTTCACCGATGACGAAGCCGCCACCGTCGAGGCGATCGTCGAGCGCCTGATTCCTGCCGATGACTTGAGTGTGAGCGGGAAAGAGGCGGGTTGCGCGGTCTTCATCGACCGCCAACTGGCCGGCCCCTATGGGGATTTCGAACGCCTCTATATGCATGGCCCGTTTCAGGACGGCATCCCGCAGCAAGGCGACCAATCACCGCTGACACCGCGACAGCGCTACCGCATTGGGCTTGCGGCACTCAACGACCATTGCCGCAACGAACTCGGCGCCCCTTTCGCCGATTTGAGCGAGGAGCAACGGGATCGGGTCCTGAGCCAGCTTGAAGCCGACGAAATCAAACTCGACGACATCGATACGCCGCTGTTCTTCGAGGCCATTTTGCAGAACACCATGGAAGGCTTCTTCGCCGACCCGATCTATGGCGGCAATCGCGACATGGCATCATGGAGGATGCTCGGCTTCCCCGGTGCCCGCTACGACTATCGCGATTACATCGAGCGTCACAACGAAGATCTAGGCCTGGAACCGGTAAGCATTGCCGGCCGCTCCGACTGGAATACGCAGGGATAATCAAGACATGGCAACCAAACTCCCCCCCCACCGATGCGGTGGTGGTCGGGCTCGGCTGGGCCGGTGCGATCATCGCCAATGGACTCGTCGATGCCGGCCTGAGCGTCGTCGGCGTCGAGCGCGGCCCCTGGCGTGATACCGCGAAAGACTTCAACATCGCCTCGGTGACCGATGAACTGCGCTACTCGCAGCGCCAGGAACTGATGCTGCGCACCGCACAGAACACCATCACCATGCGCAACAACCCGTCGCAGACCGCGCTGCCGATGCGTAAATGGGGCTCCTTTCATCCGGGCAATGGTACCGGCGGTGCGGGCAATCACTGGGCCGGGATCACCTTCCGCTTTCAGCCCGAGGAGTTCCACCTGCGCAGCCATCTCGAGGAACGCTATGGCGCCGACTCGATTCCCGACGAACTGTCGCTGCAGGACTGGGGCACCGACTGGAATGAAATGGAGCCCCACTACGACGCCTTCGAAAAGATCGCCGGCACCTCCGGCCGCGCCGCCAACCTGATCAGCGGGCGGCAAGCAGGCGGTAATCCATTCGAGGGCGTGCGTGCCAACGACTACCCCACCCCACCGCTGAAACAGCCCTACTCGCCGACGCTCTTCGCCGATACCGCCCGCGAGATGGGTTACAAGCCATTTCCGGTGCCATCGTCCCTGGTGTCCCAGACCTATACCAACCCGCTCGGCGTCACCATGGGGCCCTGTACCTTCTGCGGCTTCTGTACCAACTACGGCTGCGCCAACTACTCCAAGGCCAGCGCGATCACCACCGTGCTGCCGGCGCTGATTCGCAAGGACAACTTCGAAGCTCGCACCCATTGCGAAGTCCTGCGGGTCACCACCGACTCCGATGGCCGCCGGGCCACCGGCATCGTGTATGTCGATTCCGCCGGTCGTCAGTGGGAACAGCCCGCGGAGATCGTCGTGGTCGCGGCGTTCACCTTCGAGAATGTACGTCTGATGCTGATGTCGGGGATCGGCGAAGCCTACGACCCCGCCACGCGTCGCGGCACCACCGGGCGCAACTACGCCTATCAGACCGCCAACAGCGTGCAACTGTTCTTCGACGACAAGAACTTCAATCCCTTCATCGGCGCCGGTGCTGTCGGCATGGGCATCGACGAATTCAATAACGACAACTTCGATCACTCGGGGCTGGGCTTCTTCGGCGGCGGCAGTACTCGCGTCACTCCGATCGGCGCTGCGCCGATCCAGGCGCGTCCGACACCGCCCGGCACTCCGCGCTGGGGATCGCAGTGGAAACGCGCCACCGTCGACAACTATGCCAGCACCATGTCGATCGGCTGCGAGGCGAGCAATTACTCCTCGCCCAACAACTATCTGTCGCTGGATCCGACTTATCGCGATCGGCTGGGTCGCCCACTATTGCGGATTACGTTCGACTTCACCGACAACGATCTCAAGATGGCCCAGTACGTGACCGGCAAGGTCGTGGAGATCGCCAAGCGGATGAACCCGCGCCAGATGATCCCCAGCCCGCGTACCGGCCCCTGGGATGGTCGCCCCTACCAGTCGTCGCACGTCGTCGGCGGTTTCATCATGGGCGTCGACCCCAGCACCAGCTCGGTCAACAAGTATTTGCAGGTGTGGGACGTCCCCAACCTGTTCGTGGTCGGTGCTTCCGCCTTCCCGCAAAACCCCGGTTACAACCCCACCGGCACCGTCGGCGCCCTGGCTTTCAAGGCTGCCGATGCGATCACTAAACACTACCTTCGCAATCCGGGGGAGATGATCAGCACATGAAAACGCTCATCGGATTCACTCTCCTGAGCCTGGCCGGTACCGCCCTGACGGCGCAGGCCGCCAGCACCGAATATCAGGACATCGAACACGGCCGCTACCTGAGCGTGCTCGGCGACTGTGCCGCCTGCCATACGGCCAATGAAGAACAGCCTCTCGCCGGTGGCGTCTCGCTGGAAACCCCTTTCGGCACGCTGGTGGCCCCCAACATCACGCCGGATGCCGAAACCGGCCTCGGCAATTGGACGTTCGAGGATTTCAAGGGCACGATGACCGAAGGTATCGGCAAGGGCGGCTACCATCTCTACCCCGCCATGCCCTATCCCGCCTATACGCTGATGCGCGACGAAGACCTCCGCGACCTCTGGGCCTACCTGCGGACCGTCTCGCCGGTCAACCACGACGTCGAAGCCAACCAGCTACCGTTCCCGTTCAATATCCGCCTGGCAATGATGGGTTGGAACTGGCTCAACTTCGATGATCGCGACTTCCAGCCCGACCCGGACCGGCCCGACGATATCAATCGTGGCGCCTATCTGGTCGAAGGCCTCGACCACTGCGGCACCTGCCACACGCCGCGCAACTTCATGGGCGGCGATGGCGACGGCAAATTCACCGGCGCCATCGTCGACGACTGGCTCGCGCCGAACATCACGCCGGATCCACACAAAGGGATCGGCGGCTGGAGCGAGGACGAACTGGTCGAATATCTGAAGACCGGTGGCAACCGCTTCGACTTTGCCTCTGGCCCGATGGCGGACGAAGTTCGTCACTCATCGCAATACTGGACTGACGACGATCTCCACGCCGTGGCGCGTTATCTCTTGACCGGCGCGGGTATCGACGAGACTGCGTCCAGCGCAGATGCACCCGAGCCCTTGGCGCAATCCAACGCCCAGGTCCAGGCCGGCAGCAAGATCTACTTCGATCGCTGCGCCGGTTGCCACAAGACCGATGGCAGCGGCGAAAACGGCATGTTCCCGCAACTCGCGGAGAATCCGCTGATCAACAACGACAACGCCTCGTCGCTGATCCGCGTGGTGCTAGCCGGCAGCCGGGCGGTGGACACCGATGCCAAACCGACCGCGCCAGCGATGCCCGCCTTCGGCTGGGACCTGAGCGATGACCAGATCGCCAACGTGGTCACCTTTGTGCGTAACAGCTGGGGCAATGCCGCGCCCACCGTCTCCGCCGGAGACGTCGCCGAGATGAGGAAAGCCCTACAGGGCGAATGACGCCGATAGCGTAATCTTGAACCGCTCGACTTGGCCGCGCCGATCAGGCGCGGCCTTTTCGTGTCCGGGATGGCCGCTCCCGTGCCAGCCAGTTCTCGCCCAGCCACCGCCCCGCCAAATCGATTTCCGCTTCCGTGGCGCAGGCATAGCCAAGCACCAGCCCCGGTTCGCCGGGGCCCTCGAGATAGTAGCGCGACAGCGGAGACAGCAGGATGCTCGTCGCGCGGGCGTGTGCGACCAGTTCGCTTTCGAGCGCATGACTCTCGAGATGGGCGACCAGGTGCATGCCGGCATGGCCGGAAGACAGCACAAGCCCTGCGGCAATTGCCGGTGCCAGCGCCTGGCGCAGCCTGGCCTGGCGCTCCCGGTAGCACTCGCGCATGCGGGCGACGTGGCGCACGAAGTGACCTTCGCCGATGAAATCCGCCAACGCGGCCTGAACCGCGTACTGGCCCTCGCGATGTAGCCGCGCATTGGCCCGCCGGAACGGCTCGACCAGCGCTTCCGGCAGCACCAGATAGCCCAGGCGCAGCCCGGGATAGAGCACCTTGCTGAAGGTGCCGACGTAGATCACCGGTGCGCTCGGAATGAGCCCCTGCAGCGAGGCGATCGGCGCGCTGGCATAACGGAACTCGCTATCGTAGTCGTCCTCGACGATCCAGGCGCCCTCGCGCCGGGCACGTTCCAGCAGCGCCATGCGCCGTGGCAAGGTCATCGTCACGCCACGGGGATATTGGTGCGACGGCGTCACGTAGATCAGCCGGGGCGCCGGAGTCGACGCCGGCAGCGTATCGATGTCCATGCCCTCTTCGTCCACCGCCACCGGCTGCAGCGTCAGCCCCGCCGAAGCGAAGCAGGATTGCGCCCCGCCATAGCCCGGCTCCTCCAGCCATACGCAGTCGCCCGCATCGGCGAGTAGCCGCGCGATCAGCTCGAACCCCTGCTGCGCCCCCTGGGTGATCAGGATCTGCTCCGGCCGGCAACGCACGGAACGGGACAGACGCAGATAGTCGCACAGCGCCTCGCGCAAGGCCGGTACACCACCTTGCTTTGGGTAGTCGAACCACTCAGTGGGCGCACGTTGTTGGTGGCGGCGTAACAGGCGTTGCCAGCGCTCGCGAGGTAACCGATCCAGTGCCGGCACGCCCGGCGCGAAGGCCATGTGGCGCGCGCTCAACGTAGCGCTGAAATCGAGAATGCGCAGGCCCCGAGCGGAGAGCGATGGTGTCGCGGCGCCGGATGCCGATGTCGCCCTCGCCAGGGCTTCCGGTCGCCACTCGGCAACGAATACGCCGGCACCGGGCCGCGACACCAGAAATCCTTCGGCGATGAGTCGGTCGATGGCGCCCAGCACGGTATTGCGGCCCAGCCCGAGCTCGCGTGCCAACCGGCGAGAGGAAGGTAGCGCCATACCGGCACCGAGCCTGCCTTCCTGAATCCAGTCTCGCAGCGATCGATAGAGTCGCTGGGTCAAGGTCAACGCCGAAGGCAAAGCGAGTTGCATGGTCAACGCTTCGATGACCCACAGTCGGTGGTCATGAGATGACGGCACTGGTTCCCTCACTATTGCCGAGACTGGCTCTTATGAAGGAACCACTATGGCGTCAAACTCTCGCCCAGTCACCTTTTCTTGGCCACCTTTCGTCTCTTCACTTTTCGCCTCTTCTTAGTCACCCATCGGTAAAGGAGCCGCCATGACCACGATTCGCCAAGCCAATATCCATGATCTCGAAGCCCTGGTGCCGCTGGTCGATGGCTATCGCCAGTTCTATGCCCAGGTCAGTCATCCCGAAGGGGTGCGGCGCTTCATGCGCGAGCGCTTCGAGAAAGGCGATGCCCATGTCCTGCTGGCACATGACGCTGACGACCAGGCCATCGGTTTCGTGCAGATATTTCCCGTGCCGGCAACAACGGATCTGGCTCCGCGCTGGATTCTCAACGACCTGTTCGTGACGCCTGAAGCACGCCGCCACGGTACCGGCAGCGCCCTGCTGCGTGCCGCCCATGAACTGGCCCGCTCCCATGGCGTTCCTAAGCTGCTGCTGCGCACCCAGGTCGAGAACCGCACCGCCCAGTCCCGCTACGAAGCCCTCGGCTGGCAGCGCGACGAGGCTTTTCATACTTATTTATTGACCATTTAAGCTATCCGGAGGATCAAAATGCCCACTGAATCACTCGTTCTTGCAGTTCCGCCAGCGTCCCCTGAAGAGAGCGCTGCTGCCATGCTCGAAAAACTACGTCTACATACCGATGCCTGGGATCTAGCGGTGGATCTTGCCAATGGCGTCACCGAAATCGTGGTAGTCGACACGCGAAGCCAAGCGCACTACCTGGCCGGACATATTCCAGGTGCGATCAATCTTCCCCACGTCGAAATGACGGTGGATCGACTCGCTTCGCTGGATCGCTCCCGTCTCTACATCAGTTACTGCGATGGAATCGGCTGTAACGGTTCGACCTGGGGCGCATTCAAGCTCGCCAGCGCAGGACTCCGCGTCAAGGAACTGCTCGGCGGGCTCGATTTCTGGCGCCGTGATGGTCATCCAATCGCCATCGGTTCCGATGCCGGAAGTTTGCACGGCCATGAACTCGAATCCTGCGGCTGTTGAGAAGCATCATGAGTCAGACACGAAACGAATACGGCCAGCCCGTCGGCCCGGATATCGACGGCTGGCAGCCGCCGCCGGCACTTCGGGCCGCAACCCTGAAAGGCCACTGCTGCCGCCTGGAACCGCTGGACGCCGCCCTGCATGGGCCGGCTCTGTGGCGGGCCTGGCAGTTGCCGGATCCCGCTATCGCCAACGATCACGAAGCCAAGGCGCGCTGGACCTATCTCGGCGGCCGTCAATTCGACGACGATGCCGGTTGCCGGCGTTGGCTGGAGAAATGCGAGGAAGATCGTTCGCGCTTGAGTTTCGCTATCGTCGATCGGCGAGACCACGAGGCTGTCGGATTCGCCAGCTACCTCAATATCGTACCGGCGGACGGACGCATCGAGATCGGTCATCTGAGCTTCTCGCCGCGAATGGCGCGCACACCGGTCTCCAGCGAGGCGCTGATGCTGATGATGGAGCACGCCTTCGCCCTGGGTTATCGGCGCCTCGAATGGAAATGCGATGCACTGAACGCGCCATCCCGACGCGCCGCCGAACGCCTGGGCTTTCGCTTCGAAGGCATCTTTCGTCAACATCGCGTGGTCGACGGGCGCAACCGCGATAGCGCCTGGTATTCGATCATCGATGGCGAATGGCCGGCGATCCATGAGTGCCATCGCCGCTGGTTGTCGCCGCGGAACTTCGATGCCGAGGGTCGGCAGCGGCAATCCCTGTCAAGCATGACAGCGTCTCTCAGCACCATCCGGGAACCTTGAGCCATGTACCAACCGTGCCAGTTCCGCATCGAAGAGCGTGCCGTGTTGCAGGAAATCATCGACGGCTTTCCCTTTGCGACGCTGATTACCCATTCCCCTGACGGTGCCCTCAGCGCCGATCATCTGCCGCTATTGTTCGAGCCAGATACGAGCGAGCGTACGCTGGGCACGTTGCGCGGGCATATCGCACGGGCCAACCCGCTCACCGGAGGACCGGCAACCATCGACGCCCTGGCGATCTTCCACGGGCCGCAGGCCTACGTCACGCCGAGCTGGTACCCGGCCAAGCGCGAACACGGCAAGGTCGTGCCGACCTGGAACTATCAGGTGGTGCATACCCACGGCCGGCTACGCCTGATCGACGACGCCGACTGGCTCAGGGCGGTGGTGGGCGCACTGACCGAGCGCTTCGAAGGCGATCGCGACGATCCCTGGTCGATCGACGACGCTCCGCCCGCCTACATCGAAACCATGTGTCGAGCCATCGTCGGGATCGAACTGACCATCGAGCGTCTGGAAGGCAAGCGCAAGGCCAGCCAGCACAAGCCGCTCGGGGAACGCGCAGCGATCTTGCGGGGATTGCAGGAAGAGTACGGTTACACTGCGCAGGATGCCGTCTGCCTGAGTGGCACCGACGTGAACTGAAAGGTTTGCCGTATCGCTCGTCCCTGCGACGCCGCGCCACTGGACGTCGCGGCGTGGCCGGGTAGAATGCGCGTCGTCATACACCCAGGTCTGCCCTTTACGCGGGCAACTACCAGGAGTCATAGCATGTCATCACCCGATCATCCGATCGTCGTTGCGGCGTTGTATCAATTCGTCACGCTCGACGATCACGAATCACTGCGCGAGCCGCTGCTCGACGAAATGAAGCGGCTCGACGTCAAGGGCACTCTGCTGCTGGCCAACGAGGGCATCAACGGCACCATTTCCGGCACGCGCGAAAGCATCGGCGCGCTGCTCGCCTGGCTCAAGCGCGACGCCCGTTTCGCCGCCCTGGATCATAAGGAATCCTACTGCGACGAGCATCCGTTCTACCGCACCAAGGTCAAGCTCAAGCGCGAGATCGTCACGCTGGGCGTGGAAGGCGTCGACCCCAACCGGCGCGTGGGTACCTACGTCGAGCCGGAGCAGTGGAACGAGTTGATCGACGACCCCGAGGTGCTGGTCATCGACACCCGCAACGACTACGAAGTGGCGATCGGCAGTTTCGAGGGCGCGGTCGATCCCAAGACCAAGTCGTTCCGTGAATTTCCCGAGTACGTCAAACGCCATTACGACCCGAGCCGCCACAAGAAAGTGGCGATGTTCTGCACCGGCGGTATTCGTTGCGAAAAGGCCTCGAGCTTCATGCTGAACGAAGGCTTCGAGGAGGTCTTTCATCTCAAGGGCGGCATTCTCAACTATCTGGAGAAGGTGCCGGAATCCGAGACCCGCTGGCGCGGCGACTGCTTCGTCTTCGACAACCGGGTCACGGTGCGCCACGACCTGAGCGAGGGCGAGTACGAGCAGTGCCATGCCTGTCGCATGCCGATCTCGGCCGAGGACCAGACTTCGGACAAGTATTCGCCGGGGGTGAGCTGCCCGCACTGCTGGGACTCCCTGCCGGAAAAGACCCGCGCCAGCGCCCGCGAGCGGCAGAAGCAGATCGAGCTGGCCCGTGTCCGTAACGAGCCGCATCCGATCGGACGCAATCCCCGCGAAACGGCTTAAGAAAGAACGCTCTTCTCGATCGCAGCGATACCCTTTCGGTCCAACCGAAAGGGTATCGTCGTTTTTACCTTCGGTCTCAGAGGGTGTCTACAAAACAGGCGAATGAAGGCAAGACAAGGCGAAATCGATCGAACAAGCGCAGTTTACAAGTGGTAAATGAGCATTGTGAGGGCGGTTTCAACGCCGTATTGCCGAGTGCAGCCTTTTTTTGTAGACACCTTCTCAATGCACGCTGCGCAGCAGCCCATCCCGCTGGAACTCGGGCAACAGACCGTGGCGCGTCAACTTGGCGAAGAAACGCTTCATGCGCCGTTCGATCTTCTGACGCGCGAACCAGGGCCAGACATTGGCCAGGGGCATGAAGTCGGGGTTGGAGATACCATCGATCAACCACAGTCGCACGCTGCCATCGGCACGGCGCTGGCAGACGACGTTACGGTCGTTGATATCGGAAGGTACGATCCAGTTGTCATGCAGGTAGCGATAGAGCCGCTGCAGCTCGGCGCGAAATGCCGGCGTTTCGAACCAAGCGCTGTCGCCGCTCTGGCGATAGTCACGCATGGTAGGCGAGACGCAACCATCAGCATCGGTGATCAGCGCGAAGACCAGGCCTTCGCCATGATCCGTCGCCAAGGTACCGAAATATTCCGGCACGTAGCGCCAATCCGAGAGGCCACGGCGTCTGAGCACCTCGAAGTAGGCCTTCTCGCGCTCGTTCTGATGACTACCCTTCTCGGGAAAGCGGGGCACCTTGATGCAGCGCCCGGCATGCTCGGGATGGCGATAGACGGCGCGGTCATTGCCATGGGCAATTTCGCTGGCGGTTGATAATGAAAACGTCGATGGCAAAGACGTCGATCGTGAAAACATGGCGGGCCGCTCCAAACCGCAACGCGGTTGTCATGACCCGTTAATATTAGCTTAATCAAACGATGTTTTCATTTCTCGTTTCGATGTCCGATCCTGGTGTCGACGTCTTCCCCATCCATTTCTGTCCCCATCCACTGCTGCCAGAGTTCCCGCACCCGGTCCCGGTGCTCGGCGAAATCGGCGGTGCTGACCAAGCTTCCCCCTTTTGCCAGTGAAGCCCGGTGGCTGGCATTGCGATACGCGAGATAGGCCGCCTGCAGATCCCGCGCCTCCTGTTCCGGCAAGCCACCGCTCTCGGCCAAGGCGTCCAGCAGGCGCATATTGTCGGTCACCTCGAGCAGCGCCGGAGTCCGATGCGATAGCGCCAGCACGGCGAACTGGTTCATGAACTCGATATCGACCAGCCCGCCGGCGTCCTGCTTCAGGTGAAACTGCCCCGCCTCTCTGGCTTCCCCGCCGCTGCCGAGGTGCTCGCGCATTTTCGCGCGCATCTTGACCACCTCGTCACGCAGGCCAGCGCACTCACGCTGACGGCTCAGCACCTCCCGGCGCACGCCTTCGAAACGCTCCGCCAGCGCGGAGCTCCCCGCCACCGGCCGGGCCCGCACCAGCGCCTGATGCTCCCAGGTCCAGGCCTCGCGGCGCTGGTACTCGGCGAAGGCATCGAGCGAAGAGACCAGCAAGCCGGCATTGCCCGAGGGACGCAGGCGCATGTCGACCTCATACAGCGTGCCGCTGGGTGTGGTGGCGGTCAGCAGGTGGATGATGCGCTGTCCGAGCCGGGTGAAGAACACCACGTTGTCGATCGATTTCGCCCCGTCGGTCACCCCCTGGGGCGCGGCATCGTAGAGGAACACCAGGTCGAGGTCGGAGCCATAACCAAGCTCGATGCCGCCCAGCTTGCCGTAGCCGACGATCAAGAAGGCCGCCTGCGCCGCGCCCTCGCGGGGTTTCGGCTGGCCATAGCGCGCCGCCAGCGATCGCCAGGACATCTGCAGCACGGCCTCGAGCACCACCTCGGCGATGGCGGTAAGATAGTCGCTGACCTTCATCAGCACGCGCGCACCGGCGATATCGGAAGCCGCCACGCGCAGAACCTGGCTCTGCTTGAATATCCGTAGCGCTTCGAGCAGCCCCTCCTCGTCATCCTCGGGAATGCGCGCCAGGGTCTGGCGCAACTCATCGCTCAGGCGCTGCTTGTCGGCCGGGGAATAGAGCGTGGCCGGGGTCAGCAGTTCGTCGAGCAGAATCGGGTGGCGCGCCAGCTGTTCGGCGATCCAGGGGCTGGCGGCGCAGAGTCGGACGAGCGAAGGCAGCACGCCCGGATTCTCGCGCAGCAACGCCAGGTAGGCGGTGCGCCGCAGCACCGCCTCGATCAACGGCAGCACGCGTTCCAGCGCCACGCCCGGCGACTCGCTTGCGGCGGCAGCTTCCAGCAGCATCGGCATGACGGCCTCGAGGCGCTCGTAGCCGATGCGCTGCATCGATTGCACGCCTCGGGAATCGCGAAACGCCTTGAGCCGACGCCAGGCACCCGTTTCGAAACCGGCACGCGCCATCGCCTGCTGCGCGCGCTCGTCATCCCACTCGCCCCGCCACAGCTGGCGCCAGGATTCCAGGCTATCCGCCGGCGGCTCGTCATCGCTGTCGGAGGCTTCGTCCCGCGAGTCGGCGATCACGGCGTCGAAGTGGCGCCGCACCCGCTCGCGGCAGGCCAGGAGCGCTTCTTTCAAGGCAGCCCAGTCCGGCATCTGCATCGCCATCGCCAACCTCGCTCGGTTCTCGGCGTCATCGGGCAACTGCTGCGTCTGACGATCCTGCTGTGCCTGCAACGCATGCTCCAGATTGCGCAGAAAGACGTAATCCTCACGCAACTCGTCGACCACCGTTTGCGGCAGCAGTCCAAGCTCCGCCAGCCGCGCCATCGCCTGGCGCAGCGAGGTGACCTGCAGTTCGGTATCGCGACCGCCGCGAATCAACTGAAACGCCTGGACCACGAACTCCACCTCGCGGATGCCGCCACGCCCGAGCTTGATGTTGTCTTCGCGTCCCAGGCGCTTGACCTCGCGGTGAATCATCGCCTTCATCTCGCGCAGCGACGCGATCGCCCCGAAGTCGAGATACTTGCGGTAGATGAAAGGCTTGAGCGAAGCCAGCAATTCCTGTCCGGCGGCCAGGTCGCCCGCCACCGGACGCGCCTTGAGCATGGCATAACGCTCCCACTCACGCCCCTGGTCCTGGTAGTAACCGGTCAACATGTTGAAGCTGCCGACCAGCGGCCCGCCGTCGCCCAGCGGCCGCAACCGCATGTCGACCCGAAACACGAAACCGTCGGCGGTGATCGCATCCAGCGCCGCGATCAGCTTCTGGCCCAGTTTGGTGAAATACTGCTGGTGGTCGTATTCGCGCTCCCCGCCCCGGGTCGTGCCCTTCTCCGGAAAGGCGAAGATCAGATCGATATCGGAAGAGAGATTGAGCTCGCCGGCCCCCAGCTTGCCCATCCCCAGCACGACCAAGCGCTGCGGCGAGCCGTCGCCGCGCGCCTGCGGCGTGCCCCAGCGCGGCGCCAGATGATGCTCCAGCCAGTCCAGTGCCTGCTCGAGGCAAACCTCGGCCAGGGTGGAGACAGCGCCGGCCGTCCGCCACATCTCGGCGCCGTTGAGGTCGCGCCAGACGATGCCCAGCATACGTGCCTGGCGGAATCGGCGCAGTGCCGCCTGCATCGCCTCCTCGCGCTCCGCCGCGGCCAGCGACCGGCTCAGTCGAGCATTCAGCCATTCGCGGGCGGGAGGCGTCTCGAGTTCGCCGCTGTCCATCAGTTCTTCCAGCAGCGCTGGGCGCCGCGCCAGCGTCTCGCAGGCGAAATCGGAGAGCAGGCAGGTCCTGGCCAGCTGACGCCGTCGCGCCGTATCCAGCGCGTCCCACGTCGCTTCGAACCGAGAGGCATCGCCGGCGCTCGTCAGCGCCTCGCGCAAGTCCACCCAGGCGGTGGCCAACTCCGGCGGCACATCGAGTTCGGGAAACCAATCATCGGACAAGGGCATGACAACGACTCCGGGGATTTTCAAAGCCCGCCCAGCATAGCGGGTGCCTCGCCCGGCACCCAAGCGACCAAGGTCGCTGCTGCGGCACGCCACTTTGTCATACAACATTGGTCTAAGCGCACTTATCAGCGGCCGGAAAAGGGGTTATGGAGTAGGAGGCCTGGCGTCCGCCAGGTCAATCATTCTCGGGAGGCTGCATGGAAAGGACCACAATGCCACGCACCGGCGGCGAGGTGCTGGTGGATCAATTGCTCGTCCACGGCGCCGATCACGCTTACTGCGTGCCGGGCGAAAGCTATCTCGCCGTGCTCGATGCCCTGTATGCGGTGCGCGACCGGTTCCGGCTCTACAACGCCCGCCACGAGGCCGGCGCCGCCAACATGGCCGAGGCCTACGGCAAACTCAGCGGCAAACCCGGAATCGCTTTCGTGACCCGCGGCCCCGGTGCCTGTCATGCCGCCATCGGCGTGCATATCGCAATGCAGGATTCGACGCCGATGATCCTGTTCATCGGTCAGGTGGATCGCCCCGCCCTGGATCGCGAGGCGTTCCAGGAGATCGACTACCGTGCCATGTTCGGCGGCATGGCCAAATGGGTCGCCCAGATCGATGATGCCCGGCGGATCCCCGAATATCTCTCCCGTGCCTTCCGCACCGCAACCAGCGGCCGCCCCGGCCCAGTGGTCCTGGCGCTGCCGGAGGACATGCTCACCGACACGGTCGAGGTTGCCGATGCACCCGCCTATACGGCGACCACCCCGGGGCTCTCCCCCGCCGATCTCGAGACGCTCGTCGCCGCCCTGGAGAGCGCCCGGCGACCGCTGGTGCTGGTCGGCGGAGGCGGATGGCGCGACGCCGATTGCGCCGCCCTCACACGCTTCGCCGAGGCCAACCATCTGCCGGTCGCCTGCGCGTTTCGTCGCCAGGATCTGATCGACAATCGCTCCCCGGCCTATGTCGGCGACTTCGGCACCACGGTCTCGCCGACGCTGCTCGCGGGTATCCGCGAAGCCGACCTGCTGCTGGTGGTCAACGCCCGCCTGGGCGAGATGACGACCCGTGGCTACACCACGCTGGAGGCGCCCACGCCACGCCAGCGGTTGTTGCATCTTCACCTCGACCCCGACGAGATCGGTCGCGTATACGCTCCCGAAATCGGCCTGACGGTCACTCCAGGCGCCTTTGCCCATGCCGTCGCCGAGCGACGTCTGTCAGCGCGGGAACGCTGGGCCGACTGGCAGCGCAGGCTGCGCGACGAGCATCTCGCCGATCGGCAACCGCCCGCCTATGACGGCGACCTGGATGTCTCCCGCGCGCTCGTCGAAGCCAATACGCTGCTGCCCGACGAAACCACTGTCACCCTGGACGCCGGCAACCATACCGGCTGGGCGCAGCGCTTTCTCCAGTATGCCCGCCCCGGACGCCAGATCGGCTCCACCTGTGGCGCGATGGGCTATGCCGTTCCCGCTGCCGTGGCCGCATCGCTGACCCGCCGCGACCATCAGGTGCTGGCCTGCGTCGGCGACGGCGGTTTCATGATGAGCGGTCAGGAGATCGCCACGGCGGTTCAACACGGCGGCAAGCTGATCGTACTGCTGTTCAACAACGCCAGCTACGGCACCATTCGCATGCATCAGGAACGTGACTATCCCGAGCGTGTCATCGGCACCGACCTGTGCAATCCGAACTTCACGCAGATGGCCACGGCGATGGGGGCACGGGCCGAAGTCGTCACCCGCACCGCGGAGTTCATCCCGGCTTTGCAGCGGGCATTGGACCATGACGGCCCCTCGCTGATCGAATTGCGGACCGACGTCGAACGGATCACCTCGCGAACCACCCTGACAAGGTTGCGGGGCGCCGATGGTCGAGCGGGAAGCAGGTGAATCGAGTCGCTGCCACCAAGGTTGTATTACATCGTACGAATAAACCCGCTACACCTATCGCATCGCAACGTTTGTCCGAAAAATCAGGAACACGCCAATGATCATCGACCACCGCACTTACACCATGGTACCGGGCAGGCTCAAAGCCTTTCTCGAACTCTACGAACGGGAGGGGCTGCCCGTCCAGCGCAAACATCTCGGTGAACCGATCGGCTATTTCACCGTCGAGACCGGACCGCAGAATCAGGTCGTGCATCTATGGGGTTACGAGAGCGCCGCCGACCGCGAACGCCGACGCACGGCGATGGAGAGCGATCCGGACTGGATCGCGTACCGCCGCAAGAGCGCCGAGGCGGGCAATGTGCAGTACCAGGAGAACAAACTGCTGCGTTCGGTGCCCTTCTCCCCGCTTTGAGGCCTTCCCGCCACCAAGCGGGATATTCGACTCGAGACGGCAACATCCAACGACGACAACACGACCGAAAGGAACACGCCAATGTTCATCCGCAAGCTCACCCTGGGGATCAGCTGCACGGCCCTGATGATCGCCGCAACCGGCGCCCAGGCAGATTTCCCCAACCGCGACATTCGCGTCATCGTGCCTTGGGCCGCGGGGGGCGGCACCGATGCCATCGTGCGCAAGATCTCCAACATTGCCGAGCAGTCACTGCCGGTTTCGATGTATGTCGAGAACGTCGAGGGCGGCATGAGCGCCACTGGACTGCTGCAGCTGACCAAGGCTCGCCCGGATGGTCAGACCATTGCCGCGCTGACCTACGACAGCGTGATCACCGTCCCCTGGCAGGGCACCATTCCCGGTTTCGGGGTCGATCAGATGAAGTTGATCGCCCGTATCACCAGCGAACCGGATGCCATCATCACCACCGCCGATGCGCCTTATCACTCCTTCGACGAATTGGTCGCCGCCGCCAAGGAAAAGCCGGGCAGCATACGTGTCGGCATCCAGAACATGGGATCGCGGACCCATTTGACCCTGCTGCAGCTGCAGGACAAGGCCGGTGTCGAGTTCAAGATCGTGTCCTACCCCGGCGGCGCCGCGCCGCAGAAGGAGGCTCTGCTCAATGGCGAGGTCGACTTCGTCATCACCAGCCTCGGCGACTTCGCGCCACTGATCGAGTCAGGGCAGGCACGCGGACTGGTGGAGTTCTCGGACAAGCAGAACCAAGGCTTTCCGGACGTGCCGCCGATCAGCCAGACCGATGCCGGCATCGATCTGCAGATGGGCAGCTTCATCATCCTGGCGGCACCGGCGCGCACCCCGGATGTTGCCGTCGACACCTTGGAAAACGCCTATCACGAGGCTTTCGAAAGCGACGAGTTCCAGCAGTGGTTGCCCAAGATCGGCGTCACGCCCAGTTGGCTGGGAAGCGATGATGTCACCGACTGGGTCGAACAGACCCAGGAGTCGCTGTTCAGCACGATGGATCAGCTCGCCGAGCAGGGCGTGCTGGAAAAATAACGTCTTCATCGCGGGGAAATGCATCTTTCGCTGCCCCGCGATGCACCATCAACCAGGTGTCTTGCATGTCTCCCAAACGTCTCATTGCCGACGGGCGCTTCGTCGTACCCGCCGTGCTGACGATCGTCACCGTCGTCTACCTGATCGAGGCCATACGCATCGGCCCGCCAATGAAAGGGGGCAACATGACGCCCGCCTTCTTTCCCATCGCCATCGCCATCGTCACCCTGATCGCGCTGGCCTGCGCCATGGTTCAGGCCATTCGTGGCATGGCGACGCAGGCCGAGTCGGAAGACCGGCCACGCGGCGGCATCTCGGCCAAGGCGCTGGCGGTGACCTTGATCACGGCCGCCTATCTGGCGGCCTTCGATGTCGCCGGCTATTTCGTCGCCACGTTCTTCTACGTGCTGCTGCTGAGCGTGATCTTCGGCGGGCGTCGCGGCTGGCCGTTCAAGCTGCTCGCGGCGGTGGTCATCACCGCGCTCGGTTTCGGCCTGTTCGAACTGGTCTTCCAGGTTCGCCTACCTACCTTGTGGAGCCAATGATCCATGGACATCTTGCATGCCATGCTGCATGGATTCGCCGTTCTGGCCCAGCCCGAGACCCTGCTCTACATGGTCGGCGGCTTTCTGATCGGCACCTTCTTCGGCGCGGTGCCGGGCCTGACCTCGGTGCTGGCGATCGCCCTGCTGCTGCCGCTCACCTACAGTCTCGACGTCAGTTCCGCCCTGGTTGCCTGTGCCAGCATTTTCATGGCCGGGATGTGCAGCGGCAGCATCACCGCCACCACCATCAACATTCCGGGTGCACCAGCCTCGATGATGACAGCGATAGAAGGCTACCCGATGCAACAGCGCGGCGAGGGTGCCAAGGCGCTGGGGCATGCCGCCCTGGGGTCGATGATCGGCGGTTCGATCGGTGCACTGCTGCTGATGGTGGTGGCGCCACTCGCCGCCGATGCCGCCTTGCTGATCCGCACGCCGGGTAAATTCGCGCTGATCGCCTTTGCGCTGATCGTCATCATCATCTCCCAGCGCGGTTCGGTCACCAAAGGCACGATCGCCACGCTATTCGGAGTGATGATCGCCACCATCGGCATCGATGTGATGCAGCCACTGGCACGTTTCACCTTCGGCACCAGCGCGCTGGTACAAGGCATCGACATGATGCCGCTGATCATCGGTACCTTCGCCATCAGCGAGTTGCTGGTCCAGGCCGACTCCCGCGATCGACGCACCGTCGATCCCAGCCAGATGAAAGCAGCCAAGGTTCGCCGGCGCGATTTCATCCCCCCGCTCTCCGAGGTTCGCGAAATCGGTCTCTACCGCTACCTCAAGAGCGCCGTGATCGGTTACGCGGTCGGCATACTGCCCGGCGCCGGCGGCTCGATGGCGGCTTTCGTCTCCTATGCCGAGGCGATGCGTTCCTCGAAACATCCGGAGCGCTTCGGCAAGGGCAACCCGGAAGGCATCGCGGCGGCGGAGTGCGCCAACAACTCGATGTGCGGTGGCGCCTTCGTGCCCATGCTCACCTTCGGCATTCCCGGCGATCCGACCACCGCCATCGTCCTCGGTGTGATGATCATCAACGGCCTGCAACCGGGACCGCAGTTCATGAATACCCAGCTCGAACTGGTCGCGCCGATGTTCGCCTCGCTGTTCGTCAGCGCCCTGATCCTGATCCCGCTGACGCTCTATCTGTTGGGCCCTTATTTCCTCAAGATCGTCTCGATCCGCCGTGACGTGCTCTATTCCAGCATCGCGGTCATCGCCCTGGTCGGCAGTTATGTCGCCACCTACTCGGTCTTCCAGATGGCGCTGGCGCTGGTATTCGGCGTGCTGGCCTACTTCCTGCGCAAGCAGAAGTATCCCACCGTCTGTCTGCTGCTGGGTTTCGTGCTCGGCCCGAGCCTGGAGGAGTATTGCCGTCGCGCGCTCTCCATCAATGACGGTAATCCGTCGATCTTCTTCACCAGCCCCGACAGTCTGTTCTTCCTCGCCCTGACCGTGGTGTTCTTCTACTTCATGGTCATTCGCAAACCCAAGGACAACAGCCTGGGTACGCCTCCCGCAAGTTGAGCCACGGCCGCCAGGCCCACCGACAGCCGGCGGGCCTGGCATTAAATAGTAAAAAATTATCAGAATCCTATCTTCATTCAATTTAACAAATCGTAAATCTCTCCGTAGCCTGCCCTTCCAGCCTCCGGTGGCACTCGGCCGTGCCGGCTCGGCCACTGGATTCACAAGAGGGTGAGGATAGAGATGTCAAACGAAACCGAAGCGAAGTGTCCGTTCTCCGGCAAAGCCAGCACGACCGTCGCCGGCAGCGGCACCACCAATCAGGACTGGTGGCCGAACCAGTTGCGCGTGGACCTGCTGAACCAGCATTCCGAGCGCTCCAACCCGCTGGGTGAGCAGTTCAACTATCGCGAAGAATTCCAGAAGCTCGACTACTCCGCACTGAAGGCCGACCTCAAGGCGGTGCTGACCAACTCGCAGGAGTGGTGGCCGGCCGACTGGGGTTCCTATATCGGTCTGTTCATCCGCATGGCCTGGCACAGCGCCGGCACCTATCGTCTCGTCGATGGCCGCGGCGGCGCCGGCCGTGGCCAGCAGCGCTTCGCGCCGCTCAACTCGTGGCCGGACAACGTCAGCCTGGACAAGGCCCGGCGCCTGTTGTGGCCGATCAAGCAGAAGTATGGCCAGCAGATCTCCTGGGCCGACCTCATCGTCCTGGCCGGCAACGTGGCGCTGGAATCCTCCGGCTTCCGCACCTTCGGCTTCGCCGCCGGCCGCGAGGACGTGTGGGAACCGGACATGGACGTCAACTGGGGCGCCGAGAAGACCTGGCTGGCGCACCGTGATCCGGAAACCCTGGCCAACAATCCGCTGGCCGCCACCGAAATGGGGTTGATCTACGTCAATCCGGAAGGTCCCAACGCCAGCGGCGATCCACTGTCGGCGGCGCCGGCCATCCGCGCCACCTTCGGCAACATGGCGATGGACGACGAAGAGATCGTCGCCTTGATCGCCGGCGGACACACGCTCGGTAAGACCCATGGCGCCGGACCCGCCGAAGCGATCGGTCCGGACCCTGAAGCCTCCACGCTGGAATCGCAAGGTCTGGGCTGGGCCAACAGTCATGGCACCGGCTCGGGCGCCGATGCCACCACCTCCGGCCTGGAAGTGGTGTGGAGTCAGACGCCGACCCAATGGAGCAACTACTTCTTCGAGAACCTGTTCAAGTACGAATGGGTGCAGACCCGCAGCCCGGCCGGCGCCATCCAGTACGAGGCCAAGGACGCACCGGAGATCATACCCGACCCGTTCGATCCGTCGAAGAAGCGCAAGCCGACCATGCTGGTCACCGACCTCACGCTGCGCTTCGATCCCGAGTTCGAGAAGATCTCGCGTCGCTTCCTCAACGATCCGCAGGCCTTCGCCGACGCTTTCGCCCGCGCCTGGTTCAAGCTGACTCACCGCGACATGGGTCCGAAGGCTCGCTACTTCGGCCCGGAAGTGCCGCAGGAAGACCTGATCTGGCAAGACCCGCTGCCGGCCCCGGTCCATGCGCCAAGCGCGGCGGACGTCGCCGAGTTGAAAGCGCAGATCGCCGATTCCGGCCTGTCGGTCTCCGAACTCGTCTCCACCGCATGGGCCTCGGCCTCCACCTTCCGTGGTGGTGACAAGCGCGGTGGCGCCAATGGTGCGCGTCTGGCCCTGGCACCGCAGAAGGATTGGGAAGTCAACCGAATCGCGGTTTCGGTCCTGCCCAAGCTTCGGGAAATCCAGATGACGTCCGGCAAGGCTTCGCTAGCCGACGTGATCGTGCTGGCCGGTAACGTTGGCGTCGAGCAGGCCGCCAAGGCGGGGGGCGTGGATATCGAAGTCCCGTTCGCACCGGGCCGCGTCGATGCCGCCCAGGAACAGACCGAAGTCGATTCCTTCGCGGTGATGGAACCGGTCGCCGATGGTTTCCGCAATTACCGGAGCGGCAGGCCCGGCGTGCCCACCGAGACGCTGCTGGTCGACAAGGCGCAGCAGCTCACCCTGACAGCGCCGGAGCTTACCGTGCTGATTGGCGGTCTGCGCGTATTGGGCGCCAACCATGACGGTTCCAGCCACGGCGTGTTCACCGATAAAGCCGGCGTGCTCAGCAACGACTTCTTCGTCAACCTGCTGGATATGGGTACCGTGTGGACACCGGTAAACGAAGAAGCCGAGTTGTTCGAGGGCAAGGATCGCAAGAGCGGCGAACTGAAATATACCGCCACCCGCAACGACCTGGTGTTCGGTTCCCACTCGGTGCTGCGCGCGCTGGCTGAGGTCTACGCCAGCAGCGATGCCAAGGAGAAGTTCGTCGAGGATTTCGTCGCCGCCTGGACCAAGGTAATGAACCTGGACCGCTTCGACCTTGCCTGAGCCAGCCACCGCCTGACTGTCTCCCAATCCACTACCGAGAACGCCTCCGCCCCA
>NZ_PZJU01000040.1 GCF_003206715.1 Salinicola peritrichatus | reverse complement strand
CGAAGTCGGGAGCTCTGCAACGGAATATTGCCTGCGTAAGTATTTCGACTTCATATACCCATAAATTTTTTGGCTTTATATTAACAGGTATAAAAGAATCTCTTAAAATATCATGCACTTTTCGCAAAGGTTCCCCACCTTCCCTAAAAATGGAAATCTTTTATCTGATACTCCTTGAACTCTGTTAACATCCATCTCCTTTAAAACATTTTTATTGTTAGCTAAAAACCTATCTTCAGCATCGTGCCCATCGAATTTAGTAATGAAGGCACTTGTGACATTTGGCAAAGATATAGACGTATTAATTCTATTTAGCTTTTGGTGAGGAAACATATAAATATTCTTATTTTCATCATGCGAATAATATGCACAACCTGCACTATGGAAAGGATAAAACCAATTATAATATTTAATGCTGTCATCTGAATAAGCAGACATTACTATCGTTTTCGGCATTGTGACGCTGAATGACTTAATCCCTTCCATTCTATGTGCGACTTTCCATAGTTCATTTATATAGCCTGAATAAATGCAATCATCATCATCTATTCTAAACTGTATAGGGTGTCCACCAATAAAATCTCTAATTTTCTCAAGCTCATAATTAACAACTTTACGTAAACTTCTTTCCTTTGATACAACAAGAGAAATATTGAAAGAAGACCCTGCTATCCTTGATAGCCTATCTATATACTTCTTTGGCATTTCTGGTGACGTCACAAGTATAAAAAAGAAATTTTTATTTGTCTGCGACAAAATCGATGGTAATAATAGATTCTCAAATAGTCTAAACCGAAGGTCAAGCCTATCCTCTCTATAGAGATTCTTACTCACCTCTTCAAACAATTCCTCTGGAAAATGTTTCTCTTGTCGTGCTTCTCTATAAATTGACCAGTCACTAACGCCAAGAAAAGAAAATCTACAAATCCCAACAATTCCTTTTGCTTGCATATTCCTGCTCTCATCCACTTAGATTAAAACTTAGATCAATAGAATAAATGCCAATAATCATCTGCCAAACCTATATAAAACTATTCAGAAACAAGCTGTAAAATAAAGCCTTATCTCTTTACATCAGCTTTTCAGATGTTTCTCCAGCTTTATTTCCACTATTAGTTATCTGGTTATCGACGTCCTGCTTTGAGCACTCCAAATCCAGAAATCCATCTACGCCACCCTCTAATGCATTGGTCGGATTCCAGCACTTTTTGTAAACGCTTAAAGTTTTGCTTATGCCGATAGTAACCATTCCCTTGACGTTTAGGATGCCAAAGATGAACCAAAGTACATCCTGCTTTCCGGGCTTGTTCTCCATACAAAGCAAAGTAAGCTCGGAATCCTCGATACTCTTTTATATTCCCGCTTCCCATATTTCGGGTATACTCAGGTGGGCGTGGCGCTATCGGAAAACGCGTACTTAAACGATGCAATAGTTCGAAATCCTCGGCGCCGTGCCCACGAAAGCCCTGATCGTGCCCCCCCATTCGCATCAAGTCTTTTCTATTTAGAACCATGCAGGAGCTACCCTGCACCAAAAAGTTCATCTGCTCATGAGGCCAATTGTCGTAATTACGAAAGCACCATGCTTCTTCATTACGTTCAAAAGCATTAAGAAAGTATTCTGTTCCTGGCTCATTAAGGAAAGTAACGGGAATACAAAAGAAGTTTTCTGGATGGTTCACTAAATCAATTTTTTGAATGTGCTTTAGAATACGTTCGTATGTAGTCGCTACCCCGATGAAATCGACGTCATGAAAAATTACGACCGGTGTACATGCATGCTTGGCTCCGTGATTACGAGCACGAGCCAATGAAAAACGGCGGCGTGATGTCCTTAAACGGCGCAGCTGCAACACCGGCCGGTACTTTTTCCACTCCGAATATCGTGAGCATAGATGACGATAGACCAAGCGTGAACTGCCGTCATCTACGATGACGACCTCATACGCTGCGGGTATCGTCGTCATCAAGCGTTCAAGGCGCTCGATCTCACGCTGCTCAGGTTCGACTGCTCGTATAGGAAGAATGATAGACGCAAGAGGCTGCTCAATCACGATGATCCTTGATGATCAAGATCAACATATTAATGATGAGGGTAATAAAAAGTGCGATAACTGCAAACACAGTAATGTCGTACAGACGTTCCGGTTTTTCCGGATATTGGGGTATAGTCGGTGATTGCAGAATTGAAACCTGCTTGAGCTTCCTAGCCGCTTCAATACGTGTGCTTTGCAGCGCTGACAATGCCCCGGAATAACTTTCCTGAGCGAACTGAGCTTGAAGCTGCAGCGTCTGGTATTCGGATGAGACAGCATTCAGGGCGTTGCCTGTTTGTCTTGCCACTCGGTCTCTCTCATGGGCGATCTGCTGATTCAGCGCATCGATTTCACTATTGACTCGCATCATCTCTGCGGAGCGAGAACTCTGGTAGCTCGAAAGCGCCGTCTTGCGCGCCTTCAAGATGGCCAACTGGCCTTCCAGGGTCGACACTACCGAGCTGATGCTTTCCACCGTTCCGGTCGGGGATACCAAACCGTTTTCGTTCTGGTAGTCGAGCAGCGCTTGTCGAGTCTGGTTGAAGTCTTTCTTGAGATCATTGACCTGCGTTTCCAAAAACCGCACCTGCTCTTCCGCCAGCCGACGCCCCATCTCATTCATATGACGCTCGCCTTCTGTCAAAAGCAGCTGGGCAATCTTGTGCGCTTCTTTGGGCGTATACGCCTCGACATCAATACGGAGTACACCAGCGTAGTCATCAAGCTCCACAGAAACGCGCTTCAGGTAATAATCATGTAGCTCCTCCAGCGGCACATCCGGATCGCTCAGGCGACTAAAAATATCTCCATTTTGCGAATAGTGCTGTCGGAAGTCGGCCTCTTTGACGAGAAGCTGAAGCATATCCATCGAAAGCAGATAATCGCGAAGAAGCAACATGTCTGCTGTGTTAGCGGAGCCACTCCCTGATAGGAGAGAACTAAAATTTATTTCCGGCGCAGAGATTTGAGGGCTTTCTAGTACAACGTTGGCATGGGAAACATAACGGTCACTAGCCCACATGGATAAGTAAAAGGATACTACAACAATCAAGACAAAGCAGATCGCCCAATGAGGGTATTTTTTAATAAAAGCTTTCATTCAAATATCCAGACAAATGGGTATGTTCGAAGCGGAGATTATGACAACTGAGTTGAAGCCTTGTGCTTCGGATCACCGTCTTTGCCTTCCAGCTTTTCGAGTTGTTCAATGACATTTTGGTGAACGGCCAATTTTTCTGTAAGAACCTTTACCTCCTGACTTACTTCATGGCTCTTACCTGGCTCAAGCTCTGACTTCTTTAGTTCGGCTATTTTCTCTGCGAGGTCCTTAGCTTCCTGCTTACTGAGGTCTAATGGTGACTGCGAAGTCTTTTTTGGGTTTGGGGACGCCTTCTTCGCAGCCTTGGGTTTTCCCTGACTGAGGTTGTATGCATCATGATAAGCCTTGATCGCATCATTTATGTCATCGTACCAAACGGCTTCACCCCTATCCAGAAAGATACCGGCCTGACACATATCCTTCAGTATACCTTCCCCGTGGGAAACCATAATTAGGCTAGCTTGGGAGACTCGATCAGCAAATGCCTTCTTGGCCTTGGCCTTGAAAGCACGGTCCCCTACGGCCGTAGCTTCATCAGAAAGGTAAACATCGAAGTCAAAGGCAAGAGAAAGTCCAAATTGTAGCCGGGCACGCATACCCGATGAATAGGTTTTGACCGGTTCATCGAACGCTTCGCCAATTTCGGCAAATTCCTCGACTTTTCGAATAATTTCGCTGGTGTCCTTTGCGTGATTATGAACACGGGCAACAAACTTGACGTTTTGTCGCCCGGTCATGGAACCCTGAAAACCTCCGCCAAGTCCGATCGGCCAGGAAACTTTACATTGACGACGAATCTCCCCTTTATCTGGAGTATCCATTCCACCTATCAACCGCAGCAATGTCGATTTACCGGCACCATTACGACCGATCAAGCCAACGCTGACATTGGTTGGAATCGTTAGGTTAATATCTTTAAGCACCCAGTCGCTACCATGATGATTATGATAGCGCTTATATAGATTACTGATCTTGATCATAACTCAAATAGCTGCCACTGAATTAATTAATGGCTCAACGAGCTTTAAGACGATCTTGGAAGCGAAGATGCAGCATTAACCCCAAGACCATCATGGTTAAAGCCCAGAACCACAAGTATGTCAAATCGATACCATCCAGCGAGTGATAGCCTTCGAAGAAATTGAGACGCAAACTTTCCAAACCGTGTACAATAGGATTTAAAAGGACGTATTGCTGATATTGATGAGGAATATAATTCAGTGGGAAAATTACGCCTGATACAATCAATAGAGGCATACTCAATAGTTTGACAACATTCCCAATCTCAGTAACCAAGGATGCAGCAGCCGAAACTAGTATGCCCGCTCCTAACCCCAACATCCAAAGTGAAAGCCAGTCAAAGAGGGCTTCTATCGGGCGATGAGGTAAAAGATCAAATTTCATTAAATTGCCTATCGCAATAAAAAGCAGAAAGACGAAAGATTTAAGCATGAACTCAAGAAAGCCACGCACTAAAACGGTGTCAACGGGCTTGACTTGACGGTAGGTGAATAGCCCAGAATTGGCATCCACCGCACCTAGTAGGCGCATCATATTCTCTCGGAACAGCGTAAACCCCATCATTCCGACAAGAATCCAAGGAATAAAATCCGCCCCAGCCACATGACGGCCACTCGATATAAGCCCTCGGATTCCAACCATGATGCCCACAACAGCCATAGGCTCGAAGATCATCCAGAACCAGGACATGCGATCGGCCATGGTCCGGGCCGTCATCTCGCGCATGAACATGGCATGCCAAACGTTCCAGGTCACAGGCCAAGTTTGGCGAAGTTCGGAAAGTAAAGAATTCGGTTGAGACATAGCATTATCGCTATCAAGAACGCATAGCGCTCAGTAAAAAGAACTGATCCGCACAGTCTGTCAGACTGTGCGGATAGTATCGATTAGTTAAAGATCCAGCGCGACCTTGGTCGCCACGGCCACCTGGTAAAGAATCTGCGTGATGCTGGTCGCCAGTTCGATGTTGCTGGTCGGCGCGGCCGGCAGCACCATGATTTCGTCGCCGGCGCGAATGTCGGTATCCCCGGCACGGACCACGGCACCGTTGCGGTGCACCACGAGTACCTGGTCTTCATCCGCGCGCGGCGTATAACCGCCAGCCTGCTGGATGTAGTCTTCCGCACTCATGCCCGGCGTGAAAACCATGGCCTGCGGGATGGTGATTTCCCCGCTCAGCAATACGGAATCCGTGCTTTCGGGAATGCTGATCACGTCGCCATCCTGCAGGCGGATATCGGCGATATCGCCGCCCCGCGCAACGACCAGCCGGCCGCTGGGCTCGACCTGGCGCGCCTTCTGCACGAAGCGTTCGATCAACTCCGCCTGGCGTACCTGAATCTCGCCCTCGCCCGTGGTACGGGCCGGGTAGCCGAGATAGGTCTGCTCCAGGCGATCCAGGCTTTCGTTGAGCGATTCCTGCTGCTGCTCCTTGACGCTTTCGCGGCGAATGGAAACATCCTGGTAGCTGGTCATGCTCTTGGGCACGCTTATCGCGTTCAAGAACTCGCCCAGGTGCGCATCGCGGGGCAGCACGTAACGCGAAGGCCCGTAGTAGCTGCCTTCGATCTGCACGACGATGCTTTCGGCACGCTGATCGGCGCTGAACAGCACTTCGTCGCCGCGTTCGATATTGGCGGTGCGGAATTCATTCAGCGTCAGGTAACGCGCGATGGGGCCGTCCGGCCGGTCACCACGCAGCAAGACGTGGGAAACCCCCGAGCGCAGGCGCGCCAGATTGGTCACGTCGCCGCCGGTCAGGGTTTCGCCCGCCAGTTCGTAGCGGAACGGGCGCTCGACATCGCCAACCACGGCCACGGCGGGGCCGCGTTCCTCGACCACGATGGTATCGCCATCGCGGAACTGCGGATGGGGCATGTTGCCGTCGATCAGGAAGTCATAGAGATCGACCGTATCGACGGTGCTGCCATTGCGCTTGATCACGATCTGGCGATAGCTGCCCAGGGTCTGGTCGATGCCACCGGCCTGGTCGAGGAAGTAAAGAAGGGAGTCGCTGGGGGTACCGGAATAGCGCCCCGGATTCTTGACGTAGCCGGTGACGAAAACACCGACGGGCTGCACGCCCTGCAGGTTGGTGTAGACCTGTACGTTTTCCGGGTAGACCGATTTGATGGCGGTCGTCACTCGTGAGTTCAACTCGCTGTTGGAGGTGCCCTGCACGTTCAGCGGCCCGATGCCGGGCAGGAAGATGTTGCCCTGGGAGTCGACGGTCAGCACGCGTTCCAGTTCGACCCCGCCCCACACCCGCAGGTTGACCTGATCGCCGGGCTTGATGGTGTAGGCGGGGTTGAGGCCATCCGCCATCACGCCACGGAAGCCGCCGGAGAAGAGATTGGCGCCGAACGGCGGCAGCGTGTTCGGGTCGACGGGCGGCTGGTCGGGATCGACGGGGCCGTAGTTGGAACTGTTCCAGTCGGCGCGGGGGGCGTCGTCGACGGCCTGCTGTTGCTGGCCGTTGGCGCCCTGCGCCTGCGAGGTCATGGACTGGGCCTGCTGGTCCTGGGGAAGGATATTGCTCCCCGAATCGAAGGATTGCGCGCTGGCCATACCGGCATTCAGGCACGCTACCGCCACCAGACACCCGGCCCGGAAAAACGATGCTGCATGTTTCATGCAAAACTTCCTGTTGTGTTCACGCGGCTTCAATGCCTGCCCCAACGATGATCGAAGATACATGTGAAGGCAGGCCGAAAGCATAGGATTTTTGTTACCGATTGCTGGGAGCGGCTAACGCCTGGGTCACCAGGCGCTGGGTGTACCAGGCATCTCCCACCAGGCATGCCAACTGTGCTTGTTGAGCGCTGGGAGGCGCTCCCTCGCGGGCCACGTCCAAGTGCGTACATAGCCGGCCACTCGCGGCGAAGTAGCGATCCTGTACGATCACAGAAACATTGGAGCCCCATGGGCTCTTAGGAAAGGTGGCAATGCTGCCAGGCGTGGCGTTATCGAGAAAAGCGGAAACCTGCTCGCCAGTGGGGGTGGCGCCATACATCGCAGATACATCAGTGCCGGAAGACTGTCCTCCATTGGAAGCACATCCCGTCATCAGGGCCATACATAAGCCTAGACTTGCAAGCCCCTTCGAAAGGCCAATTCCATTGACCCCCCTTTCATAAAAAATTGGCATGTCTTGCGCTCAACCTGTTAAGTCATTCTTACTGAACCGGCCGTTTGATAAACTCATGTAGACGGCCAACTGGGTGCTACCACCACGAAATGATACGTAAGGAGGATAAGGTACCAAACCCGTCCTGCGAAGCTAACCACAAATTTCGACAGGTAGCGGGCTCACGGATCAGCCGGACGCCATGAAGGCAGGATTGACGTGATCGCAGCAATTACTGCGGGTTTCAGGAGCAGTCATGACTTGCCGGCTTGCTTAACCGGTCTCCGCCAGGCCACCCCTGAGTGAAAGCGCTCAGTTCCCAGGCGTTGTCCTCAAGGTCGGAAGACGAGATGGAATAAACCGGGAGGAGCGGTATGAGGAGATTTCAAGGAGGGAATATCGTAAGACTTTGATTGCCAATAAGCACACTGTCTGGCAACTAGGGTCGGCATGCCGAGGCTCACTTCAATTCAAGGTGGTATTTCGGTGCCGCCTCGATATTACGAAGCCTTTCATTAGAAATTCTATCACGCCAAAAATGCTGGGCCCCCACAGGATTGCCAATGACTCTGGCTTTTTCTGCCGCCTTCTTAGCCATCGCTTTGGCGTCCTCAGGATTCTCCATCAGCAACTGTAAACAACACAGCCACGATTGAGGATCATCATCAGCTAATAAACCATCATGACCATGAGAAACGAGACTCCTGTAAGGTTCTCGATTGCTGTATATACCCACACCTCCCATTGCCGCGATATCAAAAAATTTTATGAAGGACTTTCCTCGATTGAAAGGTGTCTCCCAAAGAGGGACCAATCCTATTTGGATACGTCTCATGCGTTGATAATTAGAGAAGACGAGCCAATCCATAGGTTTGGGAGTGGACAACCGCTCGAGGCCTTTCAGCAACTTTGGCGTGTATCGACCCAGCATGATTTCAACATCTAACGATGGATATTTGTCATGCGCTGCCACGATAGCGGGCGCTATCTTGTTCAAATCCTCGAGATGGGCTCGAGTTCCGTGGAAACCCATGGTCCAGCGCTCATTCGAGAAGTGCCTTTGGTCTGGGCAAATAAACGAATAAGGTGGTGTAAGCAGTGATACATGAGCGTGCTGCTTCGCAAACAGCTTCCATAGTGATTCACTGGATACTACGACCTCGTCGGCAAGCGCCAGGATCCTTGGCTGATTGATCGTTGCGATCCTTGCCATTCGTTGCCGGTAGGGCTCAGGCAAATCCCTTTCTTCGCTGGCGGCTGCAATATCATCATCGATTAAATAATATAAAGCGCCCCATCGACCATGCGCTTCTAGGTAATCGATCCAGCGAATGGAAAGAGATCGACAGATCAGTATATTAGCGCCGACCAACCATTTATCCAGATAGGGCCAAAGCATTCGAGGTGACCAACGACTCGCATTGATGTGTCTGACACTATGCCCCTGAGCACGTAACCACGGAGCAACGCTAGACATAAAGTAAATGTCTTCTGTTGGCTGAGCATTATCGCTCAGCAATACCCATTGCTGTCCCACAACTCATTCCCTGCAATTTATTTAGAATTTATATTTTTCGCGCGAAGACGCGCCACCACTTTATTAAAAGCGGCCTATCATCAACCATCGATTTACTTCAATAATTCGTATCAACCAAGCAATAATGCATGCCTAGCGTAACGAGAAGTCTTCGTAGACAAGAGTTAAGTTAGGATTATAGGCGGGGTCGGAATCCAACTTGCTTCCCCAAGTTGTTCTCATATAAGTAACTTCGCGCTCGGCGCGTGCTCTTTTCTGAGGATTATCATCCGCGCCTCGCGAAACTGATTCATGATGATAAAGCTCGGCGTAGGGAGTCCAAAGATTACGATAACCGGCCTCACGCACTTTGAGACATAGGTCTACATCGTTATAAGCAACGCTAAGATGTTCTTCATTGAGCCCGTTCACTTCTTTAAATACTGACTTCCGCACCAGTAAGCATGCGGCCGTAACAGCAGATAGGTTCTGCACCAAGTTCAAACGGTGGCGATACCCGGAATGATTCCGAGGGAAGAAGCGGTGTGCATGGCCAGCGATACCGCCCACCCCCAGGATGACGCCACCGTGCTGAACGGTGCCATTCGGATAATACAGCTTGGCACCGACGCAACCGATTTCCGGACGACAGACCTGACGTACCATCTCGCTTAACCAGTCGTCGTTAATCGGTTCAATATCATTGTTGACCAGCCCGAGAATGCTTCCCCGAGCCTGTCGGGCACCGAAGTTGTTAATCGCCGAGTAGTTGAATGGCTGGTCCCAGCGCAGCACACTTACCCGCGGGTCATCCGCCACCTGAGCCATATAGGTCAATGTCTCAGGACAGCTCGACTGATTATCGAGGATCAGCAGCTCAAAGTTGGGGTAATCCGTACGCGCCAATATCGCATCAACACATGGGCGCAGGATCTCGACTCGATCTCGGGTGGGTATCAGCAGGCTCACCAGCGGAGTCGGTTCCGGCAGCGGCCACTGCACCCGATAGCTATTGCTCACTCTCTCAGGTATGACCTCAGCCCCAGGAGCAAAGACAGCTAAATGTTCACGCAAAGCGTGCTGCCCCACCTCGAGCGAACAATCCTGCTCTCCCTCGCGCCAGTGATAGAGCACAAACGGGATATGCCGAATTTGCCTAGCAGTCAAACCTTGTGTGAAACGCAACAGCAGATCGTAATCCTGACTACCCTCGAAGCCCTTACGGAAACCGCCGATACGGCGCAGACGCGACACGCGATAGACCGTCAAATGTGAGATGTAATTCTGGGTCAGCAGCAAATCCGGGTTCCATTGCGGCTTGAAATGCGGATCATAGCGCCGATTCTCGCTGTTGAGCCGATCTTCATCACTGTAGAGCATCTCGGCTTCCGGGTGACGGCCCAAGGTTTCGACGACATGGTAGAGTGCATTAGGGGCCAACTGATCGCCAGGGCTCAACAGCGCTATATAATCGCCATTCGCCATTGCCAACGCAGTGTTGCCGGCCATAGCCCGCCCTTGCGGCTCGCAACTAGCGATCTGTATGCGCTCGTCCCTTGTAGCCAAGCGCTCAACGACAGCATGGATTTCCCGGCTGCCAGAGGCATCTGCAATGCATAGCTGCCAGTTTTGGTAGCGTTGCTCTCTTACCGACTCGACACAAGCTGTCAGCCACTCAGAAGACGCGACATGTATAGGCAACAGAACGGAAATCAGCGGTTGCTGGCTTAGTTGTGCCAGGTGTGCCACCACTTGTCGGGCACTAGGCTCGCGCAGTGGCTCCACATGTTCCAGCCAATAATGGTAGTTGCTCTCCGGCGCACAGTGCATGAAGGTTTCTTCATAGTGCGCGATGGCCAGCTTCTTCCAGCTCAAGCCATTCTCACATGCCTCACGCTTGAGCGACTGGATGATTACGCGCGAAGAAAGATCGCGATATTGTGGATGAGCACTGCATAATCTTCGCGACATGCGATCATAGGCGAAGCGCGGCCTCAACCACACCAGGCGCAGATGAGTAATGGCAAAGCAACCTTCGGACTCCAATGGATCCAGGCGAATTGCCCTGGTACCGTAAGGTATAAAGCAGATGCGCTTAGTCATTTTTCCCCGGCGCAGCGGCATGAAAACGCTCTGCTCGTCATGAAATCCCTTGCCCGTATCGAAATAGACCCGCACCGCGGCACGTGGCTGGTCGTGCTCCATAATGAATTCGAACATGTTCCAACCAGTCAGTGGCCTTGGCCCTAACAGTAAAAACTGAGGATCGTCACTAGTCGAGCGCCATTGGAAGTTTGTGCTGCTCTTATCGACTTCACTCGTCGCAGCTGGATCCGCTGTGGCCAGACATTCAATGTCATTCCATGGCATCAGCTTGGGGGTACATAACAAACTCGGGTAACGCAAACGGCGTCGAGCAAGCCGCCGTGCTGACAGTCGTTTATTCATTAAACTTTTACTTGATCAATTCGTATGGCAGCAGGTCTGATTGGGAAAGCACTTCTCGAATAAAACGATCTCGCGTTTCATTCAGTGGGTTTGACCACCCGGACGCTGCCAAGCAATTGGCCCGTAGCGGATACGCGACACGCCACCCAATCACCTTCACGAGCCTTCAGCCCCAAGTGGAAGCCGACATGACCACCACGGGGAGGATTCAGGCGCAATAGACCATGGCGCAAATTCACGGCGCGAGTATTACCAATGTCCTTGCCATTGAGACTGACCGTGATTTCCACCGGCTCGTCCGTCGTCTCCCACCAGGCGAAGCCGGCCACCTGCCCGGGCCGGCACTGCTGTATCACGCCATGAACATAAGGCAGGCCCTGACCGCGCACTTCCTGACGTTTCGCGAATAGCTCTAGGCAATGCCGATACATTTCCAGGTCGCGTCGATTGAGCTGGCTCAATTCTGTCGCTTGAGCCTCGGTCATCTCGTGGTGTTCTTCGAGCTGTCGTCGGCCCAAATTTTGGCTCAGAAGAGGAATCTCTGTTCCGTAACGCCAGTTCAGCAAAGACAGACTTTCTGCATAGTGCTCAGTGATACCAATGAAACCAAGGGCTTCGGGCGGATTATTGGCCAGCATCTTGCTTTGACGATTGACAAATCGCGGCATGCGATAAAATGCTTCGAAACTGCCGGTGAAGCCGTAGTGCCTCACGAAGTGCTTATACTCGGAAGCGATGCGCTGTAGCGGCTCGCGAACGAAGGTCATGCTTTGGCGTAAACCCAGCCCAGCAACATACTTTCCCAAAGGAACATGCCCACTCAGCATGGCATGGTCATTTTCTTTTAAAGCTTGGAAAAAAGCCCAACTATCAGGCGTTTTATAGATATGACGATGGACAGCAGGCGATGTCTCGGGAACTTGGATACCGTAGTCGTAACAAATCCTCGATTCTCCGAAATGGCTTTCCGCGCCCTTGCGAAAACTGGTGCCAGCGGTCTTGGGGATATGAATAAAAAAAAGTGGGGAACCATCCTGCATATTGATACACATCCTGCGGGGCTGAGTCGGCATCAGGCAATACGCTAAAGGCACATGGCATAGCGTACGCCATTCAGGATGCGTCCGAATGGCTTTCCAGCCGACATTTATATTCGTTCGCCTTTTTTCTGATAAACGGGCCGTTGGGCCGGATGATGCTGGCCAACGTCATCAGCTCATACGCCTTGGGTAACTCCGCTTCTTCCAACAGGCGCGCAGAATCGCGCAGGGTATTGGCGTAACAATCGTACTGGCGCATGTCGAGAGCGGCCTGCCCGTCCGATGCGATCAGCATCAGCAGGCTTTCCAGCAGTGTTTCCTGCGTCGGGTTCAACAGGCGGTGATCGTTGTCCTCGAACTCGGTCGAGAACAGAGCCTCCTGCTCGGGAAACCACGTCTTGCGCACAGCCTCGTTGCTGGCATCGAACTGATGCTGAATGTCTGCGGCCTGCGCCGGTGGCAACTGCTCGCCCTTGCCGGCAAAAGCATGCGCCAACTGCAGACGCATATTCACCAAACGCAGTCGGCTCTGATCATTAGGATCATCGCTCGCCGCCTTGATCTGCCGGTTCAATTGGCGCAACAGCATCTGGCCCAGGTGATTCAGGGATTCGTTACATGTCCTGACCGGTCGATAATTCTCCAGCGAGCCGACATCGATCCCCAGCAATGCCAGGAAGTCGTCGACGACGCTGCCACCTCGAAGGCTTTTACGGTCGGCCTGGCGGACGATCAATGCTTCCGGCGAGAAAACTTCCCCCCAAAGACTCAGCAGTTTTTCGTAGTTGTAATAGTGGTTATCCGGACGGCAGACACGCCGCACGGTATCCCCAAGGGCATGCGTGCCGCCACTTTTCAATTCGGTGGAGTAAAATGACGTGGCCACATCCACCTGGCGTCGTAAATAGCACACCACTCGGAACTCATCGGTATAGGGTGCCAGCCACTCCCGCACGCGGGCTACGGCTTCAGCATCGCGCAGCCGGGAATGAAAGTGTTCGCTAGAGATCACAACGGTATGTATAGGGTCGGGCAGCGCAGCTATTGCCTGTGACAACACTTCCCCAAATTGCTGCCGAAAAGCCTGACGCTGCTCAGGCGTATCGATACCTTCGCTTCGCAGGTAATCGTCATTGGCCGTGTCATTCAAGCAGGCTGAGGGAAAGGCACGGCTTTCCGTACGCCCCGGTGTGGTCAGGTAATGAACACCTTGCGCCGAGAGCAGATCACGATTGACCTGCAACGCATGCTGCAGCGTCGTGGTCCCGGTTTTTTCCGTGCCGATGTGAAGAATAATTCGAAGTCGTCCGGCCATAAATCTCACAATGTCTTAAAAGTGGGTGTCCCTTCCTGACTCACAGCCGGGGGTTCCGACAATCCAAAACTAGCGTTGAATCAATTGTTCCCGCAACGCATCATCTCCGCACTGTTGGGAGCGCGTCAAACCTGAGCGTCCAGCCTTGCCAAGACTCTCTCCACCAGCGCGCTTGCTCGCTCTTCGCTCTGAGACTCTACATAACAACGCAATTCCGGGGCATTGCCGGAGGGGCGCAAGTGGACGATTTCACGGTTTTCCAGGGTGACGCGCAACCCATCGATGCTATTCGCGTCAATGACAGGGAATTCCAAACCCAAAGCCTGGCGCATCGCCGGCAGGTCGTTGCGCCAGTTAGCCAGTAGCGCGAGGCTCCGCTCAGTGGGAAATTCCTTGAGACGGTCGCTGGCGGTATAACGTGCCGGCAATGCTTCAGCCAGCGCAGATAATGGCGCCTGACGACACGCAGCCGCCACCATCAGGGTCAGTGCCGGCAGCAAAGCATCGCGGGTCGGCAGCGCCTCGAGGCGCCGATCGCCTTCCTCGATGGCACAGCCCAACAGGAAGCCTCCATTGGCCTCGAAACCGGCCACTCGAGCATATTTCTCGGTCAACTCCTCCATACCCGCCAATACATAGGGCGAGCCGATACGGGTACGCTGCACCATCTGGAAGGCACCGCAATCCTCAATGCCGCTGTTGCAGCTCACCGGTACGGCCAAGGCCTGAATACCCAGTTCGCGGGCGCAAAGTAACCCGACGATATCGCCGCGCAACCACTCACCGCGTTCATCAGCCAGCAACGGGCGGTCGCCGTCACCATCGGTGGTCAGCAGTGCGTCCAGGCGGTATTCCGCCGCCCAGTGGCGGGCCTGACCCCGGTCTGCCTCGCTGACGGCTTCGGTATCCACCGGCACGAACCGTTCGCTGCGGCCTAGAATGACGACTTCGGCCCCCAGCGCCTCCAGCACCTGTACGTTAAGGTCACGCCCCGCCGCCGAGTGCTGATACAGCCCCACACGCTTGCCGACCAATGGCCGGCCCGAGAACCATTCAGTATAGCGGGCAATATAGCGCCGACGGGCGGCATCGCTTTCCGGTTCGCGGGCGATGGCACCAAGCAATGGCAACTCGACCGTGACGCTGAGAATGGCCTGCTCATCGGCCTTGGTTATCTCGCCTTCCGGCCGGTAGAACTTGATGCCGTTACGGTCGAACGGAATATGGCTGCCGGTGATCATGATCGCCGGCACGCCACCGGCCATGGCCTGCAGCGCCAGCGCCGGCGTGGGCAAAACGCCGTAATCCACGAGCTCGATACCCATTGCCTTGGCTGCCGTAGTACATGCCGACGCCATACCGGGGCTGCTAGGGCGGCGATCCATGCCGAGTACCACCTGGGTCACTTCCCCCTGCTCGCGCATCACCGTCAGAAACGCCATGGTGAAGGCCGCGCAGACTTCATCGGTGAATTGCTCCACTAGACCACGGGCGCCACTGGTGCCGAAGGCAACCCCAGACTCTCTTAGCACTTGAAAAACTGGCTTCCCAATAGCCATTAAAGACACCTATCAAAAATGATATGAAATCAATTTTTACCAAACAGATCTCGTGTATAAACCTTGCCCTTGATATCTAAAATTTCTTCTGTCAATCGATTGGCAATGACGATATCACTTCTAGCTTTGAATTCTTCCAGATCACGCAGAACGGAAGAATTGAAAAATTCATCAGCCTCCAGAACCGGCTCATAAACAATAACTTCCACGCCCTTGGCCTTGATGCGTTTCATCACACCCTGCATGGCGCTGGCGCGGAAATTGTCCGAGCCACTCTTCATGATCAGACGATACACGCCGACCACCTCGGGATTGCGCTTGAGCACCGATTCCGCAATGAAATCCTTGCGGGTGCGGTTGGCATCCACGATGGCTTGGATCATGTTGTTGGGAACTTCATGATAATTGGCCAGCAGCTGCTTGGTATCCTTGGGCAGGCAGTAGCCGCCATAACCGAATGACGGATTGCTGTAGTGGTCGCCAATGCGTGGGTCGAGCCCCACCCCTTCGATGATCTGCTGCGTATTCAGCCCATGGGTTTCAGCGTAGGTATCCAGCTCGTTGAAGTAGGCGACACGCATCGCCAGATAAGTGTTGGCAAACAGCTTGATGGCTTCCGCTTCGGTACTCTCGGTAAATAGGACCGGAACGTCCTCCTTGACGGCGCCCTCTTTCAGCAATTGGGCGAAGGCTTCTGCCCGCTCGGAGCGCTCGCCGACAATGATGCGTGATGGGTGGAGATTGTCATACAGAGCCTTGCCTTCACGCAGAAACTCCGGCGAGAACAATAGATTCTCGGTCTCGAAGCGTTGGCGAGCCTCCGCGGTATAACCGACCGGCACGGTCGATTTGATGACCATGACCGCCTCTGGGTTGTTGGCCAACACGTCCTGAATCACCGACTCGACCGAACGCGTATTGAAGAAGTTGGTGACCGGATCGTAATCCGTGGGCGTGGCGATGATGACGAACTCCGCGCCACGGTACGCCTCTTCCTTGTCCAGCGTGGCGCGCAGATTCAGCGGCCTGTGCTGAAGAAAGTCCTCCAGTTCCAAATCCGCTATGGGCGATTCACGTCGGTTAATGGCTTCGACCTTTTCAGGAACGATATCCAGTGCAACAACTTCATTATGCTGAGCCAGCAGCACGGCATTGGAAAGGCCGACATAGCCCATCCCTGCAATAGCAACTTTCATAGGCAACTCATTTAATACAACCAGAATCTCGCATCAATCTCTCGCCATCACTAGAAAAAAGGGTTTTCTATAACATAAAAAGTCATCATGGGACAAAATTCACGTAACTATTCACGCAAGTTGACGAGAAACGAAAAAAATCAACCACTAACAGTTTTTTTATATCTTTGGAAAATCATTCGATATATTTCTCTCTCATTCTCTTCGTCAAAGAACATTTCCATGTACCGCTTACCATTTTCAGCAATCTGCCTGCAGTGACTGTCATTGTTCAGGCACCACTCATAAACCTCATCCAAGTTATCCAAGGAATCATTGAGCGGCACATAATGGACGTATGGGATCAGCTGAGACTCCAGCAACCAACTTTCTTTTGTTGGAATTGGCATTACAGGGACAGAGCTAGATGCAAGTATCCATTTTAAATTTGTGGCTACGTCATTACCCTCTAAACTAACAATGAACTTGCTTTTTAGCTGTCCGTTCCTGTCAAGAAACCCTTTAACATAAGGTTCAAGTATACTATCACCTTGAGCCCCCAGCTTAGAAAAGCCAACATCATATCGGTCAAAATACGCCTTCACAAAACGAAAACGCAAGTTATTTCCCCAATTGCAAGAAAACTCGCTCTTAATTCCCGTTGGCACCCCTCGCCAAACAACTTCATTATTTTTTTCTTTCCATGACATCCGATCAAAACCAAAACTAAACCCCCAGTGCCTTTTCTTATTCATATTCAACAGCACACCTTTTCCATTGATGCGCCTAGCCTTCTTGAAAACCAATCCTCTCCTGAACTTTTCGGGCAGCTCTTTATCGCCAAACTGCACAGGGAGAAAATCATTACAACCAACTGACTCTAAAAAATCACATAAGTCTTCCGAATAATTGACAGCCAGCTGCCTTTCTTCATCTATACCAAGAAGGGAATTCCCACCATCGAACACAAAAGGCCTATCAGCTACAAAACCCAAACCAACCTCAGGATCCCTTTCAGAAAGGTTTACGCCAAAATCAAAATAAAGAGAAACCCTTTTTTCATTTGACAGGTAGTATGGCCTATCTGCCTTATATGAAGGTTTTAAAAGATCTCTCTCATATTTCTTAACCTTACTTCTTATTAGGCTCCCATTGGGCCTTAAAAAATTTGCGACCCGCATCAAACGCAAGGCCTTACCAACATCTCCGCTGGCCTCAAAATGCAATGCATGATCTCTAATAGAATCTATAAAAACTGGAGGAATACCAGCCAACTTGGCTCTATCGAGCTTTACATACTCATCAACGTATGACTCAAAAAAATTAACAACATCCCAATTGACAGTCTCTTGTTGATCGAACTTTTCATAGCTGATTTCGAAAAGTTTCTCGCGCTCAGGGAACCAACGTTGGCGGACCTTCTCATTTATCTCGTCGAACTGCGCCTGAATAGGATATGCCTGCACAGCCATTGGCTTTTGACCTGAGCCAGAAAATAAACGACTAATAATCTGAACCAACGCAATCCGGGCCGAATTCAAACCCACTCCATTAATGAAAATATCAAAATTTTTATTAATCACCTTTAGTAATTCTTGCCCTGTCGGGGTGACAGACTCATTGGCTGACTCAATATCCTCTAGTGAGAAACCATCAAGGCCAACGGCTTGGCAAAAATCTGCAACCACGTCTCCATCGACTAATTCTTTCTTATCGAAAACACGTACACTAAAGTTGCTTGATGGAAAGCTTTCCTCCCATCCAGATAAATAGTTCCAGTAGTCATAGTAATAGTTATCAGGCTTACACTGCACCAAGTATTCAGTGAGTGAGCCATAACCTTGGGTCTTAAGATAAGTTGAGTAATGAGAAATCGCCACGTCTATCTGCGGGCGAACATAACTTAGCAGCCCAACGTCGTCAAAGTGACGAAAGAGAAAGTTTTTTAGCTTATCTCTTTGCTGTTCATTCCTTACTCTAGAGTGAAAATGTTCACTAGAAAATATTATAGTGTGTACATTACTAGGCAGCGCCCTAATCTCTCTTTCAACATCTATCTCTAATTTTTTTGTAACTATTCAGGT